>NZ_JACJSV010000075.1 GCF_014698335.1 Microcystis viridis FACHB-1342 | reverse complement strand
TTGTAAATCGCCCCCTAAACTTAATTCTAGTAAAGCATCAGCCCGATCCTCCCGTTCTTTTAGTAGAACAGGAATACTACGAATTGCCCAAGAGCGATCGCCAAAACTAGCAACTTCTAATCCTAAACGTTGTAATTGTTCGATTTGTCGAGTAGTTAACTGATTTAAGATGATCGGAGTATCTAACGGCACGATTTCCCAGTTATCCTCTAAACGTTCGTACAAAACCCGCTCATGGGCAATATGTTGTTCCACTAACCATAATCCGTTAGGATGTTCGGCAACTATATAAGTTTGGTGAATTTGAGCTAATGCCTTTAATTCCAGCCGATTTTTCCTGGATTTCTCCCCTATTATATAGGTGCTTTTTTCTTCGGCAGCCTTGAGAATTTGACTGACGCGCTGATTTTGCGCTTTTTCGGGTATATGTTCGGGATTTAGTCCTAAAGCCTTGTCTATGGCTGAAATTATCTGTTCTTGCCAAAAAACGAGGTTATGCAGGTATATTTCCGCTTTAGCTGGGTGACGATTCCAATCGATCGAACGAGGGTTAAGATGTAGATGGAGAAAACAAACGGGATAGCGATCTTTAGGGACTGTACGAGCGAAAGCTTGAAATATTGCCTGTTCTAACTCGGATGAGCGCACCATTCGCCCATTAACAGCAATTTTAACCCAATTCGGTTGATGGCGAGAAATGCGATCGGGCAAACCAATGACTAATTCAATTTGGGCAGATTCTGCGTCAGGAGTCGTTAAGTCAAGTTTTAGGGCTGCTAAATCGTTAAAATGCAGAGATTTAACTAATTGCGGTAATATTTGACTGGCATCCTTACCCGGACTAATGCGTAACCAATCTTGATGATCTTGGAAAACCTGCCAAGTAATTTGGGGATGACAGAGAGCAAAATTATGAATTAAAGTCTGTATATCCTTTAATTGTTTGTTAATTGACGGTAAAGCTTGACGACGCACAGGAAAGTTACCAAAGAGATTTTCTACCGTGACGATAGTGCCGATAGCTATAGGAATCGTTTCTAAATTATCCGGCTCACCCTGGTGATTGTAAAGACAATAACAACCTAAATCACCGTCATGGCGACTGGCAACCCGCAGACGCGCCACCTGTGCGATACTGTGCAAAGCTTCACCACGGAATCCGAGACTGGTAATCTGCCAAAGATCCTCCCGTTGGCGGATTTTGCTGGTACTGTGGGCATAGCTACACAGTTGCAAATCTTCTCTAGACATTCCCCTACCGTTATCCGATACTTGTATTCGCCAATTTTGGGGAGATATATCGATGGTAATCCTATCTGCCCCCGCATCAATGGCATTTTCGACTAATTCCCGCACCACAGCGCCTAAAGAGTCGATTACCTCTCCTGCGGCAATTAAATCGATTACGTCTTGGGGTAAAACTTGTATGGGCAAGGTCATCAATTAATGGTTTTAGCCAAGGGCAAACTCGATATATTGTCGCACAGGGGGTGCATGATTAAGGACTCCGCTCCCTAGCAATTTATCGGCGATCGCTGCTTCCTTGCCATCCCGCTGCACCGATCAAATATAGCGATAGTCCTGGAGCAAGTCCAATGAGTTATACCAATTCTCCAAAGTCTGACTACAGAAGTTTAATCCCCCTAAATCCCCCTTAAAAAGGGGAACTTAAAGGGGGATTTAAATTCGATGTGTAGTTTTCATTTAGAGAAATGGTATTAGGTTGACGTCAGGAAACCCAACAATAGACCCAAGGAAACCCAACAAAAAGATTCAGACGGATTTAGGTGTTGGGTGTTGGGTTTCGTTCCGACGATCCAACCTAGAAAACGAGGCGATCGCTCTATTCATAGCCAATCGGCGCCGGAAAGATGATTTCTTCATTTGCGCCCCAGTCAATCTGATAGATTTCTGGCTCTTCTGGTTTCTGTGTGGAAACGAGGTCTATACTGATAGTTTCTTCGACAAAATAGTCCTAAAAGTGTTACCCGATAAGCATTTCACGATTCCATAAGCAAAAATTATCACACAAAGTCGAGAAGAGCCGATTTCTTGTTGAACATAACGGTGAAAACTGGAATATTCCCAAGCTGAAGGAGCATTAACTAATCGATGTTTTACGGGATTATAATGAATGTAATCTACATGAAAAATGAAATCTTGCTCGTTTTTTATTAAGTGTTCCCAGAACCGTCTTTGCCAGATAGTTTGTTCTTTTTTATTCTCTCTCGAAGTAGTCATGTTTCCGTAATATTGTGAATCGCAGTTACGACTAAAATAGCTTTTTATTAAACGCCAACGAGTGGAAAAATTGGCATCACCTTCGGGTAAAGTCCAAATGCAGTGCAGGTGGTCGGGTAAAATGAAAATGGCATCGATTGTGAATGGGTGACGTTGCATAACGTAGCGAAATGCTTCTCGCAAGAGGGAGATATTTTCTGGTTCGCACAAGAATTTTTTACGCTTGTGAGTGACAAGAGTAAAAAAGTAAGTTCCTCCCTCAATTTTTGCCCTTCGATACTGCATAATAAATATTGATTATTCTGGCGCATAATCCCCCTTGTCGGTTGGATTGACCAAAGGAAAACCCAACAAAGCATAACTGGTGGATTTGTTGGGTTTCCTTGCGTCAACCCAACCTACAAAATTAGACTTTGATTAAGTATTGACTGATTCTAGATGCCTTAAAATCTGTTCTCTTAAATTATCCAAATAATTCTCTACCACATCCCAAACTGTATTAAGGTCAATTCCTCCTAAATAATCATGTACTAAAATATTCCTAAAACCAGAAATATTACGCCAGTCAACATCGGGAATATTTGCCTTTAATTCCTCCGAAAGCCGTTGAGTTGATTCTGCCAAGGTTTGTAAGCGTCTAATGATAGCATCACTCATCATTGAATTAGCAAAAAACTCCAGTTTTCCTCCTTGGGAATACTCCTTAATTTTATCAATACAGTCTAAAATGTATCCAAGATAAACTTGATCGGCTCTTCTGGTTTCTGTGTGGAAACGAAGCCTATACTGATAGTTTCTTCGGCAAAATAGTCGTAAAAGTCTTTCTCCGTCAACATTTCACGATTCCATAAGCAAAAATTATCACACAAAGTCGAGAAGAGCCCTTGATCTTCATTCATAACTTAATTGCCTCCTTTAAAATTCGCTGTTTAATTAGATGATGAAGGCTTTTTTCAGTTACTACATCCACTTTACACCCTAAGAGATCCTCTAAATCAACTAATAATCCACCGGGAAACCAAGGGGATGTTTTAGCTAAATCATAATCAATTAAAAAATCAATATCACTATTTTCGGTTTCCTCACCTCTAGCAACGGAACCAAATACACGCACATTAAAAGCACCATGTTTGGTGGCAATTTTTAGGATATCCTCTCGTTTGTCTTGTATGAGTTGTTTTAGGGTCATAAAATAACATCCATCGCGAAGGTTTTTAATGAACAATTAACAGACTAGACTAGAAAAAACTAAATACTGATAACAATTATCCTAGGTTGAATTGACCCAAGGAAACCCCACAAAAAGCCATGAGAAGCGATCGCCTATTCAGACGGATTGAGGTGTTGGATGTTGGGTTTCGCTCTCCCCTAAAATTGAGAGGTTTTCTTTAACCTATTGATTCGCTCAACCCAAGAAAAAGGACTAGACCGCGCCTAATAGCCGTAGGATTTCCATAACCGCTTCATATAACGCCGTGTTTCCTTGCTGGCGGAACAGTTCGGCGGCTTGTCGGAAATCTCTGATCGCTTTTTCCGTTTCTTGTCGAGAGTAATAAAGAACCCCCCGATTGGCGTAAGCCAGGGCCAATTGGGGATTAATGTTGATCGCCTGATTGTAATCGGACAGGGCGAGGTCAGGTTTCCCCTGTTGTTGGTAAAGATTCCCCCGATTGATGTAAGCTTCGGCCAATCGGGGATTAATGTTGAGCGCCTGATTGAAATCGGACAGGGCGAGGTCTGGTTTCCCCTGTTCTTTGTCAAGAAGCCCGCGATTGTTGTAAGCCTGGGCATCTCGGGGATTAATGTTGATTGCCTGATTGAAATCGGACAGGGCGAGGTCGGGTTTCCCCTGTATGGCGTACAGAACCCCCCGATTCAGATAACCATCGGCATCTCGGGGATTAATGTTGAGCGCCTGATTGAAATCGGACAGGGCGAGGTCGGGTTTCCCCTGTTCGCCGTAAAGAAGCCCCCGATTGACGTAAGCACGGGTGTCCCGGGGATTAATGTTGATCGCCTGATTGTAATCGAACAGGGCGAGGTCTGGTTTCCCCTGTCCGGCGTAAAGAAACCCGCGATTGTTGTAAGCCAGGGCCAATCGGGGATTAATGTTGATCGCCTGATTGTAATCGGACAGGGCGAGGTCAGGTTTCCCCTGTTGTTGGTAAAGAAGCCCGCGATTGAGGTAAGCCTCGGCGTATCGGGGATTGATGTTGATCGCCTGATTGTAATCGGACAGGGCGAGGTCGGGTTTCCCCTGTCCGGCGTAAAGAAACCCGCGATTGTTGTAAGCCTCGGTATAGTTAGGATCGAGTTCGATCGCTTTGGTGAATTCAGCGAGGGCGAGATCGTATTTTTCTTGTTGGATGTAGCCAACTCCCCGGTTATAGTAGCCGATCGCGTCTTGATTGTTCCCTTGAGCGATTCGGGTTTCGGCTGGTTGTCGGCTCTCTAGCGCCATGACGGGGCGAACAGTCGCGAGGGTGGAAAGGCTGATTAGGCTAACGGTGGTAAGAAGGGCAAAGGATTTCATGGCTAGTTCCTCAGTGGGGATGGTTTTAAATTCTACTTAGGGTTTGCTGAAAAAGTTTTTCCCGGGGGCAGGGTGTGGAGTGTAGATCACGCCACGGGTTGGCAGTTTTTGATTTCAAAAAAGCCTAAAAATATTATCCAACAAGGTTTTTAGATTTATTCAGCCAGCCCTACTTATACTAAATCTGGTTATTAAAAACTGATGATTTATTCTCCGTTTTGCCTCTTGCCTCTTGCTTCATCTCAATAAGCAATTTAAATGCGCGGGCAGTTTACCTAGCAGCAGTCAAAGGCAATCAACCAACTCTTAACGATAAGATTCAAGCTCTAAGTATAGAGGACAATTTTAAAATAAGTATTGAAAACAAGGACAGCAAAAAACTTGAACAACAAAAACTAGAACAGCAAGGGATGGGAGCAACCCCATCCCCAAACTAGACAATTATGCTATTCTTTTTTATACATCACCTCCACCACGGTATGAACGTTACCTCTGGGATGAAAATCCCCTTTAACTTTCATCTGCAAGGGTTCGCAAGCGGCCACCAAATCATCTAAAATTTGGTTAATTGCTTCTTCGTGGGAAATATAACGATCACGATAACTATTAATATAAAGTTTAATCGCCTTTAATTCCATCACCTTTTGATCGGGAACGTAGCTAAGATAAATAGTGGCAAAATCGGGATAACCGGAAAAGGGACACTTACAGGTATATTCTGGCAGAGTGATCTGAATATCATAATTTCTGCCGGGGCGTGGATTGGGGAAAGTAATTAATGTTCCTTCAGCAATTTCTCTTTCTCCGTACTTAACTTCAATTTTTTCGGAAGACTGAACCATGTTTTTTTCCTAACTAGACACTGTTTCCTATCATAGCTGGAATATTCTCTCAAGAGGTGTTACCGAATCAAGAGATGAATAGTAACTCCTGCATCCTCTTGACAAATTAGCTTAGTCCTGGGTTGAAAGAGTGCCGAGAAGACAGTTGAGACTGAAAATCAGCCAGACCCAACTTTTCAGGTAAAAAATGCTCTATGATTAACCCTAAAGGTACTGTAAAACTGGTTTCATGCTCTCCGAGATTAAAAACATAGCCGAGAGTCTCGCACCCCGATTAGTGGAGATTCGCCGCCACATTCACGCGAATCCAGAGTTAAGCGGGCAAGAATATCAAACTGCCGCCTATATTGCCGGGGTTTTGTCTTCCTGTGGTCTATCGGTGCAGGAAGCGGTGGGAAAAACGGGAGTTAAGGGAGAATTGCCCGGAAAAGGCAGTGATCGAAGGATTTTAGCCATCCGGGCCGATATGGATGCCCTACCAATCCAAGAAAAGACCGATTTAGACTTTGCTTCCCGTAAACCGGGGATTATGCACGCCTGCGGTCACGATGTTCATGCTACCGTCGGTTTAGGGGTGGCGATGGTGCTTTCCCGTCTCTCGGAACCTTTGCAGGGAAAAATACGCTTTCTCTTTCAACCAGCAGAGGAAATCGCCCAGGGGGCCAATTGGATGATCCGGGAAGGGGTGATGCGGGATGTCAGCGCCGTTTTCGGGCTGCACGTTTTCCCCTCGATTCCGGCCCGATCGATCGGGGTTCGTTACGGGGCCTTAACTGCGGCTGCCGACGATCTGGAGATTTTTATTCAAGGGGAATCCGGCCACGGGGCCCGGCCCCACGAGGCGATCGATGCTATCTGGATCGCTTCGCAAGTAATCACCACTTTGCAACAGGCAATTAGTCGGACTCAAAACCCTTTGCGTCCCATTGTCCTCACCATCGGCCAGATTAGCGGTGGTCGCGCCCCCAACGTCATCGCCGATCAGGTACGCATGGCAGGAACAGTGCGATCGCTGCACCCAGAAACCCACGCCCATCTCCCAGAATGGATCGAGAGTTTGGTCACGAATGTCTGTAGCACATATAACGCTAAATGTCAAGTAAATTATCGTCGGGGTGTGCCATCGGTACAAAATGACCAATTTTTAACTCGTTTGGTGGAAGAAGCTGCTTTAGAAGCTTGGGGACGGGATCGGGTTTTAATTCTCTCGGAACCCTCCATGGGGGCCGAGGATTTTTCCCTTTATTTGCAACAGGCCCCGGGGACAATGTTCCGTCTGGGAGTGGGTTCTCCTCACCTCCTCAATCCCCCCCTTCACCATCCGGAATTTTTAGTGGATGAGTCGGCAATTCTGACGGGAGTGATTACTTTAGCCTACGCGGCCTATAAATATTGGCAAAGGGAAGATTAAACCGGTTTTTCAAGATAATTTTATGGAAATTTGGCAAGATTTAGCTATTATAGCTTGGACAGAATTGCTGCTGGATAGTTATGAACAGTTAATCGGGCGATCGCTTTTACCCCGGATCGGTACTGGCAAAGAACAGAGTAAAATGCTCTTTTATGCCCCTTTTGTGCTGGTTTCCCACGGTACGCAAACTAATCCGATCTTCAATTATGGTAATCGCGGTGCCCTCGATCTCTGGGGTTTAACTTGGCCAGAATTATTAACAACTCCTTCGCGAGCGACGGTAGAGGGAGAGGAAATCGCCCAAGAACGCCAAAAAATGCTGGATTTAGTCAAAAAACAGGGCTATATCAACGATTATCACGGGGTAAGGATCACGAAAAACGGTCAACTATTTCGCATTGAAAAAGCGATCGTTTGGAATATCATCGATCGTGATGGCATTTATTGCGGACAGGCTGCCACTTTTGCCGATTGGATTTTTCTCTGATTTAAGCTGTACTACCTTTAAACTCCGTCCCCACTTCCCCACTTCCCCACTTCCCCACTGTATAGCCCCAATATGACCAACTCAGACCGAATTATTGTTCCTCTTGATGTGCCGGATTTAGAATCAGCGATCGCAATGCTCGATCTGTTGCCGGAAGTCAATTTTTGGAAAGTGGGACTAGAATTATTTGTCAGTAGCGGTGCAGAAATTCTAGGGATTCTGCAAGAAAGACAAAAAAAGAGCTTTCTCGATCTTAAATTCCATGATATTCCCAATACGGTCGCCGGGGCCTGTCGTTCCGCCAGTCGCTATCAAGTGGATTTACTCACCCTGCACGCAACAGCCGGACGGCAAGCAATGACGGCGGCTAAGGAGGCAATTTCTGACCTGCTATCGCCGCCAAAACTTCTCGCTATCACCGTTTTAACCAGCCTTAACGCCAGGGAATTAGCCCTCGACCTCAAAATTCCCCTAGAACTATCGGAATATGCCTTAAATCTGGCATTATTGGCCAAAGAATCGGGAATTGATGGGGCGGTTTGTTCTCCCCAAGAAGTGGCGCAATTGCGTCGCGTCTGTGGAGAGGATTTTCTCTTAGTTTGCCCCGGAGTTCGTCCCTCCTGGTCAATCAAAGGGGATCAAAGTCGGGTGATGACTCCGGCCCAAGCGCTTAAAGCTGGGGCTGATTATCTAGTAATTGGACGACCGATCACTGGTGCTGAGGAGCCAAAAGTAGCATGGGCAAAAATTTGTCACGAATTAGGCGATATTTAGGGATATTACTGGTTATGTTCGGGATTAACTCGCCAGTAGTTAGTCTTCCTCTTTCTAGCTGTCCGGAGGATTTAAATCTTTTAGTTGATCGCCTCTTGTCAGATTTACCCGGTTATGCTAACCGAGTTATTAGCCGCTCCCAAATCGATCAAGAATTATCTACACCGGTTTTTGTGATTATTGCCGGTCGTCCCGAATTTGCACCCCTACCTTTAACTGCCAGTCAATATTCTGGTCAAATTGCCGATGACACTCAACAGGTTTTTTTTACGACTTTAGAGCGTCAGTATAGCAAAAATCGCTCTGTCACTCTCCAAAATTATCACTGGTTATTTTTAACTAAAACTGGGGAAGGATGGCGATTAGTGACGGTTTACAGTCAATTAGCTTCCCTGGAACCCACTCAAGTCCCCTTACCTCCCCTAGAAACCAGTCAAGGGACCATCGGCCAAGCGGTGCGTCTCTGGCTGCGGGACTGCGAAGCGGCTGCATTGCGCTAAATTCGCTCGGCCAAAACAAAGCGATCAAAACCTGCTAGGTCGTTAATAATCTGAATTTGTCGATAATTGCCCTGATTTTCCAGCATTTGCGCTACTTTTTCCCCTTGACCGGCTCTCATTTCCACTAGCCAAAGGCCTCCCGATCGCAGATAATCGGGAGCAGTGGCCACTAGATAACGCAGCGCGGTCAATCCGTCTTCACCTCCATCGAGGGCCAAACGGGGTTCATGTTCCCGCACTTCAATTTGTAGGTCGAGGATTTCTGCACTGGGAATATAGGGAGGATTGGACACCATACCGCTAATCTGTCCTTTCCACTTCTCTAGGGGTGTCCACCAAGAACCCTGTTTTAAGATAATTCTGTCGGCAAAACCCGTCTTGATGATATTTTCTTTGGCGATCGCTAAAGCCGTTTGACTGTAATCAACAGCATAGATCTCTGCTTTTGTCAAGATACTGGCTAAACCAATAGCGATCGCACCGCTACCGGTTCCCAGATCTACCCAGATTCCCCCGTCGTCTCCTCTGACGGTTTCTCCAACGATATCGATTAATAACTCGGTTTCGGGACGAGGAATTAAGACTTCTGGGGAGACTTTCAGAGTAAAATCACGCCAGACCACCGATTCGAGCAAATACTGCAAGGGAACCCTTGCCTTAAGGCGTTTTTGCCAGCGTTTAGTAATTTCCGACCAAGAATAACTCAAGGGGATTTTTTCTCGTTCGCGAAAGGATTGTAAGCGCAGGGAAAGAGTATCTAAATCTGTCACTGCTTGCAGAAATATATCCACTTCCTTCGGAGATAGTTGCGCTTGCGCTAAATCCGCGATCGCCTGTTGGCGCCATTGACTTAATTCTTGACCGGAAATACTAGCAGACACAAGGCTTAACGATTGGGGGCGGGGGGATTATTGGTATTATTATTAGGGCGTGGCTGATTTGCTGGGGGTTGGTTGGGAGCATTTTGGTTACTATTTGCTCGGATAAAATCAATCGTTTCTTGGCTAGGATAGAGGAGAATTTTAGTTAAAGCTTCATCGTTACTTTGTTGTAGGGTGGCGATGACACTTTCTAAGGGAATAACATCAATTTTCACCGTGGCTGCTTCGGCGGGATTGGCTTTTTTATATTGTTCTACCATTTGCAAAGCGGCGGCTTTTTCAAAGAAGAAAGGAATAAAATCCTGATTATTGCGATTGACCACCAGAAAATTACTCTCTTTTCCTGCTTTCGGCACAAATAAAGGTACACCACCTTGATACTGTTGACCTCTTTCACTGAGCAGTTTTTTCGCCGATTCTACTTCCGACTCTTTGGGAACAAAATCGATAATTAAACGATTTTGATCGGTTTGACTGGTTTGCATTTTATAGACTTGTGCCAAGGAAACAGCCTGAACTTTAACTTTGCTGGCCACTTCAGGATTCTCTTTTTTCAGTCGTTCAAAAAAGTTTTGTGCGTCCTGCTTACTGATAAAAACCCCCGTGAATTTCTGTTCTTTTTCTACGGCAATTAAGGGAACTCCTTGATCATCGGCAATAGCGAAGACAGGTACAGACTGCAAGGTTTTGACGATTTGTTCTTCTGGTAAAGCGAGTGCTTTAGAATAGCTGCCCAGCAGCGAAGTCAACATTGTCGTTCCTACTAAACCAAGAGTTGCCGTCCAACGAATGAGAGATTTCATCAAAATAATTACCTCGTTATTACTATTAACCAATATTTGCCGTTAATCTGAACTATATCGTCTGCTTAACTCCTCCGATTAGGAGTTTTCTGATGAATAACCAGCCCCAAAAGTTCCCTTTATTGGCTTGGTTCTGAACTATCATAGCTAAAAAGATCCGCACTTGGTGAGATGAGGTGGCAGCGTCAGCCCGGAAACAGGAACAATTTACGGGCTGATCTGGGAAATAATAGGGATTAATTAGATTTTTTAAGTTAAATTCTCAGAAAAAATCCCTTTAGCTCTGGTTTAAGCTGGCTTTTACCCTAATAAGCCCCAACTTGAGCTCAAAAGGCATCCTTTTGTCTGAATCAGTTAGTCAACGGGCCACCTTTTGATCTTGGCACTACTAATGACTTTCCGAGAGATGGTGCGGATGGGCGATCGCTAACCGCAGCCATTGATAGGAAACTAGATTTAAAATCAGTCCGATGATCAATAAAATTGCCATGAGAGCAATTTGATACCAGGCGATCGGTCTGACCAAAAGATCGGCGATCAGATGGGCTAAATTCAAGACAGAATAGAGAATTGTCAGCCAGAAATGGACTTTTCGCAAGGAGCGACTTTCGCTAAAATTGACCCCGATAATCGCTAACATTGGCAGCAAAAAAAAGAGCAACATTCCCCAGAAAATCGGATCGAGATTGCTGGTTTGATGACTCTCGACGATCGATTGACCATGGAAGAGTGGCATTAACCCCAGTTGGGTGTGAAATAGAGTTCCCAAGAGGAATGTTGTCCAGAGAGCGGCAATTTTTTCGGGATATTTCGCTGTTTTCACGGTAATTATCCTCGGAATTAGTTAAATAAAAGCTCGGGCTAGGTGAGAAAGTATTCTTAAATTGTTCCTAATCACTACATTTCAGAAAAAGTTGCTGTATTTAAAAGGTCAATTTAAGTCTGAATGGCATCACTATCTGATCCATCGAAGTCTCACTCCGAAGTCTCACGGCCGAAACCTGATTCCTCACCTAACGGAAGATTTTTGATTTTTGCAAGAGGTCTAATGTTCATTTGACTTAGACTAATAGGCAACCATATATATTATATCCCATGCGGCAATTTCTCTATATTTAATAAATCTTGACATTTCTCTCCCTAACTAGCGATTCAGATTTTGGAGTTTTTGGGGACTTCCAGGGTTTTGATCTCTCGAATGATAGGAGCGAGTGCTGCTAAATCAGCGACTGCTTAGGGTGTAATAGCAAATCTATTTTTAATAGTTTGATAACTCCCAATCTAACTTTAACTTCCCACTATCCTATAACTTATTAAACAGGATTTAGTATTGGCTGATTTTACCTTCGATCTCCCCTGCCACCCTTAATAAAGGAAGTGCCGATCCCCCCCTTAATCTCCCCTTGATAAAGGGGGGAAATCTGACAACTTTTAACATCTACCTACTTACTAGGTTGATTTTGCCCGGGCCAGCCAATGGAGGTTAAAGATTGCTTGATAGATGGGATTATGGACCCGCAGCTGGCCCTGATCTTTGATCACTAACCCTGATAAAAGTAACTCTTTTTCTGGGGTGCTATCCTCGGCAATCACCTCTTTTTCCCTTAAAATCCGTTCATAGAGTCTCAGGAGCAACTGGGAGCGATGACTGTTGAGAAGCCGATCGCGAATAGTCCGCAGATGTTCCGGTTCATCCTGAGCCTCCCAATTGCCAATGATCTTCTTCTGTACTAAGTCCTCAATCCAGAGGGACTCACCATTGGGTGGAATCGGTGAGGTGGCGGTGCGAATTAACTGACAGAGTTTTTGGGTCAGAAAAGGTTGACCGTTTGTCCAGGCAAAGACTTCTTTTAAGACAGTTTGCGGGTTACTAAATTTCTCGGCCAATCCGCGCAGTAAAGGCTGGGCTTCGTGTTCCTTAAAACCCTCCAATTGAATCCAATGACCGATATTAAAAGGGGTGATTTGGTGGTCGGTAATTAAATCGGAGGGGGTGACAACACCGAAGAAAGCGAAGGTCAAACGCCGATAGAGCGGGTTAAAGCCACGCTGGTTATAGCAGGAACGAATCAGGGCAAAAAAGTCATTAACCGCAAAATTTAAGCCCAAAACGCTATCAATTTCATCGATAAAAATCGCGATCGGTTTCAGGGGAGAACCTTCCACGATCCCCACTTCCAGCAATAACACCTCTTCGATAAATTCGCCCAAGCGCTGCACTGCCGAGACATCTTCCCGTTCTTGCCACCAAGCTTTAAGATTAACCCTTTTGAGCAGGCCAAAACGTCGCCCTAACTCGAAGGCTATCCCCTTGTACCATTGGTCGGCAGTGACATTTTCACTGCCGATGCGGGTTAAATCAATGGGAGCGCAACAGATGCCCTCGTGTTGGAGGTGATCGATCATGCGTACCATTAAACTAGACTTACCCATTTGACGGGGATTGAGAACATAGCAAAAATCGCCGCGTTTGAGGGCTTTATAGAGATAACGGTCGGCGGCGCGGACCACGTAGGTGGGGGCATCCATGGGCAAACTGCCCCCCACTTGGTAGTCAAAGGTGCTAGATTCTTCGGTACTTCTGAGCAGTTCATTTTCAAACAGCAATTCTGCTTGGGTGGCCTTGAGAATTTCTAGGGTTTGGCTGAGTTCCAGGGTGCGCTCCTGCACTTTCTGTTCTAGGGTGCGGCTATACTCGGCTAATTCTTCGGTAAAGCGAATCCGTTCCGCTTCCGCCTGTTTTCGTTCGCTAATATCGGTAAAAGCGGTGATCGCATAGATAATTTCTCCTTTTTCGTCAAAAACGGGCGTGGCATACACTTCTAGGGGGATAATCTTCTCTCCTTGGTGAACTTCTATATCATCCACCGTGTTTTTTTCCCCCCTTAAAGCTCGGACAATCGGATGGTATTCTGTGGGATACAATCGATCGGTTCCAGCTTGATATAACTGATAGGTTTCCCCCAACTGATTAGCCGTGGTGATATTAACTATCTCTTTTCCTAAAATCTCTTGGGCAGTTTGATTGGCGTAGTAGGGTTGACTGTCGGCATCGAGGACAAATACCCCCACTGGCATGGCTTCTAAAAATTGCGCTAGTTGTCTCTGTTTAGCTTTGATTTCGGCGTAGAGTTTGGCGTTAGTAATTGCGATGGCAGCTTGGCTAGAGAGCAGTTGCAGCACTTCCAATCTTTCTTGGGTAAAAGCCCCGACGGTGAGATTATTTTCTAGATAGACAATTCCCCGCAGTTGTCCTTGGTCGAGTAGGGGTGTGCAAAGCAGCGATTTGGTTTGATGGATTTTAATATAGGGATCGTTGCTAAAATTGCCCTGATGGGCAGCATCGTTATTAAGAACGGTTTGACCGCTCCGGGCCACATAGTTAATAATTGAGACGGGAAGATGTTCTTCGATCGCATTAGATTTAAAGACTGTCACCCTATCTTCCTGCACTGAACCGGAGGCTTCGATCGATAGTTGTCCGCCGCTTTCTAGGATAAGATAGCCCAGCTGCGCCCCAGCATTTTCGATGAGAATTTTCATCAGGGTGGCGAGTAATTGATCTAAAACTATCTCACTAGAAATGGCTTGGGATGCTTTCATAATCGTGGCTAAATCTAACAGTTCTCCCGCATGACTAACTGAATTTTTTCTGGTGGTAGTTCTCGTGGTTTCGGTCAGGGAATTGGAACCATAATTATTGACCATTAACTGAGAATAGCGGCTTTCTATATCTTTGACTTTAGCTGTTGCTCCCCAAAGAGAATAGAGATAGGCAGCTTCATTGATGTAGGTTTTGGCAATTTTTACTTTACCCCAATCGAGATAGAATTTCGCCGCTAGTTCGTTAGCCAGTGCTTCTTCATTAATGTATTCATTTTCCCTGGCTTTAGCGATGGCTAGATCGTAGTTTTCTATGGCTTCTAGATAGGATTCCTGCACTCGATCCTTTTCCGCTGCCACTAAATAAAATTTATGAAGATAGTTAGAGGGGGCTTGATTAGCCCATTCCTGTTGCTTTTTCTGATTATTCGTCACTCGTTCTAATACTTGCTTTTTTTGGTCATTGTCCAGATGATTATAAATAGCTAAATGGGCGAGAGAATCATAGAAGTTATGTAGAGAAATCAATAAAGTAGCGGTGGCTCCTCCTAGATATTGTTGGGCTTGGTTAGCATTTTTAATAGCTTGTTCGTACTGTCCAAATAGATAACAGAGGTATAATTTATTGACAAATAAAGCACAGAGACCATAGAGATCATTAGCCTCTAGATGGTACGGTAACATAAGAGTTTCTTGATAGTACTGTCCTTCTAAATTACCGGGATTTTCCGAGTGCCTCAGCAGATTTAAAACTGTTTGACCATAGATTTTTAGATAGTTGCGAGGGTTTTCTTGTTTGAGCTTAACAAAAGCCAGATCATAGTTAGCTATTTCTCTAGCTAATTCGGTTAATTCCTGTCCGATAAAGGCGGAATGAAAACAGTAAAGATAGGCGCAGGTTGTTCCGTAGTAGAGATCGCCCATTTCTAAACCGGTTTGATAGGAAGATTTTAACAAAGACAGGGAATTTTTAATCGGTTCTTTCCAGATACTAATAGTGGCGGAAAAGACGGCAATTATTTTCGGCATCAGGGCTTTGGCATGAAATTTATCAGCAATGTTTAAAGCTAATCGTCCAAATTGATAACCCGTTTCCCAATCTTCTAAAAGACCACAAAGAATTAAGCCATAATTGACATAAGTAAAAGCCGCTAGATAACTATTGCCGTATTCAATTGATAAGTTAACCTGTTTTGATACTAGGATGGGTAAGAGATGAGGTGCGGCAATATAAACAGGAGGAAATATGGCACTCGCTATCTTCATGATTGCTAATTTTTCTTCCTCATTTATCGGCGGTAAATTACTTAAATTTTCGATATTTTGACCCGCTAATTTTTGCCTAGTTTTATTGAGTTCTTCCTGAATATCTGATGATTTTAAGGATTCAGGAATCTCGAAATCTAGGCTTTTGAGGACGGATAAACCAATTTCTACCGCTTTTAGTTCGTGATTTTGGGCTTGATAAGCTTCGATGATGACTTCATAAACTTTCACCTTATCTAGGGTTGTTTTTGCCTGTTTTAACACGAGATTAGCCCAGCACTGCATCTGCTCAAAATCTCCACTTAAATAGGCGATTTCTGTGGCTTCAGAATAAATATCTAAAGTCAGTTGATAGTTATTCTTCCAGCTTGCTTTTTTGAGAAGTTTTTGAGCGATTTTAATATATTTTAAGGCTCCAGTTTGGGCATTAGCGGCTTTTGCCTTTTGGGCTGCTAGTAAATTCAAGTTAGCCACTGACTCTCGTTCTTTTTCCTCGCTAATTAGTTGATAACCAAGATTGAGATGATCGACTATTTTAAAAATTTTTTCCGATAATTCATTGGCGGCAGTATGCTGCCAAAGTAAGCGACCAATTTTTAGGTGAATTAAAGATTTTTTGCTGTCTTCGATGAGAGCGTAAGCTCCTTGTTGAATGCGATCATGAGCAAATTTATATTCTTGAATCAGTAATTGTTCATCCAATTCTGAGAGGGGAATAATTAAACCAGCTTCACTACTATAAGTTAAAATTGGTAAAAGTTCTGGAGGTGATTTTTCAGAGATTACTGCCAGACTATATAAATTAAACTCTGCCCCAAGACAAGCTGCTAAACTTAAAATTTCCTGGGTTTCGGGGGGCAATTTCTGCATTTTGCCCATCATAAATTGAATCAGATTATCGGTACTACCAATCCTTTGAATTTGGCCGAGATGCCATTGCCAATAACCCCTATTATTATCGGTTTTAGTGGTTGTTTGCTGCCCCGGTTGGAAAAATAGCAAATTTTCCCAGTAGATAGTTTTGAGAAATTCATTGACAAAAAAAGGATTCCCGTGGGTTTTTTGCCAGACTAAAGCGGACAAAGATTGCACATATTCGGGTGAATGGTTTAAGGTGTCAGCAATTAACTGATTGACCTGTTCAAGACCCAGAGGTTTTAAAATAACTTGATTGATAATTATGCCCCCCTGCTCTAATTTATCGAGAGTAGCACTTAGGGGATGGGTGGAATTAATTTCGTTACTGCGATAGGAACCAATTAAAAATAAATAGTCCATATCGCCATCGAGCATAATTAATTCTATTAACTGGAGACTAGCCAAGTCTGCCCATTGTAAATCATCGAGAAAGATGACTAAGGGATGTTCTGGGGAACAAAAGACCCGAATAAAATTTTTAAAGACTAAATTAAAGCGATTTTGAGTAGCGATCGCTCCTAATTGTAACACCTCTGGTTGTGGACCGATAATTAATTCTAGTTCAGGAATCACATCAATAATAACCCGTGCATTCGCCCCCAAAGACTTTAAGAGTTTTTGTCGCCATAGTTGCAGTTGTGGCTGACTTTCCCCCAAAAGTTGCTTGACAAGATGAGTCAAAGCGCTAACCACGGCAGCGTAGGGAGTATCGCGCTGAAATTGGTCAAATTTACCAGAGATAAAAAAGCCGCGTTTTTCAGTAATTGGCTGATAAATTTCCCTAACTAGGGTGGTTTTACCCATGCCAGAATAACCCGTAACTAGCATCAGTTCGGTGTGAGAGGAGTTTTTAGCCGCCGTGGCTACCCGTTGAAAAGCAGTGAGGAGAGTGGCGATTTCTGTCTCCCTACCGTAGAGTTTTTGGGGAATTTGGAACTGATTGGCTAGATCTTGCCCAGCGATGACAAAATCCTCAATTTTACCCGTTGTTTCTAGTTGTCTTAAACATTCTTCTAAATCTGCCCGAATACCATAGGCACTTTGGTATCGTTCCTCGGGGGTTTTAGCCATCAGTTTCCTGATGATTGCCTCCACCACCGGGGGAATTTCTTCCCTGACGAGACTATTAATCTCCAGAGGTTGTTTTGCCAGATGACAGTGAACTAATTCCAAAGCATCTTTAGCCCGAAAAGGTAATTGTCCGGTGAGAAGTTCATAGAAGCTAACGCCCAAAGAATAAAAATCTGTACGGTAATCGAGACTGCGATTCATCCGTCCGGTTTGTTCGGGAGAAATATAGGCTAAAGTCCCCTCCAGGACGTTGGGATTTTTTAGCCCCGGATTTTCCCGCTGCAGGACGCTGGCAATGCCAAAATCGATGATTTTAATCTGTCCGGTTTCGGGGTTAAGAACTATATTGGCAGGATTAATATCTTTGTGAATAACCTTGGCGTTGTGAATTTTCTCTAAATTAGCCACTATTCGGGGTGCAAGACTTAAAAAGTCCCTTAAGGCTAGAGTTTTTTTGCCCTCTAGCCATTTTTTTAAGGATACACCCCCGAAATCTTCCAAAATAATCACGGGAGTTCTGCGGTAGGTTTCTAAACCATAGGCTTTAATCGCCTCCTCGAAGTTCAGGCCGCAGATGGTTTTATACTCCTGTTTGTAATGGGTTAGTTCTTGTGCGGTTGGATATTCTTGCTTGAGGATTTTGAGCATAACCGGTTGATTATCGACGGTGCGAATGGCCCGATAGACTTCCGAGTTAACACTTTCGTAGATTTGGGCAAGAATGTCGTATCCGTTGAGAACAATCATTTTTTTACTTGGCGATTGTAAATGGCTGCGGGTTTCCCCAAGAAAAATTCTACGGGAACTAAAACAAGACTCCGCAAGGCTGACAGGACTTGATTTACCTGTGAGACGGAAGGACGGGGAGAAGGCAGCACCTGCTCGAAATACTCGGAATGCAAGGTAAAACCAAAGTGAACATCTTCCGGCAAACTCAGTTTAGCAATCGGTCCGTCCTTGAGATTGTCAGGGTTAAATAACCAAGCTTCTAATACTTTGGTCGGGGTTAAAACCGTCGTCAATAGATAGCCCTGTTCTTGGGGAATAAACTGAATGCTATCTAAAATATAGCCATCGGGACAAACATAAAAATCCAGTAGTCCCCGACCTAAATGTGATACATGAGTATCACTGGCTTTTTTTTCTTGGCTAATCTGTTCAGTTAACTGATTCCAATCCTTATCGAAGGGAACCTTGGCTAATACCGAGGGCAAGTCATGACAGGGAAGTTCGGCATCGCTGAGGATGCGATTACTTTGGTCGCGACAATCCATATACTGACGACGACAGATTAATTCGCGCACATAACCAGCATAAACCTGATAAATGGCGCTGTATCCCTGTTCCAATTCCCGCGGGTCGGCGGTGTAGAGAGTGGTAGAGAACCACCCCGGATGGATGAAAGCTTGTTCGCTCATCACCCTGGCATCTTCGATAACCACTTTGCGCAGCACTCCGGGGTCAAAGGAAAACATCCAGGGGATGCCGTGGTATTCGGGGGGATAACCCTGACCGGTAAAATGTTGGATATCGTCTTTTTCGATCGCTTCGGTTAAACTAATAGTGGCGTTTTGGATGGCCACAAGCTGAATTTGACCGTTGGTACTATGGTAACTACAAAGGAAGTGATAACTGTCGCCATTGAAGGTAATTAATCGCGAGGGAACGGTGGTTTCTTCTTCCTTGAGATCTTGACGGTTAACCAGATAAATTTGAGTTTTCGGATAGGTTTCTTCAGGCTTAATTCTGATACCTAATAGTTTGGCTACTCCCATCTGAAAGGGCATATCGGGAATCATGATATAATCTTCGGTGACGATGACCGAATGGGGGCTACCATCGAGAATACTTCCCTGTAGTTTCCAGGGTTTAAGTTTTTTTTGTTGATCCCAAAGAACAATATACACCGATTTATCTAAATCTTTTAACATACCTCCCGATATAAGTTTTAGCTTTAATTCACAGGTGATAAATTCTTGGGTCTTTTTGTCGTAGAAGGGGTGAGCGGTATTTTCTAGGACTGGGAAAATAGACAAAGGCACGGAAACAATATGTTGGTCAAAATAACCAATCGGAGTGATAGTATCCAGGGAAACCGGATCCACTTCCCAGTAACGTCCCGCATCGGCAGTGAGAATTAATCGGGTTTCTTCTAGTTGTTTATCTTCGGAAACTTTTTCTAGTTTAACCATAGCAGTATTCGCTATTTCTGAACAACCCAAAATGCTGACCACGGCGGGAAAAGTGGCTTGACTAATATTAAATATAGGTAAAACTTTTCGCCAAAAATTATCCCAAGTTTTTAGTTTTTTACTGTAAACGTTAACTTGATTATTTTTACCTTGCAAGTCCCATTTAATAATTACACCTTCGCCAGAGAACAAATGACGGTCATTTTTTCTATGAAAAGGACAGACGATAAAAACGTATCCCGACAGATTTTCCGGCCAATGTCCCTCAGTAATTGTGGCGACTGCCTTATATAAATTGTTCTCATCCGGCCGACCGAGTTGCGAGCGACTAAAATTGCTAACGTTGACAGTATTTTGGACAGTATCTTTGTTTGACATATTCATAAGTAGAGTTTGCGGCAAAAAGTTTGTTGGTGGGGTTAGTAGCCGGTCGTCAGGAGATAGGAGTCAGGAGATAGGAGCCGGTCGTCAGGAGATTATTTTATTTATTCCCCCCACACCCTACACTCTACACCCCACACCCTACACCCTCACTGATAACTGATTACTGTTTACTGATAACTGATAGAGGATTTCACCTCTAAAAAATAGCGTCGATACAATTCATAGCCTGGTACTACTTTATCTCCTGATTGTTTGAGTAGTCCCATACTGCTGAGTTTGTAAGCGAGAATTGGGTCTAATTGTACGGGTTCCACCGCGCTCATCACCCGGTCGAGAGCTTTTGCTAGTTCCGGCTGTTGTTCTAATACCGCCCAATGGCGCCGCAGGTGATGGGCATAGATCCCGGTGACAGAGGTGGCGCTGGTTAATATTTGCGTCATGGTTATTTCCTCCCGACTGAGATAGTAGAGGGCAGTTTGTACCAAAGCTGGATGTCCTCCTACTAGCTCCATCAGTTGTTGGACTTTTTCCTGATTTTCCCAGGTGAGTTGATAACGTTGGGCTAATTGCAATACCTCCTCCAGACTAAAATGACTTAACTGTGCGGGGAATCCCACGTTAAAGGGGGATTGATTGAGCTGCAGGGGAACATAAATTTCTGTGGAATGGACGACGATAAGACGGAGTTTTTGCCAGATAGGTAGGGTTTTGGATTCTTCGTACCAAGAACGCAGCAGCGGTAAAAAATCCTTGGCCACTTGGGGATGTTCAAAAATCTGATTCAGTTCATCGAGAGCGAGGACAATGGGGGCGGTAATCGATTCCAGGAGATAGTCTTGAATGTAAACCGTACAGCTAATCTTGCTACCTAAATCCTCATCCCAATACTCATCTAATTGCGGTTTTAACTGTAGTTGACGGGCGGCATTGGCACATAACCAGCGCAAAAATTGGTTTAAATCAGCCAAAATCGTCTGGTCCACCTGTTCTAAGTTCAAACTCACCGTGCGGTAGCCTTGCTGTTTAGCAAAATCGAGCATTCTCAAAAGTAGGGAGGTTTTGCCCATTTCTTTGGGAGCTTTTATCCGCACTAAAGCCCCCGGTTTCTTGATTTCCTGCCTTATCTGTTCTTCGAGGGGAAGACGTTCTAAATAAAATGGGGAACCAAGGGGAACTGCCCCATTAGGATAGGGGGGTAATGTCTCCAATTTTTCGCTCTTGGCTGCCGAATTAACCGGAATTTTGTCTTGAGGGGGTGTTTTTAGCTCAAAATTCAGGGCGGCGATTTCTTGCCAGTCGAGGCATAATCGACGACAAATTTGTTCAAAAGTGGCCTGTTCTACCGGTTTGCCAGTCAGGAAGTTGCTGACAGTAGCCAGACTAAATTCAGCTTCTTTGGCTAAGGAGCGCTGACTGCTAAAGCCCTGCTTTCTCACGGCTAATTTAACTTGATTGAGGCAGTGTTGTTGTACTCTTAGACGGCTCGATAGGGAATCTCTCATAAGAATTAGGGGTGTGGGGGAATGGGGAGGTGGGGGAATGGGGAAGTGAGGGAATTGAACTAAAACCCCAAAACCCCAAAACCCCAACCCCCAACACCTAAAACCTGTCTCCTGACTGACTTGAAAATGACAATGTGGTCACAAAACCACGGCAGTAGATGGCTGAAGTCAGGAAAAGGCGACAGCCCAACTGGGAAATATTCTAGACCAATTTAAGAGACAACCGGAACAGGCTCAAAAGTAACTTGATAACCAAGCTTCTCTAAACGTTTAACCAGACGTTTTTTCACAAATTTCTCGGTCAAACTGGGCAATCGTCTCGTCAATACTGTCAATCAGACTTAGTAACTGGGCGAGAATAAATTGCTGACCGGGACGCACCCGACCGGAGAGTGCTTCTACCAGCAAATCCTGTTTTTGCCGCAGTCTTCCTTGGGCTAAGGCGGCCATCACTATACTCCCAACACAGTTAAGGCTATTTGTGGGGAACAGTAGTCTGTCCTCTGGGGATGATGCCAAATCCCGTCATATTTCATTTTATTGCCAGCCGACACTCGACGAGCGATAACTAATTTTTGATAAGCTAAGAGACGGTAGTGCGAAACGTTTAGGCATGAAATAGGGCTGAAATGCCCGAAATAACCGCCTAGTAAGGTCTTCAGTCCCCTGACTGAATCTAACAGGTCAACCCAGACCAGCCTTATAACTGTTTATATGTCCCGAC
>NZ_JACJSV010000074.1 GCF_014698335.1 Microcystis viridis FACHB-1342 | reverse complement strand
CGAACTCGGTTGTGAAACTTCACCGTGGCCAAGATACTTGTCGGGTTGCCGACCGGGACAATAGCTCGATGCCAGGATTATTCTTTCCTACCCCTCAATCCCACAAGATTGGGGGGTTTGGTTTTATCTAAGCTATGCTCTGAATTAACACAAAAGGTTGCACGATTAGTGTATTAAAAAGGTTATCGGGATGGGAATTCCAATCACTTAACTGCTCTTGTGTCGGTTTTTCTAGTAGTTTTTCCCCGATCCAATTCTGCACTTGAGCAACCTGATCACCAGCGATCGCTTCTGCCACTTCGATTAAATTGAGGGAATCGGAAACCAGGATCAGCGCATCCCTTTGAGCATGGGGGATCAAGTCACTCCACTCCACTTCGGCTAATTCCTCTAATAACTGCTCGTGAATATTACCCATACTGTCAATCCTTGCGAAAAAGCTCGCTCAATAACGAATTAGCTCCTCTTTCTAGCATACAGGCAAAGGGACAGCCGATTTCCATATACAGTAATTAGGGTTGGCTGAATAAATCTAAAAACCTTGTTGGGTAAGACTTTTAGACTTTTTGTCAATCAAAAAGTACCAGACTGGGAGTGAGCAGGGGGAAAATTCAGGTACTTTTTCCCTGAAAATTAGGTAGTTGACCACCTGAAAATCGGTAAAACCCTACACCCCACACCCCACACCCTGCCCCCAAGAAAAACTTTTTGCCGCAAACCCTAATTATCACTGTTTACTGATCACTGAAAAAGCTGACGGCTGACGGCTCAGATGTGTAATTAATTGTGCTTAGAACCTTATGACCGAAGCGATTCGCGCCCCTGGGAAAGAAAGGCAGTGCTTCTCCTTCTCTGCTGTCCCAAGAGAGTCCTTCCACAGAGTCAATGCCACTGGCGGCTTGACACCTCTCCTGAACGGTTACAAAATTACTACTGGACTTGACAATTAAATAATTAAATTTTGTTTAACTGAGTATTTTTACTTAGGGTAAGCCGCTAAGATAAAAATAGGAGCGGTAAAAATAAAAAACAGTAAGCAGTCTTTATTGAGTTTAGGTAAAGTGAACCCAGAGGAGGGATAGGGTAATCGCATAAAAAGACCTCTTGACAGATACAGCTTGGCCTCAACCATTGACCATGCAAACGTTTCAGACTTTTGCTTTGTAACGAAACAGTCATAAACCTGACGTAAGCAATACTAAAGCAAATATTCGGTCAAAACCCAAAACCCTGTATCAGCAAAACTTTTTGCCATTCTCAATTGTCAGGTTATGTTGAAGTGCGTGCGATTGCCCTGTAATTAGTTTTATGTTAAAAGAACTTCAGAAATCAGTTGTAGAGGAAAAAATGCTTTGTTTATCTGTAGAATCAAAATCTAAAGGCGAAATTTTTCAGGACATTTCTACTTTTGTAGATATCTTGAACCATAGAGCATTGCAGCAAGCCGAGCAAACAGCTTATATCTTTTTGGCTAATGGAGAAACAGAAACCGCCAGACTGACTTATCAGCAATTAGAGCAAAAAGCAAAAGCTTTGGCGGCTCAACTTCAGTTACAAATGTCTCCGGGAGAAAGAGCTTTATTGCTCTATCCATCGGAGGAAGAATTTATCATTGCTTTCTTTGCCTGTTTATACGCGGGTGTTATTGCCGTTCCCGTTTATCCTCCCCGACGTAATCAAAAGCTCTCTCGACTACAAGCAATAACTAAAGATGCCCAAGCCAAACTGGCCTTAACTACTACATCCTTATTAAATACTATTGAGGAAAAATTTTCGAGTGACCCTGAGTTAATAACAGTACCTTGCCTAGCTACTAATAACATCCCGGATAAGCAAGCAGAAAACTGGCAAAAACCGAATCTTTCTTTAGAGGACATAGCTTTCCTACAATATACTTCTGGTTCCACAGGTATGCCTAAGGGAGTTATGGTTAGTCATAAAAATTTACTTTATAATGAAAAACTGATTGCTTCTGCCTTTGGACATACAAGCGAAACTATTGGTGTAGGATGGTTGCCACTATTCCATGATATGGGACTAATTGGTAACGTATTACAACCAGTGTACGTCGGATTTCCTTGTGTGATTATGCCCCCAGAAGCATTTATCCAAAAACCGCTCCGATGGTTACAGGCTATTTCTCGCTACAACGCTACCAGTAGTGGCGGTCCTAATTTTGCTTACGAATTATGTGCTGATAAAATTAAACCTCAAGAGCGAGAAAATCTGGATTTAAGTTGTTGGGATGTAGCTTTTACTGGGGCCGAACCTGTTCGAGCGGCTACCTTAGAAAAATTTGCTAATACTTTCGCTGATTATGGTTTTAAGAGAGAGGCATTTTATCCTTGTTATGGGATGGCTGAAACTACTCTATTTGTATCGGGGGGAATTAAAAGCCAATCTCCTGTGATTGAAGCAGTTGATAAATTAGCTCTTTTAGAAAATAGTGCCGTTACTATTAACTCTCAACACCCGAATGCTCAATTATTAGTTGGTTGTGGTCACGCTTGGTTATCAGAAAAAATTGTAATTGTAAATCCTGAATCTTTAACTGAATGTCGAGATGGGGAAATAGGGGAAATTTGGGTATCTAGTGACAGTGTAGCTCAGGGTTATTGGAATCGACCCGAACAGACAGCAGAAACTTTCAAAGCTTATTTAGCTGATACCCAGGTTGGGCCATTTCTGCGGACAGGAGATTTAGGATTTTTACTGGCTGGTGAGTTATTTATCACAGGAAGAATCAAGGATTTAATTATTGTTCAAGGACGTAATCATTATCCTCAAGATATTGAATCCACCGTCGAAAAAAGTCACCCAGGATTGCGGCAAGGGTGTGGAGCAGTATTTTCAGTGGAAATTGCTGGTCAAGAAAGGCTAGTAGTTGTTCAAGAAGTCGAACGAAGCTATCTGCGTAAATTAGACTCACCAGCGGTAATTGAGCAAATTATTCGCTCTGTTGCCGAAGAACATCAACTAGATGTTTATGCCGTGGCACTGCTGAAAACAGCAAGTATTCCCAAGACATCTAGTGGCAAGATTCAACGTCAAGCTTGCCGAGCTAGTTTTCTAGCAGGAACTCTTAATGTGATTGGGGATTGGAGTAAGAATCCTGAACATAAGAATGGATTTAAGCAGCTTAAATCAGATATTAACTCTCTGCTAAAACAAGTCAAAAGTTATCAGGTTGTTGAAGAATTCTCTGAGGTCAGTCAGAATCAAATTGTGTCCGATACTCAAGAAGCAATTGAAGAGTGGCTAATTAAAAAAGTTGCAGAGATCTTGCAAATAGCACCAGAAAAAATAGATATTCAACAAGACTTAGCAAGTTATGGACTGAGTTCTTTAGCGGCAGTAAGTCTTTCGGGAGAGCTTGAGCAATGGCTGGGGAAAAGTGTATCTCCTATGCTGGTTTATGAATATCCTAGCATTCATGCGGTTGCTCACTATTTAGCCCTAAATGGATTAAGTTCTGAAGCTCTAGCTACAACTTCATCCACAGTCGCTCAAAAAACCTCATCACAACCTCAAAATGAGCTGATCGCTATTATCGGTATTGGCTGTCGTTTTCCTCAAGCTAAATCTCCAGACGCATTCTGGCAACTATTACGCCAAGGAGGGGATGCAATAACAGAATTATCTTCTCAAAGATGGAATCATCAAGAACTGGGCAATTTAAACCCCATAAATGGTGGATTTTTAGATAATGTTTATGATTTTGATCCTCAATTTTTTGGCATCTCACCTCGGGAAGCAGTGGAAATGGATCCCCAGCAAAGACTTCTCTTAGAAGTTAGTTGGGAAGCTCTCGAAAATGCTTGTATTGCCCCCGAAACTTTAGCAGGGAGTCAAACAGGTGTATTTGTTGGCATCAGTAGTGATGATCATGCTCGCTTGTTATCTAAAGATAATGAGTCTATAGGCACTTACTATGGCACGGGTAACGCTTTTTGTGTGGCGGCTAATCGTTTATCTTATTTTCTAGATTTCCATGGACCTAGTTTAGCTATAGATACGGCCTGTTCTTCCTCGTTAGTTGCTGTCCACGAAGCTTGTAAGAGCTTAACAGATGGGGAATGTCATCTCGCATTAGCAGCCGGGGTAAATTTGCTGCTATCTCCCCAATTAACTATTAATTTCTCAAAAGCAGGGATGTTAGCCGCTGATGGTCGCTGTAAAACCTTTGATGAACGTGCTAATGGCTATGTAAGGGGCGAAGGTTGTGGGGTGGTTATCCTCAAACGCCTAGAGAAGGCTATTCAAGACGGCGATCGCATTTATGCAATTATTCGCGGTTCAGCAGTTAATCAAGATGGTCACAGTAATGGACTAACTGCACCCAATAAACAAGCTCAACAAGCTGTTATTAAAAAAGCCTTAGCCAAAGCTCAGGTAAGCGCCAAAGATATTAGCTACGTGGAAGCTCATGGTACAGGTACATCTTTAGGGGATCCGATTGAGCTTAATGCTCTCAAAGAAGTATTAATGGAGGATCGTCAATTAGATCAGCCCTGTTGGATCGGCTCTGTAAAAACTAATATTGGTCATCTCGAAGCAGCCGCAGGAATTGCCGCACTGATTAAAGTTTGCCTCGCTTTACAAAATCGTGAAATTCCTCCTCACCTTCATTTGCAAAAACTCAATCCTTATATTTCTCTAGAAGGAACTTCCTTATCTATTCCTACTCAATTACAGCCTTGGAAAAAGGGTAAAAAAGGGCGATTAGCTGGGGTATCTTCTTTTGGTTTTGGTGGCACTAATGCTCATGTTATTTTAGAAGAATTTGTTCCGGAAACCTTGGAGCAAGAGCAAAATAAACCATCTCTTGCTATCTTGACTATTACCGCTAAAACTAAGTCATCTTTGCGAGAATTAGTATCAAGTTATCACAATTATCTTCAAGCAAATCCGCAAATCAACTTACAAGACTTTTGCTTTAGTGCTGATGTGGGGCGCTCGCATTTTCATCATTGTTTAGCTATTCAAACTGAGTCTTTAACTCAATTACAATCCCAGTTAGAGGCTATTATTGAGGGCAAAGAAGCTGGGGGAATTTTGACCGGTGAACTATCGCACCAGAAGCACCAGAAAATTGCGTTTCTTTTTACAGGTCAGGGGTCACAATATATCAATATGGCCCGGGAACTTTATGAGACTCAACCTACTTTCCGTAGAACCCTTGAACACTGTCAAGAGATTCTTAGTATCTATTTAGACAAACCTTTGCTATCTATTCTCTATCCTCAAGAGGGAGAGAACTCACCCATAGATGAAACAGCTTACACCCAACCCGCCTTATTTGCCATAGAATACGCACTCGCTCAATTATGGAAATCTTGGGGTATTGAACCTAGTGCAGTTATGGGTCATAGTGTAGGAGAATATGCGGCCGCTTGCATTGCCGGGGTGTTCAGTCTTGAAGATGGGTTAAAACTCATCGCTTATCGAGGTCGTTTAATGCAAGCATTACCGTCTAACGGTAAAATGGTAGCAGTTACTGCCGACGAAGAAACTGTCAGACGTGCCATTATTTCTTATGAAAAACAGGTTTCTATCGCTGCTATTAATGGGCCATCTAGCATTGTTATTTCTGGGGACAGTCAAACCGTTGATGCAGTAGTCGCTAATTTAGATACCGAATGGGTGAAGACAAAAACCTTACAAGTTTCTCATGCTTTTCACTCACCTTTGATGGAGCCAATATTGACCGAGTTTGCCAAAATTGCCCGAGAAATCACCTACTCAAAACCAAATATTAGCTTAATTTCTAATGTCACTGGTAAAATAGCGACAGCCGAAATAGCTACGCCTTCTTATTGGGTAAATCATATTCGCCAGACCGTAGAGTTTGCCGCAGGAATGAATACACTAGCGAGCCACGGTTATGAGGTTTATCTAGAAATTGGTCCCCAACCCATTTTAATAGGAATGGGAAGTCATTGTATTCCAGAAGGCAAGGGAGTATGGTTGCCAAGTTTGCGATCTAGAAAATCAGATTGGCAACAAATGTTACAAAGTTTGGCAGAATTATATGTTAAAGGAACACCTGTAAATTGGACTGGATTTTCAAAAGATTATTCCTATCATCGTTTGAGTCTGCCAACTTATCAATTTAGCCGACAATTGTATTGCCATGGCAGTATATTGTCCGACTGCTCCACTACAAGAGTTGAGTCAACCAATGGTAAAGGACATATTTCTCACAACAATCCTCAGGGTACTCAGCAATTTGAGTTATACTCTAGCAATGGCAATGGACATCTTCATCCTTTAATAGGAAAACGGTTACATTTGCCACTAAAACCAATTATCTTTGAATCTCAAATCAGTCAAGATTGTCCCAATTATATTCAACACCATCAGATTCAAGCAACCACTATTTTCCCTGCTACTGCTTACTTAGAAATGGCTCTTGTCGCTGGGATCAATGTTTTTAAATCCGACTCAATCAGCCTAGAAGATGTGAAGATTGAGCATCCCTTATTTTTCGAGGGTAATCAAGTCAAAGACATCGAGTTAATTCTGACTCCTCAAGATTCCCAGACTTATACCTTTGAAATTTTTAGTCTTAATCCTGTTGGCGATTCTTGGACACTTCATACTTTGGGTAAAATTATCAAAGTAACAGATATTACTCAACCCAGTCCAGTCAACTTAGAAAACTTATCAATTGATTCTCTTGAATCCGTAAATGTTGAAGATTATTATCAACAATTACAACAACGAGGAATGGACTACGGAGCAAGTTTTCAAGCCATTACAGACCTGTGGCAGTATGAAGGAATGGCTCTCGGACAGATTCAGTTACCAGAACCCTTAGTTAATGAAGCTTGTAACTACAAATTACATCCCGTTTTACTGGATGCTAGTTTACAAGCATTAGGGGCGGCTTTATCAAGAGAAGACTCTGGCGATGCTTACCTACCTGTGGGTTTAAAGCAATATCAAGTCTATGGTTCTGTACCCCTTCATCTATGGAGTAGAGTTAAGTTAAATCAAGACTCTTCTGAGCCTTCCCAAACCATCACCGCAGATGTGGATTTATTTGATGACAGTGGGGTACTGCTTGCCGAAATTCAAGGATTATCAGTTAAGCGTATTAGTTCTCAAAAACTGGGGCAAGTTGTGCAAAAAGAGGAGACAGAAAACTGGTTATATGAAATAGTCTGGCGACCACAAAACCGTGATTTGAACTTACCTTTAACCGGAGCAGAAAATCTTGGCACTTGGTTACTGTTTACCAAGGGTGATGGAATGGGTTCATCTTTAGCTAATCAACTAACACAATTAGGTGAATATTGTATTATCGTTTCTGTTGGCTCTCACTATCAAAAGCTAAACCCAGAAAGTTATACAGTTAATCCTCTTGTTACCGATGATTTTACCAAACTTTTCCAAGAGAGCTTAGAAAATAAACCTCCCTTAAAAGGAATAGTTCATTTATGGAGTTGTGAGAATAATTCATCTACAGATTTATCTCTAGAAGCCTTACAAAAGGCGCAAGAAATAGGCTGTGGTAGTGTCTTGTCTCTAGTTCAAGCTTTAACTCAAAAACGAGGTACAAATTTACCCCGTCTGTGGTTAGTTACTCAAGGTGCACAAACTTTAGATCCCTCAGACACATCCTTAGCTATTGAACAAGCGCCTTTATGGGGACTTGGCCGAACGATCGCCCTAGAACATCCAGAATTACAATGTGTATGTGTGGATCTAGAAGCATCACCCAATGCTAACCAATCCCTACTTGTAGCGGAAATATTAGCTCCTGACAGCGAAAATCAGGTGATTTATCGTCAAGAAATCCGTCATGTTTCTCGACTGGTGCGACATAGTGCCCACAGCACAAGTCAACAAGAGAAAATACGCCCTGATAGCAGCTATCTAATTACTGGGGGTTTAGGAGCATTAGGATTAAAAATAGCTGATTGGATGGTTTCTCAAGGTGCTAAATATTTAGTTCTCACTGGACGAAGTGAACCAAATACAGAAGCTATCACATTGATTGAACGATGGAAACAGGCAGGAACTGAGGTAGTTATCATCAAGGCTGATGTTTCTAAACAAGAGGATGTTCAAAAATTATTCCAGAAAATGACAGTATCCTTACCCGTTATGCGTGGAATTGTTCATGCAGCAGGAGTGTTAGATGATGGACTCTTATCACAACTAGATTGGCCACGTTTTACCCGTGTTATGGCTCCCAAAATAACAGGAACATGGAATCTACATTGTTTTAGTTGGGATCTACCTTTAGATTTCTTTGTCTGTTTCTCGTCCATAGCCTCATTAATGGGTTCACCGGGTCAAGGTAACTATGCCGCAGCTAATGCGTTCATGGATGCTCTAGCTCACTATCGCCGGAGTTTAGGACTACCCGGACTAAGTATTAACTGGGGTCCATGGTCTGGAGTGGGTATGGCAGCCAATTTAGACAATCGCTTTTTTGCTCAAGGCATTAATCCCATCAGAATTGAGCAAGGGTTACAGATATTCGGTGAATTAATTCAAGAAAATATAGCTCAAATTGGGGTTTTATCCGTTGATTGGCCACAATTTATAGCATCTTATCCCTTTAATCTTCCTCTATTGACTCAAATTGCACAAGATGTAGGAGGATATGATGGATTATCAGCTACTCAGTCGCCAATTCTGTCTCAGTGGCAAGAGTCTTCCGGTGATTCGAGGATTTTGCTTTTACTTGCTTACATTCAAGGTTTAGTTGCTAAGAGTATAGGGACAGATGCTGCTCAAATTCATCTAGATCAGCCCCTAAAAACAATTGGTTTTGACTCCCTAATGACTGTTGAAATGAAAACTAAGCTAAGTGTTGATTTGGGAGTTGATATTCCTCTAACTAAATTTGTTGAAGATGTTACCGTTACCACTCTAGCCATTTTCGTGAATGAACAATTAATAGAGAAAGTCTCCATTTCTCCTGACCCTGTAATCAATCAAGTTGATGAAGAATTGTTAGCTCAACTCAATCAGTTAACCACCCAAGAAATTGAGGCGCTCTTAAGTTCTGTTTGATGGGAAAATGTTGGTATGATTCCCCCTGTTACACCCAGTAGGGTTAGCGGGGGATGAAATCCAAATCAGCAAGTTACAGATGAAAAAAGATTGAACAAAGATACTCTTAATTAAGGAGATTCGACAATGACTAATACTAGCCAAACTCTAAATAATCTTTCCTCTCAGCAAAAACTTCAACTCATTGAAAAATTGCGACAACAAAAGGAAAAAGCTAATTCAGATACAGTTACTTTAGTTGATTTTTCTAACTTTGATCAACAGCCAGCTTACCAGCAAATGAAGCGGCAATTGATGCAACTTGAAGCAATTGGTTTACAAAACCCTTACTTCAAAATTCATCAAGGAGTAGCTCGCAATATCACCCAAATTGGTGAGCAAGAATTGATTAATTATTCAACCTATAACTATCTGGGAATGTCAGGAGATCCCAAGGTTTCTCAAGCAGCCAAAGATGCTATTGATCGTTATGGAACTTCTGTTTCAGCTAGTCGTGTAGCATCAGGGGAAAAACCCATCCACCGAGAATTAGAACAGGAAATTGCTAATTTACTGGGAGTAGAAGATGCGATCGTTTATGTGGGAGGACACTCTACTAATGTTATTACTATTAGTCATCTTTTTGGACGCAATGATCTGATTGTTTATGACGCACTGAGTCACAATAGCGTTGTTCAGGGTTGTCTTTATTCAGGAGCAAATTTGTTCTCCTTTGCTCACAATGATGGGCAATCTCTTGAACAAATTCTTAAAGACAAACGTTCCAGCTATGAAAAAGCTTTGATTATCATTGAAGGAGTCTATAGCATGGATGGTGATATTGCCAACTTACCTAAGTTTATTGAACTTAAGAAACGTTATAAGACGGCTTTAATGATTGATGAAGCTCACTCTATTGGTGTACTTGGAAAGTCAGGACATGGTATTGGAGAATATTTCGGAGTTAACCCTACAGATGTAGATTTATGGATGGGAACTTTAAGTAAATCTTTCGCTAGTTGTGGTGGATATATTGCCGGCAACCATGCTTTGATTGAGTATCTCAAATACACTGCTCCCGGTTTTGTCTATAGTGTTGGCATTTCTCCGCCTAATGCCGCTGCTGCCTTAGCTGCCATTCGATTATTAAATGTAGAACCTGAGCGTGTAGAACTTTTGCATCAACGGGCAAAACTGTTTCTCCAGTTAGCCAAAGAAAGGGGACTTAATACAGGATTAAGCTATGATTCTGCGGTTATTCCCGTGATTATTGGCAATTCTTTGCAATGTATTCAACTGTCTCAAGCTCTTTTCTATCGTGGTATTAATGTTCAACCGGTGATTTATCCGGCTGTCTCAGAACAAACAGCAAGATTGCGGTTTTTTATGAGTTGTACTCATAGTGAGGAAGAAATTCGTTTTACGGTTGAAACGGTTGCTGATGAATTGAAAAAGATTCAAAGCTAATAGCTAAGTAGTCGGACATAAATTCTGTCGTCTGTCTTAAGAAATGTAATTCTGGCAATTCTTGCTGACTCCTGACTCCTGACTCCTGACTCCCACGGTTAACTTTACTTTTGTCTGACCACTTATCCGGTTTTTCATTCTAATCCGGCGTTCTCTAGTTTTTTTCTCTTTCTCGTTTTTATTCTTATTTGATTTTACTCATTTAGAGGCAAAAAAATGACTAGACTTTTAAAAATGCCAAAGCTGCTCTATCAAGTTGCTAAGGTAAAACTAAGCCAAGGGAATTCTAACCCTATTGCTGATTATGATAAAGGGGCTGTGTCTTTCGACGATTACTACTCTCGGAATCTTGGCAGTAGTGCTTTAGAACTTTGGGAAAAATTACCAGTTAAAGAAGGCCAAGTTATTGTCGATCTTGCTTGTGGTACTGGATTTTTTACTACCAAATTAGCTCACGCAGTTGGACAAACAGGTCAAATAATTGCTGTGGATCTCTCGGCTGGAATGCTCGAAAAAAATCAAGAAAAAGCTGTGAATCAAAATTTGAACAATATTCGCTTTGTTCAGTTAGATGGCCTTTCATTTTTAGATAGTTTATCTTCTAATTGTCTCGATGGTTTGGTTTGTGGTTGGGGAACTTGCTATATGAATCATACTCGCTTGAGACAACAGCTAGAAAGAGTGCTAAAAACAGGTGGTTTTTTCGGAATGATTGACAATACCTCTTCCTCTTTAAAAGATGTTTCTGATCTATTCACCCAGGTTTTAATGGATTATCCTCATGCAATGATCAAAAATATAAATATCAATCTTCCTAAAAATAACGATTACTTGATTAAAACTTTTGGTCATGGTCATCTTAAATCACAAAACGCATGGAATGGTGAAGTTATTATTCCTTGTGTTAATGGAGAGCAAATAGCTGATTATATGCTAAAATCTGTGGCATCTGCTGGTTTTATCGATGCCTTAGATCCGGCTTTAATACCTCAAATCTTTGAGACTTTTGTTAGTTACGCCAATCAGAGATTTTACTCTCAAAATCCCGTGGTAGTTAGGCATAAATTTTGTGCATTAGTAGCGATCAAAAATTAAACAAATTTGGTCAGATATAAGCAAAGTTTTTATCTGACTTATTGATGACAATTTGGCTGGTTTTAATCATTGATATTTGATGAAAACCAGCCAAGAATGAGCTGCATGAAAGTATCTAAAGGCTCACTATTTTCTGTACAAATTATTTATAATGGATGTGTGATATAATATAATCCAGTAGTTGAGAAAACCTAAACATGATTACCAGTTATCTAGAGCAAAAACAACGAAAGAAATAGCTATGAAAAATGATTCATTATCCAAGTCTTATCATCCTTTACGCTGGATTTTAGCCATTGCTATTGCTGCTACAACTATCACCAGTGTGGGGGGAGTTTATCAAGTTTTCCCCCTCAGATGGAATAATTCATCGCCCTCTGAATCAAAAGCAACAACGCCCCCTATTACCAAAGTAGCAGCATTAGGAAGATTAGAACCAGAAAGTGAAGTTATCCGTCTAGATGCTCCCTTGCCTTTAGATGGCGATCGCATAGAACAATTATTAGTTAAAGAAGGAGATAAAATAGTAACAGGACAAGTAATTGCGATTTTAGATTCTCGTAACCGTTTACAATCAGTAGTTAAACAAAATCAAGAACAGTTAAAAGTAGTTCAAGCGCGTCTAGCTCAAGTTAAAGCAGGGGCAAAGGTTGGAGAGATTAATGCTCAAAAAGCGATGGTAGAAAAGGCTAAAGCTGATTTAGAGGGACAAACTAGAGAGCAAAAGGCAACTATAGCCAAACTACAAGCACAGTTACAGGGAGAAAAAGCCACACAAAAAGCGACAATTGCCCGTTTACAAGCAGAACTAGAAAATGCTAAAACTGAATGTCAACGTTATCAGATGTTATATCAAGATGGAGTCGTATCTAGTTCTGATTATGATAGTAAGTGTCTCAATCAAAAAACCCTGCAAGAAAGTCTCAAAGAAGCGCAAGCAGATCTACAACGTATTATTACCACTTATCAAGAACAGATCGCCGAAGCTCAAGCTAACTTAGAGCGTACTAAGGCAACAGGAATACAGCAAATTCAACAAGCAAAAGCTACCCTTAATCAAGTGGCTGAAGTTCGTCCAGTTGATCTACAAATAGCGCAAGCAGAAGTTGATAATGCTGTGGCTAATTTACAACAAGCAGAAACCAACTTAAATCAAGTTTATATCAAGAGTCCTATTAACGGACAAATTCTCAAAATTCATACGCGAGTTGGCGAAAAAATTGGTGATTCTGGTTTGCTAGAACTGGCACAAACAAATAATATGGTGGCTGTAGCAGAGGTGTATCAAACTGATATTGATAAAGTGAAACTGGGACAACAAGCTGTCATTACTAGCCAAGCTTTTTCGGGTAAATTAAAGGGGACTGTCTCTCAAATTGGTTTACAAGTAAATCGGCAAAATGTCTTTAGTAGTCAACCAGGAGAAAATCTAGATCGCCGAGTCATAGAAGTCAAAATCCTTCTCAATTCTCAAGATAGTCAACGGGTAGCCAGCTTAACTAATTTGCAAGTACAAGTAGAAATACAAGTTGACAATCCTAATTCTTAAACCCTTAATATTGAGCCAATATATGCCAAAGAAACTGTTTCGTAAAACTCCCCTAGCCTTACTTCAGCTAATGAAAGAAAAAATTCGTCTTAGCGTTGCGATCGCTGGAATTGCCTTTGCTGATATTCTTATGTTTTTCCAATTGGGAATGTTAGATGCTTTGTTTGATGGTGCTGCGAAATCTCATCAACTTTTACAAGCGGATCTAGTCTTAGTAAACTCTCAGTTTCAAACCCTATACTTGGTTAAACAATTTCCGAGAGAACGATTATTTCAAACCCTCGCTTATGAACAGGTAGAATCAGTTTTACCTATCTATATAGGGTTTGCTCAGTGGCGCAATCCTGAAACTCAAATCAATCGCAATATTTTAGTTTGGGGAATTGATCCTGTTAATCCACCTTTTCTCCCTACAGAAATTAAGTCACATCAATCACAGTTAAACCAACTCAACCGAATCCTATTTGATCAAGGATCTCGACCAGAATACGGACCAATGACTGATTCATTCAAACAGCAAGGAAATGTAGAAATCCAGATGAATGATAAAACAGTAGATTTGATAGGTTTATTTAATATAGGAGCTTCTTTTGTAACTGATGGGAATGTCATTACCAGCGATTCGACTTTTCTTAACCTCTTTCCTGATAATAAACCTGATAGAATATCTATGGGTTTGATTAGGTTAAAATCAGGAGCTTCTCTTGAAAAAATTCAGGAACAATTGACAGCTAATTTACCCAAAGATGTGAAAGTGTTTACTCCGGCTCAATTAGCTCAAAATGAGATTAATTACTGGGAAGCTCAAGGGATTGGTTTTGTTTTTGGTTTAGGGGTAATGGTAGGGTTTATTGTTGGTATTGTAATTGTTTATCAGATTCTTTATGCTGATGTATCAGATCACCTACCAGAATATGCTACTATGAAAGCTATGGGCTACAGTGATGGCTACTTACTCGGTGTCTTAATACAGGCTTCATTATTATTAGCTATTTTAGGTTATATTCCAGGTTTTTTCTTTTCGATCGGACTGTATCAACTTGGTTATAGTGCTACTCAATTACCAATTATGATGAAGGTTAGTCGTGCTGTCATGGTATTAATATTGACAATTACTATGTGTGCTGTTTCTGGGGTGATCGCCATGAATAAACTGCGTTCTGCTGACCCAGCTGATATTTTTTAGTTTCGAGGATAGTTACAACTATGGAAATGCTGCAAATTGAATCTGTAACTTCATTAGAACCTGTTATATCTATCAATTCTCTTAATCACTATTTTGGCGAAGGAAAACTGCGTAAACAGGTATTATTTGATATTACTCTTAATATTAATCTAGGAGAAATTGTCATCTTAACAGGTCCTTCCGGCTCCGGCAAAACTACCCTACTAACTCTGATGGGGGGGTTACGTTCCGCTCAAGAAGGGAGTCTCAAAATTTTGGGACAACAAATATATGGAGCAAGCAAAAACCAATTAACCCAGCTTCGTAAACAACTTGGCTATATTTTTCAAGCACATAATTTAATGAGTTTTCTGACTGCTAAACAAAATGTTCGCTTATCTCTGGAACTTCATGAAGAATTTCTTCAGGAAGATTTAGACATCAAAGCACAAGCGATCTTAGAAACAGTTGGCTTAGGAAACCGAGTCGATTATTACCCAGAAAATTTGTCTGGGGGACAAAAACAACGGGTTGCGATCGCTCGTGCCCTCGTCAGTCATCCCAAATTAGTCCTCGCCGATGAACCGACTGCGGCCTTAGATAAACAATCCGGGCGCAATGTGGTGGAAATCATGCAGAAATTGGCAAAAGAACAAGGTTGCACGATTTTACTTGTCACCCACGATAACCGGATTTTCGACATCGCCGATCGCATTGTCAATATGGAGGATGGTCGTTTAGGCGATTAACTGCCCAAAAATTACTTGCCAAAAAGTGGCCTTTCATGTTAGACTAAAGTAATGTCATCTTGGAGAGGTGGCAGAGTGGTCGAATGCGGCAGATTGCTAATCTGTTGTACGAATCGTAAGACCGTACCGAGGGTTCGAATCCCTCCCTCTCCGTCTTCTTTCGGTATTTTCGATGACTGCTCGCCAAGATTATTTCTGCTCCGTATATGGTCCGGTTGCCTCTTGGCGTTTCGGCAGTTCCTTGGGCATCGATCCGATTGGTTTAGTTTCTACCTGTTCCTTTAACTGTGCCTACTGTCAGTTAGGAGAAATTGAGCAAAAAACCGAGCAACGAAGAGTTTTTATCACCAGCGAACAAATTAGCAGCGATTTAAGTGCCTTTGCCCCCTGGGACGTGGATATAGTCACTCTCAGTGGTAGCGGGGAACCCACCCTCGCCCTCAATTTAGGGGAAATACTGGCCACCGTCAAGGAAATAACCGAGCGGCCGGTGGCGGTCTTAACCAATAGTACCCTTTTGGGAGATGCCCAAGTGCGTCAAGACTTGAGCAAAGCTGATATCGTCGCCGCTAAAATCGATGCTGTTTCCGAGTCCCAATGGCGACGGGTTAACCGTCCAGTCCCCGGCCTGGATTGGCAGAGTTGTTGGTCGGGATTAAGACAATTTCGCCAAGAATGGTCGGGAAAACTAGCAATTCAAACCATGCTACTGGCCTCTTGGTCGCCCCAAGATCAAGACCGATACATCGATTTGATGCAACAGCTACAACCGGATGAAATTCAACTTAACACCCCGACCCGTCCCCGGGCAAGACAAAGACAATTAGAAACCCGTGGTAATAATCCCCTCAGCGCGAGCGACGGAATGCAAATTCTCAAACCCGTAAACGCTGAAATATTGGCGATTTGGGCGGAAAAAATCGCCACGGCCACGGGAATTACCGTGCGCTGTGTGCCGCTTACCGCCACAGGTCTCTAGGGCTTCGGCCGGGGTTTTTCTTCTTTCGGCTTGACATTAAAATAAGCCTCCATTACCTGACGTACCATAGGTGCGGCCACTTTACCACCACCACCGCCGGAATGTTCCGCAAAGGCGACCACGACAATTTCGGGCTTATCAAAAGGCGCGAAAGCTCCAAACCAAGCGTGGGACTTGCCTGGAGGTGCTTCTGCTGTGCCGCTTTTGCCCGCTACAGGCGGTAAAGCGGGGTCTGATAGGGCCCGCCCCGTTCCTTCCGCTACCACGGCTCTCAGGGACTTTCTCAGGGTGTCTAGGGTGCTAGGTTTCATGTTCAAAGATTTTCGCCATTCCTTAACATCCCGGGCATCCTGTAAAAGGTGCGGTTTCACCAAAAAACCGCCGTTAGCGGGGACAGCAAACATCACAGCTACCTGTAGGGGAGTCGCCAGGGTAAATCCTTGACCGATCGACATATTAATCGTATCCCCTACGGACCAATCCCAGTTTTTAAAATTACGCAGTTTCCAATCGCGATCGGCAATTAACCCCGGAGTTTCTTCCGCTAATTCTATCCCAGTTTTCTGACCGAAACCGTAGCGCCGAGCCGTGGCAATTAAAGTCGGTCCCCCCACCCCGCGACCAATTTGACCGTGAAAAGTGTTACTACTCATGGCCATGGCCCGGACAAAACCGATCGGACCAAAACCGGCGTGATTCCATTCCCCGAAAGCTGTCCCCCCCACATAAAGGGCAGCAAAGGTATTTAAGACCGTATTGGGGGGAAATTTCCCCGATTCCATGCCAGCAGTGGCAGTGACGACTTTAAAGGTGGAAGCGGGGGGGAATCCTTGGAGAGCGCGGTTAACAAACGGGTTGCCCTCCGCTTGCAGTTTTTTCCAAGTGGCGGTGGTAATTGGGGCCGAGAAAACATTGGGATCAAAACTAGGATAACTGACCATGGCCCGCACGGAACCATCCCGGGGATCGATCGCCACGATCGCACCCTTGCGTTTTCCTAAAGCGGCCTCGGCGGCTTTTTGGAGTTTTAAATCTAGTGTCAGGGTGACATCTTGCCCCGGTTTAGCAATTTTTTGGCCGAGAATTTGGATTACTTGTCCCGATCCGTTGACCTCTAACTGCATTCCGCCCCATTCTCCCCGCAATTTTGACTCGTAGGCGGCTTCTACACCCATTTTACCGACGACATCTCCCAATCGGTAGCCCTGGGGTCTTTTGGCTTGATATTCCTCCGGGGTTAGTTCCCCAGTATAACCGAGAATATGCGCCCCAATTTTACCATTGGGGTAGTAGCGCACTGATTCCACGTCCACTTCAATGCCGGTTAATTCGTCTTTGTATTCCTCTAGGGCGATAATTTGGGCCGGAGTTAAACCCCTAGCGATGCGGATCAGGGTGGAGGGGTTTTCGTCCGCTTCGTTAATGCGTTTTTCTAGGTCGCTTCTGGGAATGCCTAAAATACTGGCTAAACGGTCAAGATTGAGTTTTTGGGCGGGATTACGCTGGGATTTGGGCCAAATATAGGCTGCATGGGTTAAACGGGCTGTCGCCAAAACTTTGCCATTGCGATCGAATAAGTTGCCCCGGACTGGAGGTTTGGGAAGAATGCGAATCCGATTATTTTCTGCCCTTTCTCGGTTAATTTGTCCTTGCTGCAGTTGTAAATAGGCCAAGCGCGAGCCGACTCCTCCTAGCAGGACAAGGCTAATTAAGCCCATAATTAGCCATGACTGACGCTGACGACCGACTAGACGCTCTTTATCTTTAGTTTTATTCTGTAATTTATTCGGTGCTGGCCGCGTCGGCGAGGTGAGCGTTTTTTTCCGTTTCAGTTTGACTTTGGTTTTTGATAGGAGTCCGCTATTACGCATTTGCTTAAAGTTAAAAATTTAAAAGTTATTAGTCATCAGTTAGGGACTTGCGTGGGAATAATATCCCAGCCAGAAAATCGCTCTGTAGAAGAATTAGACCAGCCAGATGGCACATTATCAAAGCGCAAGTCCCTAACATCTCGAAGGCTCTCGCCCTACTTAGGGTGATCAGCAAACCTGATCGATCGGAGGGCGCAAGCTTTGCGCCCCTACAGTAACGGATTTTGTCCACAATGTAGGGGCGAACTGCGTTCGCCCAAAAGGTACATTATCAAAGCGCAAGTCCCTTATCAGATTTGAGTTCTAAGTGAGTAGTTTTAAATAGCACTTTCCTGATGTCTTTTCACTGGTTACTGCTTACTGAAAAGGACGCAATACTAGGTGATTTAGCTCCTCTGTTTACTAAAGTTCAGGGTATCTGCAATATATCTTAACAAAATCGGAGTAAATACTGGGAGTGGAAGGAACCACTCCAGACACAGAGGACACAAAGATTGATCGCTTCTATAGTAAGTTAAAGAGAGTCAGGAAACTGGCGCAGACATATAGTTAAGAGTTTGTCAAGTGTTTCTTAACTATATCTAACATTATCCCTGTTCAAAATGTAATCACACTGCGGATAGAATCCCCTTGGCGCATCAGGTCAAAGGCCTCGTTAATTCTTGCCAGAGGTAGAACATGGGTGATTAAATCATCAATGTTAATCTTGCCGTCCATGTACCAATCGACTATTTTTGGTACATCTGTACGACCCCTTGCCCCACCAAAAGCCGTACCTTTCCAGACCCGTCCGGTGACTAATTGAAAAGGACGGGTACTAATTTCCTGGCCGGCCCCGGCTACACCGATAATAGTGGCAACACCCCAACCCTTATGGCAACATTCCAAAGCTTGACGCATAATCTGGACATTGCCGATACACTCAAAACTATAATCGGCCCCACCCTTAGTTAAATCCACCAGATAGGCCACTAAATCCCCCTCGATTTCTTGGGGATTAACAAAATGAGTCATCCCGAATTTGGTCGCTAAAGCTTGTTTCTGGGGATTGATATCGACCCCGACAATCATATCGGCTCCCACCAAACGGGCCCCTTGAATAACGTTTAAACCGATACCTCCCAGACCAAAAACCACCACTTTTGCCCCCGGTTCCACTTTAGCGGTATTAATCACCGCACCGATACCTGTAGTGACTCCGCAGCCGATATAACAGACTTTTTCAAAGGGAGCATCGGGGCGAATCTTGGCTAGGGAAATCTCCGGCAGTACGGTATAGTTAGAAAAAGTCGAGGTTCCCATGTAGTGATAAAGAGGCTGACCATCGAGGGAAAAACGACTGGTTCCATCCGGCATTACTCCCCGACCTTGGGTAAGACGAATTGCTTGACAGAGATTGGTTTTAAAGCTGAGACAGTATTCGCACTGACGACATTCGGGAATGTATAGGGGAATAACATGATCCCCCACTTTTAGGCTAGTGACACCTTTTCCCACTTCTACCACGATTCCGGCCCCTTCATGGCCTAAAATTGAGGGAAATAAGCCTTCAGGATCGGCTCCAGAGAGAGTATAGGCATCGGTGTGACAAACTCCCGTGGCTTTGATTTCTACTAACACTTCCCCCGCTTGCGGTGCGGCTAATTTTACCGTTTCAATAGTTAGGGGTTTTCCTGCTTCTAGGGCAACTGCCGCTCGAACATCCATAGGCTCAAAGCAATAGGTTTTTTCCAGTATAATACCGTTAAACTGCTGAAGAGTTGTAATAGAACAATTCTCAACTTATCTCTATGTTAGTCCTCACCATCCGCGAAGAAGGAATTAACGATGGTGGCTTTACTGCTACTCTCAATTTTGATAGCGGTAACAGCTACCCAATTACGGTTACTGACCCCTTTACTAACCAAGAAGAAAAAGACCTAGAATGGTACTTTGAGGAATGGTTAGTATTTCCGACGCTAGAGACGGATAAAGCGCAAAAAGCCGCCAACAGTGTCCAAAACTATGGCGAAAATTTATTTAAACAGGTTTTCCAGAGTAATTTAAATGCTTATGGGGAATATCGAGACTTGCGAAAGCAGTTAAGTCAACTGCAAATTATCATCGAAAGTCAGTCGCCAGAATTTCAAGCTTTACATTGGGAAGCGCTGAAAGATCCTGATTTACCGCGTCCCTTTTCTATAGATTGTATCATCTCCCGCCAGCGTCGAGGGGCTACAGTTGTCCCGGTGCAAATGGCCACTTATCCTACTATCAATCTTCTGGTGGTGATTGCGCGTCCTAATGAGGAATCTGATGTTAACTATCGCACGATTTCCCGTCCTTTAGTAGAACTGGTAAATAGTAGTGAAATACCGGTAAAAATTGATATTTTGCGTCCCGGAACTTATGAATCACTAACCAGACATCTGGATGAGAAGGGAGAAGGATACTATCATGTTATTCATTTCGATGTTCATGGCGGATTAATGGAATATGAACAGTACCAAAGACAGGTTCACGGGGACTCTTGGCGCTATCAAAGGGGATGGGGACTGGAGGATTTAGCAGAATATGAGGGAGTAAAAGCTTTTCTGTTTCTGGAAGGAGAAGAAAAAGGTCAAGCGACTCCGGTAGAAGCGACGGAATTAGCGAATTTACTCACTGGGAAAAATATCCCTATTTGTATTCTCAATGCTTGTCAGTCAGCAAAGCAAATTTCCCAGGAATCAGAAGACTATCGGGAAACCAGTTTAGGAAGTCGTTTGATGACTGCGGGAATGCAAGCTGTGGTGGCGATGGGATATTCGGTGACGGTTTCTGCAGCTAAGTTGATGATGAAACCAATTTATCAGCAATTATTGAACGGAAAAGACCTAACGGAAGCGATGCGAAAGGGACGGTTAGAGTTATTCAATAATAAGCAACGCCGCGCCTATTATAATACGATAATAGATTTAGAAGATTGGTTATTACCGGTGATTTATTGTCGCGGTAAAATTAATCTCAATTTGCGTCCATTTACTCCAGAAGAGGAGGAAAAATACTGGGAACATATCGGCAATCAATATGTCTTTCCTTTACCAGAATACGGCTTTGTCGGCAGGGATTTAGAAATTCTCAAGATGGAAAAGGCGCTGCTGAAACATAATATCCTTTTACTTAAAGGAATGGGAGGGACAGGAAAAACTACTTTACTCAATTATCTACGAGAATGGTGGCAGAAAACCAACTGGGCGACCCATATTTTCTATTTTGGTTATGATAGAAAAGCTTGGACGTTAGAACAGATTGTCCATGAAATCGGTCAGGGAATTTATAATCGTTTTGAACAGGCGAGTTTCCAAGCGATGAACCTGAAAGCGCGAGTAAAGAAACTAGAGCAAAAACTCCGCAGTGAGGCGTATATTCTGATTTTAGATAATCTGGAGTCGGTGACGGGACAACCGTTAGCAATTCAGAATACTTTACCGGAGAATGAGAGGGAAGAAATCGCCGAATTTCTCAAGAATTTGGTCGGGGGAAAAACGAAGGTGATTTTGGGTTCTCGCAGTGAGGAAACTTGGCTGCAACGCAGGACTTTTAAGGAGAATATCTATCCCTTACAAGGATTAGACCAAGAGTCGAGAACTGAATTAGCGGAGAGAATTTTAGAACGTCAGGCGAAGAGTCGGAAAAATGCGATTAAAAAGGATGATTATTTTAAACGTTTGATGAAGTTGTTGGCGGGATATCCGTTGGCGATGGAAGTGGTATTAGCGAATCTGAAGCGACAGTCACCGGAGGAGATTTGGCAAGGGTTACAGTTGGCGGAATTAGCTGATGTGGGGGATAAGGATAAGACTAATAATATCATCAAGTGTGTGGAATATTCCCACAGTAATTTGTCGGAGGAGGCGCAGAAGTTGTTACTCTGTTTAGCACCTTTTAGTGGGGTTATTTTCAGGGGTGTTATTCGTCAATATAGCCAACAACTACAGCAATTAGAACCTTTACAAGGCTATCAATTTGACCAATTTGATGCAGCGATTGAAGAAGCGATTCATTGGGGTTTGCTTTCGCCGATGAGTGAAGAATTGCCAGATTTTCTGACGATTCAACCCATTTTTCCCTACTTCTTGAAGACGAAGTTAAAGGAATTAGCACCAGAGACACAAGCAGCAATTTGGGAGGGTTTTAAGAATCATTACCGAGACTTGGCAGGTAGTTATTTTGATACCTTACTAAATTCCAAAAATCCGAAAGAGAAGCAGTGGGGGATATTGTTCTGTCGCTGGGAGTATGAAAATCTGTTTAATGCTTTGCAAATCGCCCTCAATCAGCAAGAAAGCGTACTTGGTATTATTTCTTGCTTGCTAACCCAAGATACTCAGGCTAATTTAAAGCTCCTAGAGTTCGTTCTCGAAACTGTTGAAAACTATCCCCCTGAAGCCAAACAAGGGCAGGTGGCAATAGAAATCATTGGTATAATTGACGAGGCAGGAAGCAAATATTTAAAAAGTAACAATTATCAGAAAGCGAAAGAGATTTACCAAAAAAGCCTCGAATTAATCAAGCAAATTAGTGAAAGTTACAGTCAATTGAAGCAATCTTTGCAAGCCAGCACCCTGCACCAGTTGGGAATGGTAGAGTACGAATTGAGGGAATGGGAGCAAGCCCGAAGCTACTACCAGCAAGCCCTTGAGATCGACATTGAATATGGGGATCGCTTCTCCCAAGCCAACACCCTGAAAGGTTTGGGATCGGTAGCGCACGAATTGAGGGAATGGGAGCAAGCCCAAAGCTACTACCAGCAAGCCCTTGAGATCGAAATTGAATATGGGGATCGCTTCTCCCAAGCCAGCACCTTGCAGTATTTCGGAATCCTAGCGCAAGAATTGGGGGAATGGGAGCAAGCCCGAAGCTACTACCAGCAAGCTATTGAGATCTACATTGAATATGGCGATCACTATTTCCAAGCCAGCATTCTGAAATGTTTGGGATCGGTAGCGCAAGAATTGGGGGAATGGGAGCAAGCCCGAAGCTACTGCCAGCAAGCTATTGAGATCTACATTGAATATGATGATCGCTTCTCCCAAGCCAATTCCCTGTACCTTTTGGGAGGGGTAGCGGAAGGAGTTGGGGAATTGAGCCAAGCCAAAAGTTATTACCTGCAAGCTATTGAGATCTACATTGAATATGGGGATCGCTACTCCCAAGCCAGCACCCTGCACCAGTTGGGAATCATTGCGCAAGAATTGAGGGAATGGGAGCAAGCCCGAAGCTACTACCAGCAAGCTATTGAGATCTACATTGAATATGGCGCTGCCGGAGGCACGCAAAGCGCCCGCTATGAGCAAGCTGGAACCCTGCACCAGTTGGGAAGGGTAGCGGAAGAAGTTGGGGAATTGAGCCAAGCCAAAAGTTATTACCTGCAAGCCTTACAAATTTTGGCAGAATTTAACGATGGTTACATGATACAAACCTATTCTTTGCCTCGTCTTGTTGCTCTTTATCGGCAAACGCAAGATGAGGAGATTTTCGTTGCTGCGGCTGATATTTTGGGGGTTGGGGTTGAGGAGGTGCGGGGTTTGCTGGAGGGTTAGAATGGGTTTTGGGCGTAGGCTGCGTGTTTGCGGCTATCAATTCAGTTAACGTAAGTAGCTGGTTATAATTAAATTAAAAATGGATTTTAGGTTCGATCCCCCCTGCCCCCCTTGATCTATCCATTAGTCACATCTTTCTTAACATAAAATTTGACAAAAAGAGAAAAGTGTGCAAGATGGCTCAAGGGGGTTCTATGGGGGGACTAATTTGATGAGATAGTTTC
>NZ_JACJSV010000073.1 GCF_014698335.1 Microcystis viridis FACHB-1342 | reverse complement strand
CTACAAAATTGGAAGGAGGGGGCAACCATCGATCCCTACCTCCCACACTCCGAGAATGATTATTATTCTTGAGAATGAATAGTTTATTTTTTGGAAGTCCCTTATCTGATCCTCACCCGGCCACGGCTGAACCCTCGTAGAAGTTGGACAAGGGGCAAAGTTTAATAGGGAATCACTGAATAGGCCGCCAGCTTGTTAGAGTATTGGGAGTAATTTTGAGCGAGCGATGATACTACAGCCTTTCCTTTCTTCCGCTTGGAGTCCTAATCTTACCCTGTTAGCCTCGGCAGCTACGGCCGAAACTGCCGATAGTGCCTTAGTTTTAGCCTGCGTGCTGCTGAGTTTGACCGTTATTTATTTCGCCTGTAAACTGGGGGGGGAAATATGCGTCCGATTCAACTTGCCTCCCGTGTTAGGAGAATTAGTCGGTGGCGTGATTATCGGAGTTTCTGCCCTAAAATTACTGGTTTTTCCAGAAGGAGGAGCGGGATTCGAGGATTCTCTCCTCATTCATTTCCTAGAATCCACCTCATCCCTCACCCCGGAGCAATCTCCCGCCGTTTTTAGTGCTGCCAGTGAGGTGATTTCCGTCCTCTCGGAATTGGGGGTAATTATCCTGCTGTTCGAGATTGGTTTAGAGTCAGACTTGCAGGAATTAATTCGCGTCGGTCCCCAGGCAGCTGCTGTGGCAGTGGTGGGGGTTGCGGTTCCCTTTTTGGTGGGTACTTTGGGTTTAATCTACATTTTCCATCTGGCCACCATTCCCGCTATTTTTGCCGGGGCAGCTCTAACCGCTACCAGTATCGGCATTACCGCCAAGGTTTTAGCAGAAATAGGGCAGTTATCGGCGAAAGAAGGTCAAATTATCATCGGGGCAGCGGTTCTCGATGATATTCTCGGTATTATCGTCCTCGCTGTCGTTGCTTCTTTGGTGAAGACTGGAGAAGTGCAGATTAGCAAGGTAATTTATCTAGTTATTAGTTCTAGCACTTTTGTGATCGGGGCGATCCTGATCGGTCGTTTTTTAAGCCCCTTTTACGTTCAATTAGTTAATAGAATGAAAACTAGGGGACAATTGCTCTTAGTTTCCCTAATTTTCGCCTTTATTCTTGCCTATATTGCCCAAGTTATCCAATTAGAAGCGATTCTCGGTTCCTTTGCTGCCGGCCTAGTCTTAGGGGAAACGGAAAAGCGATCGGAATTGGCAGAACAAGTGTTCCCGATCGCCGATTTATTTGTACCGATATTTTTCGTCTGTGTGGGGGCAAAAACCGATTTAAGTGTGCTTAATCCCACTATTCCCAGCAATCGAGAAGGATTAGTCTTGGCCGCTTTCCTAATTGTCGTCGCGATTTTGGGTAAAGTGGTGACGGGGTTAGCCGTTTTCAGCAAGGAAAAACTCAATCGCTTGGCGATCGGAGTTGGCATGATTCCCAGGGGTGAAGTGGGTTTAGTCTTTGCTGGAGTCGGGGCTGCTAGTGGTGCCTTATCCCCCGCTACCGACGCGGCGATTATTATGATGGTGATCTTGACTACCTTTATCGCTCCGCCCCTGTTAAGGTTAGTATTTAAAGAACCTACCGCCAGCCCTCAATCAGTGATCAGTGAGCAGTGAGCAGTTACCAGTGGTAGTGTTAAGTGAGCAGTATTAAGTGGCACTAACAGTGCCGTCTTTTCATTGATAACAAGGGCCGAATCCAAATCCTAATTTGTTAAGCTAAAAGCTTTGATGTACTTAGTTTCTAACCTTATTTTTAGGTAGGAGAATTGCCAGATTCTTTTTTGGAGCCTCTTGCCTCTTACCTTCAGAAGCTGATAACTGATGACTGATGACTGATAACTGATCAGAAACATAGCAGACCATGCCAACGTCCCATAAGCTTGTTTTTATTGATAGTTATTCTCAGAGCATTAACGGAGCTATGGATGGCAAAAAATCAACAAAATAGTCCATTTTTACCGAAAAAAGGTAATTGATAACTGAGCAACGGGAGCATCGATCGTGAGATTTCATTGGTTATTCCTAAGCGCATTAACTTGGTTGCTGGTGGCGGCCCCTGCTTGGGCTGGCAAGCTCGTCTTTTGGCGATTCGACACCAATGAGAATCGTCTGGTGTTCACTACCGACAATCGAGTGCAACCGCGAGCGCAAATGATCACTAACCCCACCAGGATCGTGATCGATCTGCCCGGGATCAAGTTAGGGCAACCCAATATTAACCGGCCCATTGGCAATATCGTCAGAAGTGTCCGTATCGGTCAATTTGATGCGGAAACTACCCGTTTAGTGATTGAATTGGCCCCCGGCTACACTGTCGATCCTCAACAGGTAAAAATTCGCGGAATTTCGCCCACCCAATGGACAGTGGAATTGCCAGAACCCCAACCGATTCGGGAGGAAACGCAACCACCCGTTACCCCTGACCCCACACCTCCCCCCGATCGCGGTTCCACCCGTCCCACTCCCCCACCTCCAGTTAGCCAGACGGACAACAACGATGATTTTCAAGTCACTCGCAATGGTCTTTTTGTCCGTTTAGAGCAGAATGGTGATGAGCGATCGATTCGCAGTCAACGCAGCCGGGACGGCAAAAAAATCGAATTTGAATTACCCGGGGCCACTTTACCCAGCAGTCTCACCGGTCAAACTATCCCCGTCAATCGCTATGGGGTCGGTGATATTCAATTCAGTCAGACTGCCAATCAACGGGCCAAGATTTCCCTAAGTGTTAATAGAGATAGTCCCGATTGGCAAGCTCTCTATAGTCGTTTTGGTGGCTTGGTTTTACTGCCTAGGGGCGGTCTGGGTGCCGTGGATAATATCTCCTCACCTCCCCCCACTAGAGCGACCAATCCCAATCCTCGTCCCAATAATCCCCCCCCGAAAACTGCCAATAATCCCCCTTCTAGCAATCGTTTGGCGACGATCTCCTCGATCGATCTGGCGGGTAATAACGATCGCCTGTTAATTCGTGGGGATTCACCCCTGAAAGCTAACGGCAGTGTTAACCGGGATGGGGTCTATGAACTACGCATCGAAAATGCTAAGTTAGCCGAGTCTTTTCGCGGTCCGCGCTTTGGTCGCTCTAGTCCCATCTATCAATTACGGGTACGTCAGGAAAGTGTCAATAAGGTGCTGATTTTGGTACAGACCGCGGCAGGATTTCAATTCGGTCGCCTCAATCAGTCGGAAGGTCAAACCCTAGTCCTAGAATTGCTTTCCTCCCGCAATTCTGGCCCCGTTTCTCAGGTTCCTGACTCCACCACTATACCTGTCCCTTTACCCCCAGATACGGGGCAATTTAACCCACCGCCGCGCCCCTCTGACCCCACTCCTAATCCCCCCCAACAACGCAATGGCCGCTTTCTGGTGGTGATCGATCCGGGCCACGGTGGTAAGGATCCGGGGGCGATCGGAATTGGTGGCCTTCAGGAAAAAAACGTAATTCTGCCCATTTCCCTAGAAGTTACCCGCATTCTGCAACAACAGGGCATCGATGTGCGTCTAACTAGGGATAGCGACTTTTTTGTCACCCTGCAAGGTCGCACGGACCTGGCTAACCAGATCGATGCCGATCTATTTGTCAGTATCCATGCTAACTCTATGGGGAAAGCACGACCGGATGTCAACGGCCTAGAGGTGTACTACTTCGGTGATCGCCGTTTGTCGGACACCATCCATCGCAATATTGTCCGTAGTGTCGATATGCGCGATCGAGGGGTGCGTCGGGCCCGTTTCTATGTGCTGAGAACCTCCAGAATGCCCTCTACCCTCGTGGAAGTGGGTTTCGTTACTGGCGCTGAGGATGCTGCTAAATTAGCCAATGCCAACTTTCAACGACAAATGGCGGCGGCGATCGCAGGAGGGATTATTGAATATATTCAACGAAATCTCCGTTAATGATTAAATCATTGGAGCATTAGTTTACCAATCAAAAAATCCGTGTTTTAATATCATCAAATAAAGCTACTTTAGATCAGCGTTTTCCTCGATATCTATGAGAGAATCACAATTTAGTCCGATTGGTGTGTTTGATAGTGGTGTGGGTGGACTGACCGTTTTAAGGGAGTTGTATCGACAACTGCCCCAAGAATCGATTCTCTATTTTGCTGATACCGCTAGACTTCCCTACGGAACCCGTTCTAAAGGGGAAATTATCGAATTTGTCCGGGAAATTCTCACTTGGATGGGCGAGCACCGGGTGAAAATGGTGATTATGGCCTGTAATACCAGTTCCGCCTTGGCTTTAGAAGAAGTACGGGCCGAATTTAAAGATTTACCAATTTTGGGGGTAATTTTACCCGGTGCCAAAACTGCCGTTAAACAAGGAAAGCGCATAGGGGTGATTTCTACCCCGGCTACGGCTAAAAGTAATGCCTATAAACAAGCAATTCAAGAAATCGATCCTACTGCCCAAGTTTGGCAAATTCCTTGTCCTGAGTTTGTCCCTTTGATCGAGGCTAACCGCATTTTTGACCCCTATACCACACAAGTGGCTAGGGAATATCTTCAGCCTTTACTGGCGGAAAATATTGATACTCTGGTCTATGGTTGTACCCATTATCGTCATCTTTCCCCAGTTTTACGTCGTCTTTTACCTAGTTCCGTGCGCTTGGTAGATCCCGCAGCTGCCGTTGTCCGAGCGGCGGAAAAAGAACTAGAATTATTAGGTCTCAAAAATCCCGAAACATCCCTACCTACTAACTTCGCAGTTAGCGGTGATCCTGACACTTTTGCTCGTTTATCTCGTCAATGGCTAGGTTTTTCTCCTACGGTAGAAAAGGTTTATTTACCCGTCCCCGTTTTATAACCGTTAGCCTTTTCAGTGAGCAGTTATCAGTGAGCAGTTATCAGCTGCCTTTTGCCTGTCCTGATATGTATCCTATACTCAACGGATTTAGTATCAAAGGGTTGGGTGAGGTGCAATCGTCTTATTCTGGGACGATGAGGAAGATTAACGTGAAGGGGCAGAAGGACAATATGATGGAGGTGACGATAGTACCAGAAACAACTGACCAGTAACTAACATTGCGTTTAGCTGTAGCAGGTTCACAAGACATAAATATGAATTTTTGTAATAGCCAAGGCAGATTTGAAATTTCCCGATAAAGGATAGCGCTTTTCACGTTACTGAGGTATCGACAAGTTTTGCCAACAAAGGGTTTAAGCTCCTTGCCCATACCTCATTCTGATGAAAACTGCTATAGTCGAGAAGATAAGTACCTAAGCAAAATTAATTACACATTTCGATCAAGCTTTTGCCTCTTGCCTCTTGCCTGTCTTCACTAGGAAATTTATTTTGCATGACTACTTACTACAACCTACATTCCGCACTTCAATTTGTAGCATAAAAGAATTTGCGTCGAAACATCACTAGACTTAAGCTGAGGACAAATTCCCACTCTACAAGCTAAAAATAGCCTCCTTGTAGCCGATAACTGACGGCTACAAGCTTAAATTATTGTAAATCCTGATATTTGAATAACCCCATAAATTTTGATTTGCGTCCGTGTTCCTTAATTAAACTTTCCCGATAAGTTTGCCATTCTTCCCGTCTTCCCGACATATAAAAGGCATTACGAGCTTTTTTCAGCCATTTAATCGCTTCTTCGTAGCGATCTGCCTTTTTTTCGTCCATTATCTTTTCCGCAGGAGGACGAGCGTGATCGATCACCCAGTCAGGATCGACGGTAGCAGCCGCATCCATTATCCGCCAAATTAGGTGAGACTGCACATAGGAATTATCAGAAACGACTTTAATTGCATCTCTAACTAAATTTTCGTGGAGAAATATATCGATTTTAGCCTCTGTGGAACGTCCACCGCTAAACTCGCGCAAGTAATCTAACAAGTCTAGTTTTAAATCGGGCCAATCTTCCCCCGCTAAAGACTCAATTTTTTGGTAATGGGAAAAGGAAGGTTGGTCTTGAAATGCCTTAATTCTAGCAGCTAAAGCTGTATCTATATCCCCTAAAGATTGCGCTAGTTCACTTGTCCAGAGAGCTAATTGATAATAATAATTTCCAGGGAAATTTAGACCACCCCTGGCAATTATGAGAGCGGATTCTGGTGCGGATTCATCGCGTAAAGCTTTGGCAAAAAAGAAGGCTTCATCGTTTTTAGTTATCATATTTTTTGCCGCTGCCATCGCTTCCTCAATGCGATCAAGATAGACTAACTTAGTTAGGTATTCTACCACTTGTACTGAAGCTAAAGCTAGATTCAAATACTCCTGATCTTTTTCCTGTTGCTCGAAAATTTCTAAGCGAATAGAAGTTAATGCTTGGGCATAATAGGGGATATTTCCTGACCACATTTCTGAAAAATTAGCCGATTCTCCCCGTAAAATCTTCTCTAAAACTGGATCGTCCCATCCCTGTTGTAAGGCTGCTAAACTCATCTCAAAATCGGCACTCCATTCATGCTGCCATTGCTCGATTTTTTCCCTTAAATCTTGCTTTTCTTGGGGATTAAATTCTTTGCTTAAAATTGCTGCCGTTAGAACTCGATCGATTCTAGCACTTAAATCATCATTAACAGCACCGTAATCTTCTAAATCATCCCATTCCTCGATACAGGCGCTAATAATTGCTTCTAAAATAGCGATCGCGTTATCCAGTTCTCCCTTTTGATAATAATCTTTGGCCTCATCCACTAGGGCATAAATTTCCTTAGAAATTGGATCTTCTTCGTAGTAATCTTCCTCGATCGCTCGTAGGGATTGCCGCAGTTCATTACGGACAGTATTACGATAAGCTTTGACATTAACAGTTATCTTCCCTACCGCTTTATTAAGTGGGGTAGCTGGCACTAAAAACTGATCAATTGTCTCGATAACTTCTGGGTGTTTAGCCACTAAATGATTAAGCAATTTTCTTAATTTACTTTCATCGATCGGTGTCAATAACTCCTCTAGAGAGGCTTTTTTAATAATTAATTCTGGTTGACGAGAACAGGTTAATAAAACCGCCACAATATGCTTACACCAACCCTCATAATCGTAGGGACAGGAACAGGAGACATTCTCAAGATTTTCTTGGTTAAAATCTATGGCAACTCGATAGGGTTTAACCTCACTACCACTCACTAAAGCTTGTAGATTTTGCCCCCGTTGCCAAAGAGAAATAACTGCACCGCTATCGTAATAATATTGACCGCGCTGATAGGAAGCATTGGTGCTATTTTGCCGGATAATCTTTTCATTGATAGGAGGAATAGTCATAGTCAGAAAAGGAGAGGATTGGGTGATAGAATCTTGTCTGTGGCCAGAAAACTGCCAGTAGGGAGCCAGACCACTGCATCAGCAACCGAGTTAACTTATCTACAGTTTAGCCTAAATGTGCTATAGTGAAGACGCTATGGAAATTAAAAATATTCCTCTGTCCCAAATTCGTCGTCCTTTACCGCGACAAACCGATCCCGAAAAAGTTAATCAGTTGATGCAATCGATCGCTGAGGAGGGATTACGAGAACCGATCGATGTTTTGGAGGTGGATGGTAACTACTACGGGTTTTCTGGTTGCCATCGCTTTGCAGCTCATCAGCGTCTCGGTAAAGAAACGATTCTCTGTCGAGTTCGTCGCGCTCCTAAATCCGTTTTAGCTAAACACATCGCTTAAGCTGAGAAGTCCCATGAATGAGTCCTTATATAAATATCATCGGCAAAAATTAGAGCAGTTAATGGCAGAAATTGGCTGTCAAAATCTGGAAGAATTGAGTCAGTTATCGGGTCTATCTTCTTGGCAATTGCAGAGAGTTTGCCATGGTTTAATCGCTAAATTATCCTCTGAATCTTTGGTTAAATTAGCTAATGGGCTGCAGCTGCCAGTTAGCGATCTCCTCGCTCATTTTCAAATCCCGACGATGGGGCCAGAGGATCATTCAGGGGAATTAAAAATTCTCGAACAAGAGTATCAAAATTTACAGCAAAAATTAGACCAGCAAAAAGAAGAATTAGCCGCAGAATTTCAACGTCAAAGCATCGAAGCGATCGAATCTTGGTTAGTTCAATGGCCCACGGCCGAGGCCGTTGCCCGCAAAAATCCCGACCTAGCAGCCGTCAAAATCCTCTCCCTAGTTAAACCGATTATGCAGTTACTGGAGCGCTGGGGAGTGCAACCAATTGACAGTGTCGGTGATCATGTTGGTTATGATCCGCAAATCCATCAATTGATCGATGGTCAAGCGGAAACAGGTACACCTGTTCTAGTGCGTTATCGGGGCTATCGTCATGGGGAAAAACTACTTTATCGTGCTAAAGTGAGTTTAATTAAAGTAGAAATGCCAGAAATTCAACCAGTAGAAACAGAAAATGTCACCGCTTAAAGTGATAATTCTTGCAGAGCTTTAGTGCTGTGAAAAATTCCCCCGTGGTCTGCTTTTATCGAAAAAATCTAGTCTAAAACCTCGCCTTAAGACGAAAAGTTTTTGGAGCGGGGCATAAATCCCCATTACAAAACTAATGGCGGCTTGATAACCGCCCCCTGAACGGTTAAAATGAGATTATGAGTGATTCGGAGAAAAAAATATGTCAACGCCCTATGATAACTGTTTTGAACACATTACTGATCCTGTCCAACGAAATTCTGTTCGCCAGCAATGGTTACAGATCGTTGACGGAGGTTTATCTGTTGCCGATGTTAGGATACTACTATTAGCGACGCTTAAGCGAAACCCAACTACACTAATGTCGTTAAGAATGTTGGGTTTCTAACTGGGATTGGTGCGTTACGCTAACGAAGAGCGCACCCTACAAGCTACACTCGAATTTTGTAGGTAATCCAATGATGATTAGACCTCTTGCAAAAGTCTTAAGTCGATCCTTGTACAGCAACATTTTTGAAGATTATCAACTACTAATAAATAATTAACTGAAAGTCCCTCCCATTATTGTTTCTATCGTTTGTTTTCGGATTTATGCAAGAGGTCTATTATGTTCATCAAAATTTCACAATTAATTGCAATTGGTTTACTGTTGTTAGTAGGCTGTTCCGCAGAACCTAGCAATAAAAATGAATCGGATTCTAAAAATACGGGTGTAGTCGAGTCTGATATATCTGGTTGTTGGGAAAGAAGCCAATTTACAAGTTATGCTAACGGTGGTTCTTCCTATTGGAAAGAAACGTACAAACTGGAACCAGGAGGTAGTTATAGTAGAGAGAGTGTCGTTAAGATCACTCCGGTTGTAATCAGACCTGTTGAACCACATTACTCCTCTGGTGAATGGATTATTGATGACGGATACGTTGTGATTCAATGGAAGGATGGAAGTAAAGTAACACTGAAGGTAATATCAAAATATGAATTAATTCAAGTAGGAGACTCTATTGCTTTCAGAAGATGTTAAGTAGCCAATCTAGTAGTGACTGTCTTGATTGTCAAGGGGTAATTCAAAAAAACTCAAGCAGTTTCCGTAAAACTCAAAATCTCAAGCTGGAAAAAAGCGCAGCAAAAGCTAAGCTGCTCAGGTTAAACCAAAGCAAGCGCAACCCTTTATTAGAGATAACAAAGATCGTGAATCTCTAGGAACAAGGTTGCAAATTGTCAGCAAGCTGCCAAGGCTGATTTTGGCGAACCATTGCATTAAGAATGACTAAGATTTTTCGCACACAAGCAGTCAGAGCCAGTTTTTTTGATTTACCGCGTCCAACTAAGCGATTGATTAAGGCTCCGGGTAAACCCGCTGCTTGTAATTGAATCACCAGTTCAGTTTCTAAACCTCCTGTCGCTTCCAGAACGATGAGGATGAGGTTGAGCGTGTAAGATTTTAGGGTCTCGATCAGTTTAGATATGTCCTCCTTTGTGTTAGCAACTTTCATCGCCTTACCGAGCGGACGGAGGTAAACATCTAGGGTCGCTTTACTAATGTCAATGCCTACCCATTGAGAGATATTTTCCATGATTAAACCTGAGAAATTGGCGGGATTAATGGTTCTTTTCGAGAGCATCCCCTTGATTTTACTCATCCTTGCTCGATACGGTCTGTTAGCTTAACAATTGATTGTTTTTGCGACGACCCCGGCGACTGTTCGAGTTTTGTCAGGGAGATTATTGACTCTTGCTACGAAGCGGTCTTTTCCGACCAAGGTTGGGACGGTCTACCACTTCTCTCAATATACAAGGTTGGGCTTCGGCCGTGAGCTCAGCGTTCGACCGAGCGTTCGTGTTAGTGAGCGTGAGCCTGTCGAACTACTGAGCTCACGCCGAAGTCTCACGCCGAAGTCTCACACCGAGGTCCGAACGGTTGAAGCATGAAACCCAACTCGCGGTTTTAGGGTTTTACCGATTTCGTTGAGGAGAGTTTCGAGAGTGCCGTAGTAGGAGGTTTCTTTTACTGCTGCTTGGGAGGAGTGGATTTCGTGCAGGTTGCGAAAATAATTGACGAGGGGATTCATGAGTAATAAAGTAATAGGAAAAAATTAACTTCTTGGTTAGGATAGGCAAAAGGCAAAAGTATGTGTAATTAATTGTGTCTAGCTACTTAAAAAGTGTAGTCTAGATAGGGTTGGCCGAAAAAGTTTTTTGTGGGGACAGATTGTGGGGTGTCGGTCGTCGATACCAAATTAGGTTACACTTCATCTTAAGAAAGGCTGTCACCAGCGATGGTATATTTTGGCCATAGTATAGCTCGCTAGTTTAGATTTGTTCAATTGGAGAAATAAGATTAGATAAAATTTCGTTCCATTTTAATTTATGAATAGTTTGTAATTCCGAATCTATTTCAATCAGATGGGAATAGCTATTGACAAATTCTTCTGGAGATGATATCAGTCTCAGATAATATTTAATTGTCGGTATAATACCATTGGTAATTATTTGACAACCATGATTGTTTTTGATAGTTTGAATCTCAGACATGATTAACTCCACTTCTGTGGGTTTAACATCAAACGATGATAGGATATAATATCTTCTCGGATTAAATTTAATAATTTTATCTTTGGCAATTCGGAGAATTTGTAAATCAATGTACTTACCATGCTTAATTTCAATAACTTCTACTAATTGTTTATTTTTATCAAAAATCTCAATATCTCCTGCACTACCAGAAGTTAAATCAGAAGCTGTGTGACTGCCTAGAGGTTTTAATGTGCAGGATTTGTATCTTTCTACTTCTATAATTAACCTTTGATAAATTGCATATAGTGCTAAAACAGGTAATTTGGAAGCTCCGCGAGTTTGATAATTGAAACTAAAATGATTTTCTAGGCAACTGCTCAAAGTGTTGATATCAAAAGGTTCAGGATTATCTATCTTCAAAATTTTTTAATCTTTTGGGTCTGGATAATCTGATTAACTTGATGAAGTAAAAGCCTTAAAATAACTTCAGCTTGTTGAGGATTAGTTTCAATAAAATTAATTAAACCCAGAAAAGCATCTTTGGTTTTTTGATTACTAATTTTACCTTGATAATCTAAAGTATAGGGAAAGGGTTGTTCTAAAGAACGAGTTAGCCAGTCACTTTCTGCCATAGCTGGTAATCCCAATTGTTTCAAGGTGGGAGTAATATACTGAGTATCAATAGTTCTTCCTGAAAATCCTCCAGGTAAATTAGTTTGATGGTATCTAATATCTTGATTAGGATAGAGAATTTTATGAACTAATAAAGTTATTAAAACCGTATAAACTCCTTTTTCTTTTGAGCAATTAGTAGCAATTTGTTGGATATAGTTTTGATAGAGTTGAGGGGGCAGTGGTTGCCGATCATCTAAATTTAAGGATTGGTCATAAATGTCTAATAACTTTTCTTTATGGTTCATAAAATCTAATCCGATAATTTCCAATTGAATATTCTGACGAGAAAAAGAAAACTCCTTTAAGGATACTCTAGAATTGTTTTCAAAAATATGTTTCTTAATGGCAATAGCCAACTCTTGAATCATGGGAATACAAACCGAATTACCCACCTGTTTATAAGACTCAGCTAAGTTAGGATGAATTTGAAAGCTATCGGGGAACTTCATCAGTCGATAGCATTCTTGGATAGTTAATTTACGCACCTGATCTTGTTCGGGTATATAAATAAAAAAACGTCCAGATGTTTCCTGAGATGGTATAGTAGGATGTACTCCATCGATCGAATAAATTCGGTTAGGTTGATGATGAACCCGGGATAAATGTTCTGTATTTGGTCTGATACCTTTTTTCCAGATAGTTTTATTGCGATAACCGACAAAAATTAATCCTGATGGTTGTAAGGTAGGATTATCAATGAGAGTATATTCTTTTTTATCTAAGTATTCAAAATTGCCTTGAGGAGACAGAAAATCGCGTAACTTAGGTATTGGTGAAGTATATTTTAATGAGTTGAAATTAAATTTTTTATTTTGGGTAGCAATAATAATAATTCTTTCTCGATTTTGCGGCACACCAAAATTCTTGGCATTTAAGAGCTTATAATCAACTAAATAACCCAGTTCTTCCAAAGAATGCAAAATAATATCTAAGTTTTTGCCTTTGTCGAGGTGAATTAGGTGTTTAACATTTTCCAGAAGAATTATTTTCGGCTTTTTTAATTCTACTATTTCGCAGATGTGAAAAAATAGAGTTCCCCTTGTATCTCTAAATCCAGCTCGTTTTCCAGAAATGCTAAAGGGTTGACAGGGAAATCCTGCTGTCAACACTTCAAAATCAGGGAGGTCGTGGATAGCAATTTTTCTAATATCTTGATCGGGAATTTCTTGAAAATTATTGAAATATACTTTTTGACAGTTTTCGTCTATTTCACAAGAATATACACAGTCATAACCAACGCTCTCGAAAGCTAATCTAAATCCTCCAATACCAGCAAAAAGATCGATAAATCTGAGTTTTTCGTTTGTCATTGCCAAATTATGACATCAAAGAAATTAATCAATGGGTGCGTTACTCTTGGTTAACGCACCCCGAGGAAATTACACCGAAGTTAAGGTTTTCTCCGCGCTAATTTGCGCTTCGGGACTATCCGCTTCCGAGGGAGGGACCACTTGCCAGAATTGACCGAGATAGCTATCCCAATTAGCTAAAATTAACTTACCTTTGGGGCTATTAGTGCGTTCTACATGGGCCTCAATTAAAGATTTTAACTGTTCCGCACCGGCAGCCGTGGCAACCCGTTGAATCTTGACAATTTCGGGGTTAAGTTTCTCCGGTAGGGACGGATCAAGAATATAAGCTAATCCTCCCGTCATCCCGGCGCCGACGTTGCGACCGACGGAACCAAGCACGACAATTACCCCACCGGTCATATATTCACAGAGGTGATCCCCGGCCCCTTCGATAACCGCTTTCGCAGTGGAATTGCGAACAGCAAAGCGTTCACCAGCGCGACCATTAACGTATAATACCCCACCGGTGGCCCCGTAGAGACAGGTATTACCGATAATAGCGTTATCTTCAGGCTGATAATTGGCGTTTTGGGGAGGTAAGATGACAATTTCGCCGCCGTAGATGCCTTTACCCACATAATCGTTAGCTTCTCCCTCTAAATGGAGATTGACACCGGGTAAATTAAATGCTCCGAAACTTTGACCGGCCGCACCCTGGAAATTGAGCTTAATTTCGCCTTCAAAGCCGTCATTCCCGTATTTTTGGGCAATTACCCCCGCAATTCTCGCCCCGACGGAGCGATCGGTATTGACAATCCTGTAGGTTTTGCTGACGGTTCCCTGTTGCTCGATCGCCTGTTTAATCTCGCTATCGGCTAGAATATCGTCATCGAGGACAGCACCGTTACTATGTACTTCCTCGTGCTGCAACCAAGAGCGATCGCTACGGCCATCGGGTAAATTCAACAAACAATCGAGATTGAGGGATTCTGTCTTAGTTAAACGAGCATCGGAGCGCACTTTTAACAGATCTGCCCGGCCAATCACCTCATTTAAACTGTGATAGCCTAATTTCGCTAATAATTGCCGCGTTTCCTCGGCCACCAAAGTAAAGAAATTGACCACATGAGCGGGAATTCCTGGAAAACGAGCTCGCAGACGTTCCTGCTGGGTAGCGACTCCCACAGGGCAATTATTCGTGTGACAGACGCGGGCCATGATGCACCCCTCGGCAATCATGGAAATGGAACCAAAACCGAATTCCTCCGCACCCATCAGAGCAGCCATGAGGATATCCCAACCGGTTTTTAGTCCTCCATCTGCGCGCAAAATCACCCGATGACGCAGTTGATTTTCCATTAACATCCGATGCACTTCCGTCACTCCCAATTCCCAGGGACTACCCGCGTGTTTGATCGAACTTAGGGGTGATGCACCTGTACCACCATCGTGACCGGAAATCTGGATAATATCAGCGTTAGCTTTGGCAACTCCGGCCGCAATTGTGCCGATACCGATCTCGGCCACTAATTTGACGGAAACTTTGGCCCGGGGGTTAATTTGGTGTAAATCGTAGATTAATTGTGCTAAATCTTCGATCGAGTAGATATCGTGGTGAGGAGGGGGAGAAATCAAAGTTACTCCCGGTTTCGATCGCCGTAACATGGCAATATAGGAACTGACTTTTTTCCCGGGTAATTGACCTCCTTCTCCCGGTTTTGCTCCCTGGGCCATTTTAATCTCTAGCTGTTTTCCACTCATTAAGTATTCGGGAGTGACTCCAAAACGACCCGAAGCTATCTGTTTAATGGCAGAATTAGCCGTATCACCGTTTTTTAAGCCGTTTAGATGGGGCATAGTCACGGAATGTCCTTCTACATCCACATCGTTTAAGCTGGTGTAACGGATCGGATCTTCTCCCCCTTCTCCGGAATTGGACTTACCTCCGATGCGATTCATGGCGATCGCTAGGGTTTCGTGTGCTTCCCGGCCCAAGGCACCGAGGGACATTCCCCCTGTGCAGAAGCGTTGCAGGATACTTTCGATCGATTCTACTTCTTCGATGGCAATTGAAGCTCGATCGCTGTTAAATTCTAATAGATCGCGCAATGCAGTAACGGGTCTTTGCTGCAATATTTGACGATAGGTTTCGTAATGGTCGTATCCTTCACCTTGGGAGTGAGCGGCCACGGCTTTATGGAGTGCTTTCGCCATTTCCGGGGAATTCATGTGGTATTCTCCCCCTGGACGGTAGTTGACAAAACCGTAGTTTTCTAGTTTTTTAGCGGTAAGATTGGGGAAAGCTTTACTGTGGAATGCGATCGCTTCTTGGGCCACTTCCGCAATGCTTAAACCCCCGACGCGACTGGTAGTACCGTTAAAAGCTAGTTTAACTAAATCTGCCGATAATCCGATCGCCTCGAAAATTTGCGCCCCATGGTAGGAAGATAGGAGAGAAATACCCATTTTCGAGAGGATTTTCAGTAATCCTGCTTCTACGGATTTGCGGTAATTAATTAGGGCTTTTTCGAGGCTAATAGCTTCTAATTTGCCGTTTTCCATCAATTTCTGAGTTTTTGGCTCGATCCACCACTGGGCGATCGTTTCTAGGGCCAGATAGGGACAGACTGCGGAAGCGCCATAACCAATTAGACAAGCGAAGTGATGGGTACTCCAACATTGGGCCGTGTCGATAACGATCGAAGCTTTTAAACGCAAGTGTGAGCGAATCAGGTGATGATGGACGGCACCAACAGCTAATAAGGGGGGAATATAGCTAGTTTTTTCGTCAATAGGAGCAGTTCTGTCACTGAGAATTAAAATTTCTGCTCCCGATGCTACTTTCTTGGCGGCCTCAGCGCACAAATTAGCGATCGCGGTTTCTAATCCCTGCGGTCCGGTGGTCAGATCATAAAGGGTAGAAAGTTCGGCTGTTTTGTAGCTAGAGGTTTTAACTTTGACTAATTCCGCATTATTGAGCAGAGGAGAGTCTAATTTCAGTAAATGTGCGTCATCAACCCCTAATTTAAGGATATTGCCCCGTCGTCCTAGATACATAGTCAAGGACATGACTAAACTTTCGCGTAAAGGATCGATGGGGGGGTTAGTAACTTGGGCAAAACGTTGTTTAAAGTAATCGTAGAGAAGATGGGGTTTACTGGAGAGGACTGCTAGGGGAGTGTCATCACCCATACAGAAAGTCGGTTCTTTTCCCTGTTCTGCCATGGGGACGATAATCATATCCACATCTTCGGCAGTATAACCGAAAGCGGTTTGCAGGGGAAGGAGATTACTAGGGGTGGGAATGTCTATCGCTGTTTCTTTGTCAATCAAGGTGCGTTGGGATTTCACCCATGCACCGTAGGGATTAGAGCGGGCAATTTCCTGTTTAATCGGCCAATTACGCTTAATTTCGCCTTTTTCTAGGTCAACTGCGATCATTTGACCAGGGCCGAGACGACCTTTTTCCATAATGGTGGTTTCATCGAGGGGAATAGTTCCCGCTTCCGAGGAAACGACGATATAACCGTTGTTAGTAATGCTATAACGGGCCGGTCGCAAACCGTTGCGATCTAAACAAGCGCCGACGATTCCCCCGTCACTGAAGACCAGTAAAGCCGGACCGTCCCAGGGTTCCTGTAAACCGCTATAGTATTCGTAGAAGTCGATAATTTCGGGATAATTCTGTAAATCCGGCTGATTATTGTAGGCCTCCGGCACTAGGATCATAGCCGCTTCTAGGGGACTGCGACCGGTTCTCACCAATAATTCTAGGGCGCTATCGAGGTTATAGGAGTCGCTGTTAGCGGGGTTAACAATGGGGGTCAGGGATTGTAATTCTTCGTGGGTCCAACCTTGGGTTTCTAAAGCGGGTTCCCGGGCCGACATCCAGTTAATATTGCCCAAAAGGGTGTTAATTTCGCCGTTATGACCCAATAAGCGCATCGGTTGAGCGAGAGGCCATTTCGGTTGGGTATTGGTGCTAAAACGTCGGTGATAAATGGCAAATTGACTGCTATAGGCGGGATTTTGCAGGTCTAGATAGAATTCTCGCAGGATTTCGCCCCGTACCATCCCTTTATAGACAATGGTGCGACAGGAAAAGGAACAGAAATAGAAATCATCGGCCAGTTGCTTACCGACTTCAGAACGGGCAATATAGAGTAGGCGATCGAATTGAGAACCAGCTAAATCGGGGGAAGTAACCAGAATTTGCTCGACGTAGGGTTGATTTTCCCTTGCTTGTCTTCCGAGGACTTCGGGACGGACGGGAACAGTGCGCCAACCTAAAATCTTAATATTATATTTATTGACAATTTCTTCGATATGTGCTTTAGCCTCGGCTCGTTCTTGGGCCGCTTGGGGAAGAAAGACCATACCCACCCCTAGTCGCTCAGATTCTGGCATATTTAAGCCATTTTCGGCGAACCAAGGAGCGAGGACATCTCTGGGGATAGCGGTCATCATACCAGAACCGTCCCCGGAATCCTGATCGGCGCTGCAGCCTCCCCGGTGTTCCAAACAACCTAAGGCTAAAAGGGCCTGTTCAATTAGTTGATGGCTGCCGGAACCGCGCACATCGGCAATAAAACCGACTCCGCAAGCGTCCCGTTCCTCTACGAGCCATGGGGGACCCCAATAGGGATCGATTTGGTGTATATTGTCGGTTTTTAGGTTATTTTGTTGCGCCATAGAAGTTATCCTTAGGGTCGTTGTCTAGAAGGGTGGGATAGTTGGTCTGCTGAAAGGGTCAATCTAGAATAGAATTTTTTTTGATCTTGCCGTTTCGATTGTCGCTGATTTTTCCTAATTTTTGCCTGTTGCCGTCTTTATCTTGGCCGGTCTGAGGAATCACAGGTGATCTACCATGATATAGTAGCTCTCAGGAATTGTCATCGAAAATCCCCTGGATGGGGTGAAACATCCTGTTAGGTGCTTATTTTGACAGAATATTGTCTGATTATAAATATTATTGGAGCAATGGGGTCAAATTCAGGACAAGACTTTAGCTAAAGAGGCAGGTAAATCGGCTAATTTTTCTACCACTGTCACCCCAGCTTCTTGAAAATGACGTAAGCTATCTTTTCTGGTATTCTTAGCGGCAACAGAGTAGGAAAGTTGGTTAGAAATAATTGTTTCTGTATCGCCGAAATTGGTTTCAATCGCTGCATTTAACCCGACAAGATAGGCAATCACTGGTTTTTCAATTGCCGAGGCAATATATTTGGCTGCCTCGATTTCGGCCTTTCCCCCCACCTGACTGACGAGGAGAATTGCCTCGGTATTGTCATCTTCCTCAAAAACCTGCAACCATTGGGACAAATTGGAGCCAATAATGCCGTCAGTCCCCAAATTTACCGCCATAGATTCACCATACCCGGCTGCTGTTAAAGTTTTCGCCACTTCATCCCCTATGCGATCGCCGCGGGTGATCAGACCGATTGTCCCCGATTGATAAAAATTCGGTTCACAAATACCCAACCAAAGATAATTGGGAATAATCACACCCTGGCTGCCGGGACCGAGAATTAATGTTCCGGTGGTACTAGCTATCTTTAATAATTCCACCAGATCCAAGGGGGGAACTCCGGGGGTGACGATAATTAATTGGGGGATTGCTGCTGCGATCGCTTCTAAGGCCGCATCTAGGACTTGATTGGGGGGGACTAAAATTAAACTGGTCTTGATTTCCCCTGCTTCAGCAACGGCCTCGGCCACTAGATCAAACACTGGTATCTCTGCGATTATCTCACCACCTTGGCCACTAGCCACCCCCGCTACTAAACAGGTTCCCTGGGTTTTCAATCTTGCCGCATAATACTTGCCTAGGGGTCGATCGATCCCTTGCATAATTATCTGATCTTTATCTGTCCATTTCATATATTAAGTGTTGGGAGTTGTTTCAGTAATCAGTAAACAATAATCAGTGATCAGTAAACAGTAATCAGTGAACAGTAATCCGCTTCTGAAGGCAAGAGTCAAAGGTTTTAGATTCGTCCCTTGTGAACTGAAAACTCACATCTGATAACTGATAACTGATCACTGATTCTAGGCTAATTTAATGGCTGCAGTGACCACCTCTTCTAAAGACTCTAACCAATGAAAGTTAACATCAGCTAAACTCTGACTGAGATCGATCGCTTTGCTGTCAGCTAGGACGCGAAAAATTATTTGTGGTAGGGTGGGATTGAGAAAAGATCGGGGTTCCAAGGTTTGTCTTTCCTGTCGGGTGGCCCGGATCATTCGTTCACCACTGCCCCGGCTGGGTGATAATGGGCTATAACTGCGGTAGTAATTGCTAATAGTCTCGATCGCTTTTTGGCCAAAGTCGGGATAACTGACAATATCAACGATAACCACTTTTAAATCGGCCAATAGTTGGAATTGTTGCAGACCGGCCTCTATTTGCTCGTTTAATTGCTCTAATTCTAGTCTTTCCTCCAGTATAAGCCAGGCTGCTAGTTTTGCCCCTTTGCCTGCCAAGGCATCCCAGACAGTGGACATCAAACCCTGGCCATTACTGATCACGGCTATTTGGCCAGTTTGATCAATTATCGACCAAGGGGATTGTAATTGGGGTGGGGTCAGGGCCAGAAGATCGAGATGTCTAGCTAAAGCGGCATCATTAACACTTATTTTGCCATCTAGGGCCATCACTTCCCCAGTTTCGTTGATACCCAAGGGATTAATCTCGATGATATCGAGATCTTTGCTGACAAAGAGACTATACATTTTTTCGAGAATTTGACTGATAGACTCGATCAAAGACCCTCTTAAACCCATAGATACGGCTAATTGCCGACAGAGATAGGGGGAAAATCTCTCTTCAATGACCACTTTTTGCATGGTTGCCAGTAAACTGTCCACATCCATCCCCCCTTGACTCGCACCGAGTAAAACCGGTCTTTGCAGATGATAATCGAGTAAAATGGCTAAAAATATCTCCTGTTGCGGATTATACCTGGCTTCTGCTAGGATTACCTCTGGATATTCTCCGGCGATCGGTAAATGAAAGATAGCATGGGCAGCCGCGATCGCATCAATGGTATTAGCGACAAATTTTACTCCTCCTGCTTTTCCCCGTCCTCCCGCTCGTACCTGGGACTTTAGCACGACCGGATAGGGAATGTTTAATCTTTTTAGTCCCCCCGGTTCGTGGATTGGTTGGGAAGGTAAAATGGGGATGCCGACTTGAGCAAATATTTCCTTGGCTTGGTATTCGAGTAAATCCATAATTGATTAGTTGATAAAGTGGCGGTTCTCTCTTTGCTCGTTTCGGTAGCTTGGGGACTATTAACTATCATAAGTTTGTGCAGTACCACAATGATAACAATAAGGTAAATTTTTATAAGTTAACTCATGGCAATGATGACATTCTACATATTGATAATAACCGCAATGGGGACAATGAGCATCTTGATTTTTAATCGTTTTAGCGCAGTTAATACATTGTGATTTTTGTACTCGTTTTGCTGCTTGAGACTTGGTATTAAAAACAAACTTTTGCAAAAATTTAATAACAGCAAAACCGAACAAAGGAATTAACAGAATATAAACATATTGAACTAAAAATACTAAACCTCCAAAGATAGAACCGATAATATCAAAAATGAATTGTGCAATAATACCAATTTGCAAAAATTCAAAAGCTTTGAAAATTAAAGGAATGAAGAAAATAACTAATAAATGCCAACTAATTAACGCTATTAAACCATAGCCGCGACTTTGGGCATACTGATTCACTAATAACGCAATAATTATTAATGGTGCTAAAAATAAAACCTGAAAACCTAATTGAATGCTAGGATACCAAAAAGACGCATTTTTATAACCAGCTTCCACATCATTAAATTTACTTTCATTTCTCATGAAAGCAAGTAAATTTTGACTCGATGGTTTTTGTAGTAGTTCATTTTTTAGCTTAACAATTTCTTCTTTGATTTTTGATATTTTTTTATTATTTTCCTCTAGTTTCTGTTTTGCCTCTTCCGCTTTTACCCAGTTTATCGAATTGTTGGCAGACTGTCCAGCAATTTTCTCTAATAGGGTAGAATCATATTGACTTCTAATAATTCTATTATTATTTTCTAGTATATTAATATTATCTTGTTTTGTTTGTATTTTACTTAATAAAGTTTTATTTTCTTTATTATTTAACTTATTTTTAATATCAGCATATTGCAAACAAATTGGAGAAACTTTACCTAAATGTCCTATTTCTTCATCTTGATAATTATTTTTATAATCAACTAAAAAAGTTGTAATTAAATCATAATCTCTATCTGGACTATTATTTTTCTTGTAACTTTGCCATGCGCTGTAACAAGGATATACTTGTTGGGGGCTTAAATGCCACCTACTAATATCATCTAATCCTGTAAAAACATTAACTAAGATGAAAATATCAACAATTATTATTACCAATAAACTTACTTTATTTAATGGTTTATCATTAATCCTTCTTGATCTCCTGAAAAACTGATTCCACAAATTATTAAGTTTAGTAAACATAATCTACTCCTAAGTACAGGACAAAAAAGATGATATTTGGAAACTTCCCGCGCTCTCCCCTATGAAGATTATTTTAGCAACAGCATCCGGTTCGCGGGTGATGGGGGAGAATATTTTTGGCTTACTCGATCGCAAAACTTAAAGTTAATTGTGTCATTATGGGGTTAGAGGCGAGACTTTTTTAGCTACCCACCTCTGTGAGTCTAGCAATCTTTCACTCTCTCTATTTCTATCTTTAGTTGGCTTATTTCTCATCTTTCTGAGGTAGGGTGGCCGATGTGTGATTTGGCTCATAGGCATTGGGGGTGGTTCGGGTTTATGAGCAAGGTTATCTACAAGAGGAGCTTATGGATAAATTTATTGGTTTGAGTATGCTGATTTTTGGGTTTGTAATGATGGCCTTTAATCCAGCAGTTGGGGTGCTAGTGGCTCTTTTTGGGTTGATCGTGACTTGGAATAGCGAGAGAACTGTTTCTGTTCGATCACAGGACAGGGATAGGGTTCCTTGTCCTCATTGTGCTGAGTTAATTCAACCGAAAGCGAAGGTGTGCCGTTTCTGTGGGGCCAGGTTTAGATGACCCCTTGTCCTGAGTTTGGGATCGGTGGCAACCCGATCAGAGGTTTCTTCAGTTTTTTGTCACAATTGTTACATTTTTTCACAGATTCTAATTCGATCGGGTGATTTTTTTTGATAGGATTGAACCTATAATCCTATCATAAATAGTTCTTGTTCTCCATTAACCGTGCCAAACTAAGAACTGCGGACAAATCAAGAGTTTTGGCGTTCCAATAGACCAAATAAACTAATAACTGGCAATTACTCGAAAATCTCAGTCATTTTTTTGCTAAAATTCTCCTTTTTCCCACATTTTCTTGCTTGGAAACAAACTTTTTTCCGCTTTCGTCTCTATCTTTAACTCGCTCCCACTAGGAAACTCAAGGGTAAGATGCTAAATTTTCAAAAGCAGGGTCGTCATCATCCTCTGACCCTATTAACAATGCTTTTAAGTGCTTCTTTCGTTGTGGTCTCCCTTTCCTTGACTCCTGCGATCGCACGTCAATTCGCCCCGATTAACCAGATTAAACCGATTCCTTTGGGGAATGATCGATTAATTCCTGCTGGCACAGATATCCCTGTAAAATACGAGCAAGGGGAAAAAATTCTTTTAACCAAACAGGAAACTTTTTCTTTATCTCTGACCGTAACCGATAATATTAAAAACTCCCAAGGACAGACAATTATTCCCGATGGTAGTCAGATTATCGGAGAAATTAAACCTGACGGTCAAGGTTCCCGTTTTCTATCCCAAAAAATCTTTTTAAAAACCCGTCAACCCCAAGAAAAATCTATTGATGCTATTTCGGCAGTTTTCACCCGTCTAGAAAGACTAATTAAAGGAGTTAACCCCGATAAAATTATTCAGGGTGCAGTATTAGGAAAATCCGCCGCTTCTGTCCTCGCTTCCTTTACTTCTGACCAACCGGTTAGCGAGATTATACGAGGAGGAGGATTAGAAGTATTAGCCGGTTGGTTATTACGAGGAGAATCGGTGGAATTATTGTCAATTAACCCCAAGGAAGATTTAAAATTAACCCTTCGTTCTGATTTTACCGGTCAGTAAGCTTAAAAAAATCTGGTGTGTTAGTTATTAATCTAACACACCAGCTATCGAGACTAGGCGGCGTTTTGCCGATACCATTCAATGGTTTTTTGCAAACCTTCTTTAAATTCCATTTGAGCAACAAAACCGAATTTTTCCTGAGCGCGGGTTGTATCTAAACAGCGTCGCGGTTGACCATTCGGTTTATCTATTTCCCAAACAATTTCGCCATCAAAACCCATTAAATCACAGATTAATTCCACTAAATCTTTGATAGAAATCTCATAATTTGTACCAAGATTAACCGGGTCTGATTCATTATAGAATTGACTGGCCATGACAATGCCTCGCGCTGCATCGGTGGAGTAGAGAAACTCCCGGGTTGGACTACCATCTCCCCAGACAGGAAGTTGTTTATCCCCCCGTTGTTGTGCCTCATAAACCTTGCGAATTAAAGCAGGAATTACATGGGAACTACCCGGATCAAAATTATCCTCCGGCCCGTATAAATTCACCGGTAAAAGATAAATTCCGTTGAAACCATACTGCAAACGATAGGACTCTAATTGTACCAATAAAGCCTTTTTAGCGATACCATAAGGCGCATTGGTTTCTTCGGGATATCCTGACCATAAATCGTCTTCATGGAAAGGTACTGGAGTAAATTTTGGATAGGCACAAATTGTCCCCACACAGACAAATTTTTGCACTCCTGCTAGATAGGCAGCGTGAATTAATTGGGTTCCCATCATCAAATTATCATAGAATAATTCGGCGGGTTTTTCCCGATTAAGACCGATACCTCCCACATGGGCCGCCAAATGGATAATTAAATCTTCTTCGTTGGCTAAACGTTGACAGTTTTCCCAAACTCTTAAATCACAATCTTTAGACCGAGGAATTGTAATTTTTTCGGGATTTGCCCCCGCTGCAATTAATTGATTAACTACTTGCCGACCTAAAAATCCAGCCCCCCCGGTGACGACGATTCTTTGTTCGCTTAAATTCAGCATATTTTCACCTCTTTAATCCACAGTTGTCATCGAACGATTGCGAAGATAAGCCAGCTCTTTTAATAACTGTTGGCTATCACCACCGTTATTAAGATTAATCCCCAAAGCCGCTAAATCCGCATCTACCATTAATTTTACCAGTCCCTCGAACGTCACCGACGGCTGCCAGCCTA
>NZ_JACJSV010000072.1 GCF_014698335.1 Microcystis viridis FACHB-1342 | reverse complement strand
CCAGCCTATACAAGTCAAGAATGCCTTAATTGTGGTCGGTTAATCCAAAAGTCTCTATCAGTCAGAACTCATGTTTGTTCCTGCGGATATGTGGAAGATAGAGACAAAATGGCGGCATTAAATATACTCAAAAAAGCTACGATAGGGCATATCGGAAGCTGGTCGTTAGACCTAAACGCTTGGGGAGATTTAAGCTCTATTTTGGTTGGTAGAAATACCTGCTAAGACAACTTGAGTCAGTGAACCAAGAATCCCTCGCTTTTAGCGACGGGAGTGTCAAATGAGGTGATTGGGTAGGGTAGGGATTTTTCAGTTATCAGTGAAAAGAAAACGGCAACTTCCTAATTAGATATCTGTTAGGGATTGGGAAGAAAACCAAAAAGTTTGGCTGCCCCTCCTAAAATGGCAACAACCAAAGCGATTAGAATCCCTCGATTGGTAAATTTCTGATTAGCGACTCTTGCAGTTAATCCTTTAATTTCTGTGGTTAGTCGCTCATCTAGGGCTTTAATCTCCCCTTTTAACTCCGATTGTCCTATCTCTAGCTTGTTAACATCTCTTTGTAGAGAGTCTATTTTCCCCTCAATCCTTGTCAGAACAGCTTCTAGGGAATAAGTCACAGTTTCGTTAGACATGAGCTAAACTCCTATATTTTGCCATGTTATAATCGCCTTATTTATGGGTTGCCACTGAGTAGAGAAAATCTGATGCTGACGGTGATTATTGCCCCGATACCGGCACTAATTCCCCCAACAATTAGAGGTAAAATTAACCCCCGAAATCCCTGTAAGTCAGAAACAGACTTAACTAAAACAGATTGCTCGTTTTCTACTTTCTCTAATCTTTTATCGATGCCCTCAATCTTAAAGCCTAAGGCTTTAATCTCCCCTTTTAACTCCGATTGTCCTATTTCTACTTTGGTTAATCGTTCATCGATTTTGTCTATTTTTCCCTCAATCCTTGTCAGAACAGCTTCTAGGGAATAAGTCACGGTTTCGTTAGACATTGGCTAGACTCCTATATTTTGCTATGTTGCGACCGCCTTATTTAGGGGTTGCCACCGAGGAGAGAAAATCTGATGCTGACGGTGATTATTGCCCCGATACCAGCACTAATTCCCCCAACAATCAGAGGTAAAATTAACCCCCGAAATCCCTGTAAGTCAGAAACAGACTTAACTAAAACAGATTGCTCGTTTTCTACTTTCTCTAATCTTTTATCGATGCCCTCAATCTTAAAGCCTAAGGCTTTAATCTCCCCTTTTAACTCCGATTGTCCTATTTCTACTTTGGTTAATCGTTCATCGATTTTGTCGAATTTTTGATTAACATCTTTTTGTAGAGAGTCTATTTTTCCCTCGATCCTTGTTAGAACAGCTTCTAGGGAATAAGTCACGGTTTCGTTAGACATGAGCTAAACTCCTATATTTTGCTATGTTGCGGTCTCGCGTAGCGAGCGCGTTGCGACCGCCTAATCTTCTTTGGGTGCGATTGCTCCAGTGGGGACTAATTCTGATAATTCTACAGGCTGTACTCAGTAGCGATCGCATTAAAATAATCACATAATCAATTAAAAGTATAATAATACTAAATCCATTGAGTACAGGCTAGTTATGAGGAGAGGCACTCATGCAATAGGCAATAGGCAAAAGAGGGAATAAATAATCATTCTTTAATAACCGGATTTAATATTAGTAAAAATTATCAATTGAATGTTAAGAAGTGCGGAAATTGGGATTTAATACTGCTCACTTAAAACTCAAATCTGATAACTGGTAACTGGTAACTGGTAACTGGTAACTGGTAACTGATAACTGATAACTGATAAATCCTTAGATTTCGGGTGCTTTTAGGGAATAAAGGGAGAAACTAGCGGTTTTTGCCTTTGCCTGTTGCACTAAACTGGGTACAGAATTACGCGCTAGGGCGGTTAATTTATTGGTAGTAGCATCGTAAATCGTCGTGGCCACTTTGGGATAGAGTCCAATGCCGATAATTGGCACTAATAGAGAAGCGATGATAAAGACTTCCCGGGGTTCCGCATCCACTAGGACATGGTGTTCTTCTAATTCCTTATTTTCCGGTCCGTAGAGAATTTCTCGCAACATGGACAAGAGATAAATCGGAGTGAGAATGACACCGATAGCTGCTAAAAAGACGATAATAACGCGGAAAGTGGGACTATAGGCATCACTGGTGGCAAAACCGATAAATACCATTAATTCCGCCACAAAACCGCTCATCCCGGGCAAAGCCAGGGAAGCGAGGGAACAGGTGGTCCACATGGCAAAAACTTTCTTCATTTTCTTGCCGACACCGCCCATCTCGTCTAACATCAGGGTATGGGTGCGATCGTAGGTACAACCGACCATAAAGAATAAACTCGCCCCAATCAGTCCGTGGGAAATCATCTGTAACATCGCCCCACTTGTGCCAATATCGGTAAAGGAAGCCATGCCAATCAGCACAAATCCCATGTGAGAGATGGAAGAATAGGCAATTTTGCGCTTAAGATTGCGTTGGGCAAAGGAAGTTAAGGCGGCGTAGATAATATTAACTACCCCTAAAATCACCAAAACGGGGGCGAAAACGGCGTGAGCATCGGGTAACATCCCCATATTCATCCGTAAGAGCGCATAACCACCCATTTTAAGCAAAATTCCCGCTAGTAACATATGGGCGGGGGCAGTGGCTTCGCCGTGGGCATCCGGTAGCCAAGTATGAAGAGGGAAGATGGGCAGTTTTACCCCGTAGGCAATCAGAAAACCAGCGTAGAGGAATAATTGCAGTTTCAGGGGGAAATCCTTGCCGGCAATAGTCACCATGTCAAAGGAGACGGTATCGCCATAAAAAGCCATCGTCAGCGCCGCTACAAGGATGAATAGAGAGCCTCCGGCGGTGTAAAGGATAAATTTGGTGGCCGCGTAGAGACGGCGTTTACCGCCCCAAATGGAGAGGATCAGATAGACGGGGACTAATTCTAATTCCCAGACGAGGAAGAACAGTAACAAATCCTGTACGGCAAACACCGCAATCTGTCCCCCGTACATCAACAGCATCAGGAAGTAGAATAGTTTCGGTTTAAAAGTCACCGGCCAAGCCGCTAAGATAGCTAGAGTGGTAATAAATCCCGTTAAGATAATCAGAGGCATGGAGAGGCCATCGGCTCCTAAGGACCATCTTAGGTCAATTTCGGGCAACCATTGGTAACTTTCCACTAATTGCAGATTGGGATTAGCGAAATCGTAACTGCTATAGAAAGCGTAGATAATTAGGGCAAAGTCGATTAATCCCACCGTCAGAGCAAACCATCTCACGGTTTTACCGTCTTTATCGGGAATTATGGGAACCAATAAAGCGGCGACGATAGGAAAAAGGATGATGACAGTTAACCAAGGAAAGTTCGTTAGATTCATCGGCTGTTTTAATATTTATTTAATCGTCAGAATCGAGAAATTAAGCTAGGGCTTTTTGGCGGTTTTACCTAGCAAAACCGCCTTTTTTTCGCTTGTTCTCGCGGTTACATTTGACTGTACCTAAATCAATCTAGCAATTATTTTCCTGTCCTTGTCTGTTAATATTGTTAAGTTTCAAGAGACTTCTGGCCTAATTAGGGTTTGCTAAAAAAGTTTTTCGGTGGGGGCAGGGTGTGGGGTGTGGGGTGTAGGGTTTTATACCATTAACCCATCCTACAAATAATTGTGCCTCCCTACTTAATCGGGCAAATCAAAGAGAACCCCCGTCATATAACGCTCTGCCCATTCCCAACCGAAGGCTTTTTCTAGTACACGACGAGTTTTATCGTTTTTTTGCTGTTGACTACAATAATCCCGTTGTCCCTGTAAATAAATGCGCGCTTCTTCCCCGGAAAGGGGCTGACTTTCCTTAGCACATTTGCAGTGAATTGTCAAGAAATCTGTTACTTTTTGTAAAAATTGTCGTTCCTCGGCGGCGGTTTCGGGACGAATAAACAGACAATATTGGGAGAAAATATGACCCCAAGGCGGCAAATCACGAGCTTGGGCGAAATCGACCGCAGGTAAAGCCGCTAAAGCTTGATTATAGGCACTAGAGAGGGTTTTATCGCCACTGGTGGGAGAAAGATCCACAATAGCGGCACTGATTCCCGCTTTGCCGGAGACTATATCACATCCAAACATCGGCAGCGGATATTCTGGACGGGGGAACATGACACAGTGAAGTATATCCAAACCATTGCCCAGTTTAGCCAGTTCTAGGTGCATTTTGCGGAACTGGGGAGTTTGATAGCAGCGATTCTCGATAATTAATTTTTCCCCTTCTAAACGTCCCTCCACATAGCCTAAACCTTCCGGCAACTCAAAGGGCGACAAATCAAGATAATTTTCCCAGTGGGAGAGAATTGCTGTGGCTAATTGTCCAATCAGGGGATGAAGCAACGGTAAAATTTCAGGGTTGGTAACGGCTATCATAGGTCAGTTATCAGTAATCAGTAATCAGTTATCAGTTATCGTCTCCCTATCTCCCTATTTTCCTATCTCCTGACATCTAAAATCCACTTTACCCCATGGAGCGATCGAGATTAGAACTGGGAAACATAAAATTAACTTTTTGATCCTTCTCCCAATTTACCCTATGGTTAGCAGTGCCGCTCGTCCAAGACCTTCCTTAAAAACCCTCTGGCAAAAGATAGAATCTTCTCCGTTGCCAGAAACCGAGGAATCGATTATTTTAAGAATTCTGGTGCAAGCTTTAGTAATCGTCGGTATTATCGCCACCGATGTGGCTACCGATAGTTATACCAGTATTTGGGCTGTTCCTCTCAGTATTATCGGCGGAATCTGGAGTTGGCGACGCAGGAAAAAGCGCAATATCGGGGCAAAATTTTGTATAGCGATCGGAATGTTGGTAGTTTTGGCGCTATTCTTGGGGGATATCGTTGCGATGCAGGATAGTCGTATTGCTCTAACACAATTACTAATTCAACTGCAAATTCTCCATAGTTTTGACCTGCCCCGACGCAAAGATTTAGGGTATTCTATGGTAATCGGTTTAATTCTCTTGGGAGTCGCCGGGACAATCTCCCAAACCCTCGCTTTTGCGCCTTGGTTAATCCTATTTCTGTTTTTATCCCTACCTACCCTAGTTTTAGACTATCGTTCTCGTTTAGGTTTAGATAATCTCAATCAGAGTCTCCCTTTCTTCTCAAAGAAATCCCCGCGTCTAGCCACAAAAAAATTAGTTTCCCCGCAAAATTCCCCCCTTTCTCCCAAACGTTTTGGGATTTTCTTTCTGACAATTCTCCTCTTGGGATTGACAATTTTTGCTCTGATGCCGCGTTTTCCGGGTTATCAAATTCAATCTTTTCCCGTCAATAGTCCAGCAGGTATGGAAAATCAGGGTTTTGAACAGGGAAACCGACAAATCGTTAACCCCGGCTATGTGCGCGAGGGTGAAACGGGGAATGGTGGCGTAAATGGCGGTAATAGTCCCACTACAGGGTCAGGACAGCTAGATCTTACCTTTTATTACGGTTTTAACAGCCAAATCAACCAAAATTTGCGAGGAAGTATGACTCCCCAGACAGTCATGCGGGTACATTCTCAAGCCCCCGGATTCTGGCGCGCCATGGCCTTTGATCGCTATACTGGTCAAGGGTGGCAAATCTCGCGAGATCAAGAAGTAGAGGATTTAAATCGCAGTAGTTGGTCCTATCGCTTTTTTGTGCCGCTACCCGCAACCCAGGCCAAAACCCATCAGGTAGTCCAAACCTACAGCATTGTCTCCAGTTTACCGAATATTATCCCTGCTCTTACTTCGCCCCAGTTTCTCTTTTTTCCCACTCGACAGGTATCTTTGGACCGAGAAAATAGCTTAAGGTCGCCGGGGGGGTTAGCGGAAGGACTAACTTATACTGTAATCTCACAAGTGCCGGAACGTAATCGCAGCCAATTGCGATCGGCCCCAGAAACCTACCCTAAGTCTATTCTCAAGCATTATTTACAAATTCCTGCCGAAATTGCCCCGAAAGTCAGCCGAAAAACCGAGGAATTGCTGGCCAAATCTCCCAAACCTTTAACCTCTCCCTACGAGAAGGCCCTATATTTAGCCCAAGTATTAAAGCAAAACTATGAATTAAAAACCGATTTGCCCTTTTTAGCCGAAAATGAGGATTTAGTCTCGGCCTTTTTGTTTCGTTTTCAGGGGGGTTACGCCGATCATTTTTCCACCGTGTTAACGATTATGTTACGCTCGATCGGTATTCCTGCCCGATTAGCCACCGGTTTTGCCCCTGGCCAGTTTAATCCTTTCACTGGCTTTTATGTTGTCCAAAATACGGACGCTTACGCCATCACAGAGGTGTTTTTCCCGGGTTACGGTTGGTACACTTTCGATCCTATCCCAGGCCACGAATTAATTCCCCCATCCTTTGAGGAAGTGGAACCTTTTAGCGTCCTCAAGCAATTTTGGCAATGGGTGGCCGGATGGTTGCCCTCTCCAGTCACGGGTTTTCTCGGTCTGATTTGGGAAAATGTTATCGTTACTATCGGTCAGTTATTGACCTGGTTATGGCGCTTTATTTCTGGCAGTCTTTTCGGGGGAATTCTCGGCGGTTTAGTCGGGGTCGTCTTCGCCTACGCTAGTTGGTTAGGATGGCGACAGTTCCATCGTTGGCGTAGGAGTCGCAAGTTAGCAAAACTACCACCAATCGAGCGTTTATACCAGCAAATGTTAGGAATCTTAACAGAAGCCGGTTATGGCAAACATCCCGCTCAAACCCCTTTAGAATACGCCACCGCCGCCCGCCGCGTCCAACCGCCGCCAGTGGCGAATATTATCGAGGAGATTGCTCGCGCCTACGTTGATTGGCGTTATGGCGGGAAATCGGCTAATATCGAGAGTTTACGCCAACGTTTTCGAGAATTTGTCAAGTTGGTGAAAAAATGAGCTTGAGCCTATAGTTAGGGTTTGCTGAACAACTTTTTCAGCAAATCCTAAATAATTAGTCTTTAATAACTGGATTTAGTATTACTTGGCGATCCTTTGATAAATGGCGATCGCATTGCGCTAATCCGATGGCTTCGACTAAAATAAATATGCTAGGATTGGGGTAATTTATCTGGATCAAGTTATTCCCTAGCCTAAATAAATACTCATTCCTCCACTGACAAGATATCATCATGGATCTACCAGCCTTTGATCATAACCTTCATCAGTCCGATACTACCCACACTTTACATACTCATGCGGATTCGTCGCTGGATTTGCACGACCATCAAGATTTGTTAAACGACCCTAATTTGGGAGTTCACCACGATCCCTTTGTCCCATCTAATATCAGCATTTATGAGCCTCATCATATCCATAATGCTTTTGAGCATCAGGGTTTAGCAGATTATCAACCCCATCACGCTAATGGTTTATTAGACCATCAATATTCTCAAGTTGATCATCCTTCTCATTTTGATCAAGGTTTTGAGAACCAGCACTTAGCAGATTATCACCCTCATCATGCTAACAGTTTCCTAGACCATCAATATTCCCACGCAGATCATACTTCCCATTGGGATCATCTTTCACAGCGATCTGGTTCTGAGACGGCTTCTGAGTTATTAAGTAAAGCCAATGAACTAGAGAAAAAAGCTAACGATAGTTTAAGTAGTTCTCAGAGTCACAGTAAAGAAGCCGATTGGCATCGTGAGCATAAAAACCAGTCAGATGCCTCTAGTCATGGGAAAGAAGCCCAAAATGCGATGGCTGAATCTGAGAAATATCAGGCGGAAGCTCAAAAGTTAAGGGAACAGGCGAAAAAAGTTTAAGTTTCAGCCTTGAAAAATCTCGTATTTGCTCAAAAGTAATTATCATTAACTTATTGTGGATAATTTTAAAATATGCCCTTAGATAAGATAGCTGCTGATGCCTTAATTTATGCCGGTGGTGCAGCTTTTAGTGCGCTGGTATCGAGTGGAAATAATGCTTGGTCAGCATCAGAAAATCGTAAATCTTCTGAAAGTATCAGTCGGCTAAATCGGGATTCTTCCGAAGAAATTGCTCGATTAAGTAGAAAGCATTCCGCAGAATTGCAATATAATCAATTAAAATTTTCCGTATTGCAACAAAGAGAAAATCAAGAATTTCAAAGAGAATTAGCTGAACTTAACCACGAAAGAGCGAAGGAAATTGAGGCTTTTCGGGCGCAGGTTAACTTTGCGATTAATCAAAAAAATCTGGATTTTCAAAAATGGCGTTTTGAGCAGGAAAAGAAGATTCAGTATGATATTTTGCAGTTACAGCAAGATTTTCAGCGTGATTTGACCCAAATTCAGCATCAAAATGCTTTAATACAAATGCGGGAAAGGCTTAGGGAAGATAAATCGCCTATTCATAATCCAGCTTTTGATATATTGGAAAATTCTTTTGCCCATCGGGTGATGCCTTTACAGGTGTTAATTTCACCGCCGCAACTAAATTATGATCCCAAAACAGGAAAACCCTATATTTCTGGCGTTGAAGATACTTTAGCGGAAGAAATTCATCAGTTTCTTCGCCAGGGTTATGCTGGTAATCAAAAATGGCCTGTTCAATTCTTAAATGGAAATTGGATTTCTAATAGCCAGGGTGGAAATGCGGCTTTATTATCTCTGCATTCACAGTTGAAAAACATTCCTGTTTTAATCTTGGATACAAAAATTCCCTTCGACGAACTAAATTTCAGTGTGGGATATTGGTTTAGTGGTGATGTTTCCTTTACTCGCTCTTCCATTTTATCGAGTCAATCCGTTTCTCATTTGCTTCATGAATCTGCTAAAAAAAGAGCCTTGAAATGGGAAGAAAAACGAGAAAAAATTAAGGCTAGTGGTAAAGATGAAGCATATATTAAGGCTTTAGGGAAGGTCGATGAGGAAAATTTACAGATTTATTACCAAGAGTTAGCAGAAATTGCTGAGTTAAAACAAATTGGTGTTACCGATTTACCCATTCGCAAGGAATACAAAATCACCGAAGAAGACTACAAAACATTTTATCGATATTTGGCGGTATGGCATTGTTTAGCGATCGGGCTTTATGCTGACATTCTCTTTTTGGGTAATTCTTGGGAAAATACTCCTTTATTGCCTAGTTTAATTCCTTATCTGTTAGAAAAATATCGGGATAACCCTCTGTTAACTTCGGAGTTTTGGCAGGAAGCCATTTCCAGCATTGTGAAGGTTTACGGAGAGTTCTATAATAGTTTGAGGTCGGATTTTGCCTATTGTGGCCATGAAATTCGGATGGAGTTAGCGTTATCTTTAGCTAATTTACCAAGCGAGTATCGGTGTTTGGCTTTAGAGCAAGGTAATAAGGCTTTTTCAGATTGGTTACGAGCTAATGATGCGCCTTCGGACAAGGTTTTTGATCTCGACAATGACGCTGATTGTCAGCTTTTGAAACGGATTATTTATCAAGAAGATAAGCCGTTTTTGGAGTCTTTAAAGTTATTGTTAGATAAAGTTAAGGATGTCGATAGGATTGATGGAAGTCAAAGCGCAGGGATTAAGAGTCTTATAGCTGGTTGGGAGTTTTTGGATAGGTTAGGTATTATTTCAAATGTATCAATGATGGAGTTCGAGAAATCACCAAAGATTACAGACCCAAATTCTAAAAAATGTGATAACATTAGTGAGACAGACATCAAAAATCAAAATACTTACACAGGAGAACCCACCATGAACAGCAACAAGGAAAATCAACAAGCTACTGAAATTCTAAAGAGTTTACAAAGACTTTTTTCGGATCGCCCAGAAGTTTTGAGACTATTAGACCCCTCAAATTTAGATCCAGACAGAATTGCTGGAGAAGTTATTCTTGACAACTATAGAAATCAAGAAGGATTTGCTTCTACTGTTAATCTTTATGTGACAGGAAGAACTGGTGCAGGTAAAACGTCTCTTGGAAATACCATTTTTGATAGTAAGCAAAAAGCCATGAAAAGTACCGGATATATGAATTGTACCGACGATGTTGGTTGTTTTCAATCGGCTAATAATTTAAAATATTTCGATCTACCTGGTGTGGCATCGAAGCAAGATTTTGAAAATATTAATAGGGCTGCTTTAGGCATAGATCAAATATTTTCAAAAAGAAGACCAACTGCTCCTATTACACAATTTACTTTGTCTGATTACACTGACTATCAAAGTACCAATAAGGCCAAACAAGAAACTATACTTGTAGAAGAATGGCAATCAACACAAAATCAGTTAATAAATGGGGCTGATGTAATTTTGTATGTTATTGCACCCCACGCAGGTTTTGTAAATGATGATGAAGATTACTTATATGATTTACTATCTACTCAAAAAAAGAAACGAGGTTCTAGCAATGTCATAATTGCTCTGAATTTACATTTAAACAAGAATGGTAGTCCGAAATATACAAAAGAAAATATTGAGGATGTTCATAAAATGATTACCAATATTTACAATGAAGTTTACCGTGATCATATCACTAAGCCTGTAATTATTGAAATTAACTCACTGACAGGACTTGGTGCAGATAAAATTGCAGAAGAAATTTGTAAGTTACTTCCTGCGGATAAACTCGGAAAAATGGAAGAAGTGCTGGGTGATAAGTTAAAAGAAAAAGCTAGAATGGTAAGAAGTAAAAAGTTTCGTGAAGCCCTAATTTATATCGCTAGTCGTTTGGCAACTTTCAAGGTAGATCAATCCTTTGATAACAGCAGTGATATTGTACTGGGTTCTTATGCAGCAGTATATAGCTATTCCTCAAGAGTTTTCAAAAAAGAAGTTCCTAATGGAGAAAATGCCTATGGAGTTGTTTCTGATTTTGCAGGACAAACAAAAGAATCTCGCACTGAAAAAGAGACAGTTCCAATACCTATAATTGAAACAATTGAGAAATTTAAAACTATATCTGAACCTGTATTTGGTAATATTGAAGAAGTAAGTCAAACTATTGTAGAAGAAAATGAAGAAATAGTTGAAACAAAAAGAGATGGTTTTTGGGGACTTGATCAAAAAATTCGTGGCTCTCGTGTAGATAAAGTAAAGCAGCCAAAAGTTATAGAAGTAAAAACTACAAGGTATCAGCAAATAGGCACAAAACACACAGAGGTAAGTGATGGTTATCAGACAGCCGTAACAGGCTATAATGACAGAATAGTCGGATTGAAGCATTTAAAGGGAGGCTATGACATCATCAAAGGTATTCTAGCAATCGGTTTGGGAATTGAAAGTTTACCAGACGAAAATACTGGTAATTTTAATCATATTTATGAAGCCGGTGAAAAAGAAGTAAACCTCAAGATTGGCAATTTAAAATCGAGAATTGAACAGATTATTAGTAACTCTGACTCGAAAAAAGCAGAAAATGAGATTATATCAATTCTCATGCAAGCACTACTTTAAACAACCTGTTAGGGGGTACAAAATGAATATTCATCAACTTAATAAACCATCTCTTGCGGAGATAAGAGCCAATTTAATTACTGAACAACTTAAAAACCTACCCCCTAATTCTAGTTACATTAATATATTTGTAACAGGTAGATCTGCAAGTGGTAAAACAACTCTTGGTAACAGGTTAATTGGTGAAAATTATTTTCTTTCGACAGGAAGGCAGAATACCACACAAGTTGTCAATTTGATTGACTTCTCTGGTGGATTTAGATTTTTTGATCTACCCGGTGTAGATGGTGGTGGAAGACAAGAAGGTGGGCGATTAGAAAATTATAACCGAGCCACATTAGGCTTAAAGCAATTTCCTAGTTACCCAAATATTGATGAGATTACCGTCGCTACTTACAGACAAAATAGCCTTCCAAAAGAGCATACATATAAATTAAATGATTTTCAGAAACTCCCTTTTAAACCAGATATAGTATTTTATTTGATTAACCCGAATAAAGGCTTGTCTAGATCTGAAAAAGACTATGTAACAGATTTAATTGAATCTGGATATAATGTTATATATGGTTTAAATGTATTAATAGATGAATATAACAAACCTTTGGCGACCAAACAAAACTTTGAAGATATAGAGAAAATCATCAAAGATATTTATTTTGATCTCCAGAAGAAGAAAGAGCCAGTTATTGTTAGGATAAATTGCCAAACGGGTCAAGGAATTGATAGTTTACTTCAACAAGCTTCTTTATCTTTAGGCGATGCTAGAGGCTTAGTATTTAAACAAATTATTTTGGCACAGCATCAAAAAGCACCACAAGTTTATATTGATTTAATTAAACAAGAATTAAGTAAAATTTTTGCTGATGTTGCTTATTACGAGCCTAAAAGTTATGATGATGCTAAGGAAAAAATGAAAAACACCAGTCGATTATTATGGGATTATTTGGCTTCTTTTTCACTGCATGAGCAAGAAGATTCTCCAAATTCAAATTTTCAAAGAATCATTGATTCTTATTCAGATTTTGAAAAAATTATTAATACACTTATCAAAACAGTTATTAATAGTGTCAAGACAGATCACTATACACCTGTGGCTGTTTCTGTCCCTTTTTGTGAAGTCATTTATGAAGACGTACAATTGTACGGCAACAAAACAGAGATAGTAGATGATTTGGATAATCCAATCTATGAAACGAAGCGAGTTACGACAGATCCAGGCATTTGGGGGGGGATTGGGAATAAACTACAGGGAAAAGAGTGGGAGAATGTGTATTATAAAGAAGAATTTACTGGTAAATTTAGACAGAAACAAATTAATAAAAAAGTTCGTATTGGAACAAAAAAAGAATTTTCAGATATTGAGATATGGTGGGATTTAATTGGTTTAAAAAAATATTCTTACAGTGTTTATAAACCCTTCGGATTATATGGTGTTTGTTTTTTGAAATGTTTGTGTTTAGCGATGGTCAATAGTAATTTTCAAGACACAAGTCAGTTTAAAAAATATATTTACTCTTACTATTTGTACTTAAAAGTGCTGACTAAAGGAGAGAAAATTGGACAAATAATAAATAATATAAATTTAATTCTTGATCAGAAATATTTTGACCTACCTGCAACAGCAATATTCGTTGAAAATTCCCAAGTATCACCAAAATTAAGATTACTTTTATCTTTTTATAAGGAATTAACTACAAGAATACTTTTTGAGTTAAACAACTTTAAAGCTTTAGCCATTAGGATTGTATTTTGTGTTAAAGAGACTTTTTTAGAAGGTGATAACGAGCAGCAGATTGACTCTTTTGGAATTCAGTGTCGTAAATTAATAGCTTGCTATAGTAAATTTGTTTTGCTTTTTTCTTGGGAATTATACAAGTTTTTGCGAGGTAAATTTACAGATTCATGACAAACTATCAAACAAAAATTAAAATCAAAGTTCCTTTAGATGTTGCTGAAACTTAGAGGAGATATAACGTTTCTTGTACCGATTTCCAATCCCCTTCAGATAGCAAAACTGCATTACCATCGCATCCCTCAATAATAATGGGTTCGTGGGAAACAATTACTGAATCAATCAAATCCTGCAACTTTTGTTGAGCCTCATTAACCGGGATCATAAATCCTCCTAATTGTTTTCTACCAGTGCCGAAAGAAAATCCTCCGATAATCCTAGCGCCAATTACCCAAACCTGACTCCATTCGTAACTATCTCGGTGCTTACCCTAACGGCACTGGTAAGGCGATATTCTGACTTCATTCCAAACGACAAGTTTAAACAAATCTAAGCGCTTTCCTCACTAGATAATCGTCCTTCAATCGGTTCGTATTCATCTTCCAAGAGCCAGAGTTGAGCCTCTTCATAATCTGGAAACGCCTTGACGAGACGGTACTTTTCAGCAGGATCAAAAACATAACACCCCCTCGCCTTATCGATCAACACTAGCAGGATATAGGGAGGGGACTGCATGGAATCCACCCAAACTTCTAGGAAGCGCCAATTATCCTTCACTAGGTCGGGTTCGAGGAATTGCGTGATATTGGTTGTTTGCATTAATCTTAACCTCGCCGTAGAATAAAGAAGACTTTAAACCATCTGGGCTAATTCGACAACCAATCGCTTCGGCAAAGAATAGCCCATAGCGCTCATAGTTTCGCACATTGCCCGTGTATTCACCCCTTTCCATGATAGCCTGAATAACTCGTAGCATTGTATCTTCATCTTTAAACACATGAATAGCTCGTCCTCGTAACAGTAATCTCCGTGATTGTGGAGTATTCGGTAAATGTTTAGAAATATGCTTAGCGTCAAGAAAAATCTCGCGATTAATTCCGCTCATAATGGTTAGACTTCAAGGTCTCTAATAATTGCTGGAATCGGCAGGCCGTCTTCCGCTAAAGCCGCAATATAACCGGCAATCGCCTCTTTTATATTAATCAAGGCTTCTTCTTTCGTTTTTCCCTGACTAACACAGCCTTTGAGACTTGGACAATCCACAATCCAATAGCCATCTTCGTCTCGATATACAATGACTTGCCTCATTTTTCCACTCGCTTTTTAAGAAGTGTTAATAATTACCCCTAATCATAGCAAGCAACTCAGCCAAATTTATTTACCGTTCCTGCATTAGCCTTCCCCCCAACGTCATCTTTAGATTTAGGCCCGGCGCTGAAGAATACTTACACTAGCGGCGTTGGTTTTTCGCAACCAAAGTAAATTACATATCTTAAATTGAGAGTAACTAAACTTGACAATCGGTTTAACAATGCGCTAGAGTAACTGAAACTTCTAGACTGTAACGCTGGCGGAAGGGAGGCTATTAATTTCGACTGAATTTCTTTATTACTAAACTAAAAAAATATAATTATGACAAACTATCAAACAGAAATCCGAATCAAAGTTCCTTTAGATGTTGCTGAAACTTATTGGAATGCAACTGAGGAAGAACGCCAAAAAATAGAAGAAAAAATCGCTTTTTATGTTCAATCTTCAACTTTATCAAGACAAGAATCACTAAATCAATTATATAAAACAATGGATACTATTGGACAAAAAGCACAAGAGAGAGGATTAACTCCTGATATTTTAGAATCTCTCTTAAATGAAGATGAATAGACGATTTGTTCTGGATACTAATATTATTATAAGTTCCGTTTTATCCCCCAATAGTAAACCTAATACTGCTTTGAAAAAAGCCCAAAAATTAGGAATTATTATTGTATCCCCTGCTACTTGGCAAGAACTAGAAACCGTCTTATTTCGCCCCAAATTTGACCGCTATATTACCCTTGAAGAACGTCAACAATTTTTATTGGATTTATCTCAAACTGTTGAATTTATCTTAAAAATGGACTTTATGACAGATATTTGTCGAGATCCTAAAGATAATAAATATTTAGAATTAGCCGTTAATGGTCAAGCAGAATCGATCATTACAGGAGATCAAGATTTACTCATTTTACATCCTTTTCTGTCTATCAATATTGTTACAGTTAATGATTTTTTATTCAACAAGTAAATTAATTAGTGCTTGCTAACTATCAGTCAAATCCTTTTGTAGTCAGGCTTCCAGTAATATTCAGCCAACCCTCGTTAGGGTCCGGAGATTGCTCGCGCCTACGTTGATTGGAGTTATGGCGGGAAATCGGCTAATATCGAGAGATTACGCCAACGTTTTCGAGAGTTGCTCAAGCTAGTGAAAAAGTGAGCTTGAGAGCAGTTATCTTAATGGTGAGGTAGGAAGTTTTCGTTTTGGGGAGTCGATCGCCGGTCGTCCATAGCAAATTAGGTTACACTTCATCTTGATGAGAAAGGCTATAAACAAGACTATGTTAAGAAATGTAACCAAGGCCGAAACCCTTACTGTTGCCTTGTCTGCACAGTTAACTTTATTTTTGTCCGACTACCGATAATTCTCAGCCAGTAATTTATAAGCAGATCAATGTCATCTTGTCAAGTATTTGAACAATCAATTCAGATTAAAGCTAGTGCCACGACGGTGGAGCGTTGTATCACGGATTTAGAGTTAATGCGTCGTTGGTTGAATCCGGTGTTAGTTTGTGAACCTATCGGCGATTGGAAGACCGATATCGGTGGGAGAAGTCGTTTTTTGATTCAAATTCCCCTAATTCAGCCAACGCTAAAAAGTACGGTAATTGAGAGGGAACCGGGGTTAATTGTCTGGCAATTTGAAGGCTTTTTTCGCGGTTGCGATCGCTGGGAATGTCAACCCAATGATGACGGCACTTGTTTAATCAATCGTTTTGAGTTTGCGATTCCTAATCCGGTTGTGGGGTGGGGATTCCAGCAATTCGCCGCCAAATGGACTAAAAAGGATATGGAAGCGCAATTAAGACGCTTAAAACGAGTAGCTGAGGAAATTTATCTACTTTCAGCAACAAGTTAAGCTGATGGGGTGGTAAGCGGGGGGGGTTGGGTATGGAAGAATACCCTCACCCCCAACAGCTAACCCCTGATCCCTAATCGATCGAGATCGACTGGGGACTGTTGCCGTTATCCTGATTATTGTCGTTAAAACTGACTAATCCCTGCTCTTCTAACCATTTTTTGAGGGGATCGTCCGAAAGTTTCAAGCGCAGTAATCCAGAGGCAAAACCACCGAAAAAAGCGATCGGTTGTTGAATCAGTTCTTTAACAACGGGTTGTAATTCATCGAGAAACATCTTATTCTATCTCCTGATATTGTCACACCTATCAATGTTAAGTTAATTGAAGTGATTCTGTAAGACTAGCATGACTGAAACTTCTGACACGGTGAAAAAATCTTTCCGGCTAACCCCGTTTATTTTCCTAGGAATACTGCTCATCTGGCTAGGAATTAGGTTAATTGCTCCCGATAGCGTCAGTTTATTCGCCGGTAATCGTCCCGATTATTTGGGAGTCAGGGAAGGTAAACTGGCCCCTTGTCCGGTTACTCCTAATTGTGTTAGTAGTCAGAGTCAGGATCAGGCTCATGCGATCGAACCCCTTAGTTATCAGGGTAGCGGTGAAAAAGCGATCGAGCAATTAGCTAAAATTATCGCCTCCCAACCGAGAACTAAAATTATTAACCAAGATAGTAACTATCTCTACGCCGAATTTAGCAGTCAATGGATGGGATTTGTCGATGATCTAGAATTTTCTCTCAATCCTAGCAAAAATGCGATCGATGTTCGCTCCGCCTCCCGGTTAGGAGAATCGGATTTAAATGTCAATCGAGAACGAGTGGAAACCCTGAGAAAACTCTTTTCAGTGATCAGTAAACAGTAAACAGTGAAAAGTAATCGGGTGCATCTCAATTTTGTAGAAATATCTATACTACATTTGGGCGCACGCGATGCGCCCCTACCATTGGTGCGATAATATTATTATTGTAGGGGCGAATTGCATTCGCCCTCTTTAAATGACTTCTGCTGCTCACCTATATGTCAGAGAAAGTCACCAATAGGAGATGCACCCAATCAGTAATCAGTAATCAGTAAACGGTGAAATGACTCAGAGAATACTGACTCGGAGAATAATATAAGAAAAATTATGTTTCGTCCCCAACCGATACCAGCAAAAGCAGGACAGGAATCCGTCTGGGATTATCCTCGTCCCCCGCGCCTAGAATTATCGCCTAAACACCTAAAAATCATCTTTAATGGGGTGATAATTGCCGATACTAAAAGCAGTTATCGAGTTCTAGAAACCAGTCATCCTCCAGTTTATTATCTACCGCCCCAAGATATTAAAATGGAATACCTGCAAGCCACAGCAGAAAAGTCTTTTTGTGAGTGGAAAGGTCTAGCGGGATATTACAATATCACCGTTGGGGATCAACAGGCAATTAACGTCGCTTGGTATTATCCGGACCCGACACCAGAGTTTCAAGCAATTAAGAATTATCTGGCTTTTTATCCTGCGAAAATGAGCGCTTGTTATGCCGACGGTGAATTAGTACAACCGCAGCCTGGCAACTTTTACGGGGGATGGATAACCTCCGATGTGGTGGGTCCGTTTAAAGGCGTTCCCAATAGTTGGGGCTGGTAATCACGTTAAGTAAGTAGGGTTTGCTGAAAAAGTTTATTGGTGGAGTCAGGAGCCGGTCGTCAGGAGATTATTTTTATTTATTCTTCCCACACCCCACTTCCCCAAAACCCCACACCCCACACCCCACACCCCACACCCCACTTCCCCAAAACCCCACACCCCACACCCCACACCCCACACCCCACACCCCACACCCTACACCCCACATCCCCTTAACTCCTAGTTTCTACTTTTTACGAGAAATTATGACTATATCCCAACCCGATCTAGAACCCACTTGGATGACGATTATTCGCCTCTTGCGCTGGGATAAACCCGCCGGTAGGTTAATTTTGATGATTCCCGCTTTATGGGCGGTATTTTTGGCGGCAGACGGGGTGCCACCGCTACCCTTGATCGGGGTGATCATTTTGGGAACTTTGGCCACTAGCGCCGCTGGCTGTGTGGTTAACGATCTTTGGGATCGGGATATAGATCCACAGGTCGATCGCACTCGTAACCGTCCTTTAGCGGCCAGAGCTTTATCGATCAAGGTTGGTTTGATTATCGCTCTAATTGCTTTCTTTTGCGCCGCAATTTTAGCTTTATATCTGAATTTCCTGAGTTTTTGCCTATGTTTAGCCGCCGTTCCCTTGATTATCTGCTATCCTCTCGCCAAGCGTTTTTTTCCTGTACCCCAATTGGTTCTTTCTCTCGCTTGGGGTTTTGCGGTTTTAATCTGTTGGAGTGCCGTCACCGGGTCGTTAGATAGTAATACATTTATATTATGGGGAGCGGTGATTTTTTGGACATTGGCATTTGATACAATTTATGCTCTGTCCGATCGAGAGGATGATCTCAAGGTTGGTATTAACTCTAGTGCCATATTTTTCGGCAAATACGCCCCGGAAGCCGTGGGGGTCTTTTTTGCCATAACAGTAGGTTTATTGGCTTGGGAGGGGCAAAAAATGCAGTTATCAGCCTCTTTTTGGCTAGGGTTGGGTCTAGCGGCGATCGCTTGGTTGCGTCAATACTGGTTGTTACGTCAATCGGATTTACCCAAACCAGTTTATGGTCAAATGTTCGGTCAAAATGTTTGGGTCGGTTTTATTTTATTAGCGGCTATGATTGCGGGGAGTTATTTTTAAATAAGTAAATCGAGTAATTTTTGACTCTTTCGGTCTTCCCAAGCGTTTTTTAAGCTCGATCACTATAAAATCAAGTTAGTAAATTACCGCCCCTTAACTAATGTCTAACTCGAAATCCGATAACGTTTGGAATCACAAACCCCGTTGGTGTCAACCTTGGTCGATTTTATTGACAGGAATTACCCTGATTGCTGGGTGTTGGTTTTTAACTCAGCGTCTCTGGTTAACCCTACTCCTATCTATTCCTATACTCCTCTGGTGGTTTGTCTTCCTAATTCTTTATCCGCGGACGCTGCAGCAACAGTTAAACACAGAAAGAATCGGGGAAAGCATTGATTAAAACAGGAAAGACAGGACAGGGATTTTTATCCTGTAATTGACTACTTTCATCTCCGCGAAAAGTGTTCCAACGGAAGGGAGCTTTTTTTTCACTCGACATCCATAAAAGTCTTTTTGCTCGCGTCATCGCTACATACAAAAGTCGGTATTCTTCAGCTTTTTTAAGTTGTCCAGCTTCTAACCAAGCGCTTAAAGGTGGGGGAATAATTGGTATGCTGTCGGGGTTTAAATAGCGTTGATGAACCGCTGCTCGAATTTGCGCTCGTGCCACTTCTGCGAGGGTAAAATCTCCCAAAAATTTCGCCCCATTGGGTACCCAAGGTTTGCCAGGAATAATATCTTCATGAAGAAAGGGAATAAAAACATAATCCCAGTCTAAACCCTTGGCTTTGTGCATAGTAATAATCGTCAGTTGTCCGGGACGAGTATAACAATCGTCGTTATCTTCTTCCACCCCTTCAAAGCGCTCAGAGGCGATAATTTCATTAAGAGTATTAATTGTATTTTTGAGAGAACTATTACCAGCAGTTTCCTGATAAATACGGGCGGTTAATTTTTGCAAAGTGGCTAATTCTGACCCCGAATATTGGAGAGTCATAGCGAAAAAAGACAGGAGTTGATAATGGGGTAATTCTAATCTAGCTTTTAGTAAACTGCAGCAATAACGACGGGCGATTTTTTCGTTAGATTTCAGTTCAGGATCGAGGGGAGTGGGATAGAGAAATTGTTCGGGATAGGTAACTAAAGGATTTAAGTCTTGGGCAGTAATTAAACCCCTCAATTGTAGCACTTCTAAAGCCGCTTTGAGATAATCGGGAGAGTGGGGACGTTCGACAAAAGCCAATAGTTTCAGCATTTCGGCGGGAATTTGGGAAAAGCGATCGATCTCGTTAGCTTCAAAAATTCTGATTTGATAACTTTTATAAAAATGGGCGAATTTTTGAGCAAAAAAGTGTCCTTGTCGATTTTCTCTAACGAGGATAGCGGCATTATGTTGAGGGTTTTCTTGAAGTAATTTAACTAGACGTTTTTCAATTAATTCTACTGTTTGATAAATGTCATCGGGTTGATAAATTTCTAATCCTTTCCCCTCCTTGACTGGATTAGGTTGAGGATCTTCAGCACCGACGGGAAGAATCGCTTGAACTCGAAAAGGAGCCTCGGTAACTTTATGATTATCTTTTCCCTGTTTCCAATCTCGATCGACCCATTGTAAAACTAAATTAGCAGCTTCAATAATTTTAGTATTGCTGCGACCTGCTTGGTTCATAGTCGATAAATTGCCTTCGCTTTGACAACTTTCACAAAACCAATTAAAGTAAACAGGATCGGCGGGGGTAAAGGTAGAATTAATCGCTTGATTGGGATCGCCGACGCGAATTAAATTAGGTATTTCACCGTCATTATTTTTTGCTAAAATAGTAATTAGTTTTTCTTGGAGAGGACTAGAATCCTGTGCCTCATCTTCAAAAACTCCAAAGACAGAGTTTTGCCATTGTCGGCGAATTTTTTCTTCCTCTAATACCCGCAAGGCTCCTAAAATCATGTCATCATAATCTATATAGTTTTTCTGACGCATCAGGATTTCATACTGTTGGTACAAACCACTAGCAATAGCGAGAATTTGATAATTATCGTCGGTATAGTGGCTTAATTCCCAAACTTGCTGCGGTGATAATCCCGAACTTTTTAGCTCATGAATGGCCGCATAAGCAAGACTAGGTAAAATTTCGGTTCTCAGCACCGATTGACGGCGTAATCTTTCGGTTTCCTCCCCATCAAATTCCACTCCTTCTAATAACTTTTGATAACGAATTGGGTCAGCAATTAGCCATTTTTCCACCGAGTTTCTAATAATTCTGTGGCTAGGAGTCGGAATAACTAAGGTAGAAGATTCGAGGTCTAATCCCGATAATTCCGGGTAACGGCGGGCCAATTGTAGAGCCAGTCCGTGCAGAGTTTGAACGCTGAAACCTTGAGCAGAAAGCTGTAAATCTTGCAAGCGTTGTTTAATTTTAGCTTTAATACTAGCGGCAGCCGAGCGGGTGTAGGTGACAATAATTAACTGTTTTTTAGCATGAAGTTGCTCACGAGCAATAACCATGGCAGCAGCTACGGCCAAACTGTGGGATTTTCCTGCCCCCGGCACCGCAGAAATGGCCATTTTTCCCCCTTGCCAATCGGCTAATTCCTGTTGTCCGGCGCGTAGTTGTTGCCGGAGATTTACCAGTAAATTTTCTCGATTAATTACTTTAGTTTCGCTCATTATGCCCCGCCAATTTTATTTTTAGTTTAATTGTATTACTATTTTAGTTTATCTTTAAACTAATTGCTGTAAAAGTTAGCTACAGATAACTAGAATGGGGAGATAGGTTTTTTCAGTGAACAGTAAACAGTAAGCAGTAATCAGTGAAAAAGAAAGTAGCGAAGTTTTCACCTAACACTGTCCACTTAAAACTGTAATCTGATCACTGATCACTGATAAGTAGGTAGGTATTGAAAACTTTCAGATCCCCCCGCCTATCGGCACCCCCCTTATCAAGGGGGGCAGGGGGGATCGAACCTAAAATCCATTTGTAATTTAATTATAACCAGCTACTTAACTGATCACTGATCACTGATATATAGCCAATTTTGTTGTACTTCTACCCGAATTTTGCCAGTTAAGGAAGAAGTGGCATCGCGATTAACACCAGTAATGAGATTAACCACTGACTCAACTTCGGCAAAATTAGGGGATGAGGGTAAATATTGAGCCAAAAATAAACGAATCACTCGTCTTTGTATCGCTAGAGGTAGAATTTGTAAAGGGGAGCGATCGAGTCTTTGTTGATCTAGATCGATAACCTGGCGAAAAATATCCCGGGCAATACTATCTAAATAATCGCTTTCTGCTTCCAAAATTTCGGCAGTTTGGGCGAGATGTTTTTCGATTTGGGGATTTAAATTAGTTTGCAGGTAGGGTAATAATTCCAGACGGATGCGATTGCGAGCATAGCGTAAATTCTCATTAGCTCGATCATACCAGATCGGTAATTCTCGACTTTGACAAAAAGCGAAAGTTTCCCCGCGAGTGACATTTAAGAGGGGACGGACTAAAAAAATATCTGAGGTTAAACTTGTCAACCAAGTTAAGGCAGAAAGTCCATCACTACCCGCCCCGCGCATGAGATTATAAAGAAAAGTTTCCGCTCGATCGCTCCTCGTGTGTGCCGTGAGAAGATAATTAAAACCCTGTTCTTGGGCGATTGTTTGTAAAGCTTGATAACGCCATTGTCGGGCCTTGGCTTCCGTTTCCGCCATGGGGGGTGCGGTGGCAATATAAACGGGTAATTGCCAAATTTCGGCGATTTTACGCACATGATCCACTAATCCTCGGTCGGAGGACCAACGGTGATCACAATGAGCGATCGCCAGTTGCCAACCCCAACGAGGGCGCAAATCCAGCAATAATTGACCTAAACATAGAGAATCCTGACCTCCCGACAATGCCACTAACAGAGACGCATTTTTAGGTAGTAATTGTCCCTTTTTCACCGTGGTTTCCAGACGAGTATGGAGAGGTGTCCAAAAATTAGCCAAAATTTTTAGATTTATTTACTTGACAAATGACAGATAACTAGAAAAAGAGAAGGGAGAGGGAATTATGAATTATGAATTATGAATTGGGAAGTATTTTCAGTGAACGGTAAACTGATAACTGATAACTGGTAACTGATAACTGATAACTGATAACTGATTTAACCTTGCCAATTAACCCAATCTTGGGGTTTTAGGAAGACATCATAGAGTTTTGCTTCTGGGGTATTGGGTGCAGGTTGATAACAGTATTCCCAACGGACTAAAGGAGGTAAAGACATCAAAATTGATTCGGTACGACCGTTAGTTTGCAACCCAAAAATTGTGCCACGATCATAAACTAAATTAAATTCTACATAACGACCGCGACGATAGAGTTGAAACTGACGTTCTCTGTCACCGTATTCCGTCGAGCGCCGTTTCTGGACAATCGGAACGTAAGCGGGTAGAAAAGCCCGGCCACAGTCATTAATGAAACTAAAAATTTCTTCCCAGTTGCGGGGTTGTTGGGGAGATAATTTTTCTGAATAGATAGCGGCATCACTTTCGGCAAAAGGACCGCGATAGAGAGGGTCTAAACCGTCTTGGTAATCAAAGAAAATCCCACCGATGCCTCTGGCTTCCTGACGATGATTGAGATAAAAATATTCATCACACCAGCGTTTAAAAACGGGATAATATTCGGGATGATGTTGGTCGCAAACCTGTTTAAAAGTGCGGTGAAAATGACTAGCATCTTCTTCAAAAGCATAGTAGGGAGTTAAATCGGCACCACCGCCAAACCACCAAACCGGACCTGCTTCAAAATAGCGATAATTGAGGTGAACCGTGGGAATATAAGGATTGCGAGGATGCAAAACCATCGAGGTTCCCGTGGCGTAAAATTGATGACCGGCAGCCTCGGGCCGTTGTTTGGCAATGCTAGGAGGTAATTCTTTCCCCCAAACTTCCGAAAAATTCACCCCTGCTTGTTCAAAAATTGCCCCTTCCCGCAAAACTCGCGAACGTCCGCCGCCACCTTCAGGCCGTTGCCAACTATCTTCGATAAATTTTGCTTGTCCATCCACTTCTTCTAATCCCTGACAAATTTCATCCTGTAGGGATTTCATAAATTCACTGACACGGCTACGGCTGTCACTGGCGGGCAAATTAGCAAGGGTGGGGGTTGTGGTGAATGCAGTCATACTCAAGGATCAAAGTTGATAACTCAGTGATTATATTACTACTGGGTGATGAAACGGCCGCTCTTCGATACTTAACTTAACATTTAGAGGGATTGGCGGTGGGGAAGTGGGGAGCGCCGGAGCGCATATTAGAGTTAGTCCCGCTCCGGGGACAATAACACAGATACCCAACTTCTACCACCATGTCCTCCCGTCGAATCATCATCGGTGACGTTCACGGTCAATACGATGCTCTTTTGCAGCTAATGGAAGCAATCGCGCCTCAAGAAAAGGAACTGGTTTATTTCTTGGGCGATTTAATTGATCGTGGTCTTAATAGCGCCGAAGTAGTCGAATTTGTTTGTCAACACCGCTATGGTTGTCTATTGGACAATCATGAACAGATGCTGCTATACTTTAGACGTTCATAATCTGAGATTTATTAAACTTCTGAAATCGTAGAGTCAGCAAGGAATCCAGTTCTTTTTTATGTTTCAGATGGGCATCATTCAGACATTCATAAATGGCTGAAGAAAAGTCAGAAAAGTTTTCATAATATTTACCATGTAAACATTTCTTTTTGACAAATTTCCACAGCCTTTCAATTAAATTTAGATTAGGCGAATAAGACGGCAGATAGAGTAGCTCTATTGACAAAGAAAGAGCCAATTCTTCAACAATTTTACATTTCTGATAGCGGGCATTATCTAAGACTAGAGTGATGGGAATCATTAGTCCTAAAGCAGCTATTTTTTCAAGAAGTTCACAGACTTGAGTTGCCGTAATATAAGTGTCATTAGTAACTAGAATAACT
>NZ_JACJSV010000071.1 GCF_014698335.1 Microcystis viridis FACHB-1342 | reverse complement strand
CATTTCAGTCCCGATGAAAAATTTTTCACCACCAGAGATGAAAGAGGTTTCCTTCCCCACACCCCACACCCCACACCCCACACCCCACACCCCACTGAATTACTGCTCACTGATAACTGAAATGGCCGATTTTGAACTACAGCAACAGGTCAAAAGATTACATCGACTGACGGTATGGGGTCGTTGGTTATTCGTGTTGGGTTGTTGGTTAGGGATTGGTTCGGCGAGTTTATGGGTTTTATGGGATGATATAGCCTTAATGCGGCAATATTTTACTTGGACAGCCCTTAGATACGCTTTAGCTTTCAATTACTGGCCTTCTATCGGTCTAGCCTTTTGTCTTGCCATTACAGGAGCAGTATTAGTCTGGCAAAGTCGCAACATTATTTTAGGACTTTCCCCCAGAGAAAAACTGCGCTTAGAGCAACGGGTGCAGAAAATTCGGGACAAAGGGCCGGGTCATCCCCTCTGGCGCTGGATCTTAAAAAGCAGGGAAAAAGACTTACAATGATAAAGCTTTGCTGAAAGCTGACGGCTAGAACCCCCACTAGATATAATTCTTTACGCAACAACTCTTGACTTTTGAATCCACTTATGACCGTGACTCCCCAAGCTCCTACGAAAACTCGCCGCGTGGTTTTTCCCTTCACCGCTATTGTCGGCCAGGAAGAAATGAAATTATCCCTAATGCTCAACGTCATCGACCCCAAAATTGGCGGGGTGATGATTATGGGGGATCGAGGTACGGGAAAATCGACCACAATTAGGGCTTTAGCCGACCTTTTACCAGAAATTGACGTAGTTGCTAACGATCCCTTTAATTCTGACCCCAATGATCCCGATTTAATGAGCGATGAGGTGCGGCAAAGGGTGGACGAGGCCATCCCCTTGACCATTGCCAAGAAAAAAGTCACTATGGTAGATTTGCCCCTCGGTGCGACGGAGGATCGGGTCTGTGGCACAATTGACATCGAAAAGGCCCTGTCAGAAGGGGTAAAAGCTTTTGAACCCGGTTTGCTGGCCAAAGCTAACCGCGGCATTCTCTATGTGGATGAAGTCAATTTACTTGACGATCACCTCGTCGATGTGCTATTGGATTCGGCCGCTAGTGGTTGGAATACGGTGGAACGGGAAGGAATTTCCATCCGTCACCCGGCCCGGTTTGTTTTGGTGGGATCGGGCAACCCAGAAGAGGGAGAATTGCGCCCACAACTGCTCGATCGCTTTGGAATGCACGCCGAGATTCACACCGTCAAAGAACCACCTCTACGGGTCAAAATCGTGGAACAGCGTGCGGAATTTGATGGCAATCCCCTCTCGTTTTTAGAGAAATATAACTTAGAACAGGAAGAACTGCAAAGAAAGCTCGTGGAGGCCCAAAATCTTTTGCCTTCCGTGGAGCTTGATTATGAGCTGCGGGTGAAAATTTCCGAGGTTTGTTCCGAGTTGGACGTGGATGGATTGCGCGGCGATATCGTTACCAATCGCGCCGCTAAAGCTCTGGCCGCTTTGGAAGGACGGACCACTGTGACGGTAGATGATATCCGTCGGGTAATTGTTCTCTGTTTACGTCACCGTTTGCGGAAAGATCCGCTAGAATCGATCGATTCTGGTTATAAAGTCTTGAAAGCTTTTAATCGCGTCTTTGGATTAGAGGAAAATTCCTAAACCCCACTTCACCCTCTCCCCGAAGAGAGGGTTTTTTAGGCTCTTCGTTACTTGTTATGGTTCGATAGGGTGGCATAAATAAACTAAATCCTTATCTGGCAAGAGATTTAATTGATTAGTTCGCTCTAGATCAAAAACAATTGACAAAAATCGCCAAACGTTTTTCTCTATAAGGGTTCCGTCCCTTATAACCCGCGTACATTGCATAACACAAACCGAAGAACCGTTTTTTAATAGCCAAAAGTGATGAAAGCATTATTTTGACCAATAACTGGGAGAATTTTAATCGCTTTTTTGCTTTTTACCTTTTACTTAGATATTACAGCCTTTCTCGTAAAGATAAAGTATAATCTGACAGGGCATAGTCTCGGAGTCGACCGTCTCCCCAAAACGAAAACTTCGTATCTCACCATTAAGATAACTGCTATATGTCTCGTCCTGTTGTTTATTTTGCCGTTACTAATCATGGTTTTGGCCATGCCGTCCGCAGTGCTTCAGTAGTAGCTAATATTATTGAACTTAATCCCGAAATTTTGCCGATATTAGTCACCACGGCCCCGCGCTGGTTATTAGATTCCTATATATCCGGAGAATATATTCAAAGACCCCGGGGGTTTGATGTGGGGGTAATCCAATCGGATAGTTTAACGATGGATAAATTAGCTACTAAAGAAAAATTAGAACAAATAATTGCTCAATCAAGGGCAATTATTGCCAGTGAAGTTAATTTTATTAAAACTAATCGTGTGGGTTTAGTTGTGGCCGATTTACCGCCTTTAGCGGCACTAATTGCCAAAAGCGCGGGGCTTCCTTGTTGGATGATTGGTAACTTTGGCTGGGATTTTATCTATCGTGATTGGGGTGAAGAATTTGCCAGTATTAGTGATTGGATCAGTCGTTGTTATAATCAATGTGATCGCTTATTTAAACTGCCTTTAGCAGAAGCGATGACAGCATTTCCTCACATTACAGAAGCAAATTTAACCGGGGGTACACCCCGCTACAGTGAAGAACAATTGCGACAGGAGTTTAAGCTAAATGCCCCTAAAGAAAAAACTATTTTATTGAGTTTTGGGGGGTTAGGATTAGAAGCAATTCCATATAATAACCTCGCCAGTTTTCCCGATTGGCAATTTATCACTTTTGAAAAAAACGCGCCCGAATTGCCCAATTTAGTCCGCTTACAGGATAAACTAGATCGGAGCTATCGTCCCGTGGATTTTATGCCCCTGTGCGATCGAATTATTTCCAAACCGGGATATAGTACCTTTGCCGAGGCTTTAAAATTAGAGGTGCCGATTGTTTCCCTAATTCGAGAAGGTTTCGCCGAATCAGCGATTTTATTGGCTGGAATCCAAGATTATAGTTATCATCAAATCATTAGCAGTGAAGAATTTTTTCAAGGTAATTGGGACTTTTTACGCCAAGCCCCCCAACCGCCACGATTAAAGGTTAAACTGCCTAAAGATGGTGCAGAATCGATAGCGAGAGCTATCGTAGAATACTTTGAGAGGTAATAGTAATGATTAACTTAGCCAATTTAACCTCTGATTATTAAGTAGGTAGGCATTAAAAATTATCAGACACCCCCCTTATCAAGGGGGGATTAAGGTTAGGGGCAGGGTAGCTCAGAGGCAAAATCCATCTTCAATTTAATTATAACTACTTAGGGTCTGCTGAAAAAGTTTTTCCTGGGGGTAGGAGTCAGGAGTCTCCGAGTCAGTAGCCGGTCGTTTCAGGCTTTGTTGCCCTTGTTTTTTGTACCAAGCGATGTACTACAAGAAGGATAATGCAAGGTTTTTGAAAGTCCCTATCCTATTTTCGCAGCATGAACATCGGACTTTAACAGGTCAAAAGCTTTATTTTAAAAGGGTTTTACCATTATTCAGCAGACCCTACTTACTTAAGTTAATTTCCTCCAAATTTTTGCGGCTCTCTTGTCTTTTTTGTGATAGGTTTTAGCGCTCGAATTTGTCTTCCTCTCTCTGTCCTTTGTACCTTTGTGGTTTATCCCCAAGAGAGCCTTTTTCCAGTCTATCCCTTCGGTGAGAAAAATAAGAGCGGAAACCACAGTTGATGAAGAATATCTTCATTAATCCGACGCACGGCTAACCATTCCAACATATTAGAACGATGGCAGGTGGCCACTGTGATCGCACTTATATCATTTTCTTCTGCTGCCGTCAAAACTTCTAATACAGGTGTTCCTGATCGCACTTGGCTCTTTACTTGCAAACCGAGTTTTTCTAGTCGCGCTTGCACCGCTTCTAATTCCCGACGAGCATCATTAAAACGGTATTCGGTGACACCGGGATCGCGACTGATATTTTCTACTACCCGGAGGAGAAGACATTGCTCAAAAGAGCCGGGGGCGCGGATTTGAGCGTATTTTTCTATCTGTTCAATTAGATAAATTGCGTCGGGACTGCCATCGTAGGGAATTAATAAATGTTTCCAGAGATGCTGACAGCGCAGGGCCAATTCATCGTGAGTATAAACTGATAATAATTGCGGTCGGAAAATCAGCAGCGGAATATCGGTAATACCTGCGATCGCTAAACTGGTACTACCGAATAATTTTTCTTGGACAGCACCGCGCATGGGATTTCCCATCAAAATCACGTCAATAGAGTGATTAGCGAGGATTTCCCGCACGGCATCCACGGGACGACGGTTAGAGATTTCGACAATAACTGTCATACCGTCGGGAATATTTGCTAAAGCTGGAGATAATTTTTCTTTGGCCGCGTCAATTTTTGCTTGATCTACGGCAGCTAGGGTGGGTTGTTCCCAAACCGGAATACTGTGGAGGAAGATAACTTGTTTTAAGCCGCTCAGGGCTAAGTGTGGCACACAATGGACAAGACGATGGAGACCATCGAAAAGATCTGTACAGATCAAAGCGCGCTCGAACATAAATTAACCCCCAGCAGTTCGGTTATTCTTCCCTAAGAATAGCTAAAAAGGTGAAGAAATGCGCCCCGCATCCCTAGCTCGTTTCCGGAGAAACCCAGCCGGAGAAAGAGGTCGCCCGAAGGGGTGAAATGAGTTACTGGGGGGCCCAGGGATTAGAATCTAGACCCCACTGGTGTTTGAGAAAAGCTTTGTACATATTTTCTCTGACCATCATTTGTTCGTAGAGCTTGATCAGGAAGTCCTGCGCTTGCTCCTGACTCATTTTTTCTACCTGAGTCTGAAAAGAACGAATGTTGAACTGTTGTTCTAAGGAAAGTTCGATCGGTTGAGACATGGTGTTCCTCCTCAATGAAGACAGTGGTTGATCACAAGCGAGATGGGTGATTGGTATCACCTCTTTTCTTTAACTAATGTAACAAATACTTGACAAAGTGTCAATGTATCTGTAAAGAGGGTTTTGCTTTCTCCCTCCTGTTAGCTAGGATACCCCGCCGCCAAAAGCAAAGAAGCATATAATGATACATTTAGCAAGAGTTTTCATAAAATTTTGCTTACTGTGAACAAATACTTAAGTAGTTATACTTAGGCAGCTCAGAGCGAGAGAAAATATTTGACAAATTGTGGAAACATTCTGTAATAATCGAAAAGAGCGACATAAATCGGGTAAGTTGAATGGTTAGGCCTGTTAAAAGCTAAAAACGTAACCCCTAGATTCCGTCCCTCTCGTTGAAATCGTTAAGGATAGTCAAAATTGACGGCCACAGCCGCTATCGTGCAGAAACTACAAGCTTATCGCTGGGAAATATCTTCCTTAGCTCTGTTTGCCTTAAAAAAATCAGCATACAGGCACGGAATGTCGCACAAGTTTTTACATCACCCTATACTTGGAGGAATCCATCATGTCCGTTCGTCTATACGTTGGTAATTTGCCCAAAGAATCCGTCGAGCGCGAAAAATTACAGGCGCTTTTTGCCGATGAAGGGGATACGATCACCACTAAAGTCATCAAAGATCGCAAAACCGGCAAATGTCGCGGTTTTGCCTTCGTTACCGTCCCTAGCGATGAACTAGCTGACCAGTTTATCGAAAAATACAACGGCCAATCCTTCATGGAAAACCCGATCAAAATCGAGAAAGCTCTCCCCCGCAGCAAGGGAGGTAAAGAAGAAGGAGAAGAAGCAGACGGACCGGAGGCCAGCGTAGAAACCCCGGAAAAAGTCGAAAGACCGACTCCGAAACCGACGACGGCGGCACCGCGCAAATCCAGTGGTGGTGGTGGCGGTGGCGGCAAAAAACGCAAGGCTGAACGGGGTGGCAATAATGCCCCGAAAGTTACCAGCGATGGTGACGCTTTACAGCCAGATCCCCGTTGGGCGAATGAATTGGCTAAACTCAAGGAAATGTTAGCAGCTCAGGCCACTAATCCCTAATTCCATTGACAAGAGGGCAAGGGATAGCCGATAACTAAGAGGTTCAAAACATCGCTTTTAGGAGTGTGCATCATGACAGCAATCGATCCGGTCATTCTTATGAAACAGGAGGTCGGTAAGGCCGCCGCTAATCTAGTTCAATCTAATTCGGTCGTGGGATTGGGAACTGGTTCAACGACGGCCTACGCGATCGAATATCTCGGTGCTAGACTGCAAAGCGGGGAAATCAGCAATATTGTCGGGGTTCCTACTTCTTTTCAAGCGCAGGTTTTGGCCCGGAAGTACGGAATTCCCCTCACTACCCTCGATGTCATCGTGAAGATGGATATCGCCATCGATGGGGCCGATGAGGTGGATCCCCAGAAAAATCTGATTAAAGGCGGCGGTGCTGCCCATACTCAGGAGAAAATTGTCGATAGTCTCGCCGATATTTTCGTCGTGGTGGTGGATGGCAATAAGCTGGTGGATAAGTTGGGATCGACTTTTCTTTTGCCGGTGGAAGTGTTACCTATGGCCATGACTCCGGTAATGCGGAAATTAGAGGCCCTCGGTGGTAAACCTTCCCTGCGCATGGGGGTGAAAAAAGCCGGCCCCGTGGTCACAGATCAAGGCAATTTAGTTATCGATGTTAAATTTGATAGTATCGATGATCCGGCTGATTTGGAAAGAACTATTAATAATATGCCGGGGGTTTTAGAAAATGGTTTATTCGTCGGGGTTGCTGATCTGATTCTCGTCGGTGAAATTATCGACGGTAAGCCGGTAGTGCGCGAAATTAAGTAGGCTTAATTATTCTGAAGCTAATAGTGAAACAGGCCTGCCGCCTGTTTTATTAAGTAGTTAGGTGTTAAAAACTGTCAGATCCCCCCCTTAATAAGGGTAGGGCTATTTCATTCTCAAGAAAAAAGGAGAAATACGGCGAGAAACGAAATTTTAGCGACCTAAAGACAATAATTGGGAGATGCTGATTAAGCTTTTCACCATCGACAATGTACCTCGTGCGAACAGGAAACGCTATAGTCAAGCTAGTTTTTGGAAAATGACGATCAAATATAGTCTGAAAAAATTAACTTTTGATTCAGCTTTTCGAGAATTTATTGAGTCACAAATTCAGAGCAATGATTAGCAAATTCTACCCCTCAATTTACTACATTTTGAACGAGTAGCGCAATTGCCTGTTCAGCATTTTAGTAGATATGTAGGGGGTAAGTTCGGTTACATTACAATATAGACGGTCACTGACCCCGACGCTCTAAAAACTCTTTGTCGAAGATGATTATTTAATCTTTCAATAGGATTAGTTTGACCAGTTTCTTTACTGTCTCTTACGGTTTCCGTAGCGCCGCTAGAACCACTGAGAACAGAGGAGATCACTTTTCTGCAATTCCTGTAAACGGTTGAATAAAACCATCCACACCGACAAAGGAGGTGAGGGGCGACCAGTTTAAAATATCCTCTAAAATTGATTGATAGCCCTGGACATTGGGATGAAGTCCATCTTGCATTAATCTTTCTTGGCACCACAGATCACCCCGGTTCATCCAGAGATCAAATAAATCGAGATAGGGAATATTTTGCTCTAGACAAGCTTGTTTAGTGGTTTCCTTAAAACTATACTGATCGCCATGGTTGAAGTAAAAGCAATCTAAAAAGGGCATTTTCCGCTCATCTACCGGAATCATACCTATAAACAAAACCGGGCAAAGAGAACGGGCCCGGGTGAGTAAATGTTCGATTTGAGTTTGAAAAAGATCGTGATCGGTATAAGTACGACCATCGGGCCGGCCTAAACGGGCTGTATCATTAACACCGACGGAGAGAAGAATCAGATCGGGGAGACGATTGCGAATTTCCCCCCTGAGACGAAATTCCTGTTCTAAACGTTCGGACACTTGTACCACTCGATCGCCGCGAATCCCCAAATTATACAGGGCATGACCGGCACTTTCCATCCACAAACGACGTAGGCGCTCGGCCCAACCGCCACCCACGGGGTCGCCATAGCCATACACAAGGCTATCACCTAAAGCGACGATTTTGAGGGGATGGGTCATGATTAGGGCTTTGTCTTTAGTAGGTAAACGAGAAAGAGTTTGCATGATCGCTCGATCGAATCGGTTGTCCTTTACACTTATAAACGAATTTGGTTAAACTGTCCGTGTATTATACTACATTAAAAATTTTTTCCTGCCAGTTAACTTATCTGATATCAGCCAGGTGCTGACACCGACCAGTATAAAACAGCCCGATGATCATTCCTTGCCTCCGAGTCATTTCCGGGCTAAATCTACTATAAAATTTATGGTTAAAACCTAGATAAATTGATGACTACTCGTTTACAACGCGCGGTTCAAGACCAAGAATTTTTGATTACAGCCGAGATTACTCCCCCGAAAGGGGGTAATACCAGTCATATGCTAGAAATGGCCCTCTGGCTAAAAAATCGCGTTCATGCAGCTAATATTACCGATGGCAGTCGCGCCGTAGTGCGGATGTCCTCTCTGGCTGCCTCCGCTATTCTCTATCAACACGACATCGAACCCATCTGTCAAATGGCCTGCCGCGATCGCAATGTGATCGGATTACAAGCAGATCTAATGGGCGCTCATGCTTTGGGATTGAGAAATATACTAGCTTTAACTGGAGATCCGGTCAAAGCAGGAGATCACCCCCAAGCTAGGGCAGTTTTTGACCTAGAATCGGTACGTTTGTTAAAATTAATCGATAAATTAAATAAAGGTTTTGACTTTAACGATAAATCTTTACCCGATGGCTCCCTAGAACTTTTTGCCGGGGCTGCCGTTGATGTGCAGTCAAAAAGTTGGTCTGGTCTTCAACGCCGTTTTGAGCGTAAAATCGAAGCGGGAGCGCAGTTTTTTCAAAGTCAATTAGTTACGGATTTCGAGTGTCTTGATAAGTTCATGCAGCAGGTGGCCTCGCTGGCCGATAAACCGATTCTAGCGGGGATTTTTCTGTTAAAATCAGCTAAAAACGCCGTATTTTTAAATAAAAATGTGCCGGGGGTACAAATTCCCGACCATATCATTCAAAGACTCGCCGATGCAGCCCATCCCCTCGAAGAAGGCATCAAAATCGCCGCCGAACAAATAAAATTAGCCCAGCAGTTATGCCAAGGTGTCCACATCATGGCGATTAAACGGGAGGATTTAGTCCCAAAAATTCTCGACGTGGCCGGTATCCCGCCAGTGCATAACTAAGATGAAAAGTCAATAGTTTTTAGAAAAAATTAACTTTCATTTTGACTAGCGGTCTTTTGACAAGAATTCTACCCCTAACCTAGGATGGTAAGGCTCAAAGCATCTTCGGGGTTAAACATGGATTCCAATCTAGGTCAAGAAAAAGAGAATAGTTGTGGTAATTCCGGACGAAAATGGTTGTCGATCGGTATTGCCCCCACTGGTATAATTTCTATTGGCATTGTTCCCATGGGCGTTATTTCCATCGGTATTGTTCCTATGGGAATAGTTTCCATTGGAACCGTGGCCATGGGGACAATTGCGGCCGGTTTTGTGTCCATGGGACTTTTCAGTATTGGTAGCGTTGGGATGGGATTAAATAACGGCCATTTTTCCAATCTTAATTCTCCCCCTGCTGAATCCCCCCATAAACATCATCAGCATTAAAATCAAGATTTGACCAGCAATCATGAACTATTCCATCCGTGCCGCCGTTGCTACCGATGTCAAGGCTATTTTTGACTTAATTGTCGCCTTAGCGGCCTATCAAGAACTCAGCCATTTAATGACAGGAAATAGTCAAGCTTTAGGGGAGCATTTATTCGGAGAAAAACCCTACATCGAAGCATTGGTGGCGGAAGTAGAGGGTAAAATAGTCGGTTTTGCCCTATTTTTTACTAACTATTCCACCTTTATAACTAAACCGGGGATTTACCTAGAAGATATCTTCGTTTTACCCGATTATCGCAGTCAAGGTATCGGGAAAGCTTTACTAATGGCTGTGGCTAAAATTGCCGTCGCTAGGGATGCAGGACTTTTAGAATGGACTGTCTTAGAGTGGAATCAACTGGCGATCGATTTTTATGGAAAAATGGGGGCTAAGGTCTTCCAAGAGTGGCAAATTTGTCGTCTCACCGGGACAGCTTTAACCCAATTGGGTAATAGTGATAAATAAGTCAGTCCCGATGCAACAAGTTACACCGTCAAGCATGAAAATATTCTGATCCTAAATCCGGTTATTAAAAACTGATTATTTATTCCCCCTTTTGCAGGAGTTTCTTTCCTGATATGTGGCCTAGACTCAACGGATGGCCGTATTACTTCAGATCTGATTACTCAATCCAAGCTTTTGGGGGGTTCTACCCCCCAAACCCCCCGCGCATTAGTTTTTCGGTGGGATGCTTACACGCAGCCGCTGACGCATCTGTAATAATTTGAGAGTCACTTCACTCGCAGGAGTGCCTCTCCTGATATGTAGCCTATACTCAACGGATGGCCGTATGATTGACGAATTTGCCTTATTTCAGCTTCTATTTTCAAGTCAGGAGATAGGAGTCAGGAGATAGGAGATAGGAGACTTTTTTATTTATTCTCCCCACACCCCACACCCTACACGCTACACCCCACACCCCACACCCTACACCCCACACCCCACACCCTCTTTCAAGTCAGACGCTTTGTCGAGCCTGGAACTTTGTGATCGATCGAGACTCCTTGCTATACTATACCTCTGACACTGGCTTTCCTCATTGGTGCAGAATGCAACCCACAGACTCGAATAAATTTACCGAACAAGCTTGGGATTCGATCGTTAAATCGCAAGAAATTGCGCGACGCTTTAAAAATCAGACCTTAGAGGTGGAACACGTTATTATTGCCCTCCTAGAGCAGAATAACGGTCTAGCCACCCGGATTTTACAAAAAGCTAATATAGAAATTCCCCGACTGCAACAACAGCTAGAAGTCTTCACCAACCGACAGCCGAAAGTGGCCATCGTCGATCAATTATACCTAGGTCGTGGTCTCGATCTGCTGCTCGATCGAGCGGAAGCATCCCGGGAAAGTTGGCAAGATAAATTTATCTCCGTGGAACATCTTCTCGTCGGTTTTGCCGAAGATGAAAGGGTGGGCCGGAAATGTTTACGCACTTTCAATCTTGACCCCCAAGATTTAGAATTAGCTATCAAAGCTATTCGCGGTACTCAAAAGGTTACTGAACCCAATCAAGAGGAAAAATACGAAGCTTTAGATAAATATGGCCGGGATTTAACAGCAGCAGCCAAAGAAGGCAAATTAGACCCGGTTATCGGTCGTGATGAAGAAATTCGACGGGTGGTACAAGTCCTCTCGCGACGGTCGAAAAATAACCCGGTTTTAATCGGTGAACCGGGAGTAGGAAAAACCGCTATTGCGGAAGGATTGGCCCAAAGGATTGTTAACGGAGATGTTCCCGAATCTTTGAAAAATCGTCAGTTAATTTCCCTTGATATGGGAAGTTTAATCGCTGGGGCAAAATATCGAGGCGAATTCGAGGAAAGATTGCGGTCAGTCATGAAAGAAGTTACCCAATCAGAAGGGCGAATTATTCTCTTTATTGATGAACTGCATACTGTTGTCGGTGCGGGTTCTAGGGAAGGAGGATCGATGGATGCGGGCAACCTATTAAAACCTATGTTAGCTCGGGGAGAATTGCGCTGTATTGGGGCGACAACTTTGGATGAATATCGCAATCATATTGAAAAAGACCCTCCTTTAGAAAGACGTTTTCAACAGGTTTATATTAAGGAACCTTCCGTGGAGGATACTATCTCAATTCTCCGGGGTTTAAAAGAACGTTATGAGGTGCATCATGGGGTGACAATTACCGATTCGGCCCTAGTGGCAGCAGCTACCTTATCCCATCGTTATATTAGCGATCGTTTTTTACCAGATAAAGCGATCGATTTAGTCGATGAAGCGGCGGCAAAATTAGAGGTAGAAAGTACCACTAAACCCGCCGATTTGGAAATGATAGATCGTCGCTTAATGCAGTTACAGATGGAAAAATTCTCCTTAGAAAAAGAGGAGAAAAAAGATCGAGCTTTTCAAGAGCGTTTAGAAAGAATTATCGAAGAAATTGAGGAATTAGAAAGTAAACAAAAGCCTCTCGCTGACCAATGGCAAACGGAAAAACATATCGCCGAGGAAATTAAATTATTACGAGAGGAAGAAGAACAATTGCGCCTACAGGTGGAACAGGCGGAACGAGCTTATGATCTCAATAAAGCGGCCCAATTAAAGTATGGCAAACTAGAGATTTTACAGGGGGAATTAGAAGTAAAAGAAAAAGAGCTAGAAACTATTCAAGCGGCAGGTTCGACCCTGTTAAGACAACAGGTAACTGATGCCGATATCGCCGAAATAGTTGCCCGGTGGACAGGAATTCCCGTCAATCGTTTAATGGAATCGGAACGACAAAAATTATTAGAATTAGAGTCTCATTTACAGAAAAAAGTGGTCGGACAAAATGAAGCGGTCACGGCAGTAGCAGCGGCGATTCGACGCGCACGCGCAGGAATGAAAGATCCCTCCCGTCCGATTGGTTCATTCCTATTTATGGGACCCACAGGAGTGGGTAAAACCGAGTTAGCGCGGGCCTTGGCGGGGTTACTGTTCGACTCCGAGGAAGCCATGGTTCGCATCGATATGTCGGAATACATGGAAAAACACGCGGTTTCGCGGTTAATCGGCGCTCCTCCGGGTTATGTGGGTTACGAGGAAGGGGGACAACTATCGGAAGCGGTGCGTCGTCGTCCCTATTCTGTGGTTTTATTGGATGAAGTGGAGAAGGCCCATCGGGATGTTTTTAACATTTTATTACAAGTGCTTGACGATGGGCGCATTACCGACTCTCAGGGGCGAGTGGTGGATTTTCGGAATACGATTATCGTCATGACCAGTAATATTGGCAGTGACCATATTTTAAATGTTTCCGAAGATGCCGATTATGAGGAGATGCGGAAACGGGTTTTAACAGCTTTGCGGAGTCATTTTCGTCCCGAATTTTTGAATCGTATCGACGATTTAATTATTTTCCATACCCTGAAAAAAGAAGAATTGCGTTATATTGTTCGTCTGCAATTACAGCGTCTGGAAAGATTATTAGGAGAACAAAAAATCAATCTAGAATTAACTACGGCTGCAGAAAATCATATCGTTACTGTTGGTTACGATCCCACCTACGGTGCGCGACCTTTAAAACGTGCTATCCAACGGGAGTTAGAGAATCCTTTAGCCACAAAAATTCTCGAACAAGCTTTTATGGAAGGGGATACGGTGGTAATTGATTGTCTGGATGAGGTGTTAAGTTTTAGTAAAAAGGAGCTAGAAAAGGAAGGGCAAACATTAGAATTAGCTGTGGTTAACCTCAGTTCAGATTAAAACCAGATAGGGGATATATTCCCCCTCTGAGTTTACCGTAACCCCCGCCTATCGGCACCCCCCTTATCAAGGGGGGCAGGGGGGATCGAACCTAAAATCCATTTTTAATTTAATTATAACCAGCTATTTATAACTATGAGTTAGGGATAGGTGTAGCAGCTTATTAAAAGTTGCCAAACATTAATCCAGTGAAGGAGAATTGTAATTAGTCAGGAGAATTTATTCTCAATTATAAAAATTGAGAGAGTTTGTGCTGCTTAAATAAAGAGGTTTTGACAACCAAATTCAAGCATATCTAAAGAATTTTGAGTTAAAAGTTAAACTTCTGGTTTTCATTCAGAACAAATATATTAATTAACTATTTTTTTTGGGAAAATTAGTTAACCGAATCTTATAACATATAATTAATTTGCAAGAATTCTAATGTGCTGCACTGGATGGCAATTCTGCTGCGCTCCATTGCAGCTGTTAAGCTTTGTTGTTAGATCGACAGCTTAACACGGGTTACTTGTACTCTATGCTAAAATCTGAACGCTACGATCTAACTTATTTATCTTCTGTCAGAGGAGGAGAGTTAGAATAGAGAGAAAATTCCTCAAAACGAGACTTGGTATATGGTTAAGCCAATTAAAGGTTCGCTGCTATGAAATTCCGTCAATTGATGCGGGCAACAGAAAATAAATACAATCGGCTGCTGGCAAATCTGCTCTCGCTCTACATTATTTACCCGTTTTTAGTATATCTACCCCTGGGAGATTGGCTGATTTTCTTTTTCTTCTCCCTCTCTCTGATCATCGCCGTCTATCAGATCGATCGAAGTAAATTGGCTTTAAGATTTAATATCGGTCTGTTTTTGATTGCCCTCCTCCTGCGAGCATTCAGCACGATTATCCCTATTTATAGCGATTTCAACCGTTGGTTCGAGCTATCTAGTACATTAATTTCTCTAGCTTTTGTTAGTTTATGTGTGTACTCGATTTTACTAGAATTAATTCTCGCCGAACAGGTCACATCTGATATCATCAAAGGGGGAATTTGTGTCTATTTTCTCTTGGGATTTTTCTGGGCATCCGCTTATAATATCGTCCAGATTTTCGACCCCGATTCCTTTAGCTCCGCCGCTAAAACCGTCAACCAGGCGGATCTACTTCATTTCAGCTTTACTACCCTGGCTACGGTTGGCTACGGTGATATAGTTCCTACCAGTAAAATCGCTAGAGTTCTAGCCAATTTAGAAGGAATGACTGGAGTTCTCTATCCCGCCGTTTTTATCGCTCGTTTAGTCAGTTTACACAATGGTCGTTAACCAAAACAATTGATCGCCCTGGGGGAATATTAGATGATTATGCGTCGCTTTATCCCGATTCTTTCTTTGCTTTTGCCTTGGGTCACTGCTGCGGCAGTCTTGGCGGAAATCCCCACTCTGGCCCAGGAAATCCGCCCAAAAACGGCGGAACAAGTGATCGAGCAACTCTGTGCTAATTTAACCAAACAGCGAGCGTTCACCGTCAAGATGGATGTCACCTATGACGATGTACTCGACTCTGGGGCGAAAGTTCAGTACAGCGCCTATCAAAACATCTGGGTAGAGAAACCCGATCGCCTGCGCTCGGACTACACTGGGGATGAACGAGTTACCCGCTTTTTTTACGATGGTAAAACCTTCACCCTTGCGGATCTGGAACGGGATCTATACGTCACGAAACCAGCACCGAATACTCTAGATGAAGCCTTAGACCAAGTAGAACAAAAGTACGGGATCAGCATTCCCATGTCAAATCTGGCAGCGAACGATCCCTGTGCAGAGCTAATGGCCGATGTCAAGCAAATTATTTTTATCGGCAACGACATGGTCAACCGCGAACCGATGTATCACCTGCTGCTGATCGGTAGCGATCGCGACTATCAAATCTGGGTCACGCAGGATGCCACCCCCCTAATGAGAAAAGCGATTATCACCTATAAAACTCTACCCGGTTCACCCCAGTACACGGCAATATTATCCGATTGGAATTTTAATCCCAGTACACCCGCCGATACTTTCACTTTCCAACCGGGATCAGAGTCGATCCCTATCGAACTTCTACCCCCTAGGAATAATCAATCCCAGCCATAAAGCCCGTTCATAAAACGCGATCGCTTGTCGGTATTCCCCTAAATCAGCGTTTTGATATACTTTGAATATCTAACGAATTCGAGGTGGGATCATGAAGTCGCAGATTCGACGCTGGGGTAATTCTTTAGCGATTCGGATTCCCAAGTACGCGGTGGAAGCACTAAACCTCAATCCTAAGGACGTTGTTGAATGTTCTGTGGAAAACGGAAAGCTAGTAATTGAGCTAATTCAAGCCTTGCCTGAGTTAAGTCTAGAAGAACTACTGGCTGGGGTTGTTGAATCACCGGAGCCGGAAGTGGATTGGGGACGACCGATGGGAGAGGAGGTTTGGTGACATACATTCCAGAACGTGGAGATTTCCTGCGGTTGAGCTTCGACCCACAAATTGGGCATGAGCAAATGGGTAATCGTCCAGCACTGGTGGTAAGCCATATTGATTTTAATCGCAAGATTGGTTTTGCCTTTGTCTGTCCGGTCAGCAATACGCAACGCCAGAACCCTTTCTACGTCAAGATTCCAGATGGAGAGGCAGTGACAGGAGTTATCATGGTAGATCAACTGCGATCGTTGGACTTCCGAGGGAGAAAAGCGAGCTTTATCGGCAAGTGTCCAGAACGGTTGCTCCAGGATGTTCTCAGAAGAATTAAGCCGATTCTTTTCTAATCGGGACATTAGGGGCTTGCGTGGGAATAATATCCCAGCCAGAAAATCGCTCTGTAGAAGAGTCAGACCAGCCAGATGGCATATTATCAAAGCGCAAGTCCCTTAGCTGCGGAGGCTGTCGAAGGCTCTCCCCCTACTTAGAGTGATCAGCAAACCTGATCGATCGGAGGGCGCAAGCTTTGCGCCCCTACAGTAACGGATTTTATGCACAATGTAGGGGCGAACTGCGTTCGCCCAAAAGGTAGATTATCAAAGCGCAAGTCTCTTATCAAAAGCCTTACTCTATCCGAACGCAACCCAGATTTATCATAGAAAATGTTCCCGCCAGAGTTTGTGTAGAAACAGGAGAGCGTTTTTTTGCACCAGAAACCGTCGAACGCTTGCAGAAAATAATCTGGGAAGATAAGCAGCCAAGGCGAATAAAAAAATCAAGGAGTCCGGGCCATGAAAAGATCTTTATGTCAAAACTTATGTGTTCTTGCCGCCCTCCTTTTGGGTACAAGTTTACTGATCACGGATTATGTGGACGCTCGCGGTGGCGGTGGCGGTGGTCGTAGCGGTGGCGGTGGTGGAGCTTCCCCACGGGTTAACCGCAGTAGTAATCTGCAAAACCGAGGGAATTTTAGTAATCGTTCCCAAACCTCTAGAGATTTTTCTGGAAGACAGGGGGAACGGCAAACCAGTCAACAAAACCGTCAAGGGGAACGCACGGAAAGACAGGGGGAAAGACAAACCAGTCAACAAAACCGTCAAGGGGAACGCACCGAAAGACAGGGGGAACGGCAAACCAGTCAACAAAACCGTCAAGGGGAACGTAGCGAAAGACAGGGGGAACGGCAGAACGAACGCACCGAAAGAACCGATACCCGTCAAGGGGAACGCACCGAAAGACAGGGGGAACGGCAGCAGCAGGTTAGCGATCGCCAACAGAACCGTCAGAACTTTATTGACGATAATCGCAACGGTTACTGGCGTGGTGGCGGTTGGTACGGTGGCGGTTATTACGTCCCCCCGGGTTGGGGTTGGGTGGGTTTGACCACCGGCTTAGTCATCGGTTCAGCGATCGCTACTCTCCCCCCCTACTACAATACCGTCTATGTGGGTTCTACTTCCTACATTTACTCGGACGGCATCTATCTTCAACCTAGCGGCAGTTCCTACACGGTGGTGGCCCCGCCAATCGGCGCAATTGTCACCTATATCCCAGACGGCTGCACCACAATTACGGCTGACAATACGCTTTATTACAATTGCAGCGGTATTTACTATCGGCCTCTGTTTGAGAATGGTTCCACGGTTTATCAGGTGGTTCGCTTCTAATCGGTTTCTTCTTCATCAATAATTGCCGATCGATCTAATAATAATAAATCTCGTAGGCGATCGGTATCTAATTCGGTTAACCAATTTTCCCCAGCATCTACGGTTTGTTCCGCTAATTGTTTCTTGCTTTCGATCATCTCATTAATGCGTTCCTCTAGGGTTCCCGTACAGATGAATTTATGTACCTGAACATTACGTTTTTGTCCGATGCGGAAAGCGCGATCAGTGGCCTGATTTTCTACGGCCGGATTCCACCAACGATCGATATGAAAAACGTGATTAGCGCGGGTTAAATTTAATCCTGTTCCCCCCGCTTTCAGGGAGAGAATAAAAATCTTTGGTCCTTGGGGATCATTTTGAAAGCGCTCGATCATTTCTACCCGATCTTTTGTTTTGGTAGAACCGGAGAGAAATAATATTTCCTCGGCTAATTTTTTCTGGAGATGGGTTTGTAGGAGTTTTCCCCACTCGGCAAATTGTGTAAAAATTAAAGCTCGATCGCCTTCTGCTATCACTTCCTCTACCATGGCTTCTAAGCGTAATAATTTTCCCGATCTTTGACTGGTTTCTAAACTATTTTCTTTCAAAAAATGGCCGGGATGATTACAAATTTGTTTTAGTTGCATTAGCAAGGTTAAAATTAATCCATGTTTCTGAATCCCTTGGGTTTCTTCAATTTTCTGGAGGGTTTTCTCGACTAATTGTTGATAAAGTTGTCCCTGTTCTTTCGATAAACCACAAAAAATATTCATTTCCTGTTTTTCTGGTAAATCTTCGATAATAGTTTTATCGGTTTTTAATCTCCGTAAAATAAAAGGACGGACAAGAGAACGCAAATTATGCAGGGATTCTTGATCGCCGTATTTTTCAATGGGAAGGGCAAAACGACGCTGGAAAAAGGCTTGAGTTCCTAAAAAATTGGGATTGAGAAAATCCAAAATTGACCATAATTCCGTCAGGCGATTTTCTACGGGAGTTCCCGTTAAGGCAATCCGAAATCCTGCGGGTATTTTTCGCACTGCTTGGGATTGTTTAGCCGTAGAGTTTTTAATATTTTGAGCCTCATCTAAAACTAAACCTTGCCATTGTACTGCTTCCAAAGTGGACAGATCGCGATAGATTAAAGGATAACTGGTAATAACAACCGATTTATTTTTTACCTCTTGAGCAAAAGCTTGACCTTTTAATCTTTTTTCGCCATGATGCACAAAAACAGCCAGGGTGGGAGCAAATTTTCTTAACTCATGTTCCCAGTTATTAACCACAGAAGTGGGAGCCACCACTAACACGGGATTAACTAACATATCCTCTTCTTTTAATGCTAGTAAAAAAGCGATTAATTGCGGGGTTTTTCCTAAACCCATATCATCGGCTAAACAAGCACCTAAACCCCACTTTTCTAGGAAAGCTAACCAACTAACTCCCTTGATTTGATAGGGACGTAATTCCCCCCGAAATTCCCGCGGTGGGTTGATTAATTGAATCCCTTGATTGTTATTTAAATTATCAATTAATTCCTTTAATGCTCCCTCCGCTTGAAAATTAACTACCGGCAGTTTAGCAATTAGATTATTATCTCCTGAACTCAAGCGCAGGGCATCCTCTACCGAGAGATTAAGGGGAGTAATGGTATTATTTAAAATTGCCTGAGCTGCTTTGACATCCGTAGGTTGTAGGATTAACCATTTGCCCCCCACTTCCACCACTGGCGATTTTTTCTCTAATAACTTATCAAAATCTTTTTTCGATATTTCCTGTTCCCCTACCACTAATTTAAGCTGAAAGTTTAATAAACTGGTTAAACTTAATCTTTCTCCTTTTTTGGGAGTTACACTGGCAGCAATCTTAATTCCTAATCTTTGTTCATTACTACCAGCAGTTAAACCCGTTGGTAAAATTACCCCTAATCCCTGATCTTGCAATTGCCAAGCGATCGAGCGAATAAACTGATAAACTTCGATCGAATCAAGAGAACATTCCTCTGGGTGTCTCTGCTCTAAACTAATTCTAATTGGTTCGTACAATCGCGATGCTAATCCTAATCCTTTTAAGAGAATTTCCTGGGGATTATTGACAACTCTTTGATAACTATGATAACTTTCTTTCCCCTCTAACCAAATCAACTTGGCACTAATGAGAAATTCGGGATCATCTAACGCTTGTAAATAATAGGTTAGTTTCCACGCTGTCCCTAATCTGGGAGGTTGTAAAGATAAACAGACACGGTATTGATTCTCGATTAATTGGCGATTATTGCCATTAACTAAACTTTCTTGGATAGGAAACACCCAGTTATTATAAGCATTTTCTAGACGCTGTAAATTCTTGGCTTCTAAAGCAATGTCATGATGATCACCGCTTAAAGATTGTAGCCAGGGTTTTACCATCAATGAGGGGGAAATATTAACAGTACTATCTATTTTTTGTCGCAAACGAGCATCGACAATATTTTTTAAGCAATCGAGAATAATTGTTTGTGGTTCGCTATTTTCTTGATAGGCAAGACAAACCGGGGGGATGGTTTGGATAAACTTAGCTAAACGAGTGCGATCGATGGTACTATCTAGCAGCGGATACCAGCAACTTTCACCCTGATTTATTCCCGCTAAAAATTTCCCCCTTGCTAATAAATCTAAACTCCAACGGTGCAAATACAGCCAAAATCGTAGATCATTGCCGATAAATTCGGCCTTAGCTAGGGGTAATTTCTCCCATAACTGTATTATCATCCCCGCAGAAAAAGTTAATCCCGATACCTGCCATGGTTGCCAAGACAAGGATTTAGCTGTGGGTTCGAGAATTTGCCCCGACAGCAGCGGTAAAAAATATTTTTTCCTTGGGGGGGAATAACTAGGCAAACTGAGCTTGATTGATTCTGGAGAATAGCAGTCAAGCTGAGGAGAAAATTTCTGGATAAATTGGGCTAATGCCCCAGATTCTAGACAAAAAGGATGATTTTCCTTTGTTTCACTTAATTCCTTCCCTTGCCACTGTTCACCCCAAAGAAAAAAAACACTATCCTGCGAACCAATCAGCCAATTACCGTGTAGAGTAGTCATTATAAAATAGGGAAATTCCTCTAAAAAACCTGCTGTTGAAAAGGTAACAAATCTCGATTTTGTCGCTTCTTCTGACCTTAAGAGCCTCTAATCTCCTATTTTAGTGGACAAGGGCTGATTTCTCAAGCAGAATCTAGTTCAGCGATTAGCCCCGATCGCATGGTTATTATCAATAATAATAACTAGAGTTATTTTTAAACTATGTACAAATCGATCGCCCTAACCCTCCTCCTCAGTCTTCCCCTGAACTTGTCCCTAGTTGGTTATGGGGAAGATTTAAACCATCTACAGCAATTATTATCCACCCGACAATGTCCCCAATGTGATCTGAGCGGTTCGGGGTTAGTGCAATCGAATCTAACTGGGGCAAAATTAAATGGGGCCAATCTCGTCGGGGCCAATCTTAGTCAAGCTAATTTAAGTGGAGCGGATCTGAGTGGTGCTAATTTAACTGGTGCTTCTTTCTTTGGTGCTAATCTGACTGGAGCGAACTTAAGCGGGGCAATCTTGACGGGTGCGGATTTAAGAGGCGCTTATCTCAATAATGCTAACCTTGACAACACCAAACTAGACACTGCATACGTGCAGGGTGCGGTGGGAATTCCCAGTAGTGCTGGTACTCCTGAACTATTCTACGGTCTAGGGATGGTGGAAGGAAAACAGGGACGCACCAGCGCCGCTATAGAAAATTTTAATAAAGCCTTGACAATTAACTCGGAATATGCTCCAGCTTATCTGGCCCGGGCCATGGCTCACTATCGTCTGGGACAAAATGCTCTAGCGGCCCAGGACGCTCAAATGGCTTCGACTCTCTTTGAACGACAAGGTAATACCCCCGGTTACGAAGCGGCAGAGAATTTTATTAAAGGCATGGAAATCGCCCTAAAACCGCGAGAACAAGGTGGTGGCAACGCTCAATTAGACCAAATGGTGCAGGGGATTGGTTCTCTGCTCCTACAGTTTGTTTTACCCGCTTTGGGACTGTTTTAATCCTCGTCCGCTGGCTCTTCTAAATGTTCCGAGACCGCGTAATAAAGGTCAAGAACATGATGATCGGCAAGACGATAAAAGACTCTCCGTCCCTGTTTTTGGTATTTAACTAATCTTAAGGCTCTTAGGGTTCTTAACTGGTGCGATACGGCCGATTCACTCATCCCTAAGTCGTCGGCTAAGTCACAAACACATAATTCTTGTTTGGCTAAAAGCGACAGAATTCTTAGGCGGTTGGCATCCCCCAAAAGGCTGAAAAATTCGGCCATTTTTTGGGCTTTTTCGATTTCTAATCCCTGCAAGTGCTGGAATTTCGCCTCTTGGTGATGGGATTCCCCACAAACCGGTGCTATTTTCTCTAGGGCCATATTTTTTCCTGATCGGTTATTAAGGGAAAGTTGAGAAAGGGAGGTATCGATCGAATCTTCCATGCCGATACTTGTCCCCTTCTCCCCAATAACTAAATTTAACCGCAAATACAACTCTGGTGTCCACAGCCTTTCCCTTTAACGTGACCATCGGCACAAGCTTGGGAACAGTAGTATTTATCGTTTTCTTTGATGGCATCGGCGATCGATACTTGACACGTACAGGATTCACAAGCACATTTCATGGTGGTGACAGCGATCATGGTTACTACCTCGGAACTTCTTTACTGACTTTAGTATAACATCTGAACAGATGTTCATGGATTGAATAAAGTTAAATTTTTCTAAAACTCAGACGGGTGGGAAGTTCTCCTCGATCAGTGATCAGATGGGAGTTTTCAGTTTGCATATAGAGCTTTTCAGGTTACTGAGGTATCGACAAGTTTTGCCAACCAAGAGTTTAAGCCCCTTGCCCATGCCTCATTCTGATGAAAACTGCTATATATAGTCTAAGGTAGAAAAAAGTTAAATACTGACTAAACCGCCCAATCATAAGAACTTAGGCGACAAATTCTGATGTTATTAGCATTAAAACAACTAACTGTTACCCCAGGCGATCGCCTGTTGTTAACTTCACTCACTTGGCAAGATTATGAAACAATTCTTGACGAATTGGGAGATCGACGGTCAATTCGTCTATCTTATAGTCAGGGAACTTTAGAAGCAATGACTCCTCTTTTTATTCATGAAAACACCAAAGTTTTAATCGGGGATTTGGTTAAAGTTCTCCTAGATGAATTAGAGTTAGACTATGAACCCGCTGGATCGACAACCTTTAAAAATCATAAAATGGATCAAGGAATAGAACCAGATGAGTCTTTTTATATCGAAAATTGTCATGCTATTCGGGGAAAAACGCGCCTTGATTTGGCGATTGATCCCCCTCCCGATTTAGCAATTGAGATTGATATTACTAAGCGAACCCGATTTAATAATTATGAGCGATTGGGTGTTCCTGAATTGTGGCGATATGATGGGGAGAGACTGGAAATCAATGTTTTGCAAGGATCAGAATACGTTGAATCTTGCCAAAGCCGACTATTTTCTCAATTTAATCTAATAGAAAAAATTCCAGGAACGCTACAAAATAGTCAAAAAATCGGTAGTGCAATGGCATTAAAACAATTCCGAATTTGGGTCAAGCAAACGCTTAATCCCTGACCTCAAATGAACAACGAAGTCAGGGAACTGAGGTTTCCTACTGTCTTTTTACTGCTCACTGATTACTGTTTTTAGACGCAGAACGGCCTACCAACGATCGCCAGCATCGTAAATTGTTAAACGTCCGACTCCTAGAGCTAATCCGGGAGAATTGTCTCCGGGGGGATAAGCAGTAATTCCAAACTGATAGACACCACCATAATCGGGATTTCGTACTGGTTTCAGACCGATGGAAACGGTATTACCGGGGGGGACAGGAGGATCAAAAATGACCGTAATCGTCTGAGTATTGGGGTCAAAAGTAGTGGATTTTAGGGTTAATTTTTCGCCTCGCTGATTGCGATCGCCAAGAAAAGCAAAGGTTTGATCAACAAGAAAAGCAATAGTTTGAATATTAGGCTGCTGTTGTATAGTTACTTTGCCCAAGGGCGCCCCGAGAGACGGCGGCAGAGCGATGGTAAGATAGTATTTTGCACCCCAAGCACGCACGGATTGGAAAGTAGCGAAGAAATTAACCAGAGTGGGAGAACTCTCAAAAAATACTCTGCCATCGGGAAATTGTCCTGCGAGAGACACAGAAGCATCAAAAGCGAGTATAGCAATCAAAGCGAGTTTAGATAGACTTTCAGTCTGTTTTAAAGGCAAAAAGGGAATCTTCAAGGTAAAAGCTACTATAAAATATTGATTGTCAAGGAGAATTATAGCAAATTCACTTAACCCTCAGCCGCTGCCATTATCAGTGATCAGTGATCAGTTATCAGTGATCAGTTATCAGTTGTTTTCTCCCCACTCTCCCACCCCCAATACTTAACCCCCAACTTGCAATGTATCTCGAACACCTGCACCTTCACAGTTTTAGAAATTATGCCGAACAGTTGCTAAAATTCGAGTCCAAAAAAACAATATTATTGGGCAATAATGCTCAGGGAAAATCCAATTTACTAGAAGCGATCGAACTTTTGGCCACTCTCAAGAGCCATCGAGTCAGCAAGGATCGGGATCTAGTGCTAGAATCGGACTCGGAGGCGAGAATTTTTGCTAGGGTTAATCGTCTTTATGGAGCATCAGAATTAAGTTTAATTCTCCGTTCTTCCGGTCGTCGCACCGTGATCCGTGACCGTCAACCCCTGCGCCGTCATCTCGATTTTTTGGGCGTGATTAATGCGGTACAATTTTCTAGTCTCGATCTGGATTTAGTGCGCGGTGGTCCGGAAGCTCGCCGAGATTGGTTAGATACTTTATTAATTCAATTAGAACCCCTATACGTTCATATTTTACAGCAATATAATCAGGTTTTACGACAAAGGAACGCTCTTTTAAAAGAGATTCGTAAACAGGAATTAGAGGGAAAAGTTTATGCGGATTTATCCCAACTAAAACTCTGGGATTTACAATTAGCAGAAACTGGTTCAAGAGTTACGAGAAGAAGGGCGCGAGTCCTGCAAAGATTAATTCCTTTAGCTCAAAAATGGCACGAAAGTATTAGCGGAAAAACTGAATATCTAGAATTACAATATATTCCCAATGTGCCTTGGGTAGAAGATGATGTCAATGGGGTACAAACAGCTTTTTTAGATAAAATTGAAACCCGTCGTTTGGCCGAGAAACAGCTAGGGACATCGGTAGTCGGTCCCCACCGGGATGAAGTGGATTTTTTAATTAACCAAAACCCCGCTAAATCCTACGGTTCCCAAGGACAACAAAGAACCTTAGTTTTAGCCTTGAAATTAGCGGAATTACAGTTACTAGAGCAGATTATCGGGGAACCTCCCCTACTACTCCTCGATGATGTTTTAGCGGAATTAGATATCGAACGACAAAATCAATTATTAGATGCGATCGAAGACCGTTTTCAAACCTTAATTACCACCACTCATCTCAGTTCTTTTGAGTCTCGCTGGTTGCAATCTTCCCAGATATTTTCTGTCAAAAAGGGACATATTTTTTATTAGTCTATAGCCTCTCTTTGTTTGTCTCTTTGCTAACGATATACACCCATAATTTTATCCCCCCTTAATAAGGGTAGGGCTATTTCATTCTCAAGAAAAAAGGAGAAATACGGCGAGAAACGAAATTTTAGCGACCTAAAGACAATAATTGGGAGATGCTGTGCTGATTGTGGTCAATTCCCTTTGTTAAAGAATCATAACCCTCTAACCTGTACAAGGTTAAAACCGGGAGCATCTCACCTTTGTAACCCCTAAATCAGGTTTTATGTCAAGCTATTTTGAAAGCCTTGCGAGAAACCAGTTTGGTGGTGATTCGGTAGTAGTGATGGCGGCTTAATCCTTTGCTTTGCTGTGCATTGTAGTCATGGATAAAATACCAAAGGGTTCCCCAAGGTGATTCTCCATTTTTTTAGAGAAAGATAGACTCTCTCTCACCAGCCGAGAAATCCTTTGTCGAAAGGTATTATTTAATCTTTCAATAGGATTAGTTTGACCAGTTTCTTTTCCGACTGCCCGATGACGTTTACTAGGAATTACTGTCTTATAGGACTCCCAAAAGTCTGTGTAAGCAACAGTGCATTGTCGGTAAACACCTGGTAAACTGGCCCCAAAGTTTTTTAGCTGATTGACGACTCCTATCTCCGCGCATAGCAACCAATAATTTCCCTTGTTTTTCTATCAATTAACCGCCAAATATAAACCTTGATTGTTTTAGAAAAAACAAAAGACCACATCTCATCACATTTTGTAACTAATTTACCTTTTAGTTTGTCCGAAACCTTTATTTGACGTGGGACAGATGCCAATTTATTGTTGACATAATTTTGTAAACATGACCAACTTACCCCTGTTACTCTGGCAATTCCTCGTAAGGAAATTCGTTCGAGCAAGAGTTTATCAATTAATTGTTTGGTTTCGTCAGAGACGGTTTTATTAGTGGGATTGATCACAAACTGACG
>NZ_JACJSV010000070.1 GCF_014698335.1 Microcystis viridis FACHB-1342 | reverse complement strand
GAAACTAGGAGCAGATTTTTATTTTGCTACTCCTTATCATTCGTGGGAGAGGGGATTAAACGAGCATACCAATGGACTGTTAAGACAATTTTTCCCCAAGGGAACGAATTTTAAAATCGTTAAGCCAGAGGAGGTGGAAAGAGCCGTAAACTTGATTAACAATCGTCCTCGAAAATGTCTTGACTATCGTACCCCGAATGAGGTATTCTATAAAGGTAGATCAGACAGTGATGCAATTCAGACTTGAATTGGCCATATATCCCTTTCGGATACCCCAGTGCAACCAAGCATCGATCATCTCCTTAGACTTGCCCCGGCTGTCTTTAGGAACCGGATCTTCACCAGAAATAGCTTTTAATGCCCAAAACCAACGGCTAGGAAGGCTTTTTGGCTCTTTAAGATTTTTGAGCAAAAATGGTATAACATCTTGCCCCATTCCAATAATTCTCTGATAGTTAGGATGTATAATCGCCTCATGGGTTGAGGATAAATGACTTGTTTCATTAATCCAATCTTCAGCAAGACTTTCAAACTCCCTTAGTCTCTCTGCCCGAGTTTGTTTGTTAACTAATATGGCAAGTAAAGAAGAAAAACTTTGTAAAAAGCTAAGATTATTATCGAATAGCTTGAACTTATATCCAAAAAATAGAGCAATAGCTCCGATGAATTTTCCCTCAAAGAAAAGTGGGAAAACGCCAAAGGCTTCAAGTTTTGAATCTTCAAAATGTTTTAAATCAGTTTGAATAAACCGATTATTGTTTTTCTCCTCATGTACTCCTTCAATAAATTGACAAGTATTTGAAGAGATTTTTTCTGCAAACTCCTTTCCAACCTCTTCAAGATAAACTCGACATGAATTACTTACTCCAGATACTTCAGAAAATCGTAAAACTTCCACTACTTCAGAAGACAAGTTTTTTCTGTAAAGAATGGCAACTTTATATGGAGTCTCGTTGCCGACTAAGTATTTGAAAATTTCGTCATACATCCTTTCTTGATACTTGTCAAAGGAATCAACTGGGATAATATCTGCAAGGTATGTCAAGTAATTGAGTATATTAATCTCAGAATCCCTGTGAATATTAGATAGTTTAGCAGAGGCGACTCCTGCTAAGAAAGCTACTGTACAGGGATCAAAGCTTGCCAGATCGTCAATATTGCCCTGATCATCAACTTTGTTTATAATTCTCAATACTCCATAGGTTTTGTTTCGTCCATTCAAAGGTAAGGCAATGGCAGAGATTAATTTGCCTAGCTTATCAGAATATTCCTGCCTATACTTCAAATTTTCATACTGGAAAAGCTCTCCAGTAACCTTCCCATATGATCCATCAGATGGATTAGCAGCGCTGCCAGTGAAACTCTCCCCTTTCGCATACCTCTCTTCTTGTAGCCATGTATCATCTATTGGCTCACCATTAACGTCTTTGCCTTGAATGGCAAAACGCTCTAGTACATCATCCTTAGAGATTAAAAAAATCGCTGCAACTTGACACTTAGCTTCTTCACAAACTTTTTTTAGAATATATTTTACCGTATCTTTCTTATTGCTTGTAAAATTCATTAAGGCTTGCTCAAGTTGTTCAAAATCAGAAAGATTGTCTAATCTTTTTGTTTGATAACTTATAAGGTCGTTTCTAGTATTTAAAAATTGATTAGCCTTAGTTGCAGTATCGTCACATTTCTCACCTTGTAAACTCTCAGGCATTTAGTTGCTCCTTGAAATTTAGTCAATTTACTCAAGATTACCATCACACTCAAACTGAAATATCGAGGCTGATGAAAATAAAAGTATTATGGTTAATTAAGAACAATCATGCTAATGATAGTTTTATCTATCAATTATCAATTATCAATTATCAATTGTAACATGGATTTACAGGTTTGTCAATTGTAGTGTCTTCGAGCTGCCATCTTTGTGCCGATCACTCATCACCGTTAGATGCCCTTGGTATAGTTAAGCCGATCAATGCCCTGGAACTCAATACTTCTCGGATAATAATACGAGGCCAGGGGAGATGGGTTTTCAACTTTCTCCCCTGCACCGTGCTTTCTTGCAGTCTCAACCAAAGATTTAAGATCAATCGAGAAATATCGCCCGCTGCGGGTTGTGACAATTAGTCAAGATGAACTGATGAGCCACCTCAATAATTTCTGGACTATTGGCCTCCCACTCCTCCCAGAGGGATAGCTAACCCGTTGGAGCTTTCTTCCCTTTTTTGGTAATCTTCACTGCTGCCATTAATTTACCCCCCCAATGGTCTTGGATTATCGTTAATCTTGTGGATTTTCAATGTTTCGGGCAGCATGAAGTACCGCAATAACATCGATTTGCTCAGGCTTGATATAATAAATTATGCGATAAGAACCCTCGATAACTTCTCGGATCTGCTCAGTTTCAAACTCCGGAACAAGACGACCCGAAAAGGGAAAATTAGCAATCTGTTCTGAGCGTCTGGTCAATCTTTCCACCAGTCTTTGAGCATATTGAGGGGAGTTTTGTGATATGTAGTTGTAGATGGCTGATAAATGATTAACGGCGGTTTCTGTCCAGAAAACTTTCATGACTCTAGCTTGAACTTAGTGCGTACTTCTGCCACAGAAATAACCTTTTCCGCCTCACTATCGGCTAATCCTGCTTCAATTGCCTGTCTCACATAAATCTCATACATCAAATCATCCCATGTAGAATTATCCGGCAATTTATCGATTAAATTTCTGGCTTTTTGTTTAATGTTTTTTATTTCCATGATGGTTTCCAAAATGACTCCTGACAGTTTACATTATAGCAAGATAGGCTCCTAGAGATGGTGTATTCTAAAACCACCGCTAACGCTCAGAATATCCAAAAAGGCTTTTCCCTCTCGATGTCCTCAACGAAACCTCAACCCGTGATTGGTGTTAGTTGGTGGATAAATGCTGTATATTTACTCTCGTCGCCGCTTAATTCACACGCAGCAGCGCAGAAACTTGCTCAACATTCATTGCTGTATGTAACAATACAGGAGGAGTTTATCTCAGGAGTTCCACGGTGATTAGAGAGCTAGACCGTATTACTGTTAATCCACAAATATGTCTTGGACAGCCAATGATTCGAGGAATGCGTATCACTGTAGGATTTGTTTTGAAACTGTTGGCTAGTCAGTTATCTATTCAGGAAATCTTAGAGGCTTATCCAGAGTTGGAGGAGGAAGATATTCGTCAGGCTCTTAATTATGCAGCTTGGGCTGTATCCGATTATATCGTTAGCTTCACTTCAGCAGCCGTAACGCACCGCTAACTTTAATGATGGTGGGTGATATAATTTAAAATTCTGAGGTAAATCATGCAACTAAAACTAACAAAAATATTCCAGAAAGTTCCCGAAGGCTATATTGGTTTTGTCGAAGAATTGCCAGGAGCTAATACTCAAGGAGAGACTCTAGAAGAAACTAGAAGCAATTTAGAAGAAGCAATTGAGCTAGTTTTAGAAGCTAATCGTATATTAGCTGAAGAGCAACTGCAAGGACAAGAAGTGATTCGAGAGTCTGTTACTTTCTGGGCTGCATGAAACGCATAAACTTAATTCGTCATTTAGAAACTTATGGCTGTGAATTCTTAAGAGAGGGCGGCAATCATACGATTTATGTAAATCGTGTCAATCAGAAATCTTCAGCCATTCCGCGCCATCGTGAAATCAATGAATTCTTGACGCGAAAAATTTGTCGAGATTTACAAATACCAGAACCATGAGTGCGACTCCTGTTAAGCTGCTGTAGAGTGTAGGGTGCGTGTTTGCGGCTACTAATTTGGATAATAAAATAAAACTAACAATCCGCCGTAACGCACCAATTCTATTACTACTAATTAAACATAATCAATTACATTTAATTTACCTGTGTATCATCCCCTGTAAAATTTCTGGCAATTTATCGATTAAATTTCTGGCTTTTTGTTTAATGTTTTTTATTTCCATAATGGTTTACAAAATGACTCCTGACAGTTTACATTATCAACTATTCATTATTAACTAAAAAGGCGATCGCAAAATTACGCCTTCTTAAAAAAGAGATTAAACACCTTCAGCAAAACCCAAAGGTTGAAACTGAGCATCATTGATAATTTTAACCGTTTCCCCCGATTGCTTAATCACAAACAAACCGCGCCGATAGGCATAGACATCTATCCCCTGATCAATTTCAATGCCTGCCACTGCCCCATAAACCCGAAACTCTCGAAATTGGGGGAAAGCAACCTTAAATCGCTGTAATCGGCTGACAAAATCATCTACATCATCCCTCGACAGTCGAGATTTACATTCCACAGCCACCAACTCGCTCCCATTCACCGCCACAATATCAATCTCCATTGCCGCCCCAGGACGCTTACTTTTCAAGCGACTCATCGTTTGGGTGACATCAATGCCCCATTTCTGAAATAAACCCACGACCGCAGGCTCTACCATTTCTTCTATAAAAAGACACAAAGGAGTTGTTAAGCTATTGACCGCTTTGGTCGTTTCTTGTACCTGTTTTTTTAATTCTTCCATCGTGCGATTAGCTTCCTCTCTGCGGCGATCGGCTTCGGCACTGCGGCGATCGGCTTCGGCACTGCGGCGATCAGCTTCCTTTTGAAACTCGGCAAATTGGGCCTCAGTTCTTTCAAATAACTTGTAAATATCGGCGATCGTTACAGCGTCTGACATAGGAAGATTCTTCAAGCTTGAGGAGTCTAGTCCCATTCTAGCGACTTGGCCCAGAAAAAATGTCCCTAGCTTCTCATCCGTGTTTTTTCAATCAATTATTGACTATCAACTAATCAGCGATCGCAGTTCAAGGGGAAGGGGTCAAAGGTCAAAAGGCGATCGCGGTCAATGGATAATAGGCAATTGACAATGGATAATTATCAACCATAGCTCCTGCGGCCATGGGCTACTATTTTAATCATCAGGAAGAAATCAACCTGGAAATCACCCAAGAATGGGATCAGGTACAAATTAGCATAACGCGAATAGCTAAATCACCTTTTTACAACGGGAGGAAAGAAGTGACTTTTTCCCCGCCCTTCCCCCGAATGCACCCCGTAACTGATATAAGTAGAGATGTAGGTCTATAACCAAAATTGCCGCATCAGTTCGGTTAGGTGACTGTTTTTCGCTTGTCTAGGAGGGTAGATATGCTCAACGAATTAATTTATGAAGGATTAGGTTTAAGTGCTGTTTTCGGAGGACTATTCCTCTGGTCGCGCTCTGGTCTCGTCAGCAAAAATACCGCCCTTTTAGCCGCACAAGCGCAATTACAGCAAAGTAACTCAGATTTGTTGGTTCAAGTCAAGGGTTTAGACGTGGCGCAATCAGATTTAAAAGACGAAAATCAGCAGCTGCACGCCAAAATCATTCACATAGAACAACATTCCGCCCAATTACAGCACAAAGCTACGGATTTAGAAAATTCTCTCCAGTCCCTCCAGCAAGCTGTCCAGATAGGTGAGGGTGAAATCGAACAACTGAAAACCACCGCTAAGGACATAGAAGCGGAGAAAGCTGGTTTGATGGAGCAGTTAGAGGCAGAAAAAGCCCAAATTACTAGCCTAGAAGCACAAATTCAAACTTTAGAGCAGCAAAAAGGCGAAATTAACCGTCAATTTGATTTGACCAAAAAACAGACCACCTCTCTCTATAGTCAAATTCAGACCCTAGAACAGGATAAAACTCTCTTACAGCAAGAGCTAGAAAAAGCTGAGGAATTAAGGGCGAAAGTGGCCGATTTAGACCATAAAAACCAAGAATTAAGCGATTTAGCCGCCCAAATTCCCAACTTGCAAGGTCAAATTCAAACCCTAGAACAGAATCTGGCTGACCAAACAGAACAGTATGAGCAAGGACAGCAGGAAATAGCCAGCTTACAGGGTCAAATTAGCGGGTTAGAGCGGGAAAAAAAGTCTCTCAGCGAAGATTTAGCCGCAAGTCAAACTCGATCGCTCTCTTTAGGCCAAGAATGCGACAATTTAACTATAAAACTCCAAGAAACCGTCGCTCAAGTGACAGCCATAACCGCCGAAAAGGACAGTCTCGGCGCTCGTCTCGAATCGGCTAAACTGGAGTTACAAGCTTTAGAAGTCCAGAAAGGGGAATTATCGGCAGAATTAACCACTGCTGCCGAAAAAATTGCTGATTTAAAAGGTGAATTACAGGAATTAACCCAGTTACCGCCACAATTGGCTGATTCTCAGGCAAAAATTGCTGATTTAGAAGGGCAATTACAGGAATTAACCCAGTTACCGCCACAATTGGCTGATTCTCAGGCAAAAATTGCTAATTTAGAAGGGCAATTAGAGAAATTAACCCAGTTACCCCAACAGCTAGAAACCTATCGGGAAAACATTTCTAATTTAGAGATTCAACTACACCAGTTAAGTGCCGAAAAAGACCAATTAGAAACCACAACTTCCCGTCATATCGAGGAATTAAGCCAACAAAATCGCCAACTAACTCAAGATTTAGAAGTCAAAAAAACGGCAGCTAAAGCTTTAGAAAAGGAAAAAATTAAGTTTGAGGGCGAGTTAGCAACTAAGCAAGCAGAAATCGCCGCTTTAGAGGTTAAAATTCAAAACCTACAGCAAGAAAGAGACTATTTCTCTCGACAAACTGCTCCCATTATTACTAATGAACCAGAAGCAATTATTAGTGAAACTCCAGTAGTAGCAGAACCAGAAACCCCCCCGGTGATTGCCAAGGAAACTCCGGTAGTAGAAGAACCGGAAACCTCTCCGGTGATTGCCAAGGCGACTCCTGTGGTGACAGCAGAAAAAATCACGGTTGCCGATACAAGTTTAGAAGTGCAACCCGCAGCAAAGATAGTCCAGACGAGTCAAGAATCTGCCGAAAATACCCTAAGGGGAAAAAGCGTAGTTATACTAGGAACCTTCAGCAAAATCAGTCGCGAGAAAGCGAAATCATTGATTATTAATGTCGGTGGTACTGTTACCGGTTCCCCCAGTGCGAACACTGATTATATTCTCCTCGGTAAAGCTCCCGGTGAGAAACTCAAAAAGGCTCAAAAATTAGGCATTAAAACCCTTTCAGAAGCCCAATTTCTGCAAATGGTAGAATTATTTTAGCCGTCGGTTGTCAGGAGATAGGGTGATAGGGTTTTGGGGTGATAGGGTGATGAGACAGCTTCCCCACTTCCCCACTTCCCCACTTCCCCACTTCCCCACTTCCCCACTTCCCCACTTCCCCTTTCCCTTGATTACCAAAATTATGAGTCAAAAAATTGCCTTTTTAGGATTAGGAGTGATGGGAGCGCCGATGACGACTAATCTTGTCGGTCGAGGTTTTGCTGTTAATGCTTGGAATCGCAGCCCAGAAGCGCCGGGGATAATCATTGCCAGGGCAGCAGATGCGAACATTTGTTCTAATATTGCCGCCGCCGTCAGGGATGCCGAGATTGTCTTTACCTGCGTCGGGGATGTGCCTGACGTGGAAGCGGTAATTTTAGGACCGGGGGGTGTCATGGAATCGGCAGCGGTGGGAACTCTGGTGGTGGATATGAGTACCATTGGCTCTCAAGCCGCTAGGATGATTGGTAAAAAGCTAGAGGAAAATAATCTCCGTTTTCTCGATGCTCCCGTCTCTGGGGGCGATATTGGGGCGAAAAACGGCACTTTAACTATTATGGTGGGAGGGAAAGAAGCGGATTTTCAGACTTGTCTGCCCTGTTTTCAAGCCATGGGCAAAACTATTCGCTGGTGTGGCGAAATCGGCAACGGACAAGCGGTAAAACTCTGTAATCAAGTCTTGGGGGCGGTTCACATGGTGGCGCTGTGTGAGGCTCTAAAAATGGCAAAAATTCAAGGATTAGACCCCAATTTAGTCATAGAAGTCTGTAAAACGGGGGCGGCGGGTTCTTGGGCTTTAGAAAATTTGGGACCAAAAATCCTCGCCCAAGATTTACAGCCAGCTTTTATGATTGAACATATTTTAAAAGATTTGCGATTAGTCAAAGAAACTGCCCAGACAGCCGGGGAAATTCTGCCCGGGACAGATTTAGCGGAAGCTTTATTTAAAGTAGTAGCGGAATTGGACGAAGGCAAGGGAATTAAACAGGGAACCCAAGCGATGATTCGCGCCTACGATTAAGCATTTTGTTGGCGATAAATATCATCGGTACGGGCAGCCATGATGAAATCATTTTGATGTAATCCCCCCACGTCATGGGTCCACCAAGAAACGGTAACTTTACCCCATTCTGTCAATAAAGCTGGGTGATGGCCTTCTTTTTCCGCCGCTTCTCCCACGGCATTAGTAAAGGCAATTGCCCCTTGAAAATTGGCAAATTTATAGAGTTTTTGCAGACGGGGAATACCCTCGTATTCTAAGAGATTCCAATCGGGAATTTTAGCCTGTAAAGCGGTAATTTCCTCGGCAGTGATAGGAGAAGAACCCGATTGATAAGGTTGACATTTTTGTTGAGCAAGTTCGGTCATAGGGGTATCAATCTAGATTTTTTAAGTAAGTAGTTATAATTAAATTGAAGATAGATTTTGCCTCTGATCCCCCCTGCCCCCCTTGATAAGGGGGGTGCCGATAGGCGGGGGCATCCCCCCTGCCCCCCTTGATAAGGGGGGTATCTGACAACTTTTAACACCTACCTACTTACCTTTATTATAGATGAAAATCCCCCAGAGAAATTTTCTATTCTTCCTCTGACTCTGGAGAACTTACCCAAGGAGTAGAAGATTCGGCAGCTTTCGGGAAAGAAAAAGATTTTTTCGGAGGAGAAGGCAATAATTCCAATTGTCGATTACCGGTTTTATAGCTAGTTTTATTTTTCTGCTCTCCCCGTCGTCGTTGGGAGGTTTTTTCCTCTGTCGTATTTTCGGCTATCACTTCATACAAAATCGCCCGTTTATCCTCTTGTTGGCCTTTTCTTAAAACCCGTCCTAAACGCTGAATATATTCCCTAGTGGAACCGGTTCCCGATAAAATAATCGCGATGCGTGCTTCCGGCACATCAACCCCTTCATTAAGAACATGGGAAGTCACCAGAATTTTGTATTCTCCCTGACGAAAACGGGTCAGGATTTCATGGCGTTCTTTCACAGGAGTTTGATGGGTTATGGCAGGTATTAAAAAGCTCTCGGAAATGCCGTAAACTGTGGCATTATCGTTGGTAAAAATTAAAATTGGCTCCGGATAGTGTTCACAGATTAACTCGGCTAAAACCCGCAATTTTCCCTGGGTTCCGGAGGATATTTCCTTCGACTCCCGGTGCGCTAACATGGCGCGGCGCCCTTCGCTACTTCTGGCACTAATCATGACAAAATTTTGCCAACCATCTAAACCAGACAAACTGAGATTATTTCTTCTTAAAAAATCATTGCGAATTTTAATTGCTTCTTGATATTTTTCCTGTTCTTTGGCAGATAGTTTCACTTTAATTTGAATTATTTCATGATCAGCTAGGGCTTTTCCTGACAAGTCTTGGGGACTTTTTTGATAAACAATTGCACCAATAAGATAATCTAAATCCTGATGACTACCATCACCCCGATCCGGTGTTGCTGTTAAGCCTAAACGATAGGGTGCGATCGAATCTTCCGCTATTTTCCGAAAGAAATCCGATGGTAAATGATGACATTCATCAAAAATCAAAAAAGCGTAACGATTGCCAAGAGTTTCTGAATAAATTGCCGCACTTTGATAGGTGGCGATTAAAATAGCACTATTATCCTTAGAACCTCCCCCTAATAATCCCACCTCGGCATCGGGAAAAGCCGCCAACATCTGGGCATACCACTGGTGCATTAAATCAATAGTTGGCACGATAATTAAGGTACTGCGGGGAGTCGATTGTAGAGCTAATTGGGCAAGATAGGTTTTACCGGCAGCGGTGGGAAGGACGATAACACCCCTTCTCTGGGATTTTTTCCAAGCGATTAACGCTTCCGTTTGGTGGGGGTAGGGTTCCCGTTCAAAACTGGCAATTAATTCTAAATTGTTGAAAGCTTTTGCTTCATCTTGGAAGTTAATGCCCTCCTCCTGTAGGGTTTCCACGAGAGGACGATAATGAATGGCCAAAATGCGAAATCTTTCAATACGATCATCCCAAGTGGCAAAATCTAGCCATTTTTTCCCTTTTGGTGGTGGATGGAGAATTAAGGTTCCTCGCTCATATTTGAGGGTGGGTAAGCGCATTTTTCAGTTATCAGTAAACAGTAAACAGTTATCAGTAAACAGAACGTAGGTTGGGTTGAAGCATGAAACCCAACGCCCGCTCATGTTACGCTACCGCTAACCCATCCTACAAATAATTGTGCCTCCCTACTTATCAGTAAACAGTAAACAGTAAACAGTAAACAGTATAAGTGAACTGAAAACTTACATCTGATAACTGATAACTGATAACTGATAACTGATTCAAGGCTGACGGCGGCAAGATAGCTTATCGTTAGATCATATTGATCGGGTTAAAAAAATAGAGTGTGAATTAACACACTCTCAGCATATCGAAACAGCCAAAGTTTGGCAATAGATTAAATCTTTTCGGTTAGCTTAGTCAGAACGCGATTGGAACGTTCCACAAAAGCTTGCATTCCCTCGGCATCAAATCCTTTTTGAGCGATTAAAGCCAAATCATAAACGTGCTGACAGAGCATTTTCGCTAATTGCGCCGATGGAGATTCGCCACTACCAGTAACAATACTTCCCTGACTAATCTGGATAATTTGTTGAATGAGGGGATGATTAGTATTAATCATCAGAATATGTTCTTCGGGGAAAGCCATGGCTTTTTGTTGCATCATTGCCGTCATTTCCTGTAAGCGTCGCATCGCTTCTGGAAGTAAGACAATTGCCGGGGGAGTACCTTGGGGATCATCGGATTTCAAGGCTTCAGTTTTGATATTGATGCGGGAATTATCGAGAGCTTTGGCGAAGATTTCTTTGATCAATTCAGCCCTGGTTTTATTACTACCGGGATCGATAATTTCACTAGCTTGATCCTGTTCGAGCAGCGTCGAGTCTAATTCAGAATCAACCCGGGTGAATTTCACATCGGAGTATTCTCTTTCTAGGAAAGGAATAAAGTAATTAGTATCGATGAAAGAATCAAAGAAGAGGATCTCTAACCCTTGATTTTTGTAGAGTTCAACGTAGGTGGATTGGCTCCGAGGATCGGTACAGTAAAAAACTCGATTTTCGTGGCGTTCTTTATGGCGTTCCAGGTAGGCTTTGAGAGTAGTATAACCTTCCTGTTCGATCGCTTCTAGGGGAGTTTTCGCCGTTGCTTCTTGCCATGCGTCACCTTCGGCGGTTTGTACTTCCACTTGTACCGCAGTTTCTGGGGTTTTGTAGGTAGTGCGATAGATTAAAATATCTTCTACCTGCTGTTTAAATTTATCCTCTTTTAAGGAACCAAATTTAATAAAAGTTCCCACATCTTCCCAACAACGAATATATTCTTTTGCGTCTTCGTTGTAGAGAGATTTGAGGCGATCAGCAATTTTTTTGGCAATAAAATCGGCAATACGGCGAACGGTGCGATCTTTGGTTAAAGCACTTCGAGACACATTTAAAGGAATATCTGGACTATCGATAACTCCTCGCAAGGGGATCAGGAAATCGGGAATAATTTCCTCACAATGATCGCTGACAAAAACCTGGTTACAGAATAACTTTAATTGTCCTTTTGAGACATCCACATCCGGTCTGAGTTTGGGAAAATAAAGAATGCCATTGAGCAAGAAAGGATAATCGGTATTCAGATGTACCCAGAGTAAAGGTTCTTCTTGGAAAGGATAGAGATAACGATAGAATTCTAGGTAGTCTTCTTTCGTCAGATTTTGAGGAGATTCTTTCCATAAAGCCCGTTGTTGATTAATCACTTCCCCATCAATTTTAATGGGAACGGGCATAAAATCTGAGTAGGTTTTGACTAACTGGCGAATGCGGGCAGGTTCTAAATATTCCCCTTCCTCATCCATTAAAGTTAGGGTGATAGTGGTGCCGATTTGGCTGCGGGAAGAATCGGTTAATTCAAACTCTGGAGAACCATCACAGCACCAATGGACAGGGGTAGCACCTTCCTGATAGGAAAGAGTATCAATTTCTACCTTTTTAGCCACCATAAAAGCCGAGTAAAAACCTAGGCCAAAATGACCGATTAAATCGTTGGCTGATTTTTGGTATTTATTGATAAATTCTTCCGCACTGGAAAAGGCAACTTGGTTAATATATTTCTTGATTTCTTCCGCCGTCATCCCGATCCCATTATCGGTAATTGATAGGGTACGATTTTCTTTATCGATGGCGAGATTAATTTCTGGTTCGGGGACTTCTCCTCTCGCTTCTCCTGCTAAGGAAGCCATTTTTAATTTCGAGATGGCATCAACACTATTAGATATCAATTCCCGCAGAAAAATTTCATGGTCAGTGTAGAGGGATTTTTTGATAATAGGGAAGATATTCTCGGTATGAATCGTGATATTACCTTTTTCGAGTACCGTCATACGTTCAATCACTAAGGGTTTGACTATTCTAACTTTTTTATTTTGCTCGATAATGGCACCATTGATCACAGAGCGATTGCCCAACTTCCTCTAGGGTGATAACCGTACCGATAAAGGGATTTAACGGCAGCGGGGCGATTTCTAGAACTCGAACGCAAAAATCGCGGTTATTGATGACTTTTTGACTTTTGCAAGCGGTTGGTTGAGATTTGCCGATTGAGCCAGAATTGCAGTAGCTCTACTTTTCACTTTGCAGATATCCCTCAATCAAAATATCGGGATTGAGATAATTAACCGTGACATTTTCTAACTGTAAAGCTTGGCTCATTAGCTGGAAACCTAAATCACCCACGGCAGTAGGTGCATTAATTCCCCCGATGATTTTGGGCGCAATAAAAGCGATAATTTTTTGTACCATGCCCTCAGCGATCGCGGCTGCACTTAAACCACCACCGCACTCCCACAAAACCTGACAAAATCCCCTCTGATAGAGATTTTCCATCACTAAAGTGGGTGTCACCTCGGTTAGTTCGATCACTTCCACGCCTTTTATTAATAATTGTTGCTGAAGCTTGACATTAGAATCAATTTGTGTATAGACAAGGGTGGGAAATTGACTGGTGTCCCAAAGATGAGCGGAGGGTGGTAAATCGAGCGATCGAGTCATGACCACGCGCAGGGGATTATGATCAGAGAGGCCGTGAGTGGTGAGGTGGGGATTATCTTGACGGACAGTGCTACCGCCGACGATAATCGCATCACAGGCCGATCGCAATTGATGGACTATTTGGCGAGAAGCGGGGCTAGTAATCCAAGTGCTATGACCGGTAGTAGCGGCAATTTTGCCATCGAGAGTCATGGCATATTTGAGAATACCGAAGGGTTTTTTAGCGGTGATGCGATGGATAAAACCCTGATTGAGTTGACGACATTCGGACTCCTCCACTCCCACCAGCGTCTCGATGCCTGCCGATGCTAGTCTTTGAATGCCTTTCCCCGCCACCAGGGGATTAGGATCGATCATCCCTACCACCACTTTTTTAATGCCTGCTTGCACAATTGCCTCGCTACAGGGGGGAGTACGTCCATAGTGGTTACAGGGTTCAAGATTGACGTATAAAGTGGCACCACGGGCTTTTTCTGCTGCCTGTCTCAGGGCGAAAACTTCTGCATGGGGTTGTCCGGCCTCTGGGTGAAAACCTTCGCCGATAATTGTACCCTCTTGAACGATCACAGAACCGACTAAGGGATTAGGAGAAGTCCGCCCCAAGGCTTGCCTAGCAAGGGTTAGACATCTTTGCATCATTGTGCGATCGAATTCCGTTGCCCGGGCCATGGTTGATTTCTCCAAAGGAGGGGAGACTTGATCAGTGATCAGTGGGAATTATAAACTATAAATTATGAATTATGAATTGGCAGGTGGGGGAGCGGGGAGAAAAAAGCTGACGGCTGATGGCTGATAGCTAAAAATATGCGTGCCATGTTTGCCTCTTTTGGAATTGCGATCACCAAAACTTCGTTGACATTTGTTTCTAAATATGCTGTAAAAGCGGGCATTCCTGAGAAGTTAAAGCTGAAAAAAAACCGCCGTGGCCGTGTCGAATACGCGCAATATCAGTAAGGCTAGTATGAAGCTTAATGACGCTTTATCGCACATGGAAGTTAATCCCGAAACCTACGAAGTGCGTGCTTACGGGGAATTATTAATCTGTGAACCCGCTACGGTTTTACCCATAGACCAACGCTATTTCCTATTTTGAATTCTGGTTTTTTTAAAACCCTATTTTTTGGGTGTGTTGGAATGCCGGAGGCTAAAGTATAGGCGGTTAAAATCCGTCTTAGCGGATTCTTTAAAAAATAAGACTAAGTATTAAGCCAAATGCACTACCGAATAAGGTAATGATCATCAAAATAATGCTAGTAAAGGTTTTACTATAGCCTCTTTCTTGAAAATCGTTCATTACTTGCTGGGCTAAGTGATACACCCCAAAAGAGAAGTAGAACGTAGCAAAAGCGAATAAAGTTGCGAGAAAAAATCCGATCAATAAGCCGACAAATCCGCCTATAAATCCTCCTGACAAAATACCAATTAATAGCCCGATAAGATAAAGAATTTTTTCAGATAGGGCTTCTATACTGGGAGTAATCAAGGAAAATACTTGAAGAGGATATTTATTAATAAAATAGACACTGGCTAATGCGGCTCCTAATGCACCAATAAAATTTTTATTTTTTCTATCCTGAGTTGTTCCCCCGTATCCCCCAAGGGCAGCAAGACTAGAATTAAATAATAGGGAATTAGGATCAAAGTGTTTCCCAAAAATTTGATTTAAGTAATTTCCTAATAAATTGATAAAAATCGCACCGACAATCGCAGCAGCAGTATTGCTGAGTCTGTATCGTTGTTTTCTAAGTATCCATTCTCCTAAATCGCCAAGCCAAGTTAAGAAACCAATCGAGATAATAATTAACCAATAGGGTTGAGTTGCTAATTTCATTGTCCAATCAATTGCAATCTCTTTTGTTAGGGATATTCCTACAAAAATCGCACTAATTGTAATTATTAAAAATGTCAGGAAATAAAGAGGGATAAAGGTTATTGTTGGGAAAATCAACCATTTTTGCTCACGTTCTGATAATTTATTTGTAAAGTAAGAAGTGATTATATCAATGTTAAAGAGTTTAGATATTATCAAGATTGGCGTGATGGCTAAACTGCCTAAAACTACGATAGTAAAAAAGCTAAAGCAAAAAAATGAAATTAATTCTCTCAATAATAAAAGAGGATTTTGGGTGAGTATTATTTCTGTAAACGTGAAAGAAAAGTTGTTATCTTGACCGATAATAAACAATAAGATGACAGGAATTATAAATGTAACGAGAATTGCTGGATGAGAAATATTATTGGGATTTTTGAGAAATTTTTTAAGTTGTCTAGAAAGTTGACTTGTTTTAATTTTATGGATTAAGTATTGGCTATCTTCTTGAAAATCAAAGTTATGAAATAAAAGCTTAATATCATTCCATGTTTTTTTGAGTAATTGAAACGTATTTATGTCTGGTTCTATCGTCAACTGAACATTTGTAATAATTTGAGCCAAAATATCATTGATTTGCTGAATTGCATTTAATTTATTGAAGTCTGAAATTTTATTTATATTATTATTTAGCAATTGAGGATTTACTATTTTATCTGGACTTAAACGTAAATCAATATAAGAACGTTGGCTAACTGCTATCGTGTAAGATTTTTCCTCTAAAAGTAGGATTGCAGCAAGATAATCTATATTTAATAGTAAAATCAGAAAGTTTAAAGAAATTCTATAGATCCTAAAATATCTAAATGTGTTAGTTGTTGAACCCTCGGACGATAAGATAATCTGTTGAGGTTCATATAATTTATCAAGTTCAAGTTTTCTTTGTATGATTTCTTCAACTTTTTTATCATCTTTTCCTTGAGCTTCATAGACTTCAATCAGTTTGTCAAGAGTCTCGATAAGTTGCTCGTTATTTTGGCCAAATAATTTTTCTTGAAAGTCTAAAAATGCTAATAGTTGAGATTCAAATTCTTGATCAGTTTTATGACGATACACAAAATCTTTTTTGCCTTTACTTGGGACATCCTCAAAGGCAACATTGTAATGAATATAGCTTCTCCAGTCATCATCTTTGACAATAAGCGGACTGACAGTTAATTTTATTTTGTAGCAAATATGCTTACTAGGTGGAATAAATAATGTATAACCTTTTAAGTCAGTTTTCCAGATTTCTTCACTAGGTGCAAAAGTCATTGGGAAGAGACTTGTCCAAGAGGATTCTTCAAGATAGGTGTCTCTTTCAAAAAACAATTGTTCATCTATGTAGAATCTTTGAACAGTCCAACCTGGCCCATACATTATCCCCATCGGCTTCAACGGTTGTCTAGCAATTCCCCAGTAATGTAACTCTTTTTCAATTAAAATATTTTTACCTTCAGGAATAATTTCCCATGAGTAGCTAGAAGACTTACAAAAGTTTTCAATTACTATTTTAGTATTTTTTTCAGCAGTTAAATTAAACAAGCCTTGCTCTTGCAAGCAGTGTTGATTAAAAAAGCTTGCATTCTCAAAAGACTCAAATAGCAAAATTGTCGGTTTACCATCTTGGCGTAAGGTGTGGATTCCTTCATGTTCAGTTCCTACATTAGCTGTTAATACATAATAATCTTTTGCTTTTTCTTTCTCACTTTCAGCTATTTCTTTGGACGGTAAAGTAACTTGATTTTGCTCAAGATTATCTTGAGATTCAATAATTTCAAATAAATTATACTGTTCTTTAGTTAAGCTATCACCCAGCAGTTCCCCAATAATCAAATGCTTATTATCTGGTGTTAAAAAAGCTAAGGTTGCCAAATTTTCTAATTTGAAATAGATTGGATATTTGGCAAGAGCTAAAACTTCGCCATTATAAGAACCAGCAATAGTTATTAAATTGCCTTCTATAAATTTTTGGAAAATAAAAGTAATAGTAGATTGAAGTATATGAAACTCGCCAAATTTCTGACTGTCTCGTAGTCTATAAGAAGCAATATTACCCTGCTTAATACCGACTAATAGAGTTTGACTATCTTCTGAAATTGAGAAGGTATTAATATTTTCAATTTCACTTTGATAATTTAACAAAAGCGGAGTTGCATCTTGAGTTTGTAAATTAATTAAACGCAAACCATGAGACAAATCCGCATCCTCATAGGAATCATTTTTAAATTTAGATGTAACTAGAAATCTTGCATCATTTGATAAAATTATTTTTTTCCAAAAATATTGATCATTTTCTTCAATTTTTGGCAATAAACTATAACCAAGTGAAGTGATTTCGTTAGCTTTTAAATCGTGCAATTGAAAACATCTTCTTTTTGTTTCCCTTAAAGCCCATTGACCATTTTGGCTGACGGATCTATAAATAAAAGGAGGATTGGGTTGTTTTTCTGTATTTTCTGCGAAAATTTGCGCTAAAAACCATTCATCAAAAGTATTGTCTTCATAAACAAAAATTAACCAAAGTTGATTAACACTTTTGGCAACAGCACTAATAGCAATATTTTTTCTTCGATATTTAAAAGGACTTAATTTTAAGGTATTAAATTGTTGACCTGTTACCGAATCTGCAACAATTAAAAGATTAGGGTCTTGACGAAAAAGAACCCATGCCCCATCAAGAGTAATGGCAATTTTATAATTAAAATCAAATCCTACAGATGCCATAGTTCAATACCTCCATTATTACCTTTTAGAATAAACCATTGAAAGTCTGGAGTTATATCATCTGGAACAATATAACTGGGTATATTAATGTTAATCTTTGTGATAGGAAGAGTTCTAAGTTTTCGCAAATTGGTTATTTTTTTATTGACTAATAAGTAAACTAATCGCTGGAATAAATTATTATAACTATAATATTTAAAGCTACAATTTAGTTTGATAAGATCATCTTCAGAGTTTTTTTCAAGATAAGAGTATTTAAAATGTAGTGAAGGAAACTCATCAAATATGTCAGAAAAAAATTTATTTATTTTATCTATTTTTTCATCCTCATCTTCTATTTTTGGAAAGCTAAAATATGTAATAGTTTTTTTAAGAAAATTAATCACTCTCACCCATTTTTTATCTAAAATATCATAGTCTTTCATTAAATAATTTTTTAGGTTGACTTTATAAACGCCCATACTGGTTATTAAAAAAAGTAAGGATTTTGATGAGTGTAATTTAAAACGCTTAATTGAAGGAATATTATTTACACGAATAATTAATTGAAGACGACCTTTCACTAAATCCCATATCTTGATATATTCACCCTGTCTAACAATTAAACAACGATTATTATCTTCAATAGCCAGCGTATCAATTTCTTTTTCATTGTCAATATCAATCCAAATCCAGCTTAAGTGATTAAGATAACTTGAAGTTCGATTATTTGGATCGATTTTCTCATGATAACCAGGAACACATGATTTAATATTAATACTTCTAAAATCTAATATTTGTAAAAAATATTTTTCTAAATCAACTACATATAAACTAAACCAACCTCCAAAATTTTCATTACGGCTAAAAGTAAGATATTTTGCGTTTAAACTTAGCGCAAGACAATCACATTCATCATCATCTCTGTAGCCATTATAAGCAGTAGATCTAGCTAACGGAAAGCAAAGCACCGAACTATTTTCGTCTAAATTCCATAGCTCAAATACGGAAATCGCTATGCCTGCCCCAATAGGTTGTGACTTTCTAGATGAAACAGTTCCGACCCAATTTCCATCAGGACTAATTGTTATTAAGTTAAACTGAGTTCTTTCTATTATCTCTTTTTCAACAATAATATTATTTATAATTTGTTGCTTTTTATTTTTTCCATCTTCCTCATCTTCAACTGAGTCAAAGTTATAAAAATTAGAGGCAATAACTCGATAAGTTTCTCTGATAGTAAAATCTTTAATTAAGACTCCTGTTTTTAGATTCCACTGTTCGACTAAACCATTGCGTACCGTTACAGCAAATTTACCATCATCACTAATTGCCATTGCATGAAAAATATTACCCCCTGCGATAGTCCTCACTAAAGAATCTTGAGGTGAAACCATTTCAACTTTTATTGGTTTTAACCAAGCATATTCCCGCCAATCTTTAACCTGCTCTAAAAAAGGCTTTAGCTTCGGTTCATCAATCTTCATCAATTTACCTAACAACTGCCCTGGCAATTGATATTTATCCTGTTGTAAAACATTTGCCGACTGCTCAACTGCTCTAAAAATTAACTCTAAAACTCGTCTGTCTTCATTGGAGAAAACAAGCTGAGAGTCCAACGCCAAACGATAATCTTCAATTAACGATTGAACCTCTTTTTTTCGGGATAACTTGTAGTCAAGAAACATGAAATCCGTCAAAATTTCATACAAATCCTCTACCGCCTCTCCTTTTGTCAAATGAAAAGGCAAATCCAACATCGTATCTAAATCTTCTGGCAAGAAATCTTCAAACTCATTCATGGTGGCGTTTTTTCATCTCCTTTCTCTTTTTCCAAAGGTTAGAATCAACTTGAGAAATATTCCTATGAATTTCCTGAAATGTTACTGGATAATCATTCTCTGTAAGTCCATGTAAAAAATCTTGGTAACTTGAGTGATAGATGCCGTAACGCTTTTCATTATCTTTCATGATTTCATGTAAGAATTGTCTCCATTTTAATAAAATGTCCTGAACCGTTAAAGGACTTTCCCTAGAATAATCACAAACTTTACGCTGAGAAACAGCTTGTTTAACTGCGGCTAAAACAATTACAATCCTAATCTTTTCAACAGGTAAAGGATCATCTGTCATTCCCATTCGTCGCCAGTGAAACATATAATAACTTTGTAGGCCTTTTGGAAATTGTTCTAGTGTTAAATCCTTATATTCCCCTTTTTCTATATCTGAGAGAACGTAGCGGAGATACATAAAATTATTTTCACTTTTATTACTAATTTTATTAGTAAAATCTGCAACTGTTTCCTTTCTTTCTAGTATTTGAAGACGTAATTTTTCGCTTTTTTTAACTCGATTTTGAATATAAGTTCTAACATCTCGTTCACTATCAGCTTGATATTTATCATCAAGTAAATTTAACGACTGAGAAGGAGTATAAACTGTCATCGGAACATCAACACCTCTCCGTAAAGTTAGAATAAAATAAACTCCATTCGGTAAATGAGACGGCAAAAAAAGGATATTTGAAACACCTCGATAACTAGATTGATCTACCTCATCTAAAGCATCAACAACAATAATAATCGGATTTTCACTTTCTTTTTGAACAGACTCATTTAACAATCGTTCTAGAAATTTTCCATCCTGTGTCGCATTAGTTGGTAATGAGTGATAGTCCAACTGATAACGCTCAATTAACTGATTACAAATACTTTCAAGAAACTGTTCAGTACGATTCAGACCTTCTAGGACACTATTAAAATAAGCAATACAGCTAGTATTCTGAACATACTTAGCCAAGATTGCACTTTTACCCTGTCCAGGATCACCAATAACCGTAAAATAACCCTTAGAATTACTCGTAATAAATGAATTAATTTCATTAAATACATATTCACGACCAACAAAATCCTCAGTTTTATCGGCAATCAAAGTCTGAAATTGAGGAGGTATTTTATTAATTTCATCACGGTTTTGTTTGACCTGCTCCGTAACAGGCGGCTTCAGTCAATAAAAATTCTGAGTAACCGTTACATTAGAACCTGCTTCTGCAATAAATCCAAGATTCTTAATGATTTTAATTGCTTGAGCTTGCTTGTCGAGGTTTTGCTTGGCTACGGTTTCTGCTAATTGCTTAAATACTCCATCTTTTTCAATTAATGTCGCCATCATTTGTATCGGCTGTGCCAGAGCGTCTGTATTATCTTCCGAAGACGCTTCTAATTGTTTAAGCGTGTCAGGTGACTTTTGAGCCAATTGTTTTTTGATTTGCTCAACACTTTCCTCGACAATAACTTCCCCTGTTTTATTGAAAATACCAACTAAGACAAGAGCAACTATTCCTGCAAGGGTAAATGGCTCCATAGCGATTAGCCTAAATTATAAATTTGGATAACTATAATAGAGGGAGCATCCCATTTAGGCAATAAGTACAAATGCTGTGGCAATTGCCTGATTGAGATAAGCACAACGTAACTTTAAAAGCTGGAGGTTTTATTTAACAAAGTACAGAGAAATATTATAGGGCTGTCCTTCCCATTTCAATCCATAGCTTTGTAGGGTGCGTTCCCTGAAAACATGACAATTTCAAGGTTAACCAATATTTGGGAACGCACCACCCCTACCATTCATGGATTTGATTGTGGACTGCCTGTTTTAATACTAAATCCGCTTATTGAAAACTGATTATAGCGTTTCCCATTCACAAAAGGTACATTCTCGATCTTGAAAAGCTTAATTAGCAAAGGTTTAAGTGTGCCGTACAGGTACGAGAACCGCTATATTTAGGGTTGGCTGAAAAAGTTTTTCGTGGGGACAGGGTATGGGCTTCGACGGTGAGACTTCGGTGTGAGCTTGTCGAATCCGTCGAACCGCCAGGGTCAACTACCTAATTTTCAGAGAAAAAGTACCTGAATTTTACCCCCGATCACTCCCATATCCGGTACTTTTTGATTTCCAAAAAGTCTAAAAGTCTTACCCAACAGGGGTTTTAGATTTATTCAGCCAGCCCTAGTTAGTAATTTTGCTGCTACCCCATCAAGATCGATTTTTTCCGCTAAGTAGTCGGACATAAATTCTGTTGTCTATCTTAAGAAATGTGAATTGCCGCAATTCTTACTGACTCCGTTCGGCTGATCTCACGGCCGAAGCCTGAGTGTTCGTGTTAGTAAGCTTGTCGAACCACTGAGCATTCGACAAAAGCTCACGCCGAAGTCTCACCGTCGAAGCCTGAATACTGAATACTGACGACCGATAGCTAAAAAGCTGATCACTTCTCTACTATTATTATTTTAAAGTGAAACGTATCAGAGGATACAGAAATCTCAAATAAAAAAAAACAAAGATCGAAAAACATTGACTACTCACACATCAAGATAAATCCCTAGGCGTTTGGTCTTCTGAAATGATTGACCTCTGTTCCTAGGATTTAGCGGTTGAACGGACATAATTGCTCGGTAATTATTTTCAAAAGTAATGAATCGACCTACTAACTCAACAAAGTAAACGAATTAACGATGAAACGAATTGCTCGAAAATCTGGGGAACTTGTCGGTTTATTACCGAAAATTAACCCTGTCTGGTTAGCCTGTGTTCCCTTGTCTGCGATTATTTTTGTGGTTTGGAACACGGCCGTACAGGCCCAAGATGCGAAACCCTTAACCCCCGAAGATGTCCAAAACGCCCTCAATACAATCTGGGTTTTAATTGCCGCCATCCTCGTGATCTTTATGAATGCGGGTTTTGCGATGCTAGAAACGGGATTCTGTCGTCAGAAAAACGCCGTTAACGTTCTGGCCAAAAACCTGATCGTTTTCGCCCTCTCCACCATATCATTTTGGGCGATCGGTTTCTCCCTGATGTTTGGGTCTGTCAGTAACGAATTTTTCGGTACAGGAGGCTGGTTCCTTAGCAGTAGCGATCCCGCCACCTACGTTATGCCTGCCTCCTTGCCCACCTCAGTGTTCTTCCTGTTCCAAGTAGCTTTCGCGGGAACGGCGGCAACCATTGTATCTGGGGCGGTGGCAGAACGGATTAAATTCGTCGATTTCCTCGTTTTTAGCTTAATTATCGTCGGTATCATGTACCCGATCACCGGTCACTGGGTTTGGGGTGGCGGTTGGTTAGCTGACCTTGGTTTTAAAGACTTCGCTGGTTCGACGGTGGTCCACTCGGTGGGTGGTTGGTCTGCTTTAACCGGGGCGGCAATTCTCGGCCCGAGAATGGGTAAATACATCAACGGTCGCACCAGTGCCTTACCCGGCCATAACATGAGTATCGCGACCTTGGGTTGTTTAATTCTCTGGATTGGCTGGTTCGGTTTTAACCCCGGCTCTACTTTGGCAGTTAATGAAACTGTACCCTATATCGCTGTCACCACTAACCTCGCCGGGGCCGCGGGTGGCATTGCCGCTACCTTTACCGCTTGGGCGAAAGATGGTAAACCTGACCTTTCGATGATTATTAACGGTATTCTGGCCGGTTTAGTAGCCATTACTGCCGGTTGTGATGGTGTTTCCTATTGGTCGGCGGCAATCATCGGTTTAATTGCCGGTGTAGTCGTGGTTTACTCGGTGTCTTTCTTCGATAACCTGAAAATTGATGACCCCGTGGGTGCAACTTCCGTTCACCTCGTCTGTGGTGTGTTTGGAACTTTAGCCGTCGGTATCTTCAACAAAGATGCGGGTTTAATCACCGGTCAATTCCAACTGTTTATTAACCAAATTATCGGAATTGTGGCAGTAGGGGCATTTACCGTGATTGTCAGTGGTATTGTTTGGACAATCCTTAAGGCTACCCTCGGTATTCGTGTTACTCCCGAAGAAGAAATGGAAGGTTTGGATGTGGGTGAACACGGAATGGAAGCCTATAGCGGTTTCGTCAAGGAGTCCGATATCGTTACTGGTGGCTATTATGCTTCCAGTGTTGACATGGAAACGCCCAGCAGTCGTTAGGGTGAACCTTGTAAAGATAGATTAATTAGATCCCCGACAAAGTTAAAGAGAAAAGGAAGAAGGCCTCGCCCCGATGCGATCGGTGGCTATAATTGCCTTCTAAACCTTTTCTCTTTCGGTTTTTGTCTCTTTCCGGACAGAAAAAATTAATCTTGCTACTAGGCACCAACCGTCAATGAAAAAGATCGTAGGAATAACCATGCTTTTGCTGGGACTGGGATTCAATTTCGGAGTTGCCCCGGTTTTTGCGGAAACCGTCGCCGCCGCTCCCCCCAATCCGATTAGTGCTGGAGATACAGCTTGGATGCTGATCTCCTCAGCTTTAGTTTTATTAATGACCCCCGGACTGGCTTTTTTTTATGGGGGTTTAGTACGTTCGCGTAACGTCCTCAACACCATGATGATGAGTTTGGTAGCCATGGGCGTAATTGGTGTAACTTGGGTGCTTTGGGGTTATAGTCTCGCTTTTGATGTCACCCCGGGTAAAAGTGGTTTTGGTGAAGGGATTGAAGCTTTTATCGGTGGTCTGGATTGGATTTTTCTCAACGGAGTCACCGCCGCCGCACCTGACAATATCGGTTATGCACCCACCGTTCCCCATCAAGTGTTTATGGTCTATCAGATGATGTTCGCCATCATCACCCCGGCTTTAATTTCGGGGGCGATCGTAGAACGGGTTAACTTTAAAGCCTATTTTTGGTTTTTACTGCTTTGGTCCACCTTGATCTATTCTCCCCTAGCTCACTGGGTTTGGGGTAAGGGTTGGTTAGCAGCCACTGGGGCGCTGGATTTCGCCGGTGGAACCGTTGTTCACGTTAGTTCCGGGATTTCCGCACTGGTGGCCGCTTGGGTAATCGGTCCGCGGCGTAGTTTTGGCACTCAAACCTATGCACCCCATAATGTGCCGTTTGTTCTCCTCGGTATCGGTTTACTCTGGTTTGGTTGGTTTGGTTTTAATGGGGGTAGCGCACTTTCCTCTAGTTCCCTAGCCACCACAGCTTTTGTTAATACCAGTATCGCCGCTTCGGCTGGTGGTTTGACATGGATGTTTATAGAATGGATTTTACGCGGTAAACCGACGGCGATCGGTATTGCTAGTGGATTTTTGGGGGGATTAGTGGGTATAACTCCCGCTGCCGGCTATGTGCTGCCGATTGGGGCGATTCTCATTGGTTCGATCACTGCCCTTAGTTGTTTTTTTGCGGTTAGTCTCCGAGCAAAATTGCGCTTTGATGACTCTTTGGATACCTATCCCGTCCATGGTGTGGGTGGGACAATAGGGGCAATCCTTACGGGGGTTTTTGCGACTAAATCGGTTAATTCCTTCGGTAATGACGGTTTACTATTTGGCAACCCCGGCTTAGTTTGGACGCAATTTGTTGGCGTTGCCGCTACTTATATCTTTGCTGCCGTGGGTACTTTTGTCATCCTGAAAGTTCTCAGTTTATTCATGGATTTGCGGGTTAAACCGAATACGGAAGCAGAAGGTTTGGATGTGCCTCAACACGGAGAGGAAGCCTACGGACAGGAATTCGAGTTTGGTAGCAGCTTTTCCTACCAAGAAAATCCTCCGACCACAAATCCTCGAGAAAATTATTAGCGATTCAATCGGCTATCAGTCCGGCTAACAGAGGCGAAATTTCGTCTCTGTGGAACTTGGCTGAACAATCAAAAAAAAAGAACGGGTCTGCTTCTAGATGATACTAAATCTGGTTATTAAAAACTGATTATTTATTCCCCCTTTTGCCTCTTGCCTCTTGCCTTTCCTGATATGTAGCCTATACTCAACGGATTTAGTATGAGATGAGGTTTCAAGCCCTCACACATTGCGCCAATACCAGCGAGTAACATCGGTTAAAAACTGTTTGACTCTGGGAGGAGGGGTTATTTTTAATCCTAGCCATTGATAGGTAAGTTCTCCTACTACATGATATTTCTTAGAGATGTTCATATTTGTCGGTAACTCCATTCCCCAGCGTTTAAAACTAGCGGCGCAATTTTCTGTGATTTCACCGCGACTGGTGCTTTCCCCATACACGGCTATATTCTTGTCCACAATTAATTGTCTTTCTCCCACTAACTTTGTAATTCTGAAACTATCCATTTCCTTAGCAACAAATGGTCGATCAGGAAAACTTTCAAAAACTCTTCTCAAAGCTTTTACTTTTATGAATTGATGAGACCAGAGATCCGGGAGAGTATCTGCTTGAGAAAATACCGTTTCTCGTAAAACAACTTGCTTTTTAGGGGTGAGAATCTTGACTCCTTCTTGAATAAATTTGTCGCTTTTAAAGTAATACCAATTCTCCAAAATGTGACTACAGATAGGCTAGAATATCATATTAGTAGAGTTAAAGGAAAAATATGGCAGGAGTTTATAAGATAGAAATATCTGAAAGTGAAGCAGAACTCAAGGAACTGCTTAGAAAAGAAAAAACTGGTTCAGGAAAAGAAAGAATACAAGTATTGTACTTGTTAAAGACAAAAAAGGCAAAAACGGTGACAGAAGCCGCGGAAATGCTAGGAAGAAATAGTAGAGCATCAATTTTGTTTTGAGGGATAAAAAAAGAGCTAATCTGGAAGAAGTTATCCAACTTCAGACAAAAAAATTCCGAAGAAAAAATATATTGTAGATCTAACAGACTCCGAAAGAACTGAACTCTAGCAGCTAACCAAGAAAGGAAAAATAGCAGCTTACAAAATGAACCATGCCAGAATACTACTTTTAGCAGACGTCAATCAACAGGAAGGTGGTTGGACTGAC
>NZ_JACJSV010000007.1 GCF_014698335.1 Microcystis viridis FACHB-1342 | reverse complement strand
CGAACTCGGTTGTGAAACTTCACCGTGGCCAAGATACTTGTCGGGTTGCCGACCGGGACAATAGCTCGATGCCAGGATTATTCTTTCCTACCCCTCAATCCGACAAGATTGGGGGGTTTGGTTTTTAGGAAAAATCAGAGGATTTTAAATCTAAACCGCGCTCAAATATTGTATCTATGGCTAACATTTCTCCGTCGCTAGTCATAAATTTATGATCTTTGGTTGCTTGGATAGTTTGGCCATTTTCTAGGGTATATTCAAAGACTTCTTGTAAACCTCGCTCGTGCCATTGAGAGATTGGTTGACTATAAACAAAACCATTTTGGTCAACAGTATAAACAGTGCAGTTAATTTCTTCGCTCACAATTTTAGCAATTGGTAATAATCCGTATTCCTCAGTTAAAATTAACGTCTCACCTCCTAGACAATATTCGGCAAAATTTACCATCTGTTCAAAGAGATTTTCAGCGATTCTTTTTTCCACACCATTTTTAGCAGCACCATCGATAAACATCTCCCTTTGTTTCTGCATTTCGGAGGCTTTTTTCTTACCCATTGCCCGACGCAATAGATCCGCTTCTCCTAGGGAATAACCGGCTAAATCCTGCGCCATTTTCATAATCTGTTCTTGATAGACTAAAACTGCGTAGGTTTCCTTAAGAATTGGTTCCAATAAAGGATGATCATAACGAATGGGTTCTCTACCGTGTTTTCTGCCAATAAAGAGAGGAATTAATCCCGCATCTAAAGGTCCGGGGCGATAGAGTGCTAAGATTGAAGATATGTCCTCAATACCCGATGGTTTTAACTCTTTAACTATCTGTTTCATCCCCGATGATTCTAACTGGAAAATACCTTCTAAATCCCCTTCTTCTAGTAATCCGTGGGTTTTGAGAATATCGGGAGGTAGTTTTTTATGTTCCCCTTTAGCCCGAATTTGCAGGGCTTTTCTTTCATCTAAAGGCAATTGATCCAGATCAATTTCTATGCCCTGATTTTGTTTAATTAAATCGGCGGTTTTTTTCAAAGTAGTTAAATTTCTTAACCCTAAAAAGTCCATTTTTAACAATCCCAATGATTCTAAATCCTCCATGAAATATTGGGTAATTACCGCCCCATCATTATTTTTCTGGAGGGGAACCACTTCATCTAAAGGTTGGGAAGAAATGACGACTCCCGCGGCATGAACTCCGAAGGTTTTGTTAGTACCTTCGATACGAATTGCCATATCTAACCAATGACGCACATGGGGTTCCGTATCGTATCTTTCTTTAAATGCCGGTTCGGGAGTTTCATCGGAAATCATCACTTTTAAAGGTGTGGGTTTACCGCGAGAAACGGGAATCATTTTCGCCATTTTATCCGATTCGGCGTAGGGAATATCTAACACCCGCGCCACATCTTTTAAGACAGCTTTTGATGTCATGCGGTTAAAAGTAATGATTTGAGCAACATTAGCCTCCCCGTATTTCTCCGTAACGTATTGGATCATTTCATCCCGTCTCTCGATACAGAAATCCGTATCAATATCAGGCATAGATTTCCGTTCAGGATTGAGAAAACGCTCAAATAATAACCCGTGATGAACGGGATCAATATTGGTTATTTTTAAAGAATATGCTACCAAAGAACCCGCCGCAGAACCGCGTCCTGGACCGACGGGAATATCATGATCTCTAGCATATTTTATATAGTCCCAAACGACGAGAAAATAGGTAGAAAATCCCATTTTCTGTAGCATTTTTAATTCGTATTCAAGTCTTTCTTTGTAAACAGGTTCAATTTCGTGACGAGAAGGACATTTTAATCTTTCTAGTAATCCTAACCAAGCAATTTCTTCTACATAACTATCAGCAGTATGTCCGGCAGGAACTGGATAGTTAGGTAGTCTTGGTTCATTAAATATGTTATAAGGTTCGACTTTTTCTGCTACTTCTAAGGTGTTATTAATCGCTTCTTCAATCACATCTTCTGGCAGATGATCACGGAAAAGTAAACGCATTTCATCAGCAGATTTTAAGTATTCTGTTCCGCTATAACGGAGGCGTTTATCTTCAGTAATTAACTTGGCAGTTTGAATACAAAGTAAGGCATCGTGTGCCTCTACATCGTAACAGGAAATAAAGTGAGAATCGTTAGTAGCAACTACTTTAATTCCTAATTCTTTAGCAATTTTAACTATTTCTACATTGACAATCCGATCTTCTTTAGAACCGTGGTCTTGAATTTCTAAATAAAAATCATCACCAAAAAGTTTTTTATACCATTTAGCAGTTTCCTTAGCCAATTTTCTATTATTAGCTAAAATTGCTTGGGGAATCTCTCCACCCAAGCAAGCACTGGTAACTATTAATCCTTCGTGATATTGTTGGAGTAACTCTTTATTGATACAAGGACGAGCAAAAATGCCTTTACCTTGAATACCTTTCAGATTAGAAATAGTAGTTAATTTAACCAGATTTTTATAGCCTTGCGTGTTTTTGGCTAAAACAACTTGATGATATTTTCGGTGGCGAAGATTGACTTCAATATCGCCATTAACTACATACATTTCGTTGCCAATAATTGGTTTTATTCCCTTATTACGGCAGGTTTTAATTAATTCGATCGCACCATACATGACTCCATGATCGGTTAAAGCGATCGCTGGTTGTCCTAATTCGATCGCTCGATCAATTAGTGCCGGTAATTGGGAAGCACCATCAAGTAAGCTATAATCACTGTGAATATGTAAACCGACAAAAGACATAATTTTTCAGGAAAAAGTAACAAGTAAAAAGCAAAAAAACTAGAATTTACTGACTTTTAATTTTCAGCAATCACAGTCTATTTTTAGGGTTGATTGAGAATCCTATAGGGGAAAGAACTTTCTTCTAAATTAAACCATTGTTCTCGCAGTTTCTGGTTATCATTGCTGCCAACAACAGTATCAACAAATTTTTTCCATTCGGGATCGTTTTTGGGTAAAATACAGCCATAAAGTTCGGTGGTAATCGGTTGACGGGGTAGTAGCACAAATTGTCGCGGATCCTGTCCTTGTTTAACGAGTTCCCCCAGTAGAAGAATTCCATCACTAACCACTGCTTTAACTTCTCCCCTTTGTAATTTTGCCACTGCCTCACTTCGATCGCTGACAGCTTGCCAATTAGCCAGAGGATAGATATAACGAATAATACTATCGGTGGTGGTATGGGGAATATAGGCGATCGCAACTGCCGCTAAAGTGTTATTAATATCTATTTTATCAACATTTTCCCTTTTAGTTAAAAATTGCGCTCCCGTCATAAAATAGGGAATAGAAAAATTAACCTTTGCTAGTCTTTCTTCCGTGATTGTTGCCGCATTACAGGATAAATCTACTTGTCCCTGTTCCACTTGCTGAAAACGATTGTTAGTCGTCGCTTCTGTAAAGGTTATTGTAATCGGTTTACCTAATTCTTGTGCTAATCGACGTTGGACTAAGCGCATTAATTCCACTCCGTAACCTGTCCATTGTCCCGTTTTCTCATCGATATAACTAAAGGGAACAGCATCTTTTCTGGCTGCCGCTTTTAATTCTCCCGTGCGAGCAATTCTTTGTAAAACTGTTTCTGCCAAGGCTGATAAATGTAGATTATTTATCAGTAAAAGACCTAGAAAAATCAACCAAAAGTTTTTAGACATATCAAGAAAGCAAGAAGGAGATAGGGAGAAAAAAGCTAACAACCGACGCACGATTAGCAAATGCTGCTATATTTTAACTAGAGCTTGCTGAATAAATCTAAAAACCTTGTTGGATAAGACTTTTAGACCTTTTTAAAATCCAAAAGTGCCTCGTCTGGGAGTGATCAGGGGGAAAATCCCTGGACTTTTTCCCTGAAAATTAGGTAATTGAGCAGATGAAAATCGGTAAAACCCTACACCCCACACCCTACACCCCACACGCTACCCCCACCGAAAAACTTTTTGCCGCAAACCCTAACTACGATCCTCAAATAATCCACTCAAACGTTCTACTTCTGTTTGTGCTGTGTACATAGGAGTTCCGGCCAGAATTCCGGTAACATTGCGGAAAGGTTGACCAATGTGCATACCTTGATGATCGATCGAAAACTCACGAATATCCTTATCGTGCATAGAACCGCGCATTTTTAAAACAGTGATACCGCGGCGCATTTCTCCATACATTTCCACATAACGCAGCAGAATAATTGAATCGGTAATTGTAGAAATATGCGCTTCCGTAATCGAGGAACCTCCTAATAAAGTGGGAGTGGTGGAAGTAAATAATCCTCCCACCTCTTTTTGCTTAATAAAAGAAGTCAAACCGATAATAAATTCCCGAAATCCTTTCAGATTAGAAACCCTTTCTAAAGCAGATAAACTATCTACTGCCACTCGATTAGGTTGAAACTCCTCGATAATTTCCTTCATCATAATTAAATGATTTTCTAAACCCGTAGTTTCGGGATAACGGCAGACTACCTTTAATTTACCTTCCTTTTCCATGCGGTCATAATCCACCCCCCAACCGGTAGCATTTCTAAATAACTGTTCGCGACTTTCCTCGAAGGCAAAAATTAAACATCTTTCCCCATTGGTTACTCCCCCAGCCATAAATTCTGTCACCATCAGGGTTTTTCCTGTTCCTGTGGCTCCCGAAACCAAAATAACCGAATCGCGGAAGAAACCACCCCCACACATTCTATCGAGTTCCAGACTGCCGGAAGTAATACGAATATTAGAGGATTTTTGTTCTAATTCAATGGCTGATAAAGGAATAATCACGGCCCCTTTGTTGGGAATAATTGTAAAAGGAAATTCTCCTTTTTGGTGATCGGTTCCCCGATATTTTAAAATTTCGATCGTCCTTCTTCTTTTCTCATCGGTTAAAACGTTGCGTAAAATCACCACATTATCGGCCACAAACTCCTCCACCCCATAACGACTGATTTCGCCGTATTCTTGGGTTCTTTCTGCGGTCATAATCGCTGTTACTTCCAATTCTCGCAAAGCGGTTGCCAGACGAAAAAGATCACTTCTCACTTGAGCGCTGTCACTTAAATGGCTAAAAATTGCGCCTAAAGAATCCATAGACACCCGTTTGGCTTTATTTTTGCGGATAGCAAACTCAATGCGAGCGATTAATGCGCCTAGGTCGTATTCTCCTGTCACCATCGGCTTTTCTTCTGGTTGGGGGGAAGCATCGACAAAGGCCCATTGGCGATTTTCCTCCCACTGCCGGATATTCCAACCAAAACCACCCATATTTTTTCTTAGTGCTTGGGGTGGCTCCTCGAAGGTGACAAAAACGCCATTTTCTCCATTTTTGATGCCTTCTGCGAGAAATTGACAGGCAAAAACCGTTTTAGCACTTCCTGCCGTCCCCGCTATCAAAGTTGCTCGTCCTTTCGGTAATCCCCCTTCCGAAAGAAAATCAAAGCCGGGGATTCCTGTTTCTAACTTCTCAATCAACTCTAGGGGATTATTTTGCGTCATTTAAGTTCTCTATGAAAACGAGCCAATGTTTATTGTACCTATTTCAGTGACCGGCGATACCAGAAATTTATCCCTAGTTGGGGTGTATCAAGAAAATTCAGTGAGCGTTGTTAACTTTTATGACAATATCGACTAGATTATCCACATTATCTGCTGAGAATTTCTCGAATATAAATGATCAATAAATAATCCCAAGAGCTTATTTTTCAAGAAAATATTAAGTAGGCTGTGTTAGCGCAGTAAGGTAGTTAGGGTTATATCCCCGCACAAAATTTACCCAAAACAGGAATAGAAATAAAAATCATCTCATCTAATAAAAACAAGATTACTGCTGTTACTATCGTCCTAATTGCCCAATTTAATCTAATTGCTTTTTGCTCTCTAATTTTAGAGATTATAACTAAAGTTTCTGTTTGTAAATATTGTATTAAAGCCGTTAGATAGTCTTCTTCCTCTGCTTGGTTCCATTCCTCAGCAAGCAATTGTTCTGGTAGGATAATTTCACCACCCACTACTGGGGATAGACCCCATAATCCTAAGCCAATAGTAATAATTGTGAATAAATAAGCCAAAAATTTCAAAAGATAGCAGCTAAGACAAGGATAAATAGACTGGTTACATTCAAGGGAAACTATATAAGCAGGTAAATCTTTGCCAAAATTAACCAAAACACCGCTAATAGTCAGAATCAAAGTAAGTTTTGTATTTAGTTGATTAATACTATCCTTGACAACTTTGATAGAGTTTAAGGTATAATCATAGGTAAGCCGAATATTTGTCATACTTATTTGCTCTACTATGGAACATACAACCGATAATAATCAAAATCAGCAAAAAACCGACAATCAACAAGAAAAAACAGCAACAGGGAAGAAACCCGTGCTGAAGATTGATCCTAAGAGAACTATACCCTACATACAGGAAGGAATCAAACCGAAAAATAGATAAATTCTGTTTATTTCAGGGTTCCTTGAGATGCGCCATCATTTGACGCATCTCAAGGAAAAATCAAGTAAATTTCTCTAACTATAAAGGAACTTGAGTAATCCAATCTTGATACTTTGGTTCCTGATTAAGAACGATAGAACTTAACTTTTCTTTTAACTGATAAGTAATCGGTTTAGCCGCAGGTAAAGAAAAAGTTTCAATCCTTTTAATCGGAGTAATTTTCGCCGCAGTGCCACTTAAAAACACCTCATCAGCGATAAATAACTCCGTCTTATCTACGGGTCTTTCAATAACCGGAATACCCAAATCCCGCGCAATAGTTAAAACACTATCTCTAGTAATACCCTCTAGGATATCTTGGTCAAAACTAGGAGTAATTAGCTGACCATTTCTGATGATAAAAATATTCATTCCCGTCGCTTCACAGACTTTACCCTGAGAATTCATTAAAATTGCCTCATCAAACCCCGATTCTACCGCTTCCGTTTTTGCTAAAGCAGAAGTGATATAAGCGGCGCTAATTTTACCTCGCAACGGGAAACTTCTATCCTCTTGACGATACCAAGAACTAATCCGACAGTTAACCCCATCGGCTGCTAAATAATCATCCATTTCTAGACCATAGACTAGAAAATCCTTCTCGATACCATGCAATCGCGGAGCAATTCCCAACCCTGAACTATAGACAAGGGGACGAATATAAAAAGGTCGATGACACTGATTCTTTTTCACAAAATCGATAATTATTTCATAGATTTTATCAGCAGAAATCTCGTAATTAAGAAACTTAGCACTTTGACTTAAACGCTGACAATGACGTTCTAATCTAAATAATAATATCTGTCCCGGATTGTTAGGGTCGGGAGTACCTCGTAAACCCCCAAAAGCGGCAGTTCCGTAGTGTAGTGCGTGGGTAGCAACGGATAATTTGGCCTCAGTAAAAGGGATAAATTTATTCTCAAAATAGGCGAGAGGAAGGAAAGGAATTTCGGCGGTAATAGACATTTTTTTGTTGATTTAACCAAGAATTAAACGGGATTTACCCATGCGGAAAAATTTTGTTTCTGGCTATTAGAAGGATTTTCTACCCTGATAATTTCATAGCGAATCGTCTGCGGGGTGGCCAGTGGAACAGCAAGGGTTCGCAATTCATCGAGATGAAAGACTGTTATCTGAATAATATCACCTGCGCGGTAGTCTTTTAATCTTTCGTTTAACTGTTCCGCCGTCACCCGCAATCCATCGATAGCCAATAATTCATCATCAGCATTAATTCCCGCTTTTTGGCAAGGGGAACCCATCTCGACAAATTTAATTATTTCTTTACCCGCTTCACTCTGTACCCGCATTCCCAGATAAGGTATCGTCTCCCCATTGTCAACACCCCGCAGATAGAGTCCAAAAGGTTCAAGATATTGATTAAAGGGTAATTCTGCCAAACCGTCGATATAACGCTGGTAGAAGTCGCTTAAATCCACTCCCGCAGCCGATTCGAGAATTGCCTGCAATTCCCCATCGGTATAACCAATCTCCTCTTTACCGAAATGTTGCCACATCGAGCGTAAAACATCATCGAGGGAACGACGGTTATCGGTGTGGGTGCGAATTAGTAAATCGAGAAGCAGCGACAATAATTCCCCCTTGAGATAGTAGGAAATTTGACTATTATCGCTATTGCTATCCCGTCGATAGAGTTTTATCCAAGCATCGAAACTCGATTCGCCTAGAGGTTGGACAAGACGACCGGGTATATTGAGATAACGGGTGATTTCTTTGCTTAAAAGCTCTAAAAAAGTCTTACTATCGTATATTCCCGCCCGTAGAGGGATTACTATATCATAATAACTGGTGGTTCCTTCGGCAAACCAGAGGGAAGAAGTATAATTTTCTGCGTCATAATCGAAGCTTTCTAAAGCTTTTGGGCGAATACGCTTGATATTCCAGAGATGAAAGAACTCATGGGCGACTAATTGCAGAAAACGATTATATTTATCCTTATCTCGCAATCCCAAACGCGCATAGTTAAGGGTACAGGAATTTTTATGTTCTAGTCCCCCGTAACCAGCCGCCGAAAGATGTAGCAAAAAGAGATAATTATCATAGGGGAGTCCACCGAACATAGCCGACTCGGTTTGAATAATTTTAGTCGTATCAGCGATAATTTGACTAGGATTGGCGTTTCCCCGTCCCCAGATAGCTAATTGATGGGGTTTTCCCTCGACGACAAAATCGTATAACTGATGAATCCCCACCTCCACAGGACTGTCCACCAGGGTATCAAAATCGGGAACGTGAAAGGTGTTTTTCTGTCCGGGTAAAGATTTTAAGGCAGTGGTAACGCGCCAATCGCCATGGGGGGGGATAATTGTCAGGGTGAGGGGATGTTTTTGATAATCGGGGATATAGAAAAATAAAGCGGCCCCGTTGAAGTAACCGTGAGTATCATCGAGATGGTTGGTTCTGACGGTTAAATCGTGGGCAAAAACGCGATATTTGACCGTTATTTCGGAACTGTCACCATTGTCAATCTGCCAGTGATTTTTGGCAACTTTGCGACTGTTGAGGTTAACAGCTTGAAAATCTTGAACTAAACGGGAGTATTCCCGCACTAGATAGGAACCGGGAGTCCAAACCGGCATTTTTAGGTTTAAAATCGGAGCTTGCCAACCGGTAATCTGTAGAGTGACTTCAAAGAGGTGCGAAGTCGGTTCCGACATAGCCACTTGATAGCTGAGACTTAAACGAGTTGAGGAGATGGTAGTGGGGGAAATAAGACTGGTCATCGGCATTAAACGGCTTTTAAGTTATTATAGCGGCAGGCTTTCGGCTAATTTACCCGGTTTCGCCGCCAAAAATCCGATGGTTTTCCAAGATTTGGCCGAGCAGTTTTGGAACTGTAACCCCCGCAAATCCTGCGGTTTTTTTTGCCGATTCAGCGTCTTTCTGCCGGGGGTGCAGGAGGAGCCACATCGGGGGGAGAAGTTACCTCTAGGGGAACCGAACGAGTTTCGGGAGCCGCCACATTGACGGGAACGGTAATCGGTTCGGCTGCTGCGGGGGCCGTATTTTGAGGACGAGGAGCGGCGGCGCTGGTAGGAGCGACTCTAGTACGCCGACGACTAGAACGGCGTTGGCCCGGTTCGCTAGTATTAGAACGAACGATAGTTTGCACACGACTTACCCGAACCCGTCGCCGTCTGCGGATAGGTCTTTCGGTGGGGGAACCCTCATCGCTGCTGGCTAAACGATTGTTAGTAGTTTGGGTAAAGTAGGTACGTCGGGGTTTAATGGGTTCTGCTTTTAATGTCACCGGACGTTTGCCTAAATTCGGTTCTGGGAAACCTTGATAGGGAATATCCTTAATTGCTTCTAACATAAATTGTCGCCACATCCAAGCGGACATGGTACTGGCTCCATTGGTGGGTTTATTATTGTCATTACCGAGCCAAATTCCCGTGACTAATTGGGGAATATAACCGACAAACCAAAGGTCGCGAGCTTTATCAGAAGTACCAGTTTTTCCCGCCACCGGACGACCAATTTGTGCTGGGGTTCCCGTTCCCGAATTAACCACATTCTGTAGCATCCAAGTCATCGTCGCTGCCGTGTTTTTATTCAGAGCAGTTTTCGGTTTAAAATTGGCTTGATAAATTACTTTACCATTGCGATCGAGTACCTGATTAATACCGTAAACTGGTTGATGCACACCATTATTAGCAAAAGTCCCGTAGGCGCTGGTCAATTCTAAAAGATTGACTTCCGAAGCACCCAAAGCCAAAGAATAAGTGGGTAAAAGTTTCGACTGGATCCCCATATCTTGAGCTAATTTAATCACCGGATTCCAACCGACGGCCACTAACACCTGAACTGCCACCACATTCAGGGAAGAAGTCAAAGCATCGCGCATGGACACCGCGCGGCCGCTATACCTATCACCGTAGTTTTCCGGTTTATAACCATCCACTACATACTGAGCATCTTTATAACTAGAATAGGGGGATTTCCCCGCCGCAATCGCCGCCGCATAGACAAAAGGTTTAAAAGTAGATCCCGGCTGACGTTTTGCCTGTGTCACCCGATTGAATTGATTCTTATCGTGGTCAATTCCTCCGACCATAGCCTTAATTTGCCCATTTTTGGGGTCAATTGCCACTAAAGCCGCCTGTTGGAAGTTCTGCCACTGGCCATAACGAGAAACCGCTCTTTCTACCACTTCCTCTGCTTCGCTTTGCCAACGAGGATTAAGGGTAGTTTTTACCACCAATCCCCCCGCTTCTAGGGTTTTAGCGGGAACCAGTTGCGGCAGTTCTTTTTCCACATAATCGGTAAAATAGGCCGCTTGCCGTTGCAGACGTTTTAGGGGACTGGTTTTAAGGCCTAGGGGAGATGCGATCGCTTGTTCGGCTTGAGCAGCAGTAATAAATCCCACCTCGGCCATAGTTTTGAGGACGATATTACGCCGTTCTAGGGCAGATTTAGGGTTTTCGAGGGGAGAATAGAGACTAGGAGCGGGAACAATGCCGGCAAGGGTGGCAGCTTCGGCTAGGGTTAATTTATCGACGGGTTTACTGAAATATAACCAAGCGGCATCGGCAAGACCGTAGGCCCCGGAACCGAGATAAACTAGGTGAAAATAACGCTCTAAAATCTGGTCTTTTGTATATTTATCTTCTATTTTCTGAGCGATACGCATTTCGCGTAATTTGCGATCAAAGCTCCTTTCTTGGGATAAAAAGACAATCCGGGCCAATTGTTGGGTGATGGTGCTGCCTCCTTCCACCACTCCCCCGGCTCTCAGGTTAGAAAAGAGAGCGCGAGCAATACCCTGACCATCCACTCCCCCGTGTTCGCGAAAACGACGGTCTTCACTAGCGATAAAGGCCTCCTGTACCAGTGGGGGAACTTGAGCAATTTTCACGGTTTCGTAGGTGCTAGGGCCATTTTGCTTGAGGATTTCCCCATTAGCGGCTTCAATTGTCAAGGTGCCAGGACGAGCATAGGTTTGTATATCAGCGATGTTTTGCGGTAGAGAGCTTTCAAGGCGATAAATGCCCCAACCTACCCCCAAAAGTCCCCCAGTCACCCCTAATCCTACTCCCAAGTACAAGCCAAAGCGGGGATGTTGTCGCCATTGCGGTAAGGGAGAATTGTTGATCAGGGTAGTAAATTTGTTCTTTAAGGGTTTTAACGTCTCTATAGCCTTGCTACTGGTTCGGGAGACTAAATTAACCTTTTTTTCTTCGGAAGCGGCTTCTACTGGCTTTTCCCCAGCAACTGGCGCAGATTTGGAGTCGATAGGATCGACTTTAGGGGGTTGCTTGGAATTTCCTAATTTATTAGCAAGATTATGAAAAAATTGACTAAGTTTTTGTTTGTATTTCATGTTAGTTGAGCGGGTGAGGGAAGTGGGGAAGTGGGGTGTGGGGTGTGGGGTGTGGGGTGTGGGGTGTGGGGAGAATAAATAAAAATAATCTCCTGTCTCCTATCTCCTGTCTCCTATCTCCTGTCTCCTATCTCCTATCTCTTTAAAGATCGCTAAATTGTCGCCACCATTGCTGGAGAGGGTAATAGAGGAGGGGAGTCCAGAGACTACTAAGCAGAGCAGAAGTGAGGCCAATGCGTTGATAATCGATCCAAAGATCGGCGAGATTTTTGCCTCCTTGTAGATAGTATTGAAAAGCGATCGCACCATCAGCGATTAAAGTCATCACAAAGACAATTAAGACCACGGCGATCAATTCTTCTTTAACATAACGTTGTCGGTGTAAACGGGAAGTGAGGAAACCGATCAGACCAAAAACCATGATATGGGAAGGATAATTAGAGGTTAAACTATCTTGAATAGCGCCGATCGCTAATCCGGCCACCACACTATCGAGACAAGAGCGATTGAGACTCCAACTAACCAACCAAATCAGTAACCAATTGGGAGCGATGCCTAAAATCTCCATTCCGGGTAGCCGCATTAAGGAAAGAAAGGTACAGAGAAGCAACGAAGCGATAGTGACTAAAATATTCAGTATAAAACGAGAACGGGCTGATAAACGGCTTAATTTCAGCATAATTACCCTTCTCACTGCTGGGGTTGCGGGTGAACGAACACCCATTCGAGATTGTCCACGGTGGCGGTAAATTCAATTTTGGCGGTGGGGGCGGGATTTTCCTGTAAATTAAGGGAAATTATACGACCGATGGGCAACCCCGGCGAAAAAAGACTACTAAAAGCCGAAGTTGTCACCACATCTCCCGGTTTGACATCGGGAGCTTTTTCAAAAAAGCGCAGGGTGGCGACTTGGGAATTCTGACCTTGAATTAAACCCATGGCCCGACTACGATTCACCGTTGCTCCGATGCGACTTTGGGAATTACTGACCAATAGAACTTTGCTGGTGTGGGGGGTAACTTCCGTAATCCGTCCCACTAAACCACCAATTCCCGTCACCGAAGCACCCACTGGCACACCATCGGTGCTACCCCGACCGATAATCACCTGTTGCCACCAATCATCGGCGCTGCGGCCAATAATTGGAGCAGAAATCAGGGGTTTTTTCTGGGTTTGATAATAACCAAGCTGTTTTTTTAATTGTTGATTTTGATATTCGACTTCACTTAAACGATTTTGTAATTCTCGCACCCGTTGATCGGCCAGAAGTTGCTCTTGCAGATTAGTTTCCTCTCCCTGAAAAGGGCGGGTTAATAAACCATACAATTCTAAAATCGCCCCACTTTGATAGGTGCGAATGTACCAAGCTACCCCCAAAGCGGCAGCAAGCAGCAAAAGTCGCCATCTCTGCTGTGTCCATTTTCGTCGTGCTGAATACATGAGCGATTAAAAACCTCTTGACTGTGTAGAGTGAGAATCCGTGTCTTTTGCCGCTAACCGATCCTAGTGACCTTTAGACATTGCGAGTTGTTTCATTAACGATCCGCTCAAAGAGTTTCTGATTTTTTAACACTTCTCCCGTGCCTTTGACCACACAGCGCAGGGGATCTTCAGCGACATGGGTAACGATACCGGTTTCGTGACTGACTAGGCGATCGAGTCCCCGTAATAAAGCACCTCCTCCCGCTAACATGATCCCGCGATCGATAATATCGGCAGCTAATTCGGGGGGAGTTTTTTCTAGGGTACGTTTGATCGCATCAACGATCACGGAAAGTGGCTCATCCATACTTTCCCGTACTTCTTCCGCTTTGATGGTCACGGTGCGGGGTAAACCGGACATGAGATGCAATCCCCGCACTTCCAGAGGAGGAAATTCATCTCCGGGGGAGGGATAAGCTGAACCAAGGCGAATTTTAATATCTTCGGCTGTACGTTCCCCGATAATCAGGTTATGGACTTTTTTTAGATAGGCGATAATTGAGTCCGTCAGTTCATCCCCGGCGACGCGCACCGATTCGCTGATCACGGTCCCATCAAGACTGAGAATCGCCACTTCTGTCGTGCCACCACCGATATCGATGATCATATTTCCCGTCGCTTCCGAGACGGGTAAACCGGCACCCAAGGCCGCCGCAACGGGTTCATCAATTAACCCCACTTCTCGGGAGCCGGCATTTTTGGCCGCATCCACCACCGCGCGTCTTTCTACTCCAGTAATCCCACTAGGAACACCGATTACCATGCGGGGATTGCCAATCGTGCCATCGAGCGCTCGTTTGATAAATTCCGCTAACATGATCTCGCAACTGTAAAAATCGGCGATTACCCCATCGCGCAGGGGTCGCAGAGCGGTGACATGGCCCGGAGTGCGACCGAGCATTTTTTTTGCCTCCTCCCCGACAGCGACCGGGTTACGATCTTGATCGATCGCTACTACCGATGGTTCCTCTAAAACGATACCTTTCCCTGATACATAGACGAGGGTGTTTGCTGTACCCAAGTCTATACCTATGTCCCTTGATAAGCCTAGACGTCTAAAAAAACCCGCCACTTGTTTTCACTCCTGTTCTGATCAATAAAACGTTGCTATAGCTAGACTTTCGATCGAATCGACTTGGATTTTATTAGGTTTTGTTTCTCAAGTCTAGTTAATTATCGCTTCTTTCTCTCCAGATTTACCCAGGTCTTTGGCCTAATTTTCTCCCTAGCCACCGGTCAAGGCTAAGGTTTCAGGCTAAAATGAACATACTATTGTACTAAATTGAGGATTTAAGACCATGAGTGTAAATCTGGTTCATTTGGTGGGACGAGCGGGGAGAGACCCAGAAACCAAGTATTTCGAGTCGGGTAAGGTTTTATGTACTTTAACTTTAGCGGTTAATCGTCGCTCGAAAAATAGCGATCAGCCAGATTGGTTCGATCTGGAAATTTGGGGTAAAACGGCGGAAGTGGCCGCTAATTATGTGAAAAAAGGCGGTTTAATCGGGATTAAGGGTTCTTTAAAAATGGATACCTGGAATGATAAAAACACGGGATTAGCTCGTTCTAAACCGGTGATTCTCGTCGATCAATTAGATTTACTTGGTTCTAAACGCGATAGTGAGGCTAATTCCGAGCGAGAATTTTAAAGCTTAAGCGGCATTATTTCTGGATTTTGGGTGTGTTAGCCTCTAGTACACACCCTTATTTAGGGTTTGCGGCAAAAAGTTTTTCGTGGGGGTAGGGTGTGGGGTGTGGGGTGTAGGGTGTAGGGTTTTACCCATTTTCAGGTGGTAAATTACCTAATTTTCAGGGAAAAAGTCCCTGAATTTTCCCCCCAATCACTCCCATGGTCGGCACTTTTTGAGGGAAAAAAAGTCTAAAAACCTTGTTGGATAAGGTTTTTAGATTTATTCAGCAAACCCTATTTATTCTCAAATTGACTAAAAAAATATTGCTGTAAATCTGGTAAAATTTCTCTATAAATAGCTGTATTTATCTCTATATCCGAGCCAAGAATAGAATTAAAAGGGATAATTTCTACCAAGGAATTACTATAGGCGATCGCCTGTAAAGTCCCGACAAATTCCGGGGTCCAGAGATTTTCTTGCAGGGAAATATTTTGTTTTTTTAACCAGCCGATCAAAGCCGAGCGCCCGATTCCGGGTAAAATATCAGCAGTCAGCAGGGGACTGTACCAGCAATTATCTTTCCATCCCCATAAATTACCCGTGCTAGTTTCTAACCAATTCCCCAATCGATCGACTAATATCGCCTCTTTTGCCCCTTTTTTTTGAGCAGTTTGTGACGCTAACCAAGGAGTTAAATAATTACCAGTTTTATGCTCTCCTAAAACGCGTTGCCAAGCGGGATTATCCACTACCCACCCAATAATTCCCCGCTCTTGTCTAAGGTTTAAATCTTCGGGTAAAAATCTGCCTTTAATCCACTCCCTACCATCGGGAAAAATTGTGATTCTCAGGACAGGATAGAATAGGGATAATTTTTCGGCTCCTTGGCGAATTCGCTGCCAATCGGGATCAGACCATTGGAAAACTTGTAAACTAGAGTGCAGACGTTGGAGATGTTCTTGCCAATGGGTTAGGGGATGATCTAAGCTTTGTTGATAGATACGCAGGGTAGTAAAGAGTGTGGCTCCATAAAGCAGCCCAATATCATCAATACCCAGACTGATTCGCTCATTCTCGATTAATTCGCCATTATACCAATACATAATCAGTTATCAGTTATCAGTTATCAGTTATCAGTTATCAGTTATCAGATTTGAGTTTTAAGGATCTTCTAGAGTAGTTATGATATTTTAGCAGAAAATAATGGTTCTTCGTTACTTGGTATGGTTCGATCAGGGGGCAGAAATCGGCTAAATCCTTATCTGGCAAGGGACTTAATTGATTAGCTCGTTCTAGATTGAAAACAATTGGCAAAAATCGCAGCCATGTCTTTCTATATAAGGGTTTCACCCCTTATAACTCCCGTCCATTGCATAACACAAACCGAAGAACCAAAATAATCAAAGCTTTTTGCTTGGTTGGATTCTAGGCTATTTAAGGGATTAGGCTCATTGAAACTACTAATTTGCTATAACCAGTCTAGGAGAGCCTTACTGATTACTATTTACTGATTACTGATTACTGATTACTGTTTACTGATAACTGACCTAGCTTATGAACCGTCAAAAATTTACTTGGGGATATTCTAGTTATAAATTGCGTCAGAGAGAAAATTTTAAAGAATTTCTGTGTTTACTGGGATTATTAATAGCGGCCTTAATTATCTATCTAGTGGGATTAGGTAATTTACCCTTGCGGGATTGGGATGAGGCAACAATCGCTCAGGTAGCCAAGGAAATTAGCCAAACCCCCCTGGAACAATTGCGCTGGTTATTTCCTAGTCTTTGGGGTGATCCCTACCTGAATAAACCGCCGTTGATTCACAGTTTAATTGGTCTAACCTACCATTTTTGGGGCATCAATGAGGCCAATACTAGACTAATTCCCGCTTTTTTAACAGCTTTATCGGTGCCGCTTCTCTATCTTCTCGGTCGAGAAATTTTTCCCGCTCGTTTGCCAGCTTTACTGTCGGCCTTGATCTATTTAACTCTTTTGCCGGTGGTGCGCCATGGCCGTTTAGCCATGTTGGATGGAGCGGTATTGTGTTTTGAAATGCTGATGTTTGTTGGTTTACTGCGCTCACGACGCGATTTACGCTGGTCTGTGGGGGCGGGGTTAGGATTTGCCCTCCTTTGTCTGACTAAGGGTATTATGGGGCTATTATTGGCGGGTATCGGCTTTATTTTTCTGCTCTGGGATACCCCCCGGTTATTAACGTCTGCCTATTTTTGGTCGGGTTGGTTATTGGGAGCAACTCCCGCTTTTGCCTGGTATAGCGCCCAATTTTGGCACTACGAGCGGGAGTTTCTCGATTCCCTTTTTGTTCAACAGTTAAAGCGAGTTAGTGACGATCTGGACAATCATCGCGGACCGTTTTGGTATTATCTGCTAGAAATTATTAAATATAGTTGGCCCTGGTTAATTTTCTCGGTTTGGGGTTTACGTTTAGCTCGTCAGGAATATCTCTACAGTTGGGCGAAGTTACTGTTAGTTTGGACGGGTGTTTATCTGTTGGTGGTTTCGGTAATGGCGACTAAATTGCCTTGGTATATTCTGCCGATCTATCCGGCCTTGGCTTTAGCGGCCGGTTATGCCTTGGCGCAGATGGTTAATCTTCCCATCGATCGCACCTATAATCCAATCTGGTCAATTATTCTGGGTATTATCGGCGTTGTGACGGGTTTATTAGCTTTAATAGCCTATTTCCCTGGTAATTTTGCCGCTATCGAACCTATCCATCCCTTAATTATTTTAACCTTATTGTCACTGTCCCTGACCATGGTGACAACGGCAATTTTGTTAGCTCGGCGCTCGGAACAATTCAGCGTGGTTTTACTCTGGGGAATGTTGGTTTCTTTGTTTATTTTTGTCAATTCTCCCCTGTGGATCTGGGAATTAAATGAGAATTTCTCTGTCAAACCGGTGGCGAGTTTAGTGCAGAAATATGTGCCGGCCGATCACCCTGTTTATATTGCTTTTGCCTACGAGCGCCCCTCGTTAAATTTTTATAGTGGTCGTCGGGTTTTTCCCCTTGCTACTGAAGAATTAATCAATCATTGGCAAAGTCACAAGCAACCTTACCTAATTATCGATCGTCAAACCAAAGAAGCTAGTGATTTAGAAGGATTAAAGGCGATCGAGTCCACGGATTCCGGTTGGTTTTTGGTGACGAAACAGTAGTGGGGTTAATTTTGTGCATACTTTCGATCTTAGGTTTGCTGGGTAAAATGTATTCTAAGATACAGTCCTGCTGGCGAGGGAGTGGGAGGAACCACTCCAGACACAGAGGACACGAAGATTGATCGCTTCTATAGTAAGTTAAACTGATCACACAAAGAATAAGAGAGCCAAATTTTACCAGTTGCGTTAAAATCACCCCTAGCGATCAAACGCAGCACTTTTGTAATTGTTGAAACCGAGATTAATATGCTAAATAGGTCAATTACGGCCGAGAAAACCGAGGAATTCGCTCCTGCTGACCTGCAAGACCTGCTAGACTGTACCGATAGCTTTGTTAACCGTCATATTGGACCGACGGAGACGGAAATCGAGAAAATGCTGGCGGTTTTGGGTGTTGCTACTGTTGAGGAGTTAATCGCTCAAACTGTCCCGTCAGGAATTCGTTTACAAAAAAGCCTTAATTTACCACCTGCCTTGAGTGAATACGCCGCTCTTGCCCAATTAAAAGCGATTGCCTCGAAAAATCAGGTATTTCGCTCCTTTATCGGCCTGGGCTACCATGACTGTATCACCCCACCGGTAATTCTCCGCAACATCTTAGAAAATCCGGGTTGGTACACCGCCTATACTCCCTATCAAGCGGAAATCGCCCAGGGACGCTTAGAAGCTCTCTTAAACTTCCAAACTCTCATCACTAGCTTAACCGGTCTAGAAATTGCTAACGCTTCCCTCCTCGATGAAGGAACAGCAGCCGCGGAAGCGATGAGCATGAGTTATGGACTATGTAAAACTAAAGCCAATGCTTTCTTTATCTCCAGTAGTTGCCATCCCCAAACGATTGAAGTTGTTAAAACCAGAGCGATTCCTTTAGGTATTGACATTATTATCGAGGATCATCGTCTCTTTGACTTCCAAACGCCAATTTTTGGCGCATTATTACAATATCCAGCCACCGATGGCGTAATTTATGATTATCGGGAATTTATCGCCAAAGCGCAGGAAAATGGGGCTTTAGTCACCGTTGCCGCCGATATTCTCAGTTTAGCCCTGTTTACTCCCCCCGGCGAATTGGGGGCTGATATTGCCGTGGGTAGCAGTCAACGCTTTGGGGTTCCCTTGGGTTATGGAGGTCCCCATGCCGCCTATTTTGCCACCAAAGATGCCTATAAACGTAGCATTCCGGGGCGCATTGTCGGGGTATCGAAGGATAGTCAGGGTAAACCCGCACTGCGTTTAGCTTTGCAAACCCGCGAACAACATATCCGCCGGGATAAAGCCACCAGTAATATTTGTACCGCACAGGTGTTACTAGCGGTGATTGCTTCCATGTACGCGGTGTATCACGGACCGGAAGGAATCAAGAAAATCGCCCAAAGAGTGCAGAAATTAACCGCTTTATTGGCAAATGGTTTAAAAAAGTTGGGTTATCAAGTGGGGAAAGAACCGTACTTCGATACGCTCAAAGTTACGGTATCCACGGGAGTTAAGGATATCTTCGCCAAGGCAAAAACCCATAAGATTAATCTGCGTTATTTTGATGAGAATAATCTAGGAATTAGTCTCGATGAAACCACCAGTCTCAGGGATGTGTGGGATTTATGGCAAATTTTTGCCCCCACCGAGGAATTACCCTTTACCACGGCGGAATTAGTCGAGAAAATTAGTCTAGAATTACCCGCTAATTTAACCCGTACCAGTGCCTATCTTACCGAGCCGGTGTTCAATCGTTACCACTCGGAAACGGAATTACTCAGATATCTGCACCGTCTGGAAACAAAGGATTTAGCCTTAAATACTTCCATGATTCCCCTCGGTTCCTGTACGATGAAACTCAATGCCGTAGCGGAGATGATTCCGGTAACTTGGGCAGAATTCGGCAAATTACACCCTTTTGCCCCGATTGACCAAGCAGAAGGCTATCAACTGCTCTTTCAACAGTTAGAAACTTGGTTAGGGGAAATTACCGGGTTTGATGGCATTTCTCTACAACCAAACGCCGGTTCCCAGGGAGAGTATGCTGGTTTACAGGTGATCCGAGCCTACCATGAAAGTCGCGGTCAAGGTCATCGTCAGATTTGCTTAATTCCTGAGTCCGCTCACGGGACTAATCCTGCCAGTGCTGTTATGTGTGGTATGAAAGTAGTGGCGGTTAATTGCGATTCTCGGGGCAATATTGATATTGATGACCTGAAAACTAAGGCCGAGAAGCATCAGGATAATCTAGCAGCTTTGATGGTAACGTATCCTTCCACTCACGGCGTTTTTGAAGAGGGAATTAGCGAAATTTGCGCCTTGATTCATCAATACGGTGGTCAAGTCTATATGGATGGCGCCAATATGAATGCTCAGGTGGGTTTATGTCGTCCGGCGGATTTTGGCGCCGATGTCTGTCACTTGAATCTCCATAAAACTTTCTGTATTCCCCACGGTGGGGGGGGACCGGGCATGGGACCAATCGGAGTAAAATCCCATTTAGTGCCTTTTCTGCCGGATGTTTCCCTAGTTTCGGCGAAATTATCCCCAGAAACCGCTAATGGTAAGCATCAGGACTCGATTGGGGCAATTTCGGCCGCGCCTTGGGGTAGTGCCAGCATTTTGGTGATTTCTTGGATGTATATCGCTATGATGGGGGCAGCCGGCTTGAAAAAAGCGACAGAAGTGGCAATTTTGAACGCTAATTATATGGCTTTTCGTTTGGAGTCGGCCTATCCGGTGTTATTTAAGGGTAGCGCGGGAACAGTTGCCCACGAGTGCGTGATCGATTTACGTCCCCTGAAAAAACAGGCCGGCATCGAGGTGGAAGATGTGGCAAAACGCTTGATGGATTTCGGTTTCCACGCGCCGACGGTTTCTTGGCCCGTGGCGGGTACAATGATGGTGGAACCCACGGAAAGCGAATCTTTGGGGGAATTAGACCGTTTTTGTGAAGCTTTGTTAACTATCTATCAAGAAGTACAAGCGATCGCTAATGGTAGCATGGATCCCCACGATAATCCCTTGAAAAATGCCCCCCACACAGCTGCGGTTTTAACTGCCGATGATTGGAGTCGTCCCTATTCCCGTCAACAGGCAGCTTACCCGCTTTCTTGGCTAAAAGATTATAAATTCTGGCCGGTAGTGGGACGGGTTGATAATGCTTACGGGGACAGAAATCTGGTTTGTTCCTGTGAGGGGATGGACGCTTATAAGTAATCGTAATTCCTTGATAATATTTGGTGGGGTAGTGGCAAATTACCCCGCTTTTTTCTGGTTTTTCGGAACTTGATCCGTAAAATTAAGTACCTCTTGTGCCACTCGCTCACAACTGCCTACTGTTCCTAAACCGGCTTTAGTTTCTGCGTATTCATCTAACATTTTTTGGCGACGTTGCTGATTTAATAATAAATCTAGACATTCCTGCATAATTCTTTCTGGGTTAGCTTCCTCTTGTAATAATTCGGGAACAATTTCTCGCATTAAAACTAAATTTACTGGTGAGACAAATGGTACAGAAAGCTTCATAATATTGCGGGCAATCCAAGCAGTAACTGCACTTAAACGGTAAACCACCACCTGCGGCACATTTAACAAAGCAATTTCGAGATTAACTGTACCAGACTTAGCCACAGCCAGATCGGCTGCGGCAATCGCTTCTAAAGTCTGATCTCGTTCCATAATCACCGCATTTAATCCATATTCCGCTACTAATTCTCGCATTTTTGGTTCGTATAAAGCTAGGGGAACGGGAATTAAAAACTTAATATCGGGAATTTTTTCCTGTAATTTTTTAGCAGCAGCACACACCGTCGGCACGAGATATTTAAACTCCTGTTGACGGGAAGCAGGTAATAAAGCGATTACCGTTTCTTCGGGTTTTATTGCCCATTTTTGCCGCATTTCTTGCCGATTGGGAGCATTAGCCATACGATCAACTAAAGGATGTCCCACCCAAGTTACCGGTAAACCTTTTGTTTCAAAAAAACGAGCTTCAGCGGGAAAAATTGCCAATAATTTATCGGTGACGGCGATTAATTTTTCCGTATTAAATAACTTTTCTGCTGTGGCCCTGAGTTTAGCTGAGGGAATATTTTCTTCTGACCAAATCCACACCTGCGGGGCAATATAATAAATTATTGGGACATCGGGAATAATTTTTTTAGCCGACTGACCGATCGCCACATTTGCCCCCACATAATCAATTAAAATAATGATATCAGGGGGATTATCTCTAAAAAACTCTTTTGCTCGTTTTTGTAGTTGTAAGGTTGGCAAAATAAAGGGGATAGATTCAATTAATCCCATGGCAGCCAGTCGAGTGGTTTTACCCAACATTTTTGCTCCGGCTAACTCCATGCGATCGCCACCTAATGCAAAAATTTCTAACTCAATTGCCTGGGTTTTAGCTAGTTTAAAAAGGGATTCAATCAGCATGGCTGCCTGTAAATCACCCGATACCTCACCCGTACTAATAAATATACGCATTTGGATAATTATTTGATAATAAAAGACTTCAGAAGTCAGGAGACAGGATTCAGGATTCAGGATTGCTGGAGATAGGAGTCAGGAGACACGAGATTATTTTTATTTATTCTTCCCACTTCCCCACTTCCCCACTTCCCCATCACCCCACACCCTACACCCCACACCCTACACCCCACACCCTACACCCCACACCCCACACCCCACTCCCTGTTCCTCAATAAAAAAATTATTTCCCCGGAATTAAACCGCGACGTTTTTCTCCCGTGGTAGAGGATTGTAAAAATTGACAGAGATGTTGAACATGGGGGTTATCGGTTAAGAGAGAAACTTGTTCTAAAGCCTCCTGAAGATTTATATTAGAACGATAGATAATCCGAAAAGCTTTTTTCAGTAAAGTTAAATCTTCATCGGTAAAACCGGCCCTTTGTAAACCGACTAAATTAAGAGTTCGCACGCGACAGGGATTGCCTTCCACTAAAGTAAAAGGGGGAACATCGCGATCAATACGACTCATTCCTCCTAACATGGCCATTTTGCCAATATGAACAAATTGATGTACTCCTAAAACCCCTCCGATAACTGCTTTTGATTCGATCTGGACATGACCGGCCAAGGCGACACTATTAGCGATAATAATGTTATCTTGCAAAATACAATTATGGGCAACGTGAACATAGGCCATTAATAAATTATTACTGCCAATTTGGGTAACTTCTCCCGTATCCGTGGCGCGATTAATCGTGACAAACTCGCGAATTTGGTTATAATCACCAATTTCTACGCTACTTTCGCCCCCTTTATACTTTAAATCCTGTGGTTCATTACCAATAACAGCCCCAGAAAAAATATGATTACCCTTGCCAATTTTAGTCGGACCTTCAATGACCACATGGGCATCAATAATTGTATCAGCTTCAATTTCCACATTGGCCCCGATCACAGCATAGGGACCAACTTTAACCTTGGGATCAAGTTTTGCCGACGGATGGATAACCGCAGTGGGGTGGATTAACGTATTCAAAGGGAAGTCTCCCGCGCTCAACTTCGTCACTGTATGAATCATGGTATAGCTTATCCTATATTGGACAGATTGTGATCAAGATTGATAGCGGTTGCTTAGGGAGGGGACGACTTTAATGGGGAACCAGAACCCGATAAACTATTAACCAGATTCTCTTAATTCCCCCGTCCCTCCCATCCTGATAAAAAATATATGAGCAATAATAGACCTAAAATTATAGTCTTAGATGACGACCCGACAGGTTCCCAAACAGTCCATAGTTGTCTGTTATTGATGCGGTGGGATGAAGATACTCTCCGCTTGGGATTGGCAGATAATGCGCCAATTTTCTTTGTTTTGACCAATACTCGCGCTTTAACCCCCGAAAAAGCCGAGTCTGTCACCAGAGAAGTCTGTCATAATCTGAAAACTGCCTTAACTAAAGAGGGAATCGAGGATTTTTTGGTGGTTAGTCGTTCCGATTCTACCCTGCGCGGGCATTATCCGATCGAAACTGATGTTATTGCCGAAGAATTGGGCGGTTTTGATGCACATTTCCTGATTCCAGCCTTTTTTGAGGGAGGTAGAATCACCCGTGATAGTATTCACTATTTAATCATCGATGGCGTTCCCACTCCCGTCCACGAGACGGAATTCGCTCGCGATTCGGTTTTTGCCTATCACTATAGTTATCTGCCGGATTATTTGGAGGAGAAAACGCAAGGTAAAATTAAAGCAGATGATGTAGAGAGATTTTTACTGGCAGATATCCGTCAAGGTAGTTTAGAACGACTGCAAAAGCTCAAAAATAATCAATGTGGGGTGGTAGATGGGGAAACTCAAGCGGATCTCGATCGCTTTGCTGAAGATATTTTAACCGCCGCAGGGGAAGGAAAAAAATTTTTATTCCGTAGTGCCGCCAGTATTCTAACTTCTTTGGCTAATTTAGGAACTCAACCGATCGCACCCGAATCTATGGGTAAGTATAAGCCCACGGGGGAAGCCGGGGCAATTATCGTCGGTTCCCACGTCAAAAAAACTAGCCAACAATTAGATAAACTGCTTCAACAACCCAACACCGTCGGAGTCGAAATCGATGTGACGGCATTGCGCGATCGTCCTGAGCAACGAGATCAACTCCTAGCACAAGCTCTGGAAAAAGTCAAGCTTATTCACAAAAATAAACAAACCCCCGTGATCTATACCAGTCGGCAAGAGTTAACCTTTGCCTCTGTGCAGAAACGTCTTGATTTTGGGGTTGCCGTCTCCACCCTGTTAATGGACATTGTTAAGGGTTTACCCAGTGACATCAGTTTTTTAATCAGTAAAGGCGGAATTACCTCTAATGATGTCTTAAGTACGGGTTTAAGCCTGCAATCGGCCCGTTTACTCGGTCAGATTCTCCCCGGTGTCTCCATGGTCCGTACAGCAGCCGATCATCATCTCTTTCCTAATTTACCCGTGGTTCTTTTCCCGGGTAACGTCGGTGATGTCCAAGCTTTAGCCACAGTTTATCAACGTTTGTGTCAATAGGAGGCAATCAGTGATCAGTGAGCAGATGTGAGTTTTCAGGTTCTTCGTTACTTGGTATGGTTCGATAGGGGGGCATAAATCGACTAAATCCTTATCTGGCAAGAGACTTAATTGATTAGTTCGCTCTAGAGCAAAAACAATTGACAAAAATCGCCAAATGTCTTTCTCTATAAGGGTTCCATCCCTTATAACCTCCATTCATTGCATAACACAAACCGAAGAGCCAAATCTCGAATGCAATTTTTCCGTCTTCAAGCTAAAGTGCTTGAGACGCATGACTTCTCGGACTCTGTCTAAAAGTCGAGCGGTATAATTAATAGTTAGGCTACAAGAAAGGAGTGCTGATGAAAAGTCATACGCAATCGATTTGGGATTCTCTTTTGGCCTTGAGAGAATACATTCGTGATGGCATCGTTCGCCAAATGCAGGGGGCGACTTCATTTGGGGGGGACGATATGGTTCCCCTAAAGGAGGCGTATCTCGCCTGTGAAAGGGGGCGTCCCTTTGTTTCTGATGATCTGTACGGATCCGCTTCAAGTTGTGTCACTGTGGCCTTGAACGGGTTGAACGGGATGCTCCAAGAGATGCGAAGAGCGATTACTATTCAGAATCCCGCAGATCGAGCAAGGGTTTTGCAAGCGATCTCTGATCAGGCCAGAAAGGCGACTCTTGATTCCTATGAGGCTGCATTGCTCCTTTTAGAACCCATTATAAAGAGAGATGAACCACTGGAGGTGGCAGTGACTAATAATTTCAATGGACCCAATTTCGGGCAGATCAATCCTGTGGTTGTCAGTCATTCTGAAATAGACAATTCCTTTAATCAGAGAATAGACAATTCCTTTAATCAGAGAACTGATAACGAAAAAACTCTCGCAGAAGCTGCTGCTGAAATTCAAAAACTCCTGGAACAGCTTGAAAAAACAAATCCGACTGCAACTGAAGCTGACAAAATAACTTATGTTAATATTGCAACAAAGCCTGATCTAAAACAACGAGTAATTGCTGCACTAAAAGAAGGAAGTAAAACAGCCATTGACGAATTTATCGTGGACAACAAATATCTCAAGGTTGTGAAGGCAGTAATTCAAGGTTGGTTGCTGCCGAATGGATGACTTAATCATTTTAGTGCGATCGCCGCTCTTGTAGGGTGCGTTAACGAAGTGTAACGCACCTAATCTATGGTTATTCAATAATTGATGTAATGGTGGATTACGCTGCGCTAATCCACCCTACGGGGGGTTAAAATTATTATTCTTCCCCTATTTTTTCGGTTATGCTACAGTGCTTGTGAAGCAGCATAGACTTTTACTTCCTTCTCTAAACGTTCTCTGAGCCTATCTTTTTCTACTTCAATATCATACCTTGTTTGAAGATTCATCCAGAACCTTTCAGACATACCAAAATAACGAGAAAGCCTTAAGGCAATATCGGCAGTAATTCCTCGCTTTTCCTCGATAATTTCCTTGATTTGCTCTATTGGTACATTAAGATCTTCTGCCAAACGTTCTTGGCTAATTTCCATCGGTTTGAGAAATTCTTCCAACAGAATCTCACCAGGATGAATGGGGGCTAATAATTTTTTCTCAGTCATGATTATTGAGTGACAATTAATGATAATCGACTATTTCTACATTGTAGGCGTTGCCATTTTTCCAAATAAAACAGATCCGCCACTGATCGTTAATTCGGATACTATGCTGATTTTTTCTATCTCCTGAGAGTTTTTCCAACCGATTAGATGGAGGAATGCATAAATCCTGTAAAGTTTCGGCCGCGTCTAAAACTTCTAGCTTTCTCCGAGCATTTCGTTGAATATCTTGAGGTAATTTTCGTGAAAATTTACGTTTGAATACTTGCTCTGTCTCCTTAGATGCAAAACTCTTAATCATCAATAATTAGGAAAATGCACTACTATCATATCATCTTAGTGCGATCATCGATCTCATGCTAACGTTAGATCGCAATCTTTCTGTGGAGGCGCAGTTGAAAGTGTATCTGTGGGTTACGATCGCTTTTTCAACCACCTTATCACTAGCTAATCTTCTTGGCTATCAAGGATTAAAGCGTCAAGAGAATTGGGAAAATCACCTCGCTCAACCATTTTTGTGAAAACTTTGTAACAATCATTTTTATCCCCTTGTTTGCGAGGATAGCCTAGCCATAAAACAAAAATTGCTTTATACTCCTCGGTTTGTATAGCCCGAAAGAATAAGCGATAACGGTCAGGTAGTCCCATCTTTTTGACTCTTCCGTAATGCTTGAGCGCCCCAGTCAGAGCAAAATGGGAAGCAAAAGGGTCGAGAGGGATTTTTTCTTTAATGGCGACCATAATCGCCCTGTAGAGTTTGACTGTAGAATGAGTACGGTATGCTTCTGTTGGCAAGGTGTTTTTTAGTTTACGAACCTCAACTTGTAAATCGCGGCGTTGTTGCCCAAAAAGTCTTTTAATAAAGTAGATTCGCCAACCGTTAACTATCAAGTTCTACTCCTGTCATCAACTCTTCATCGACCGCTGCCATCGCTTCCGTATAAGCTTCTAACTCAGCATCAGGATTTAATAGGGCTTGCTTGGTCAGAAAATCTAAAAATAAACTCATCATCAGTTCATCTTCCTCCTGTTCTACAGATTGAGGCTGTAAGCGGACTAATAAGGTATCAGGGCTGATAACTTCAACAGCACCTTTAGCTTCCTTAAACTGGGGATTATCCTTAAAAAAACTGGCACTCAAACGGAAACCTGAAGCATTGCCTATCCTAGCCCAGGTTAGATTGTATTGTTTGTTACTCATGATTTTAGGCAAAGTTTACTACATATCATGTTATTACATAATTTAATAACATACAAGGTTGCCCAGTTTCTCTACCGCGTTTTAACTGAACTTCCCCCATACATATATACTATAGGGGAGCGCGCCGAGAAAGCCATCGAGTAAAACTAGCGGATTTCGATTTAAGTACCTAAGCAAAATTAATTAGGGTTTGCTGAAAAAGCTTTTCCTGGGGGCAGGGTGTGGGGTGTGGGGTGTGGGGTGTGGGGTTTTACCGATTTTGAGGTAGTCAATTACCTAATTTTCAGGGAAAAAGTACCTGAATTTTCCCCCCGATCCCCGCAACGGCTGGCACTTTTTGAGTAAAAACAAGTCTAAAAGTCTTATCCAACAAGGTTTTTAGATTTATTCAGCAGACCCTAATTACACATATCTAACCCCCTCTTGCCTTTTGCCTCTTGCATGAGTGCCTATCTTTACTAGGAAATTAATTTTGCACGACTACTTACCAATAAACCCCTTGTCGGCTAGGATATTGTTGCTTTGAATGAACTGCAATACGGATTCTGCTGCGGGAGCGTTCGGGGAATAAACCAAAAGGTCAACATTTCACTATCACTGAAACTAGGCTCAGGTCCAGGTAGCATGGGAGTCAAGCGATATCCCTGTTCTTGATACCAGTCATCCACCAGGACATAAATAGGGTTTGCTGAATAAATCTAAAAACCTTGTTGGGTAAACCTTCTAGACTTTTTTTCCCTCAAAAAGTGCCAACCATTGTAGTGATCGGGGGGAAAATTCCTGGACTTTTTCCCTGAAAATTAGGTAATTGACCAGATGAAAATCGCTAAAACCCCACACCCCACACCCCACACCCCACACCCTGCCCCCAGGAAAACCTTTTTCAGCAGACCCTAAATAATAGTCAAGAGGGTGGGAGCATCTATCCTATTCATGGGAGGCCTCATGCTTTGGAGTGATTACCTTTATCGTGACGCCTCCCTTTGATTTTACAAACCTCTCTATCTCGCATCAGCCGTAATTCCTAATTCATAATTCCTAATTCCCACTGCTGCTGGCTGCTCAAGGTTCATAATGAAAGAAACATCTATGCTGATAGCCAGTTAATTTTTATGAAAACTGTTGCCGATACGGACTTGAAAAGGCTAGAAGACTTAATTATCAACGGACAAAAAGCGATCGAGACTCGTTTCACGGCGATCGAGAATAGTATCGTCGAAATTAAAGCTGATATTGGCGAAATTAAGGCTGATATTAAGGAAATCAAGCAAGATGTTAAATCCCTAGAGATAGGACAGGCAAAATTAACCGAAAGAGTCGAAGGGATGGATAATCGCCTCAAAATAGTTGAGGGCAGTCAAAAAAATCAAATTTGGGCATTAATAACCATTTTAGGCGGTTCACTGATTACCGCTTCCGTCGGTTTGCTGATCGCTATTTTGCGCTTTGTCTTGTTTAAGTAAAAAATTATCTTTATGGATGAAACCAAAACCGGAATAAATCAAGAAATCGACCTAGAAACCGAAAAAATTGAGCCATCAGCCTCGGTAAGGTCAAGATACACCCAAATTCACCTTAAAAGTGAGGGCGAGAAATTGGTGCTAATTTTACCCAAAACCGGCGCCGGGGAGACAAGTCAGGATTGGACAGATATCTTGACAGGATTGAAATATTATCTCCGTAATAGCGGTCAAAACTGCCCAGCTAGAACACCTGTACATCTACAGGCCAACGATCGCCTGATGGATACGCGGCAACTACAAGCGATCGCCACAATTTTAGACAGTGCCGAATTACCCCTACATACGATCCAAACTCAAAGAAGACAAACCGCAGTGGCAGCGGCAACTATGGGTTACAATGTCGAACAAATGCAATCAAATGCCACGGTTTTCGGGGACGAGCAACCGCTGCCATCCCTCCTCGCTGAACCTTTATACTTAAAAACTACCCTGCGATCGGGTGTAGAAATCCGTCACCCCGGTACAGTTATAATCATGGGCGATGTCAACCCCGGCGGATCGATCGTCGCTGATGGCGATATATTAGTTTGGGGGAGTTTACGCGGTGTGGCCCATGCGGGATTCCGAGGCGATCGAGCGGCACTAATCATGGCCCTGCGAATCGATTTAACTCAACTGAGGATCGCGGAATTGGTGGCACGGGCCCCGGCTTTAAATAGCGATCGCATAGAACCAGAAATCGCCTGTATCAGCGAAGGAGGAATCCGCATCATTGGGGCTTATAATTTTTCCAGAACCTACACCTTTAAAGATAAAGTGGGGTGGGTCGAAAAAAGGTGATCAGTAAACAGTGATCAGTAAACAGTGATTCAGTGACTGGTAAAAATAGCGATTAACTGCGTTGAAACGAAAAACTCTATAAAACTGATAGCTGATAACTGATAACTGATAACTGATAGCTGATAGCTGATAACTGATAACTGATAACTGATATAAATTATGGCTCGTGTAATTGTGGTGACATCGGGAAAGGGAGGAGTCGGTAAAACGACGGTAACGGCGAACTTAGGTTCAGCCTTATCTCAATTAGGCTGTCGAGTCGCCCTTGTCGATGCCGATTTCGGACTGAGAAATCTCGATTTATTGTTAGGATTAGAACAGCGTATCGTTTATACTGCCCTCGATGTGGTAGCGGGAGATTGTAGCCTTGATAAAGCTTTAGTTAAGGATAAAAGACAGGAAAATCTGGTTCTATTACCGGCGGCACAAAATCGTACAAAAGAGGCAATTACTGCCGATCAAATGAAGGATTTAGTCGCCCAATTGTCAAAAAGTTATGATTATGTATTGATTGATTGCCCGGCAGGAATTGAAATGGGTTTCCGCAATGCGATCGCTGCTGCCCAAGAAGCGATCATCGTTACTACCCCAGAAATGTCGGCGGTGAGAGATGCCGATCGCGTGGTAGGATTACTAGAAAGCGAGGATATTAAGGGTATTCGTCTGATTGTCAACCGGCTGCGGCCGGAAATGATCCAACTTAATCAGATGATCAGCGTCGAGGATATTCTCGACTTATTGGTAATTCCCCTGTTGGGGATTATTCCCGACGATCAAAGAATTATTATTTCCACTAATAAAGGAGAACCATTAGTATTAGAGGAGAAGACTTCTCTCCCCTCTATGGCCTTTAGAAACATTGCCCAACGTTTACAGGGTCGCGATGTGCCGTTTCTAGATTTAATGGCCGGTCAGGAAGGTTTTCTTACCCGTCTGCGTCGTCGCTTGTTTGGGCCTTAAACTCTCTCATCTCAACCCTTTAACCTACTATGAATGACCTGATCGATAAACTTCTAGCATGGCGCGGTTCGGGCAAAAGTGGCGACCAAGCTAAAAAACGCTTAAAACTTATTCTAGCCCACGATCGCGCCGATCTTAGTCCCGAAATTCTCGATATGATGCGTCAAGAAATCTTAGAAGTGGTCGGTCGTTATCTTGATATCGACACCGAGGAAACCGAGTTACTCTTAGAAAGTGACCAACGAACTACCGCCCTGATTGCTAATTTTCCGATTCGTCGCATCAAACGCCGTCCTTTAACCTAAAAATTGCCATGAAAACTCAACCGATCGAGCTTTGGCTTAGTCTAGCGGTTAGTCCCTTTCTTTTATCCTATCTGGCCTTGCGGTCCCTCAATCATTGGTTAATTGAATTGGGCCAGGAAAGTGAGGAATTGTTTCGCGGCGATCGCTTGCCCCTTCTCAATATTCCCGATCAGTTACCGGTCAAAAGTGACCAATAATCCAAGAAAAAAGTCCTTTTGCCCCCTGAAAAGAGGCAAAAATAGCGAAATTTTTGTTAAAAATAGGAAAAAATGTGATTCTTTGGCATATAATCTCATTTTTGACAAACCGTAAAGAACTAATCCCGATATATCAGTAATCAGTGATCAGTTATCAGTTATCAATGATCAGATTTGAGTTTTCAGTGAATAGTATTAACGGGCAAGTTCTGAGCTTTCTTTTCACTGATGACTGATGACTGATGACTGTTTACTGATTACTGATTACTGATTACTGAAATTATGAGCGTCCTTGTCCCCTCGACCGAAACCGAACAGGATATTTTCCCCACTTCCAACCTGTTTCTGCAGCAAAGACTGAAATTAATCGAAGATTTATGGAAAGAAGTCTTAGTCTCCGAATGTGGTCAAGAATTAGTTGATTTACTGGAATTACTGCGCCATCTCTGTTCTGAGGAAGGACAAGTGACCGATGATAGTCCGGAAGCAATGATCGCCAAAATGATTGAAGACTTGGAACTAGGGGAAGCGATCAAAGTTACCCGCGCTTTTGCCCTCTATTTCCAGTTAATAAATATAATCGAACAACACTACGAACAAAGGGATCAGCAACTACTGCGACGGACGGTGATCGGGGAAGAAAACGAAAGTCCCAAGGCTGAACCAACGCAAAAAAGCCTTTTAGCCACCATTGTCGGGGCCGATTGGCTAGAAAAAACCCTAAACGAGTCCGATCACTCCAGCCCAAAATCGGGGCTATTTCACTGGTTATTTCCCTATCTTAAACAGGTGAACGTCCCCCCCCAGGAAATTCAGCGTCTTCTCGATCAATTAGATATTCGTCTGGTTTTTACGGCCCACCCCACGGAAATTGTCCGTCATACCATTCGCATTAAACAGCGCCGCATCTCGGGCATTCTCGAAAAACTCGACCAAGCAGAAGAAATCTTTCGCAGTATGGGGTTAACTAACTCCAGAGAAGCACAGACAGTCACCAAACAGTTAAAAGAAGAAATACGTTTTTGGTGGCGAACAGATGAACTACACCAATTTAAACCCACCGTCGTCGATGAGGTGGATTATGCCCTCCACTACTTCGATGAAGTTCTCTTCGATTCCCTACCCCAGTTAACCCTGCGTCTGCAGCAAAGTCTAGAATCCTCCTTTCCCCGTTTACGAGCGCCAAAAAATAACTTCTGTCGCTTTGGTTCTTGGGTGGGGGGCGATCGGGATGGCAATCCCTCCGTTACCCCCGAAGTCACCTGGAAAACCTGCTGTTATCAGCGCAATCTCGTTGTTAAAAAATATCTCGATGCTATTCGCGACCTGACCAGTATTTTAAGTGCCTCCCTGCACTGGTGTCACGTCTTGCCGGAGTTGCTGGACTCCCTGGACAGAGATAAACAGCAAATGCCCGAAATCTATAGCCAGTTAGCAATCCGCTACCGTCAGGAACCCTATCGCCTCAAATTGGCCTTTATTCAAAAACGTCTGGAAAATACCCGCGATCGCAATGATCGCCTTAATGACCCGGAAGAACGACAATTATTAACTAAACTCAACGAAACCAACATCTATCGCTCTGGTTCCGAGTTTTTAGCCGAATTACAGCTATTACAGCGCAGTCTCTTGCAAACCGGTCTTTCCTGTCAAGAACTCGATCAACTGATTGCCCAAGTGGAGATTTTTGGCTTTGTCCTGACTCAGTTAGATTTTCGGCAAGAATCCACCCGTCACGCCGAATGTATCGAAGAAATCGCGGCCTATCTCGGAGTTTTACCCAAACCCTACGGCCAATTAACCGAATCAGAAAAAATCGCCTGGTTAGTGGCGGAATTAAAAACCCGTCGGCCCTTAATTCCCCGGGAAATGCCCTTTTCGGAAAGAACCTGCGAAACCATTGAAACCCTGCGAGTTTTAAGAAGTCTGCAAGGGGAATTCGGTCTGGAAATCTGCCAAACCTACATTATCAGCATGACCAACGAGGCCAGCGATGTGCTAGAAGTGCTGTTATTAGCCCAAGAAGCTGGTTTATACGACCCCGCCACTAGCCGCAGTTCCCTCCGCATCGTTCCCCTCTTTGAAACCGTCGATGACCTCAAACACGCCCCCGGCATCATGCAGACTTTGTTTGAATTGCCCCTCTACCGGGCAGCCCTAGCCGGCGGTTACGACCATTTAGGGGCTTTAAACGGGGAGGACGTGACCCCGGAACCGGCCATCCTCGAACCGGGTAATTTACAGGAGATTATGGTGGGTTACTCCGATAGTAATAAGGATTCCGGCTTTTTGAGCAGTAATTGGGAAATTCATAAGGCCCAGAAGGCTTTACAAAAAACTGCTAAACAATACGGCGTGGATCTACGTCTTTTTCATGGCCGGGGCGGTTCCGTCGGTCGCGGTGGGGGTCCGGCCTACGCCGCTATCCTCGCCCAACCCCGGGGAACGATTAACGGTCGCATTAAAATCACCGAACAAGGCGAGGTTTTAGCCTCGAAATACTCTTTACCGGAATTGGCCTTGTATAACCTCGAAACGGCCGTAACGGCAGTCATACAGGCAAGTTTACTGGGCAGTGGTTTTGATGATCTCGAACCCTGGAATCGCATCATGGAGGACTTGGCCACCCGTTCACGGCAAACCTATCGCAGTTTGATTTATGAAGAACCGGACTTTTTAGACTTCTTTCTGTCCGTAACTCCCATTCCTGAAATTAGTCTTTTACAGATTAGTTCCCGACCGGCGCGCCGGAAAAGTGGTCAACAGGATTTAAGTACCCTGCGGGCAATTCCCTGGGTGTTTAGTTGGACGCAAACCCGTTTTCTTTTACCGGCTTGGTATGGTTTAGGGACAGCTTTACAGATGTTTCTCGATGATTCTCCTAGCAGAAATTTGGAATTGTTACGCCATTTTTATCACAAGTGGCCTTTCTTCCAGATGGTGATTTCTAAGGCAGAAATGACTCTATCAAAGGTGGATTTACAGATGGCCTATCACTACGTCAGTGAACTTTCTAAACAGGAAGATCGAGAACGTTTTCAACGTCTGTTTGAAAGGATTAAAGAGGAATATAATCGCACTAGCGAGATTGTTCTCCAGATCACCGGCGAGAAACATTTATTAGATAATGATCCGAGCTTACAGCGCTCGGTGCAGTTACGCAACGGTTCGATCGTTCCCCTCGGTTTCCTACAGGTGTCTCTCCTCAAGCGTTTACGTCAATACAATAGTCAAGCTCAATCCGGTGTGATTCATTTCCGCTATTCTAAAGAGGAGTTATTAAGGGGCGCTTTAATGACGATTAATGGTATTGCCGCAGGGATGAGAAATACCGGTTGATTACAGATAATTAATGGTAGTTTTCGGGTGGTTATCTTGAAGGTAATCTACCCTATTTTTAAAATTTGTCAACTTTTTGTAGAACTTCTACTAAGTTGTTATTTTTAAAGGGAAAATCACCGTTAAAATTGGGCATTACTTCTGATTTTATCACTCAATCCCAGCTTTTGGGGGGTTCTATTGGCTAATATTAAGTAGCTGGTTATAATTAAATTAAAAATGGATTTTAGGTTCGATCCCCCCTGCCCCCCTTGATAAGGGGGGTGCCGATCCCCCCTTAGTCCCCCCTTTAATCCCCCCTTAATAAGGGGGGCATCTGATAATTTTTAACGCCTACCTACTTACTATCACTTATTGACTAAAAATGAAGATTTTACTGCTAACAGTTGACAATTGATGAGCGACCCCGAAGAGAGGCAATTAAGCTCACTGGTGTGTCGGAAGATTAGAGATTGTGCCAAAATGGAGAAAGTGACCCAAGGATTACAGGTAAATTGTTAAAAAAAGGATCGAGTAACCGTGACTGATACGAACTTAGATATACTATCCCTGACGGATCCAGCGATCGCAGGGATTTTGCAAAAAGAACTGCAACGTCAAAGAGATCACCTAGAATTAATCGCTAGTGAAAACTTTACCTCGGCTGCCGTCATGGCCGCCCAGGGTTCGGTTTTAACCAACAAATACGCCGAAGGACTGCCAAAAAAACGCTACTATGGCGGTTGCGAATACGTTGACGAAGCGGAACAATTAGCGATCAATCGGGTTAAACGACTATTTGGGGCAAACCACGCTAACGTACAACCCCACTCTGGCGCCCAAGCTAATTTCGCCGTTTTCCTGACCCTCTTGCAGCCAGGCGATACGATTATGGGCATGGATCTCTCCCACGGTGGTCATCTTACCCACGGTTCCCCCGTTAACGTTTCCGGGAAATGGTTCCGAGTCGTACAGTACGGAGTAAGTCCCGAAACCGAACTCCTCGACTACGATCTCATCCTTGACATCGCCCGCAAAGAAAAACCCAAACTAATTATCTGCGGTTATTCTGCCTATTCGCGCCGGATTGATTTCGAGAAATTCCGCGCCATCGCTGACGAAGTGGGGGCCTACCTGATGGCAGATATCGCCCATATTGCCGGTTTAGTGGCCACTGGTCATCATCCTAACCCCCTACCCCACTGTGATGTGGTCACTACCACCACTCACAAAACCCTGCGCGGTCCTAGGGGGGGGTTAATTATGACCAAAGACGAGGAATTAGGCAAAAAATTCGATAAATCCGTCTTCCCCGGTACCCAAGGCGGACCCCTAGAACACGTGATTGCGGCGAAAGCTGTGGCTTTTGGGGAAGCATTGAAACCGGAGTTTAAAATCTATTCGGGCCAAGTAATCGCTAATGCCCAAGCTTTAGCCGGTCAGTTGAAGGCTAGAGGGATTAAAATTGTCACCGATGGTACGGATAATCACTTGATGTTACTCGATTTGAGATCCGTGGGCATGACCGGGAAAGAAGCCGATCGCCTGGTGAGTACCATTAATATTACCGCTAATAAAAACACTGTTCCCTTCGATCCCGAGTCTCCCTTTGTCACCAGTGGTCTGCGCTTGGGTTCCCCGGCTATGACCACCAGAGGACTAGGAGAAACGGAATTTATCGAGATTGGCAACATTATCGCCGATATTCTCCTTAATCCAGGGGATGAAGCCCTGAGAACTGCTTGCCGTCAACGGGTAGCCAAACTCTGTGAAAGCTTCCCCCTCTATCCCCATCTCCATATTTCCGTCCCCGCCTTGGCCTAAAAAGAGAGATAATAAAAGTTCATAATTGGCGATTGCCTGTCAGTGGCCAATTGTGAATTAAATCGCCCCCCAATTCCCATGTCCGGAGATTTATACTATCTAATTGCTTTTCTGATCGCCCATACCGTGGTACTTTGGAGTACCCCCCTCGTCAGAACCGTCGGACTGAAAAGCGGTTACGTCGATAAACCCAACGAAAGGAAGGTCCATGAAAAGCCTATGGTTCGACTGGGGGGAGTTTCGATTTTTGTCGGCGCTTTAACTGCCCTCCTGATCGTTTGGTGGTTGGGAGGGTTTGCCGGTTTAAACAGCGATCGAGAATGGGAAGTGTGGGGCGTAACCCTAGGCGGTTTGGGCTTTTTTCTCATCGGTCTAGCGGATGATCTTTTTAATCTTTCGCCCCTCAATCGTCTGGTAATGCAGTTTAGCGTCGCTTTTCTAGCTTGGCAAGCTGGGGTGAGGATCGATTTCCTCTCTATTCCCTTCGGCGATTTATTACAAATTCATTGGCTAAGTTTACCGATTACTCTCCTCTGGTTAGTGGGGATGGCTAACGCGATTAATTGGATTGACGGTTTAGATGGATTAGCGGCGGGAGTTTCGGGTATATCTGCCGTGGTGATTTTGATTGTAACTTTGGTGATGGGACAACCGGCCGCCGCTATTATCGCCGCCGCTTTAGCGGGTGGGGCCTTGGGTTTTCTGCGTTACAATTTTAACCCCGCCCAAATTTTTATGGGGGATGGTGGGGCCTATTTTATGGGTTTTACCCTGGCGGGTGTGGCGGTGATTGGATTGGCTAAAACCACTGCTGTGACTACTGTTGCCGTTACCGCCGTCCTATTGCCCTATCTCATCCTCGCGGTTCCTCTCCTCGATATGTCCACGGTGATTATTTCCCGTCTCAAACGCGGAAAATCTCCTTTTGTGGCTGATAAACGTCATTTACACCATCGTTTACTGAAAGCGGGTATCTCTCACCGTCTGACAGTATTATTTATCTACGCTCTAACTCTCTGGGTGGGCAGTTTAGCCCTCGGTTTTTCCAATGTTCCCAGTGGTTGGGGTTTTGCCTTTGGTGCGACTCTCCTCCTCGGTTACGTCGGTTGGCAAGTCTGGCGCAATCGTGGCAGTGAACCGTAAGCCGTCTTAAACTAGAAAAAGGATTAATAATTAAGATAGCGGCAGGATGACTCTGGGAGTTTAGCAAATGTCTAACGAAACCGTAACTTATTCCCTTGAAACGGTCCTCAAGGAAATCAAAGACAGCATCAAGGAAGTCAACCACAAAGCTGATAGAATCGAGCAACGTCTGACAAAATTAGAAATCGGACAGGCAGAACTTAAAGGAGAAATTAAAGCTTTAGATGAGCGACTAAGCACAAAAATTGACGGATTGACCGCTAGAGTTGCCTATCAAGAGTTTACTAATCGAGGCATTTTGATCGCCCTTGTTGTTGCTATTTTAGGAGGAGCAGCTAAACTTTTTGGGTTTATTGGCAACCCCTAGAAGTTGCCCTTAGCATCATAAATTTTTCCTATCTTATTTTTTCAGCAAGCCCTAATTAAAGTTATCAAAAGTAGGAGTTTAGCACAATGTCTAACGAAACCGTAACTTATTCCCTTGAAACTGTCCTGACAAGGATTGAGGGAAAAATCGACTCTTTACAAAGAGATGTTAATGAGCGTCTCACTAAGCTAGAGATAGGACAATCAGAAATAAGAGGGGATATTAAAGCCCTAGATTCTAAAGTTATGGAAATAGAAAAGCCTATTGATGACCTGAATGCACGGGTGAATATTACCACTAATGGGTTTCTTGGCATTGTCGGAATTTTGGTGACAGGAATACTAGGCATTCTGGGAAAAATCGTCTTTTTCCCTAATCCCTAAAAGTTGTCTTTAGTCTTTGTTTACTCTACAATTTTCAAGGATACAGAGAAAAATGATCTGCAAAAATCCCTCTTTCCGTTCTCCTCTCTGCGACTGTAGCGCCTCTGCGTCAAACAAAAAATATAAAACTCAAGCCCTAATTACAGTAATTCTATATTGATTTTCTGTCACCACAACTTCAGTGGATAATCTTTCTTCCATAGGTAAAGCATTTTTCCTCCTATCAAAGATAAATAACCAACCAAAATCTAAACCCAAACGCCCTAAATAAGATTCTAATTGTTCAATTCCGTCAGCTTGCGGATTGCGTTTTTTATCCCGCCATACTTTTAATTCAATCCCTAAAGTTACATCTTTATACTGCAAACATAAATCCATTCTGTCACTACCAATTGCATATTCCCTTTCTAAAACTCCTCCACCATTAACCACACGATGTAAAAAAGCCATTAATACTATATGCGGAGCAATTTCATGGTAAGCAGCACTACTTAATAATGGTTCTCCATGCTGTCGCCAAAACTTGAGAAATGCTGTTAATAAAGCATCTATATTTAATTCACCTTTTGCTGTCAACCAACTAGGACTAATTAAAGGTAAACTGTCCTGAGTTCCTTGTACTAAAACGCGGGGAATTACTTCACGATAAATGGGGTTAGAAATAACTAATCCCCCCATCGGATCACGTCGTAATAATCCTAAATCTATTAAATATTGCCTATCATCTGCTAGGGTATCGGGTAAGGTTTGCCCTGCTAAAATTGGTTCAATAATGTTTTTAACTCGTTTTTCTCTGAGTTTTTCCGCTAAACTATCTAAATGAGTATCCTGACGAGCAATTAATATTTCCTTAGCTTGTAAAATGTTTTCTTCGGTAATAGCAATACTTCTATCTTTTACCATTTTTTCTACAATTTCTTTAGCTAAAGCATTGACTAACCAAGGTTGTCCTTGGGTTAAATCAAACGCTGTTTCTATTGCTTCTGGTGTAAAAAGTTGTCCAGTTGCTGCTGTATGTTGTTGATATAATTCTCCCACTTCTGCAAGATTAAAATTTCGCATAGTCAGAGAAGCAACTTTGATATTAAAAGGACTAGATGTATTTAATCTATCACTACCACCAGATGCTACTTTATAATCTCTCACATCTCGTAAACCAATTAATCCTACTGAGGTCGGAAAATTTTCAGGACGGTTAGGAAAACCATCTCTTAACTGTCGTAAAACTGATATTAATGTTTGGTCTTGTAAAGAGTCAATTTCATCTATAAATAATACTAAAGGGCGGTTTAAGGATGTTGCCCAATCTGATAAAAAAGCCTTAATTCTGCTTCCCGGTTGTTCCTGTTGCCATTGTTTAGCAGCTGGTTGCAATTCTTTAGGTAAACGGATATTTATTGTATTATACCATGCCCCTAAAATTGCCAATTCTGCGGCAGTAGGATCATGATTAAATGCACTTCCTACTTCCACTGATACCATGACTGCGGCATAATTTCCGGTGTCGGTAAGTTGTTTTGCTAGGGATAACATAGCGGTGGTTTTCCCTGTTTGTCGTGGTGCATGAAGGACAAAATAACTTTCTTGTTCAATTAGCTCCTCTAAATCTGGTAATCGTACTGTGGGAGATAACATATAGTGGATATCGTCTTTACAGGGACCGGCAATATTAAACCAGCGAGTCATGGTATTTTGGCAGTGGGTGAACTCTTTAAGTTTACACTATCTATAATTATGTTGGTATCAAGCAAGATTTTCACAGGTTATGTTTCTCCTTTAAATATTCCCATTTAGCTTGATCTGGATCAAAATCAGGAGGTGCAGGTTGGGTTTTCTCAAACCAGTTTTGCAAAACCTTGATTTTAGTTGGTCTTTTTGGTGTTTCTGGTGCTGATTCAGTGGTTAGGGTTGTGGTATGATCAAGGGTATCTGTAGCTGCCCAAACTACAATTTCCCCTTTTCTGGGGGGTAAATTCAGGGGTTCGGTAATTACTAAGTTACCAGATTGATCAATTTTTCCTTTGAGTTTGTATGCTTGCATGATATTTTTCATGAGACTCTGTTTTTATATTATTATCTCAAATTGACTGAATTGGAGGTTATTAACTGAATGTACACCTTAAAAATTAGTAGAGTTGGAAATTCCTTGGCTATAACATTACCTCAAGAAGCTCTGGAAAAACTTAAAGTTCAAGAAGGAGACAGTGTATTTGTCACTGAAACACCAACAGGTATTATTATAACTGCTGGTAATCCTGATTTTGAAAAAGCAATGGAGGCTTACAGAAAAGTCAGCACAAAATACAGAAATGCACTTCATGAGTTAGGGAAATGAATGGAATTTTCTGGTTAAATGAAATAATTGTTAAAGCTATACATGAAGACCAATTAATACAGCATGGTGGTCTTGCAGGTGTGCGAGATAACAATTTGTTTTTAGCTAGTTTAGATAGACCGAAAAATTTACTTGCTTATGGTGAACCTACACCCAGTATATTTGATTTAGCTGCGGCTTATGGTTATGGATTTGCTAAAAATCATGCTTTTATAGATGGTAATAAACGGGTAGCTTTCGTAGTAATGGCTATCTTTCTGGAATTAAATGGATATTCGTTAGATGTTCCAGAACCCGAAGTTGTTTTAATAATGGAACGACTAGCAAACGGTCAAGAAAGTCAAGAAACTATATCAGAATGGCTGCGAGAAAATTCTATTAAATATTAAAGGTTATCTGTGGCTGCCCAAACTACAATTTTCACGTTTCTGGGGGGTAAATTCAGGGGTTTGGTAATCACTAAGTTACCAGATTGACCAATTTTTCCTTTGAGTTTGTATGCTTGCATGATATTTTTTTAGGACTTACGCAAAAGGGAACGAAAGTAGGGGTAATTCATGAATTACCCCTACGCAAGAATAAGGTTTTCAGTCACATCTTGCGTAAGTCCTAAATATAAAATGGTGATTTTTCCGCTCTTTCGCATCAAGACTTGTGGAGTGTAACCTATGTTAGGATGTCTCTAGTATATTTCTTAAAAATTAATCTACAGGAATATCACTATGAGCTTACAGCGAGAGGTAGAATTAAAATCAGATGCAGGAATGGACTACAGCAAACTCCGTGACTTACTCAAAGCTGGGAAATGGAAAGAAGCGGATGAGGAAACAGCAAGGGTAATGTTAGCGGTTGCAAACCTCGAAGAAGAAAGTTGGTTAGATAATGAACACATTGATAATTTTCCCTGTGCAGACCTCCGCACCATTGACCAATTGTGGGTAAAATACAGTAATGGTAGATTTGGGTTTTCTGTTCAGAAACGCATTTATCAGGGTTTAGGGGGAACGAGAGAATATAACCGAGAAATCTGGGAAAAGTTCGGGGACAAGGTAGGATGGAGAGAAGGAGGAAGCTGGTTGTCTTACATTGATATTACTTTTGAGATGAAAGCACCTAAAGGCCAACTCCCATGTGATTGTTGGGGTTTTTGGTTTTTTAGGAATGATTTTTCGTTTGGGTCTTCTCTCGCGTCGAGACTTGTAGATTGTAACCTGTAAAGGTTACAAGAAAATATTAAGTTTGTAGGGTGCGTTAGGAACGCAAAAAGATTATAAAATATACAAATAAATTAAATACGCGACGTAACGCACCATTATTATTAAATGAGATTTTTAAAAACATAATAAAATAAATTATTTAGTAAATATGAGGTGCGTTACGCTGTCGCTAACACACCCTACAAATTATCTATTACATCAGAAGATTAATAACAGAAGTCGGGGATCTAAATTTTATCAGAATCAGATATAATCAAATTGGGTAAATAACCAAAATAATCTATGAATACGTTAGAACTTCGTGAACAAATCCAAAAATATGTTGAACAACTGTCACCAGAAAAATTACTCGTAGCAGTTGATTTTTTAGCATATTTGGCAACAAGAGAAGATGATGCTACTCAAGAGTTATTAGAGATTGTAGGATTTAAAGAAAATTTTGATCATGCTAGAGAAAATGTAAAACAAGGAAAGGTGATTACTGTTGACAAACTTAAACGAAAATATTAATTATACTGTTGTTATTAGTATTGATGCAGGGGAGTTTTTTGAATCTGCTTCTGCTACTTTACAAAAAAAGTTAGATAGATGTTTTGAACGTTTAAAAATTAATCCTCGTAATCATCCTAATATAAAATCTCTCAAAGGTGAGTTATCAGGTTATTATCGTTATCGAGTAGGTGACTATAGAGTTATTTATGAAATTAATGATGATTTAAAACTGGTAACGATAATTTTTATCGCCCATAGAAGTAAAGTTTATGAATAGCTGAAATAAAAATTAAGCAGCCAATCCTGTAGGGTGTGTTAATTAAATGCAACGTACCTTATAAATTCACCGTTAAATATCTTTGAAAAAAGCATTGTTTCCAAAAATACTTCATTTAAAACACTCAAGCTCTAATCACAGTAATTCTATATTGATTTTCCGTCACCACAACTTCAGTTGATAACCTTTCTTCCATAGGTAAAGCATTTTTCCGCCTATCAAAGATAAATAACCAACCAAAATCTAAACCCAAACGCCCTAAATAAGATTCTAATTGTTCAATTCCGTCAGCTTGCGGATCGCGTTTTTTATCCCGCCATACTTTTAATTCAATCCCTAAAGTTACATCTTTATACTGTAAACATAAATCCATTCTGTCGCTACCAATGGCATATTCCCTTTCTAAAACTCCCCCACCATTAATCACACGATGTAAAAAAGCCATTAATACAATATGCGGTGCGATTTCATGATAGCCAGTGCTACCTAATAACGGTTCTCCGTGCTGTCGCCAAAATTTGAGAAATGCTGTTAATAAAGCATCTAGATTTAACTCCCCTTCTGGTGTTAACCAAGTCGGTGCAATCATTGGTAAAGATGCCATTGGTGTGACTGTTAATACTCTGGGTAACACTTCCCGATAAATGGGATTAGCAATAGTTAAACCTCCGTAGGGGTGCATTTTACATAATCCCAAATCAATGACAAATTGAATATCATCATTAGGTATATTCCCTAATTCTAAACCGGCTAACATCGGTTCAATAATGGCTTTAATTCTTGGTTCTCTTAAACGTTCTGCTAAACTATCTAAGTGAGTATCCTGACGAGCTATTAATATTTCTTTGGCTATTAAAATGTGTTCTTTTGTAATAGCAATACTTCTATCTTTTAACATTTTTTCTACAACTTCTTTAGCCAAAGCATTAACTAACCAAGGTTGTCCTTGGGTTAAATCATAAGCTGTTTCTATTGCTTCTGGTGTGAAAATTTGTCCGGTTGCTGCTGTATGTTGTTGATATAATTCTCCCACTTCTGCAAGATTAAAATTTCGCATAGTCAGAGAAGCAACTTTTATATTAAAAGGACTAGATGTATTTAATCTATCACTGCCTCCCGATGCTACTTTATAATCTCGCACATCTCGTAAACCAATTAATCCTACTGAGGTCGGAAAATTTTCAGGACGGTTAGGAAAACCATCTCTTAACTGTCGTAAAACTGATATTAATGTTTGGTCTTGTAAAGAGTAAATTTCATCTATAAATAATACTATGGGACGATTGATAGCTTTTGCCCAATCTGATAAAAAAGCCTTGATTCTGCTTCCTGCTTCTTTCTGTTGCCATTCTTTTACAGGTGGTTGCAATTCTTTAGGTAAACGAATATTTATTGTATTATACCATGCCCCTAAAATTGCCAATTCTGCGGCAGTAGGATCATGATTAAATGCACTTCCTACTTCCACTGATACCATGACTGCGGCATAATTTCCTGTAGCAGTAAGTTGTTTTGCTAGGGCTAACATTGCGGTGGTTTTCCCCGTTTGTCGTGGTGCGTGTAGGACAAAGTAACTACGTTGTTGAATTAGCTCCTCTAAATCTGGTAATCGTACTGTGGGAGAGAGCATATAGTGGATATCGTTGGAACAGGGACCGGCAATATTAAACCAGCGAGTCATAGAATTTTATTATTTAGTGGACATTTTAATTTTAGATGATTTTGGTGGGGTTTGTCATGGCAGGAAGGAAGAGGTGATGATCGGCAATACCTTGTTATGCTTGATTATGATCAATTATTGTTATGTAGAGGAATGGTAGGCTGATTTTACGTTTGCTAATGGGTAGTGATACTAAATCTGGTTATTAAAAGTGGCATTTAATATACAAGACTTTGATTGTTGATAGCTTACTGGTATAATGTGGGAGCGCATTGATATGGTTAACTTCCATGACCATCGTTACCTAAACCCGATCGAACGATGGTGACAGGAGATCAGTTAATGATCAAAATTGAAAATCTTAAGCTAATTGTCAAAAATTATGGCCGCTGAAATTATTTGTGTAGGAACGGAATTATTATTAGGGGATATAGTTAATACTAACGCCCAATATTTAGCTCTAGAATTGGCAAAATTAGGCATTCCCCATTATTATCAAACGGTGGTGGGGGATAATGTAGAAAGACTGAAAAAAGCGATCGCTATTGCCCGAGAACGTTCCTCAATTTTAATTTTTACCGGGGGACTGGGACCTACTCCCGACGATTTAACCACAGAAACAATCGCCGATTTTTTCCAAACGCCCCTTAGAGAAGATAAAGAGATTTTAGCAGAAATCGAGGCTAAATTTACGAGTTTAGGGCGAGAAATGCCTCCTAGTAACAGTAAACAGGCTTTAATACCCGTGGGAGCCGATTTTTTGCCAAATCCGACCGGAACCGCCCCCGGCATGATCTGGCAACCAGAGACTAACATAACTATTCTCACTTTCCCCGGAGTACCCTCAGAAATGAAGAGAATGTGGGTAGAAACGGCCATTCCTTACCTAAAAAGTCAAGGATGGGGCAAAGAGAGGATTTATAGTCGTTCTCTGAAATTTCGCGGTATCGGTGAGTCAGCTTTAGCGGAAAAAGTAGCCCATTTATTCGCTCTGACTAATCCCACCGTTGCCCCCTATGCTGGTTTAGGCGAAGTGCGTTTGCGAATTGCGACGAAAGCCCCTTCTTTACAGGCTGCTTTGCAGGTAATTGAACCGGTAGCGACGGAAATTAAGGAAATCGCCGGATTAGATTATTTTGGGGCCGATGATGATACTTTACCCTCGGTAGTGGGGGAACTGTTGCGGCGACAAAAACAAACTTTGAGTGTGGCAGAATCCTGTACCGGAGGGGGATTAGGGGAAATTATCACCCAAATCGCCGGCAGTTCCGATTATTTTTGGGGTGGGGTTATTTCCTACGATAATCGGGTAAAAGTTGCCCTCTTAGACGTAAATGAGCAGGATTTAAATAATGTCGGGGCTGTCAGTGCCATTGTTGCCCAACAGATGGCTCTAGGAGTGCAAAAACGCCTCGCTACCGATTGGGGGATCAGTATCACGGGTATTGCTGGACCAGGAGGAGGCAGTGAGACAAAACCCGTGGGCCTAGTTTATATCGGTTTAGCCAGTCCTGACGGAAAAGTGACTGTATCAGAGCATCGTTTCGGAGAAAATCGAGATCGCTTGACCATTCGCCAGATTAGTGCCTATACCGCCCTCGATCGCCTACGACGGAACTTATTAACAATATCTTAAAAAAGAATTACCAAGAATATATACTCAGACTAAAAAGTTATGTTAAGCTTAATATAAGTACAAGATATAGATTCCCCCGTTCGTCAGATTGAACAGCCAAACGATAAAAATTAGTTAAAATTCTCTAGAATCAAGCTTTTGCGTGGCTGTTGCGGGGATCAATCGACGAAAACTCATAGCTAGTATCTCAAAGGAGCCATTTGGTCAATGGACTATTTAGATGAAGTGATAGAAAAATTGAGAGAATGGGCGCGCAAACTGGTCGAGAGTGTTTTTGGTCCGGAACCCGAACCCGAACCCGAACTAATCCCGATCCCCGTGCGCGATCACAGTCGATAAAGCCACCAGTAAAACAGAATATTGCGATAATATCAGTGCAAACTTACTATGAGTCTGCACTTGATTTTTAGGTGAAGCCAAGTCTAGCTTAGAGCAGGCTGAATAAATCTAAAATTTAGACTTTTTGGAAATCAAAAAGTACCAGATATGGGAGTAAGCGGGGGTAAAATTCAGGTAATTTTTTCCTAAAAATTAGGTAGGGTTTGCTGAATAAATCTAAAAACCTTGTTAGATAAGGCTTTTAGACTTTTTTCCCTCAAAAAGTGTTGACCATTGGAGTGATCCGGGGTAAAATCCCTGGACTTTTTCCCTGAAAATTAGGTAACTGACTACCTAAAAATCGGTAAAACCCCACACCCCACACCCCACACCCCACACCCTGCCCCCACGAGCAACTTTTTGCCGTAAACCCTAGCTTAATTTGGTGACTATTTGATTATTTAGTAACAATTCTTGACTGAGTAAATCTTCCACATTAATCCGCAGAAAACACTGATCATCAATCCAGAACTGCACTTTAATGCGATCTTTACCCCGGAAACCTAAAGGATCGAGTTTAGCGATCGAACGGGCCCCCTCGCGATCATTTAAGGGTTGGACGCTAGTTTCTCCATTACTCAGGGAACGAGTAATTAATTTATCACCATCAAAATAAACCTCCATTGCTCCACTTTCTGTGCCTAATTCGCCGATAATTAACTCAATGCTGGGTTGATTGTCCACGGAAGCACCTAGGACTAATTCCACGGGTTTTTCCATGGGATAGGGTTGTCCAGAGTTAATAATTGGATGCCAAGCGTGGGCATTTTTGCGACGATTCCAGTAACGAATGCCGTAGCTATGATAGAGAAAATCTTTGACTTGATAACCTTGGGTTAATTGTAACGCTCCCAAAGCGATCGCTTCAAAGGGTCGATCCTCTTTAATTTTACTACTATCAAAATACTGTCGCACCCAATCTTTTACCGCCGGAATTTGTACAGTTCCCCCAACTAATAACACCGCATCGATGTCGCTAACTTCAATTCCATTGCGTCTTCCCTGTTGCAAAACTCCCGTCATTAAATCATCTAATTGATTAAAAAAGTTTTGTTGTTGGAGAATATCGGTCAATTGTTCTCGATCTAAGCTTAACTCGTAACTCTCGAAATTTTCCTGATCAAAATATACCTCCTCGGCGGTTAATTGGGAAGAAAGTTTAATTTTTAATCTTTCCGCTAGACGAGTAGTCAAGGAAGTTTTCGCTAAAGATTGCTTTTGGGCAAAATAATCGACAATCCAATCATCGATATCTGACCCCCCTAAATTTATCCCCGCCTTGGCTAAAACTCTGGCTAGTTTAGTTTTTTGGGCGGAATTATTGCCTAAAAGTTTTTCTCCCCACTTGAGAATAAAACCTTGATTTTTTTGAGGATTATCTAAATCTAATTGTACCAAAGAAAGATCGAGGGTGCCACCGCCAAAATCTACCACTAAAATTACCTGATCACCCGTGCTTCCATAACCCAAAGCGGCGGCCGTGGGTTCATCAATTAGTCGAATTTGTTCGATTTCCCACCCCTGACAAACATTACTTAACCAATTGCGGTAACTTTCAAAACTATCAACGGGGACGGTTAAAACTAGAGATTGGGGGGTTTCCGAGGTGGTGTTTTTTAAGTTGTCGATGATGCTATCAAGGAACCATTGACCAACCCCCTCGAAACTGAGGACAGTTTCCTCTAATTCTGGTAAAAATCCTTGAATTTTTGCCCCGATACCTCGTTTAAAGCGACGAAAAAAACGCGGATCTTGATCGATATCTAAACCCCGATCGCGCACTGCTTGACCAGCAATTACTTGCAGAGGATTGGCTGATTTAATATAGAGTAAACTGGGAATTAGGGGCGGATTGTCGGCTATTTGTTGGGATAACTCCGATAATTTCACGGTTTCGGCCCTATTTGTCGCCCCATTCCAACGAGTAATGACGGTATTGCTGGTTCCGAAATCAATAGCGTAGAACACGATCGATAGTTTTTAGGTAAATTTAGTTAATTATTGGCTATTGTAACCTGTTATTTAGTGAAACCGCCCGATTGAGGTGGAAGTTTCCCTAAAAAATCGGGAATTTGTTCAGCGCAAGCTAAAGAATTCTGTGCAGAAACTTGACCAATAATCTTTAATAGTATAAGTTGCACCTGATCAAAGGATTATGTTAGCAGTTACTACCTCACCCGAAACCCTCTCCTTAGAAATTCCTAGCGCGATCGCTCTCTCTATCACCCTTGAACAGTTTGAAGCCCTTGCGGAGGTCAACCGGGACTTAAAATTAGAACGTACAGCCCAAGGAGAATTAATCGTGAATCCCCCGACAGGTGGCGAATCAGGACAGCGAAATTTTAGCTTAACGACTCAACTGGGTCGCTGGTGCGAAGAAAATGAAGCTTTAGGAGTCGGGTTTGACTCTTCCACTGGATTTATACTGCCAAATGGGGCGATTCGTTCTCCCGATCTATCTTGGGTGAGTCGAGAACGCTGGGAATCTTTAACCCCTAAGCAGAAAAAAGGATTTATTCCCCTCTGTCCCGATTTTGTGGTGGAATTGCGCTCTGAATCCGATAGTCTTGACAAATTACAGAAAAAACTGCTTGAGTATAGGGAAAATGGCGCAAGGTTAGGCTGGTTAATCGATCCCCAGAATCGGCAAGTTGAAATTTATCGTCAAGGAAAGGAAGTAGATATCTTAGAAAATCCCACTGATTTGTCAGGTGAAGATGTTTTACCTAATTTTAGCTTAAATTTAAAGCTCTGATGTTTTAAGGAGTAATCCTGCGATATTCTGCCAATGTTTTTGAGATCGGGGAGTCGCTTTAAAATTATCTAAGAATTCTTTTTTCTAGGTCATCATCAAATGAGCATCGAAAAGTCTTTAGTTTCCTCAGGTAAAAGTCTTTATCAAGAAGATTTCTACCGATGGTTACAAGAAACCGCTAATTTACTCAAAGAACATCGTTTTGAAAAATTAGACTTAGAAAATTTGATCGAAGAAATTGAAACGATGGGAAGGAGTGAAAAACGAGAACTAGAAAGTCGCTTAACCGTCATTGCCGAACATTTGCTTAAATTGACTTACTGGCTAACTGAAAAGGAAGCAAACGCTCAAGGGTGGCGCAGCACAATTGTTGAACAACGCCGACAAGTTCAACGCTTATTAAAGGAGAGTCCAAGTCTGAGAAGATTGATTCCTGAAATCTGGATAGATTGTTACCAAGCAGCCAGAGAAGATACTGTCAGAAAGTATCTTCTCTCTGCTGATTTATTCCCAATTGAATCACCCTTTGCCCTTGCAGAAATCCTTGATTCTGACTATCTTCCTTAAAACTAAAGTTTGGTGTTTTATCGATGAAGACAATGCCTAACAAAGCCAAGCGTTAAACGGCAATCACTACCTCTGATTTACCAAATCAAAGTAAGATTTAAACTAAATTCTGGCAGAATACTTTCCCCCGATAAACTCTCTGGATTAGTTAAAATTTTTACTGCCTGTCCTTGACGATAAATTTCCACTTCTCTAGTTTTTCTATTGATTAACCAACCTAAACGAGTCCCATTATCTAAATATTCCTGCATTTTTTTCCTAGCGGTTTCTAGGCTATCACTAGGAGACATTAATTCAATGACAAAATCGGGAGATAGAGGTAAAAATCTTTCCTTTTGTTGCGGGGTTAAAGCTTGCCATTTTTCTAAAGGTATCCAAGCAGCATCGGGAGAGCGATCGGCCCCATTCGGTAGTTTAAATCCTCCAGAAGAATCAAAAGCGATACCCGTACCATTATTATCTGACCAATTAAATAATTTTTGGGTGATTCTACCGTTACTATTGCCCGTTTTTCCTCCGGTTGGTGGCATAATAATTAAATCTCCTTTGGCGCTGCGTTCCAAACGTAAATCTCGGTTATCCTGACAAAGTTGAAAAAACTGTTCATCGCTGAGTTGCCAAGATTCAAATTTAATTTCTACTACTGTCATCATAGATTCTCTTTTATAGGATTATAGAATTACCAAATATTATCAAGTTCTAAGACAAATTGAGATAAAATATTTTCCCCCGATAAACTCTCTGGATTAGTTAAAATTTCTACTGCCTGTCCTTGACGATAAATTTCTACTTCTCTAGTTTTTCTATTGATTAACCAACCCAAACGAGTCCCATTATCTAAATATTCCTGCATTTTTTTCCTAGCGGTTTCTATGTTGTCACTAGGAGACATTAATTCAATGACAAAATCGGGAGATAGAGGTAAAAATCTTTCCTTTTGTTGCGGGGTTAAAGCTTGCCATTTTTCTAAAGGTATCCAAGCAGCATCGGGAGAGCGATCGGCCCCGTTAGGTAGTTTAAATCCTCCAGAAGAATCAAAAACTACACCTAATTTATGTAGGTTATTCCATAACCATAATTGGGCAGTGATTCCAGCGTTAGAATTGCTGGTTTCTCCTCCAGTCGGTGGCATAATAATTAAATCTCCTTTTGGGTTGCGTTCCAAGCGTAAATCTCGGTTATCCTGACAAAGTTGAAAGAACTGTTCATCGCTGAGTTGAAACGAGTTAAATTTAACTTCTACTGTCATTATTATACCCAACCTACTCTCGTCTAAAATTTATGGTAACGCCCTAGGGCAAGAGATGTTCCTGGATGAAATTAGTATAAACATCTCCGGCTAAAAAGGCGGGAGTTTCCAATATTTTACGATGGAAATCAATAGTTGTCGGTACTCCCGTGATCGCACATTCCCGCAGAGCGCGTTTCATGCGTTTAATCGCAGTTTCGCGATTTTCTCCCCAGACAATTAATTTACCGATTAGGGAATCGTAATAGGGGGGGATTTCGTAATCGGTGTAAACGTGGGAATCCATGCGGACACCCGGACCACCGGGGGGCAGATAACCGCTAATTTTGCCGGGGTGAGGGCGAAAATTGTGATCGGGATCCTCGGCATTAATGCGACACTCGATCGAATGCCCTCTAAATATCACCTGATCTTGCTTAATTTGCAGTTTTTCGCCCTGTGCCACCAGAATTTGTTCTCGGATCAGGTCTATCCCCGTGATCATCTCCGTGACGGGGTGTTCCACCTGAATACGGGTGTTCATTTCCATGAAGTAAAAATTGCCCTGTTTATCGACTAAAAATTCCACAGTTCCCACCCCGACGTAATTAATCGATTTAGCGGCTTTAACAGCGGCATTACCCATTTTTGAGCGTAAATGGGGCGTTAAGAAGGTGCTGGGTGCCTCTTCTAGCAGTTTTTGGTGTCGTCGCTGAATCGAACAGTCTCTTTCTCCTAAATGGATCACGTTACCGTGACTATCGGCCAAAATCTGAAACTCGATATGTCGGGGACATTCGATAAATTTTTCTAGATATACTCCTGAATTGCCAAAAGCCGCTTCTGCTTCTCCTTGGGCGGCTTTTAACATATTACCTAGTTCATCTGCACTCTTGACAAGACGCATCCCACGCCCTCCACCGCCGGCGGTGGCTTTAATCAGGACAGGATAACCGATGTCATCAGCGATACGTTTTGCTTCCGCTTCTGAGGTAATTAAACCACCACTGCCGGGGATAGTGGGAACTCCCGCTTTTTGCATGGTTTTTTTAGCGGTAGATTTATCCCCCATAGCCAGAATAGCACTGGGAGACGGACCGATAAAAGTTAACTGATGATCGGCACAAATTTCGGCAAAGCGGGCGTTTTCTGCCAAAAAACCGTAACCGGGATGGATGGCCGTGGCGTTGCGTGTTAGGGCAGCCGAGATGATATTAGGGATATTTAGGTAACTTTTGCTGCTCGGAGGCGGACCAATACAAACACTCTCATCGGCCAATTGAACATGAAGGGCATGGCGATCGATGGTAGAGTGGACGGCAACGGTTCTAATGCCCAATTCTTCGCAACTATGAAGGATTCTTAAGGCGATTTCCCCGCGATTGGCGATTAATATCTTGGCAAACTGCATTGGACGACCACGAGATCAGGCTGGTGTGATAGGCGACTATTTAGTAGAATATCTGGTTTTGTTACCTTGGGGAAATCGGGAAGTGGGGAAGTGGGGTGCGGGGTGTGGGGTGTGGGGTGTGGGGTGTGGGGAGAAAAAATAAAAATAATCTCCTGACTCCTATCTCCTGACTCCTGACTCCTGACGGCTAAATTAACCGACTTCGTCTCCCTCCCCGGTCAAGATTGAAAGCGATAAGCTAGAGTGTGAGAAGTGAAAACCTTTTAATCTCGTTTCGCCCCTAGAGGATAATAGCTCGATGTTGCGAATTATCACAGAGCCATGGTCAGCCAGAACGGAACTGAGACGAATTCGGGAACGATTCGACGATCCGGAAATTCGGGAAAAAGAATCGCTTGTCCGAGAGATTATCGATCAGGTGCGACTTACTGGCGATCGCTCGTTGGTGGATTACACGGAAAAATTCTACCAACAGTCCCTTAATCTACAACAACTTAAGGTGAGTGGCTCGGAACTCGATGCTGCTTATCAACAGGTGTCCCAGGATTTATTAAATGCGATCGCTATTGCCTGTGCAAAAATGGAGGCTTTTCACCGTCAGCGTCTTCCCAAAGCTTGGGTGCAGTTTCCTGAGGATGGTACGGTTCGAGGGAAACGTTATCAACCGATTAACAGTGTGGGAATTGTCGTTCCCGATGGTAAACGAGCCTATCTCAGTTTATTGCTCCAACAGGCGATTCCTGCCAAAATAGCGGGGGTTAAACGGATTGTCATGGTGTCCCCCGCCGATGAGGATTTACGCATCCATCCGGCGATTTTAGTGGCAGCCCAATCGGTGGGTATTAGTGAGATTTATCGGGTGGCTGGACCACAGGCGATCGCCGCTTTAGCCTACGGGACAAAAACGATCGCTCCTGTGGAGATGATTGCCGGAATAGGTGATTTTTACACTAATTTGGCTAAAAAACTGGTTTCTGATCATGTAAAAATCGATTATCTCTCTATTACTTCTGATTTAGTTATTATTGCTGATAATCAAGCTAATCCTAGACAGTTGGCCCTAGATCTATTAGCGCAAGCGGAACAGTATTCCCTAGCGGCAGCGATTTTATTGACGACGGATAAGGCTTTGGCTTTAATAGTACAGGAAGAAGTACAAAAACAGTTACAGGTACATCCCCAGAGATTGTTAACGGAAAAAGCGATCGCTCATTATGGTTTAATCGTGGTGGTGGAATCATTGGAGAAAGCGATCGAATTATCGAATCTTTTTGCTCCTACCCATTTATCCTTAATGATCGATGAACCCTGGGAAAAGCTATCTTCTGTGAGACAATCGGGAACTATTCTCCTTGGTTCTACTACTCCAAAAGCGGTGGCTGATTATTTAGGTTGTCCCGTGGGAGTGGAAACTTTTCTCGATTCCGCCACTTTGATCGAATATCCCGCCGATTCCTTCGCCTCCATAGCCCACAATCTACAAATATTAGCGCAAGCAGAGGGCTTTACGGCAACGGATGAGGGCATAGAGTACCGAGGACAGGACAAAACCTAGAAAAAGTATGGTCTTGTGACATATTTTTTGATTCCCATATCCTTAATTTTTTTACCTTGCTGTTCTTCGAGATTACCACTTCCTTTTTTATCTAATATCTCCCCATAGATTGGGATGACTCTCTTGTCATAAATTAGACTCACCATTAAGATATTTATTGCTCCCCAACTCATCCGGTCTATGGCAATATCTACCAGAGTAACCGCATCTTAACAATCCTTGACAAAATCAACTTTATATGAGTTGCTTACCCAGCAAAGCAAAGGATTAAGTAGTCATGCAAAATAAATTTCCTAGTGAAGACAGGCAAGAGGCAATAGGCAAGAGGCAAAAGCTTTATCGAAATGTGTAATTAATTTTGCTTAGGTACTTAAGTCTCCATCACTACCACCGAATCACCACCTCTTAGTGAATAGTAAACACCAACGAGTGGAAACTTTTCGACGGGGTGAACAGGGTTTATGGATTCTGCAAACCTATCAGCAAGAAAGTTTTAGTTTGCAGAGTATTAATCTGACGGCATCTTTTCGGGATTTATACGAGGATGTCACCCTAGAAACGGTTAATTATTCCGTGGAAGAAATAGAATAAATTATTGTTTTTTACCGGGGGGAATAAAACGGATTTCAATTCTGCGTCTGCTTGCATCTGCGTCACGATTAACCGCAGCTAATTTACCCGATGGGAGGTATAACTGTCCTGCGGAAAAAGCTCGAAATTTGACGTTTTTGAGTTTACCTGTGCTTTCGATTTCTTGCACTACTGCTAAAGCTCGCATTAATCCTAAATCAGTGTTAGAACCGGGTACTAGCATTTTAACAGATTGTTTTCTGCTGGCAACCGATTCGATATTTTTATCGAGATTACTTGTCTTTTGTATTCCCTGTCCGTCCGTGTGTCCAATTACTTGAATAAAGTCGATTTCTCTGTCTTTGGTAATGGTTTCGATAGCGGGAATAATGCGCTGACGAATATAGGTTTTTAAAGCGGGGTTTAATTCAGCACTTCCTGACTGAAATTTGAATTTTCCTGATTTTTCATCGATAACTATCGGGGTTGCTGTTTGTAGTTTTTGAAGTTTTCGATTTGCTTATTCGAGATACCTAATCAGTAGATATCTCCAAGAGTGACAAACCAATCACAGCTTGCTTTTATGCTGTGTACTAACAAAATAGTGCAACGACTGAAATGTATGTCTTTCATTGCTAATTTAATTTTATAAAAAAACTATGGGGCAAATAAAATAATTTTTATTTAGCCCAACTCCTTTGCTGGAAACATTTTCAGTCTTAAAATAATATTATGGAGGTGTCTAATGGTCAACTGGCTATTTAATCGCTTACAGTTGAATAAATTGTCTAAATCTCTTCCTTAATTCCTTCTTAGAGGCGATAATGAAGATAAATTCGTTATGTCTGCTTGTCCTATTGAATAAATTTAATCACTTATTTTTGGTGTTCTCTCTTATATTTTTACATAAATGGGATGCTCTCGATGCTCCCGTGTTTTGATTGATTGACAAACCCCTACTTTTTGTGGATAATAAAGCAAAGACGGCCAAGAGCAACATTTGGCTTATTTTCAATAATTCTAAAAGTCGTATCTCCTAGATTATATAAAAAGGGTTGTAAATTGTAAGTTCTATCTCCTGCAAAAATTTCGTTTTCGCCAAAACTCCAATCTTTCCACCAAGACGGGGCTTGATATGGTCTTGATGAGCCAGAAATTTTTTCGGGAAACACATCAAAAATTAAGCGATAAACGCCAATTCCTTGAGGATTATTGTCAAGATTTATTAAAGCATTAAATTCTAATTGACTATTCGTAGATTGCCAATTCGTTAGTTGAAGGGGAATCAGTGAACTTTGGGGATCTAATTTTTTAAATTCTTCTGTGTTGTTATTAAAGTCACTATCACCATTGAGTTGATAACTAGCAGAATTCCCTAGAGGCAAAGTATAGGGCAGAGGATTATAGTTAAGTCTATATTTTAAAGAAGTTTCTTTTGGACTATCATTGCTCGTTTGACTAGGAATAATAAGTCGTTCTACATTTTGAGGATTCTCCACTTTTTTGATCACTATTCTACCATCATTAATCACTTCTACTCGTCTAATTCCTGATTTCTGAGGATTATCTGATGTCGGAGAAGAAGATGAAGGGGTAGGTTGTTCATTGTCATTAATTTGCAGTAAAGCAGGTTTTTCAAAAATTTGAGTGGAGAAAATAACAAAATTTTCAGCAGGAAAATCAAGTCCTGTATTTTGACTTTCCGATTTGATTTTATCGAAATATTGTTTAACCTGAGAATAGCGACCTAACACTAAGATATAAAAGGGATGATTTGTTTTAACACTGGGATAACGAATATTATCTAATCCGACATCATAAATATCCCCCAAAAATTCACTTTTGACTGCGATAATACCGACGGCGTCATCCTTCAGGAGATAATGATCTTTGAGCTGTGCTACTAAGTCTTCCCATTGAGCTTTTTCTTGATATAAATCTGTGACAATTACATAGAGAGAATTGGGCGGATCAGTCTTTTGGGGTGCGATAATTTTATGAGTGGCCGCATCTCTTAATTCAGGTCTTCCCCCACTATAAAACCAGGCAGTTTCAGCTGATTGATGATTGATCGGCTCCTTGAGTCGCTGAGTCCCAAAAACATAAAAGGTAGGAGATGGAGTGACGGGAAAAGCTGTATTTGTCGCACTTCTTAATAATCTTAGGGTTCTAATGTAGCGACTATTGCGATCGCTGACAAACCCTTTCATAGACGGCGTACCATCAATTTGAATGATGATTTTTTCTGGTTTGTCAGGATTTTATAACATAAATTTAGCACAGAAAAACTTGATTTATGTTTTAGTGGTTTTATATTGTAATCGATACTGTTCCTGTCTGCCATTAGTTGGATTATAATAAGTCTAGTAATAATGAACAAACAGTTATGAACATTAACATAAATTTACAACACGAGGTTACATCGGAAGACTCTTATGAATTAGAATACCTTGCTATGCTAATTGAAAAAGAGTGTAACTTAACCGTAAAACAAGAAAAACTTGAATCTTTATCTAAGGTGAAGGATGGCGGATTAACGATAGGAATAGCCATTGCTAGTTTAGCCTTATCTGCTGTCGGAACTTTTATTTCAGTTTTAGCATACTGGCAATCTCAAAAACCCAGATACTCTGTTTCAATGACAATTGGAACTCAAACTTATACCATTGAAAATATTTCTCCGCAACAAATTGAAAATATTCAAACTACAATTGCTCAACTTCAGTCTAGCTCAACAGAATCAAATATTTTGGTCAACATTTATAAACAATAAATCATGAACGAAACAACAGGGAAAAGAATAGCATTTGTTGTTAATGCACGGACAGGGGATGAATTGCAGGCTGGCAACCGTGATTCATCTCGTTTGTGGACTTTGTTAACCGATCCTAATCTTGGAAGATGCGAGCCTATTTATCCGCCTCTTCACAATTGTGAGAACGAATTTTCCTTTTTAAAAGAACTAAAAGAAATTCTCAAAAAATTGAATTCTAGCGATCAATTATTGTTCTATTTCTCCGGACATGGAATTGTCAAAAATCAGCAATATTGTATTAAACTGGGCTTAGATGAAGATAGTTATTACCCTTTTAAAAATCTTATAAATCAGCTAAGAGCATCAGGAATTGAGCGTGCTATCATTATTATTGATGCTTGTCATAGTGGCAAAATCTTAAGTGAAATAGGGACTAAAAAAAACGAATTTAATCCCTTGGAAAATCTAGAACTAGAATTACCCAAAGGTATTGCTATTATTGCCTCTTGTCAAGAAAGTCAGAAGAGCTATGAATTGGCAGACAGTTCATCTAGCGTCTTCACCCATTTGTTATGTCAAGCGATAGAAGGGGGGTTAGATGGTCAAGCTACTCCCAATAGTTTAATTAGTATTTCTGATGTTATTGGATATATACAAAAACAGCTAGAAACAAATAAAATTTATAAAAGTTATCCTCAGAAACCTATTTTTACGATCAACGGAGCTAATCAAGATATTTGGATTGCTAAAAATAAAAGTGGTTTACAAGAAATTGATAATAATATAGTACATAATTCCAAGATTAAGATTATCTCTTCTCAAGAAGACCTAAGATTATTATATGAAAAAACTGTTCCTAGTCGTCATCCCTGTATAGAAGCCAGAATAGAGGAGTTAGATTGGGATTCAATTATAGAATATGCTCAAAGAGTTTATCCTAATGAGTTGTGGAAAGGAAAGAACAGGGAAGACATTTTAGATTTTCTAAGTTTATATTCACCTATTGATTATTTAGGACAACGGAAACTACACAAATCAGCCGTATTGTGCTTCCATAAATATCCAGATAAAATTTTTTCCACAGCTAGATCAATTTTCGTGTTTGGACAACTTGATAGCCCACAATTCCAAAGAGAAGAGATTTGTGGCTCTCTACCTTATCAATTTAAACAATTAATGGAACGAGTGACTCAAAAAATAGAGAAAATATCTTACATAGATCAAAAAGGACTTAGACAAGAAACCGATGAAATTGACCTTGTAGTTGTCAGAGAATTAATATCAAATGCCATTACTCATAGAGATTATAATAAATCAGGAAATATTACAGTGAAGCTAACACCACAAGCTTTAGAAGTCCATAGTCCGGGTAATTTTCCTGATTCGATTTCATGGGAACAACTGATATATGAAGATCATACATTGTCTGTGCCAGTTGATGAAGCACTTTCTATGTATTTGTCAAGATTACTGGTACTGGAAGGAATAGGACGCGGATTTTCTATTATTCGTAAATATATTAAAGATAACGGCGAAGCGACCATTACCCATACATTTAAAGGAGATATGACTTGTATTCGTCTTTTACGAATATTAAAAGAGAAAATAGGTATTTTAATACCAAGTGAAGTAGGGATTGTGGGGACTGACGCAAAATCCAAGACAAATTTGCATCACATTAGTGAAGAAGATATTTTCGCAAAAACTTTCTACTATTTAGAAGGAGAAGGACAATTACCGGGGGCGTTACTTCCTGAAGGAATAATAGTTGACGAGCAGAAACGTATTTTAACGCCTTTATTACCCCTAAAGCCTAAAATACTTGATTATTTTAGCCCAGAAGAACTCATTAAACGCCTTGCTTTTAATCCGACGACCATTGGCAACCAATCAGCCGTCAGAGTATCTTTAACTTTACCCTTATCTGGGGGAGACTTTACCATTCACAGAGAGTATCCTATTGAAGTTAACAATGCAATTACAGCGAAACCATTCTTAGAAATTTGGCCGAATTTTAAAGCCCCGAACTGGAAAGCGTATTATGCGCTATATTTCGACAACCGCACCGAAGCGACCAAACAAAATAAAATCTTTCGAGCCGTTTTTCCTGAAGCAAGAGAAATTCATCCCCTTGATCTTAAAGACTTCCAAATTACTCGTTTAGATAGTTTTCCCGATTATATTCTTTGTCAGGATGAAATAGGGATTTCTCAAGGGTTAATTGTGTTGAAAACGCCGCCTAACGTGGGAGATCAAAATCCCAATAAAACATGGACAGTGGGCGTTGATTATGGTACATCCTTTACTACTGCTTATTACCAAACTGAAAATATTAGAGAACCTGTAACCTTAACTCCCCTACATCTCCAAGTTACCCAAGTCTCTCAAATTATTCGTTTTTGCATTTTATATTACTACTTTATGTCTGGCGAAGCTGAAACATTTCCTGTATCATCAACTCTGACGATTAGAGGCGGTGCTGGACAAGAAAGACCTATTTTAGATGGACGAGTCTATATTCTGGGAGATGTCAGAGCGTTTGACCCCACTCAAGATGATATTAAAACCGATCTTAAATGGCACCCTCAGAATATTGCCTATACTCGCACCTTTCTAAAGCATTTAGCCCTTTTAATTACGGCTGAAGCGGCGAAAAATCATGTCAAAAAGATCAACTGGTCTATTTCCTATCCCTCGGCCTTTTCTCGCAGTGACAAAAATCTCTATAAAGTGACGTGGCAACGAATTATCGAGGATTTAGGCAAAACGACGGGAATTGACCATAAATGGTTAGACAGAGGCAACCCCTATCGTGCAGAAAGTTTAGCATTAGCCCATTATTTTGCCGATGAAGAAGGAAAAGACCTCCTTTATACCACCTGCATTGATATGGGAGGGGGAACGTCCGATATTTCTATCTGGGTTGGTAATCGTTTGATTCATCAATGTTCGGTACAGATAGCAGGAAGACTCCTCTTTTCCCAATTTTGGAAAAACCGACCTGATTTTCTTAATCAGCAATTTAATACAGATTTAAGTGATTTAAGCAGTAGTTTGCGGGATGAACCCTTTTTCGTGAAACTTGATGGCTTATTGGCGGCCGAAGGAAGCAAGTGGTTAGAACGCAATCGAACGCTGATGGACGACGATACTGATCTGCAAACGATTGTACAACTTTCTACACTAGGAATTTCAGGTTTGTATTACTATATCGGTCTTGTATTGCGTGCTTTAGACATTGAGGAAAAATACACTCGTAAGCTGAATACGCCAGTCTATATTGGGGGAAATGGCTCTCGGATTCTTAATTGGTTGGATTTAAGTGGAAGATTTAGTCCAGATTGTGAAACTTCTCTTCTTTTTAGCCGATTGCTCAGTAAAGCATCAGGATTTGAGAACAAAAAAGAACCCACTGTCCTCAGTTCTAAACCGAAAGCAGAAGTCGCTTGTGGCTTAGTTTTAGATCAAAATGTGACTCGTTTAACGGGATTACAAGATGATGATGAAGTGATTTTCGCAGGAGAAGATTGTGAGGTGAATGGGAAGGCTTTTGGCTGGCAAGATCGCCTTGATTTAACTCAATTTCAGGAAATTGAAAGCTTTAAGCTGGTTGGGTCAGATGATGAGGAGGTAGGATTAGCCAATCTTCAGAAATTTCTAGAGGATTTTCAACAAGCTTTTAAGGAGTTAAAAATCACCAGTATTAAACCGCTCAGACAGTATGACGATGAGCAATGGCGCAATAGTCTCTGGACAAAGGTTAAGCGTTCGGTAGAATCCAATTTAACGAATTTAGAAGGTCGTAACTCAGAGGATGTCAGGGTTGAACCTCCCTTTATCTTAGGGTTAAAAGCCTTATTAAAAGAATTAAATAGCAGACTATAGGAGGAAAGGAACGATGAGGGTTAGAAAAACATTTCTGATACTTTATTTAGCAACGGGATTATCTGCGGGGTTGTTAAGTGGTTGTAATCTGTTTAGCAATACTCAAGGAGAATCCTCTTCGTCTCCTACAGAAACAAGTAGTCAACCAGTAACAGATAATCAACAGACTCCTGCTATTGAAAATCTAAAGACACTACAGCAACAATTAAAGACACTGCAAGAAAAACGCAGGGCTCTGAATACTTTGGTTGGGAATATTAAAGTTACAGAAGATGGTACAAAAGTAGAAAATCCTGTAGATTATGCTCAAGCAAAAACAATTGTTGATGAACTTGCTAATGCTTACAAGACATTTAAAGATAGTTTAACTACTGAAAAAATTAAAGATAAAATCAATTTTGATAGTTTTAATTCATCAATTGACTCTGTTTTAAAAAACGATTCTCAAGAGCGAAAAATTCTAGATGATTTAGCGGAAGGCTATAAGCTCAGTCCCCGAGAGAATACTTATAATCAAAAATATAATGATGCCCAAACAAAACTATCTCAGTACACAATTGGCAATCAGCCTATTTATCAATCAGATATTGATGGAGAGGATGGTTCAAGACAACGAATTGCGACTAAAAAGCTATTAGAGCAAATTCTAAATGAAACCAACCCTCTCGCCACTTTAAAAATTGATAATTTATCAGAGCAACCTACTTTAACTGCTGATAAGTTAAAAATTCAATTAGAACAACTTAAGAAGGATATTAATCGTAATAATTGGGTATGGCCATTATTCAATACTCTTGCGTTACTTTCTGTTCCCATTAGTTTTATTTTTTTATGGGATAGGATGGGTAAGATTGTTCTGATTCACAAATTTCAGAAAACAGGAAAACCAGAAACAGATATTCAACAATTTAAGAATGAGATAGTCGCTATTAAAACTAATCTTCAAGAAATGAGTAATGAGTTGAAAAAATACTTAAAAAACAATGAATCAAAAGAAGAATTGAAATTAACCTTGCGTAAAATCGATGAAGTAAAGCGCGATCTTGAAAGGATTTATCATGATGTTATTTTACAGCATCTGGACACCTTAGATCCGACTCAAGATTTAATCGAAAATTATGCAGAACGTCCGACCCGCAATTTTTCAACACCTCAAGACAATTTCTCCCTTCAGCAACTAGGTGATCTTAATACCAAACTCGATAAATTATTGCAAATTAATCAACAAAATCTGTCTGTGAGATACCCTAGTGAAAATAGTGGATTATTAAACCAAATATGGTATCGCATTCAACAGATACCTTTAGATTCTCAAGATTTAACTTCTGAAGTTAAATACTTAAATTCTCAACTACAAGAATATCGCGAAAAAAATAGAGAGTTAAAAAATAAATGTAATCAATTACAGTATCAAATCGATAACCCAAGTCAGTCTGAGAATCAACTACAAAACTATGAAGAAAATATTAAACGTTTAACAATTGAACGAGATAAACTCCAAGAACAACTTGAACTGTTCAATTCAGGAGAAGTGGAACAGTTGCGTAAGCGAAATCAGCAACTAAATCAAAGCTATCAAAATCTTTCTAGTTCTTATCAAGACCTAGAACAACGATTGCAGACGGTAAATAGTGAAAAAGTCAGACTAGAGGAACAATCTACAAATCTACATAATCAGGTACACCAGTTACAGCAAGATAAAGAAGATTTAGAGTTAGAAGTTAAGAGAAATGTCCAAGATATCGGAGAACTTAAAAAACAGATTGAGCGACTAAGAAAGCTGCTTAACAAAGAGGCAATTGAGACAGTAGATATTCCCTGGCAATGGCAAAACATAATCAATTCCTATAATCAGTCTCCAGATGCTATCCTTAATATTCATGGGGTACACAAACAGGGAGAAGTGGTCGAGGATGAAGATAAAGGAGCAGAAAGACGGAATAATTCTAGTAAGCCTGTGGTTTTGACATCTAATGTGTCCCCTGATGGATTTTATATCGTATCAGTAGGAAACGATTACTTACTCTTTCCGAAACAGCACGCTATTGCCGCTTCTCAAAAGTTTACAGTATCTGCTTTATTTGATGGCTATAAAAGCGGCAACACCAGTAAATTTACCTTAATTTCACCTGCACAAGTTACCCCGGTTGGTAGCGGTGGGATGTGGCAACTGAAACACAAAGGAAAATTAGAATACAATTAATGTAAGCTAACAAGCTCAAATATTTTAGATAACTTCCCGTATTTATCAATAATAAAGCGACGAATTCTCATTAACACATCTCGACCAGTACCACCTAATCTGAAATCCAAACTACCGACTGGGGTTTGATAGCTTGATTGGCAGTTAAACGACACTGATTTAAGCGTGCCAGTCGAGTATAAACGTGCCATTCTGCTCGCTGAATATCGGTATTTTTAGCACTTTGGCTAGATTGCCAAGGAATCGCTTTTAAAACCGCGTCTATATCTTCGTTTCCGCGAATTAAAATCGGTTCTGCAATCGGTTGGACATTATCAGCAAAGGGAACTAATTGACACTCCCATCGCTAAAAGCGAGGGATTCTTGGTTCACTGAGTTTCCTTAGTCTGGCAGGACGTATCCAACCAAACCAGAGGGAATCTCTCCCCAAGCGTATTAGTTTCGGTATGCCCTACCGTACTTAGTCCCTTTTTGAGAATGTTGATAGCGGCGTTAATATCTCTATCTTCTACATAGCCACAATGGGGACAAACATGGGTTCTCGTAGATAGAGATTTAGGTACTTTTTGACCACAATTAGAACAATTTTGACTCGTGTTATGGGGGGCTACTGCTACCGTAGCCTTACCATATTTAAAACCAAAATATTCTAACCATTGCCGAAAAGTTGACCAAGCCACATCATTAATAGATTTAGCTAGTTTAGAGTTTTTTACCATGCCTTGAATATTTAAGTTTTCGTAGGCGATGAAATCGTTAGATTTAATGACGCGCAATGCCTCTTTTTCGACAAAGCCTTTACGTTGCCTACTTACTCTTAAATGCTTTCTAGCATATCTCTTTCTAGCTTTTTGGTAGTTGTTTGACTGAGGTTGACCTTTTCTAAACTTTTTAGACTTCTTCCGATTCAGTCGATTTAATCTTTTTTCTGCCTTGCGATAGTATTGCGGTATTTCTACCGTTTCCCCATCACTATTAGCGTAGAAAACTTTTAAACCTACATCCAATCCCACACATCTTTTTGTTGGTTCTAGGGGTTTAGCATATTCCCGAATATCAACGCTTAGACAGAATTGGACATAGTAACCATCCGCTCGTTTAACAATTCTAACTCGTTTAACTTGGTCTATAGGATAAAAGTTTAGGTCTCTAGTTCCTTTTAGTTTAACCGTCCCAATGTTTTTCTTGTCTGTGAAAGTTATTTTCTTTCTATCCTCCGATAGTTTCCATCCGGAGTTTTTATATTCCACAGAACGATTATTTTTCTGGAATTTAGGATAACCTTTTTTTCCTTTAACCTTTTTCTTACAATTATCATAGAAACGGGCAATAGCTGACCAAGCTCGTTCGGCCGATGCTTGTCTGGCCGTAGAATTTAGAGTATCGACAAACTTGAACTGTTTGGCGAGAACTGCACAATATTTATTGAGAGAATATTTATCGATTGTGTCTTCTCTCTTGGCATCCATCCAAAGCCTTAAAGCCTTATTACGGATGAATTGTACTGTACGAATAGCTTCATCAATGGCAGAACATTGACTTGGTTTGACCACGGCTTTCATTTCTAAGACAATCATTGTTTATCGACCTCAAACAACTTATTTTATGTTAACCTGTATAGCACAAATTGTCAAGATTTTAGTGAACATTGAGCTTTTACATTGAGCCTGTCGAAATGTCGTGCTTTGCTGTTTTATACTGGTCGGGGTTTCATCCCGTCGCTAAAAGCGAGGGTCTTCACCCCGACATTCAAGATAAACGGAATCGTTATTTTTTAAACTATCGCGAATAATTTGACCGAGGCGCGTGCGTCCTTCATCATTAAAGTTAACACTACCGGTAAGATCGATCGCTAGGATAACATCTCGTCCCTGCCAACGAGCCACCAAATCTAATCCGAGTTTTTGCCAATCGGTAAGCGGTTCCCCGGGGGATACCGTTAAACATTCAGCACTTTTCATCTAACCTCGTCCGAGAGTGAAAAATTGAGATTATCCCTATCCTTCCGCCATTGTACTAAAAATTTAATACTTCTTAAAAGTTTTTTTCGCTTTTATTCTCGACTTGCCCTAGGTTATTGTCAATAGTAACCATAGAGTAAAATAAATTTTAAAGTTAAGCTGCCCGCGCATTTAAATTGCTTGTTGAGATAAGGCACTCTTGCAAGAGGCAACAGTAAAGGGATTGAGGGAGATTCAGAGGTTAAAATGTGTCCTAGCTTATCCTCTAACCACCTAATCCTAATTCCCGTCTGAGTAATTGAATTGATTTATCCCCAATATAATTATCACTACAGATAATTTCTGGCAGACGAATTAAATCCGATCGCACTTCATTAATCAGATTTTTAATTAAAGTATAACTCGCTTGATCACTGATAATTGTCTGGGAAGTTCTGGCTAAAACTCTTAACTCATCCGTTTCATGAATTTGAGCGGACATAACTAATACATCACCCCGTAAACTATGAATTAAAATTTCGGCCACCTTAATAATACCGGTGCTAATACTGACAATCCCTAAACGGCTATCGGTGGGTAATTTTTTGATTAATGCCAATTCTTTGCTGTAATCGTAGATATCGATGGGAATGACTCGCAGGTGAAAAGGAGCGGCAATTTCCTCCGCTACACTGATAAAATAGCGACTGGTGACAACAGTGGCAGATTTAGTATTGGCTAAAACTTGGGCTAAATCCTCCATTGCCACTAATTGGACGGGAATTTTGAGGGATTGCTCTAATTCTCTCAACATTAGTTCTCCTGCACCCAAATCGTGACGGGGAATGGTGACAAGAACTTGAGAACGACACTGCGATCGCCAATCGATTTCCGCCAGTAATAACTCGCGAATTTGCTCTAGAGTTAAACCTTGAGCGAGAAAACTAGCCAAACTCTGGCTAATTAGTCGGCCTATTTCTGGATTTTGTTCCAATAGGGGCGAACCCAATAAATTATCGTTTTCATGTCCGCGAGCCTTGACATAAATCCCCGAACCTGCTATGGATTCCACTAACCCATCGTTTTCCAGTTGTTGATAAATTTTACTTATCGTATTACGGTGTAATCCCGTGATCATAGCTAGTTGACGGGTACTAGGTAAACGATGTCCCGGTGGATACTGACGAGAGGCAATAGCGAAGCGAATTTGGTCAAATAATTGCTTAGAGGCGGGGATTTCACTGTCTGGCTGGATTTGGAACTGCATCGGATCACTTCGCTCACAAACTACTTTCGCTGATACCCATTCTATCATTAGACCCCCTGCAACAATCGGACATCTTCACCGATCTGAGGGGTTTCCGAGGCAGTATTCAGGAGCTAGAAATAGAAAAAACCAAGATATTATTTATTTAAACCAGAAAAGCCACTTTTTTGCTTAAAAATAGTTAAAACAATCATTTTAATCCGTCCCCGAAATCCCACTTGTGCGGTAGATAGTCAACAGCTGATTAAGGTGATTGATCCTCGTGGAGAAGTTTTAAGCGATCGCTCAAGGTTTTGGTTAAGCGGACAGTTTCCCGTTTTAGCGAATTTTGTTGATAATCAAGCACATTAATCCCTTGACCGATGTTTACTGTCGCTTCGCTTCCCCATCCGGGGTAAGGCTGATTATAACTAATGCTTACAGGCAAAATCTTGATATCTGCATCGGGTTTGATGGTCTTAACTTCCAACGCGATCCGCGCTACCCCCGGTTTAAGAGGATGAACCACTTGATCGCGACAGATACCCCCTTCCGGAAAAATCGCCACCATTTCCCCTGCGGCCAAAAGTTCGACACTGTGGATCAGACTACCCATACCGGGGTGATCGGTGTTGACGGGAAAACCCCCCAAACGTTGGATAAACCAACCTTGTACCCCTTTCATCTCGTTAGCGGAAACCATAAAGCGCAAATCCCGTCCACTAACTAAACGTCCCACCGCGTAGGGTAAAATCAGCGCATCCCAACGGGACCGATGGGTAGGTGCCAAGATGACACCCCCCGTTAGGGGGATATTTTCCTGGCCTGTAACCGTTATTTTGCTGAAAAAAGCTGGTAAAACTAGATAATTTCCCAGAAAATAACAAAAGCGAATTAAACAGGGATTAATTCGGGAATTGACAGCAGGACTTTTTCTAATGGTGAGGGACTCGTCAACGATAGTGCTTTGAGACATCCGAAGTGTTAGGGAAGATCGAGACTTTCTGACCACTTCTACTTTAGTCTAGTTGTCTGGGGGGTCGCTATCTTGTCCTGACCAGTTCGGCAATTGTCTTGGGGGATTAATGGTTAGGATTGCGGTTCTACTCCCGATCCTACCGGTGCGATCGAGTTTAATTGCAAAGAGGGATGATCTTCTTTAACTTGCTGTAAATTCCACTCATTTTTGAATAATAAGACGGGACGACCCCAATAATCTTTGACAGTTAAAGTATTAAAGAGTTTACCTGCTTTTTCTAAAGCGGCCCAACCCCCGGCTACCCAACGGGCTAAACTATAGGCTAGGGGTTCGAGGGTAGTTTCGACTCCGTACTCGCTTAAAAGACGGAATTGCACCACTTCAAACTGTAATTGACCGACAGCGGCTAAAATTGGGTCGCGTTTAAATTCATCGATCGAGGATAATATCTGTACGGCCCCTTCTTCCTGTAATTCCGAGACTCCTTTTTGAAACTGTTTGAACTTGGAAGGGTTAGGATTTCTGAGATAGGCGAATAATTCGGGAGAAAAACAGGGAATCCCTTCGTATTCGAGCTTTTTACCCATATAAATCGTATCACCGATCGCAAAGACCCCGGGGTTATTCAATCCGATCACATCTCCGGGATAAGCTTCTTCAATAACTGCGCGATCTTGGGCAAAAAGTTTCTGAGGACGGGATAAACGGATAGTTTTACCGGTTCTAGCGTGGTTTACTACCATATCCTTCTCGAATTTCCCCGTACATACCCGCACAAAGGCCACCCGGTCGCGATGTTTGGGATCCATGTTTGCTTGCAGTTTAAAGACAAAACCGGTGAAATCGGGATAGGTGGGATCAAGGACACCGAGGGAGGAATTGCGTCCTCTGGGTGGTAATCCATAGTCGAGGAAGGATTCTAGGAATAATTTCACCCCAAAATTGGTCATGGCGCTACCAAAAAAGATCGGGGTCATTTCTCCTGCGTGGACTGCTGGCAAATCCAATTCTGCACCCAATTCCGAGAGTAGTTCTATATCCTCTTTTAACTGGTAATACAGGTCTTTTTCGAGATAATCCTCAATTTTGGGGTCGCCAAGCTCGATCACGGTTTCCTGCGCCTCCTGAGAGCCGTGGGAGCGACGTTCAAACAGGTGTATGGTCTGGGTGGCTCGATCAAAAACTCCCCGAAAGCGATCGCCAATTCCGATCGGCCAATTGACGGGATAGGTTTGTAATCCTAATTCTCGCTCGATTTCGTCCAATAAATCCAGAGGTTCGCGGCCGGGGCGATCCATTTTGTTAACAAAGGTAAAGATGGGTAACTGCCGCAGTTTGCACACTTCAAAGAGTTTTCTCGTTTGGGGTTCCAAACCTTTGGCCGCGTCGATTAACATCACTGCATTATCGGCAGCGGCTAGGGTACGATAGGTATCTTCGCTAAAATCTTGGTGGCCGGGAGTATCGAGGAGATTAATCTGAAAATCACGATAATCGAACTGTAAAACCGTGGAAGTAATCGAAATTCCCCGTTGTTTTTCCATTTCCATCCAGTCGGAGGTGGCCTTGCGTTGGTCGCGTCTTGCTTTGACTGCACCCGCTTGATGGATTGCACCCCCGTATAGTAACAGTTTTTCGGTCAGGGTGGTCTTTCCCGCGTCAGGGTGGGAGATAATGGCAAAATTTCGCCGTTTTTCCAAGACAGCTTCGCTGGTTTCTAGTTCTTTTTCAATTTCGGTCGTCATTCTAATTTCGATCGCTTTCCTATCTTTCTATTCTAGTTTAGCTGGGGAGTTAGATATCTTTATGGCTCTGATTCTAGGTTAAACTCAATCCGGCTCTGTAAAACCATTTCTGCAATTACCGCTCCTCCTTTACCTTGAGCTAAAACCCGCTCAAAACGGTTGATTAATTCGGGAATATTGATCACTTCCTCTACAGATTCTAGATATCTTTCGACAATTGCCCTGATCTTGTATCTTATCTTAGCTTGCTCCGCAACTTTTTCTAAAATTTCCTCGCAAGTCTGCTCGGTTTTAACCACAAAAGTAATGGGATATTTTTGCACTTTATCAATATCTAAAAAATATTTATCAGCAGCTATCGTTTCCGTAACTTGAAAAAATCGACCTAGGGGTTTCATGACAAAATCTATCCCCCCGTCATTGGCATTTGTTCGACCAGTTTTATATAAAAGTAAGTATTCAGAGTTTAAGCGATCAGGCGACCAACCCCAATATATTTTCTGTTCCCCATAATACTCTTTAAGAATTGCATAACTGACAATCTCAAAAACTCTAGCATCAATGTTTGGTCTGAGTAAACTCCGAATAAATTCAATGGCTTTCTGGGGATCTTGCTGTTGAATATTAATCATCTGTTGACAATAGCTGATAAATTGATTAAATGCTTTTTGTCTTGTTTGCACATAGGCATCAATTATATCTATAATCACTGGCGCAATATTAACTTGATTACCGTCTAGAGAAACCTTAATTAGATTCTCATTAATCCAGTATCTATTGGTTTTAACATCTCTAATTATAGGCAGATAAGATAAAGTGGGAAAATACTTTTTAAATTCCTGATTTAATCGATGATTGAGAGCATGATTTTGTAATTTATCGCCAAAAGGAAGCTCCCTTTGCCTGCGAAAAAGTGTCATATACTGAGCGCCTTGATACTCGTCGTATCCATCCTTAAGATGAAACTCATTATTAATATAGTCTTCCACTAAAACATAAATGGCATAATGATTAGCCAATCCTGCTCGGGATTTAGAACCTCGATTAGCGGCTCTAGTTTTAATGTTCAAATATTGCAATAACTCACTAGCATTTAAAATGCTATTTCCCTGATTGGGAAAGTAATTATCGATAATTTTAATAATTATCTTGGTGAATTCATGCTTTACTATCGACATCGAAAAGACTCTCCTGTACAAAGTTAGATTCTTGTTTATTTTCGCTTTTTCTACTATAGCTTTTTTGAGGAGGGAGTAACTTTTCTCCCTTGTATTCTTGCCATCCGAGAATCCGTCGAAGACCAATTTTTAAATACTCCTCTTGTAATTCTATACTAATAGAAATTCTTCCCAAACGTTTAGCTACAGCTGCAGCTGTAAAAGTTCCTGCAAATGGATCAAGCACAATTCCACTCTTGTCAGTGCTGGCCAAAATAATTCTTTCTAGCAATGATTCAGGTTTTTGTGAGGGATGATTTTCGTATTCATCCATGCGATATCTTACCCTAGGGAAATACCAGACATTGCCCGGTACTTTCTCTGTATTGTATTGACTTGGAATCGCTTTTCTATAATCAATTAGTTTTCGTTTTGCTCCGGTTTTTGCTTCTATCTTAATATCCTTTGAATTAAAAGTGTAATTATTTTTATCTTTCACACAGTGAAGTATTGGTTCATACATCGAACCAAAGTATTTTGTTGCTTGTACTCCTGAACTATCATAATGCCAGATAATGCGACTAAGAATCGTCATTTTTTGTCTTAAGTAAAGATCAAAGTAAGGCATTGCTTGAGTGCTGGCCATAACATATAATGTTCCCTGGGGTTTCAAGATACGAAGACACTGATCAAGAATTTGATTTGCCCAATTTATATAATCATTTTCCGATTCCCATTTGTCGTAAAAATCGGCGAAATGCTTACCTATATTATAGGGAGGATCGAGAAAAATTAGATCTACAGAATTAGAGGCAATCTCACTGGATAAAATCGGCAAAGAATCACCATGAAATATAACTTGCTCATCAGCTTCATATCGTTTAAACATGATCATTTTTTCAATTTAAAGTAGTTATATTTTTAGTAGGAAATGTCTCAATTTTTAACCTCCTTAGCAATTAGGATAATTTACAGACTTTCTCATAAAGATGAAGTATAACCTAATTTGGTATTGATGACTGACTTCTGACGAGGGAGTCCCCACAACGAAAACTTGGATTTTTAAGCCTTTAAATATTTTAATATGAGTCAGTATCCCGCAGTCTAATAATCGGGACGAATTATTTCCAGTAAATTTCTTGCTACTGCCTCCACCACTGGTACAGGAACAGCGTTTCCGAATTGTTTTTTAGCGATAGCTGACTGTGGATGATAGATAAAATTATCGGGGAATCCTTGTAATTTACGCGCATCTTGGGGAGTAATTTCTCGAAACTTTTTGGGTTTATAGATTTTCTTTAAAAACAATTGTTTGTATTCTTGGGGATGAGTAGCGGTAATTGAAATAGTAGCAATATAATCTTTAGCACCCGTAGCGGTTAGGGTAGGAATAATATCGGCCGTCGGTAAAATAATCCGATAAATGCCGTTAATTCCCGTCATATTTTTCGAGTTAATAAATTCATACTTACCTGCGGTCGTTTGCCAACAAATACCGAGAGAAACTAACTGATTTAGTTCCTCGATTTTTAGGTCGGGTATAATTTCCAAAAAAGTAGAAAAAGCCACGGGATGACCATCTTTTTCGCCATACTTTTTACTGCGTCTTAATTTCAGCAAAGCTAAACAGATACTTTTTTGTCGTTCCGTAGTTTTGATAATATCCCAAGAATGAATAGTTGTGTGACCATTTCTTAAATCAGAAAAAATAAAGAAGTCATTTAATTCATCTTCTTTTTGAAAACGAGTTCTCGATGGGGGAACAAAACCATTAAATAAAGTATCCGCAGATAACTTGACTTTCTTAACTGGTTGAATATTCTTGATGTCTTCTAAAATATCCAAAACCTTCGGATGGATACCCAAAGGTAAAGGAAATTTAAACCGCTCATAGTTGTCTATATCTTTTCTAATTCCTACGATAAAAACTCTCTCGCGATTCTGGGGTAAACCAAAATCGTAGGCATTTAATAACTGCCAGTAAACTTGATAACCACAGCTGGTTAATTCATCGATAATTAATTGTAAATTCTCCCGATTGCGAGGACTAGCTAAACCACTGACATTCTCGAAAATAAAGCTTTTCGGTTGACTTTTCTGGACTAATTTAATCACATCAAACCAGAGTTTTCCCCGGGGATCTTCAAATCCCCGTAAACATCCCGCCACCGACCAAGGTTGACAGGGAACGCCGCCGACAATAAGATCAAGATTATCGGGTAAATTGCTGATTTTACTCACATCTCCGAAAGCAATTTCATCGCTGTTGAGATAGCTAATAAAATTTTGTTGATAAACTTGGATGGCCTGTTTATCGATTTCTGAATAGCCTAAACAACGTCCTCCCAATTTCTCCAAAGCGATTCTAAACCCACCGATTCCCGCGAATAAATCGATAAAACGATACTGGGGATGGGTAATAACTAGATGTAGGGGTAATTGGGTTTGTCTGCTGACTTTAACTGTAGTTTTCAAGGGTCAATAATTCCTTTTCACCGTCTGGGAAGATGCCTATCTGTACTAATTATTTTAGTATAACTTAAGTTTTTTTTCTAGAGACCTCCTGCAAATTTCCTGTCTCCTGACTTGAAAGAGGGTGTAGGGTGTGGGGTGTGGGGTGTGGGGAAGGACACCTCTTTCATCTCTGGTGGTGAAAATTTTTTCATCGAGACTGACTCCTCACCTAACGGAAGATTTTTGATTTTTGCAGGAGATCTATCGAGTCGAGGAATACTCGTAGTCTTCGATAATGCGGAGAAGTCGCATAGCTGAACTACAGGATTCTTCTAAAATTTCCTGTTTCTCCTGAGAATCATCGATTAAATCTTCAGATACCAGACGCAGAGAACCTAAAAGACTATTAAGACTGCTTCTCGCTTCGTAGGATAAATAAGCTTTTCTTTTTTGCTCATCTTCCCTATTCTTAGAGTCAGCCTCTTTGCTATCACTAAATTGCAGAGCGTGTAAACGGGCATAATGACCACCTTGAGCTAATAATTCCTCATGATTGCCGATTTCTGCCACTTTTCCCTTGTCCAGCACCACAATTTGATAGGCTTTTTGAACAGTGGAAAGACGGTGAGCGATCACAAGAGTAGTCCGCTCGCGACAGAGTTCATCGATCGCTTCCTGTACTAAACGCTCAGAAATTGTATCCAAAGCACTGGTGGCTTCATCGAGAATGAGAATATCTGGCTCTCGCAGTAAGGCACGAGCGATCGCTAATCTTTGTTTTTGTCCTCCCGAAAGTCTCACTCCCCGATCGCCAATTTCCGTATCCAGTCCTTCCGGCAGTTTGGAGATAAACTCGTAGGCATTCGCCCTTTTTGCCACTTCTAAAATTTCTGTATCACTAACATCGCTTAATCCGTAGGCAATATTAAAACGGAGAGAATTATTAAAGAGAAAAGTGTCTTGACTGACTATTCCCATCGCTTTTCTCAAGGATTTGAGATCATAATGGCGTAAATCGTGACCGTCAAAAAGAATTCTCCCGGCTGTAGGATCATAAAAGCGTGGTAATAAATCAGCAATTGTCGATTTTCCCGCCCCCGAAGCACCAACAAGAGCGATCATTTTTCCTTTTGGAATCCACAGATCGATGCCCTTGAGAACTAATTCTTGATGACTGGGATAGGAAAATTGAACGTTATCAAAATGAATACCTGTCTCTAATCTTTGATAGGGAATAGAGCCATTAGTCATAAACGGTTTATTCTCTCGAATGAGAAAATCCGCTACCACCTCCACTGCGGAAACATCAACCAATAGACTACTCCTAACACCGTTAATTTGACTAACCATCGGCAAGGCCCGGAAAAGCACATAGAGATAGGTCAATAAAATTGTCGCTAAAGCTTGCAGTTGTTCATTAAAAAGATAACGACCAGCAATGATAATTAAAGCAATAATAATTACCCCACCGATCTCATTGAGCGGTCCGATTACAGCATTATTAGTCTGGGCATCTAAACCCGCTTTCTCCCTAGCTTCGATATCTTCCACAATAGATTTTAATTCGTATCTTTCATTTCCTACTGCTTTAATTAGGCGAATTCCCGTTAACAGTTCCAACAGTTTATTACTTTGCTGTTTAGCCGTTACGGTGATAATCTCTCCAAACTTTTTTGATCTCTTGACAAAGTATTGATTAAGCAGAGCTAAAAAGCCACCCAAAACACTAGAAATAATAGTTAATTGCCAAGAAATTGATAATAAAATAGCCAAGTACATGAAAGCTGTGGCGACAATCTTAACCAAGCCAATGTAATTTCTAATTGATCCCACGGCCCGATTAATCTCCGACATGAAACGATTAAAAATATCTCCTATTTTACTTTTTACATAATAATCTATATCCACTTCTAGCAGCAGAATAACTGAATCAATTCGCATATCTCTTGCCATAATCAAAGACAAGTAAGTACCTAGCAAATTACTGACAAAATTGGTAATGTGCTTGAGAATTAAAATCAATAATATTGCCGCAAACATCCAGAAAAAACGAGTATCAACCGAGAAAACCTCGAAAACGGAGAGCAGCTTTTTGATAATGTGGGGGGCATTTTTTAAGATATCATTTTCGGGATTAATAAAATAAATTAGTAAGGGGATAACTAAAATAGCTCCTACCCCATTAAATATGGTACTGACAAACCCGATAATAATGCTGGAAACCACTAATATCCAGTGTTTCAGCGTATATTTAAGCAGAATTTGATTAGGATTCATCGCAAGTAATAAAGTAAACAGTGAACGGTCAATTATCCTACTCGCTAGACTCTAATATTTTGCTTCCAGAGAAGTAATTAGGCGAGAGAGAGTTGTCGCCATGGCGGTGGTACTATAGGAGGCGATACAGCGCTCTCTCGCTTTTATTCCTCGTGCATTAGCCGAGTCGAGATGATTAAAAACTTCGCTAATCATAGCAGCTAGTTGTTCTGGCGATCGAGGTTCGACTAAATAGCCAATATCAGCTAAAATTTCGGGAATATCTGCCACTTTAGTGGAAATAATCTGTTTAGCCATCGCCATACCATCGGTGAGTTTAATCGGAAATTGGGCGTTAGCCGTAGCTTCATCCCTCTGGGGAACGATAATAGCATGGGCAGCGGCAATAACTTTCGGCATTTGATCGATCGGTTGAGCAGGTAAATGAATTAACCAAGGTTGACCTTTTTCTAGCAAACTATCCAGATAACCATCCCCGATTTGGCGACCTCCCACCACCACCAATTTAAAATCAGGATCACCAATTTGATCTAAAGCGATTAAGACATCTTCTAAACCTTTGTTGGGTCTAGCTGTACCCTGGAACATTAAGACTTTATAGGCAGATAAACCGTATTTTTGACGACAAGCGACGGGATCGTAAAGATTGGGATCGAAAAGTTACGTATCCTTGCCATTCGGTAAATAAATCCCCCCATAACGCTTTTGCAAAAATTGATTATTAACCGTCACCGCATCGGCACGGTTAATTAAATTTTCCAACCAGCACAGATAAAGAGGGTGATTCGGATCCCTAAGCGCAGCATTTTTTTGAGTATATCCCTAGCTAATTGTCGGGGATAAGGACGATAGGACCATCGATCGCCATCAAACCAACTCATTTCCCAATCGTCAATATCGAGAATTAGGGGACGTGGGGAAAAAAACGTTTCAGTAAACCGATGCCGAAACTGGTGGGACGGGGTTTAACCCCATAGATAATCTCTCCGGAGAGGCGATCAAGTAAAGTTTTGATCTGGCCAAAAAACTGGGGATAATTATTGCCTTTGACCGATACCACCGCTATATTCCCCGGTGGGGTTGGATAGATTTCCCAGCCAAAAATCGGACCATAAACCGTCACCTGACAGTTTAGCTGTTGCAAGACTTGAGCAATCAAATAGACTCTTGTGCCACCACCACCGGATAAATCTGGTGCTAAAACAGAGATTTTTTTGTTCATGATCGCCGCTCAATCCAGATTATCTAGCACGATAGAAGAATGTTAATCAATGTTAACGATTTTGTCAATCTTAAACGGACTTAACATTAATATCCCCAGAGATAGACTAGACAAAGAAAACTAACATATACATAGCCGAGACGACTAACTGAGTAAACATCACTGGTAAACCGTAGCGCAGGAAGGTGTGAAAAGTAATTTTGCCCCCGTGTTGTTCGGCGATGCCGGCGGCGACAATATTAGAAGAAGCTCCCACTAAAGTACCATTACCCCCTAGGGTAGCTCCATACATCATCGCATAGAAAAGCGGTAAAACTTCTGGGGGAAAAGAACCGGCATAATCGGGGGAAAGAACCTCCGTCCCGACTAAATTAACATTAACAAGGTACTGTTTCAGCAGTGGAACCATGGCCACCACTAGGGGAATATTGGGAACGACACTGGAAACAAGTCCGACAAAAAACAGCAAGACTAGAGAACCTAAAAAGATATTTTTGCCTAAAATTATCGCCAGAAGTCCCGATACACTATTAACTACGCCAGTTTTTTCTAAACCGCCAATTAGCACAAAAATCGACATAAAAAATAATAGGGTACTCCAGTCCACATCTCGGAGAATATTATGCACCGTATCTATCTTCGATTGCTGGGCTAAAAGTAGGGCTAAAGCTGCCCCCATCAGAGCAACGGCAGCAGGAGCAAGGGGTACAGGAAAAGATTCGCCGACGACGAATAAAAATAAGACCAAAAAGACGATAATTCCCCCCAAAGCTAAGACGCGAGGATGATTAATCTTCGGATGGGGTAAGTCTTCTAAATGCTCGAATTTTGTCCGCCAGATTTTGGGGAATAACCAAGGTAACATAACCAGAATGGTAATCACTGCCAAGGCACCACCTAAACTTAAACGCTGTAGGTATTCCATGAAGGTGATATTAATAGAATCACCAACGATATAAGTAGCGGGATCACCAACAATAGTTAATAATCCAGAACTGTTGGCCACGAAAACCATCAGGATTAAGAGAGGCACAAAATCTACCCCTATATCTTGAGATAAGGGCGGAATTAAAGGTGCTAATAACATCACCGTGGTGGCGTTGGGTAATACCGCACAGATCGGGGTAGTAATGGCAACAATTCCTATTAATAATAATTTGCCCTGTCCCTTGGCTAAAAGCACCATTTGTGCTGCTAAATAATCAAAAATTTTCGTTGGTTCAAAGGCTCTTACTAACACCATCACCCCAAAAAATAGGGCAAGAGTGGCATAACTACGACTGATATAACCCACCGCTTCCTGGAGAGTCATGATATGGGTAAAAACTAAAATTAAAGCTCCCAGTAAAGCCGCTACGGTAATATGAAGCCACTCGAACATAATAACCACAATGACTGCAATAAAAGTCATCGCAGCAATCCACATTGGTAAAGATTCCAGCATTTTTGATCCTGTTTTTACTCTTGGTTTCTCGATACAACTAAAAGTTTGCTCGAAAAATGTACAGCAAACTCATAGAAAATATGGTTATCTACGGAAAATCTTAAAATTGTTGTGATCGGTAAGCTGACATGAGAATCCCCATAAACAATGTCTCCTTTGAGTTATGACTATCAAGTAGTACCAGCGACATAACTGAACCGATCAAGACATTACTAGGAATGTAGTGATGCTTCAGTCTTCCCCCCCACGCCGACGAAGTTAGCTGACGGGCTAGGATAGAGAGATATCCTTTTCTAGGCTAAAAAATCTAGAAATACGCCCCCAAATGTGGTTCCTCCGCTCCGAATTTGTCTAGCTAATATCTAGCATAGAAACTTGGATTAGGCTGACTTACTCTGTTTAGTGATCCACCATAGCATACTAACCCAAAAAAAACGATATAGCCCTATACCAGACCTATCCTGTCGGTTATCCCCCGGGTTGCTAGGATAGAACAATGATAAGCTAATAGCTAACGACTGACCGCCATAGCAGCCACATCAGCAATTTCTATGAATAGAAGACCTCGTTATACTCCTCCTCGATCGCGTGATCGTGATTATGACCGCTCCTATGGCGATGACTCCCGCGCTTCGTCCCCCGGAGGCCTATTGGCAAAATTGAACTATGCCATGATCGCCCTGATTGGTGGTATTTTTGTACTAGGAGTGGGTCTCGGTCTGGTATTCAGTTCTACCGCTAATTTTAGCCCCGAAAACGTCGCTTCCCGAGAAGTAATCGATCGCAGCGCCCCCAATGCGGAATTATGCGTGCAATTTGGGGCCAGCGCCATTGTCACCGATTTGCGGGTTTATGTCACCCTTAACCCCTTTAATGTTTTTGTTACCCAACCAGTCATGCAACCCGGTTGCGTTTTGCGACGCAATAACTGGTCAATTTTAGAACAACAAAAATTAGTCGATGGACAGCAGGTACAAAGTTGTAAAAACCGGATGAATACCTTTGGTTATACCGGTCCCTTGGAAGGCAAACCGAAAATCGATTGTATCTTCCAAAATGAAGCCGGTGGGAATCTTTTTGTTAATCCTGCTGGCGCTGTTGGTCCCAGACCAGATACAGATAAATTCTAAACTGGAAAAGATCGTTCTCCTGACTTAAAAGAGGGTGTAGGGTGTGGGGTGTGGGGTGTAGGGAAAGAAACCTCTTTCATCTGTGGGGGTGAAAATTTTTTCATCGGGACTGACTCCTAATTAACTAAGTAGGTGGAGGAATTAAATATAAGATGAACGTAGGTTGGGTTGAAGCATGAAACCCAACCTACGCATAGTTTACGCTACCGCTAACCCATCCTACAAATAATTGTGCCTCCCTACTTACGACAATTTTTGATTTTTACAAGAGGTCTAATGAGTTAGCCATTGGGCCGTAGTCACTACAAAAATTCCGCCAGCTTTTTTTAAAAAAGGCTGAATTTTATCGATCAGACGATTAAGTTGTTCGTCACTATTACAAACCGTCATAATGTAGTTACCACTGTAATCACAATCCAAGTCATCACGGGATAAACCTCGATCGCCTTTTCCCGAAGCATTGCCAAGGACGGTATAACCGGAAACTCCGACAACATCAAGAATGCTTAAGGTTTCTTCCAGAAGAGCATGACTAACAATTATGTCCACTTTTTTGACAGTTTGTAGGGAAGGATGAGGGGATTCAAGCATGGTAGTTAAGTAAAAAAGGTATAAGTGCAAGAGAAAAATTTTGACAGGAATTATTTAAAAACCGCCTGGCTTTTTAGACTCCACGGCCAATGATTTTGATCATCTCTAGGTACAGAGGAATACCGATGACGATATTGAAGGGAAAAGTTAAAGCCAAGGCCATAGAAACGTATAAACTAGGATTAGCTTCAGGAACAGTCATTCTCATGGCCGCAGGAACAGCAATATAAGAGGCACTGGCACACAAAACAGCGAATAATAAAGCATTGCCCTGTTCAAATCCGAGAACCTTAGCGATGAGAATGCCAACCATAGCATTGATGACGGGAATGAATACCGCAAAACCGATGAGAAAAGAACCAGTTTTGCCTAATTCCTGGATTCTTTTCGCCGCCACTAATCCCATATCAAGGAGAAAGAAAGTTAAAGCACCATAAAAAATCTCTTGAGTGAAAGGTTCTAATTTTTCCCAGCCTTTTTCCCCCGTGAGCATACCAACCACAACACTACCGACTAAGAGAAATACCGAACCATTTAAAAAGGCTTCATGTAGAACCTTTGACCAAGAAAACGCTTCTTCTTCGCCATTTTTCTCTTTAAAGACTCGCACCAGGATTAAACCCACTACAATCGCCGGTGATTCCATTAAAGCTAAGGCCGCCACCAGATGACCGCCATAGGAAATATGAAGTTTTTCTAAAAAAGAACTGGCAGTGATGAAAGTAACGGCACTAATGGAACCATAGGCTGCTGCGATCGCTGCTGCATTGGCACTATCGAGTTTAATTTTCAGGATAAAGAAAGTGTAAATGGGAACGATACAAGCCATAACCACGGAGGCAATCAAGGTTAAAGCGATTTGGTTATTGATGCCACTTTTCGCTAGTTCATAACCTCCCTTGAAACCAATCGCCATCAACAGATAGAGAGAAAAGAGTTTAGGCAGTGGTTGGGGAATCTCTAGGTCGGATTTAAAAAATACTGCCAGCATTCCTAAGAAAAAGAACAAAACCGGCGGATTGAGAATATTGAACAGGATTAAGCTGCCATCCATAGGTTTGCGTACATTGAGTTATTCCAATCTATACTATTCAATTTTGAGAATACTGGCAAAATGATAATTACTCGCAGCCAGAAATACGTTAGTCTCTATCATACTTTGTGCTTTTTGTCAAAAAAACTTTTTTTTTGCAATAAAACTACACAAAAAAAAGATCATCGTTGTGGGTGAAATTGACTGATTTACCCGTCTTAATTAGGATCACCTTCTAGGTGTGGCAAGGGTTTCAGCCATTGCTGCCCAAAAAAGCATAAGATAACCCATTATGAAATTCAGTAAAATCGCTGTAACCATGATAACATCGTTGTTAAATAAAAATCTTTCTCAATTAATTCTTAAGAATTTATAAATATTGCGAAATGTTAATTTAAATATTATCAAGTTTTTGCAGTCAATAAATAACTTTTGCTTATATTTGTCAGAAAATAGAACTCCTGCAAAAATCCCACATCTACTATTGGGTTAGGAGTCAGTATTTAGGAGACTCCGAGACTATTTTTATTTATTCTCCCTTCTCCCCACACCCCACTCCCCACTCCCCACTCCCCCACACCCCACACCCCACACCCCACACCCTACACCCTACACCCCACACCCCACACCCCACACCCCACACCCTACACCCTACACCCCACACCCTACACCCCACTCCCGTTCCCCGATCAATGCCAAAAATCCAGCTTAAAACCCCAAAATCGCCGCATCTTGCCGCCATGGTAGCACTTGATCGCCGCAGTCTCGGCGGTATTTGGACCCTATCTGGTTATGAACGGGAATTAAACAGCCCCAACAGTGAATTATTAATTCTTACCCTAGACGGGGAGGACGAAACCCTAATCGGATTGGCTTGTTCTTGGGCAATTCTCGAAGAAGCGCATATTACCCTCCTGGCAATTTATCCCGACTATCAAAGACAAGGATTAGGAAAACTGCTTCTCTACAAACTGCTTGAAAAGGCTGTACAAAGACAACTGGAAAGGGCTACGCTAGAGGTAAGGGTATCGAACCAGTCAGCAATCGCACTCTACGAGCATTTTGGCTTCCGCATCGCTGGAGAGCGGAAAAATTATTATTCGCAAACTGGCGAATCAGCCCTAATTTTCTGGCGCAACGATCTACAAACGGCCGCTTTTCAGGAACAATTAAACAAGTGGCGACAAGAAATCCTCTCCAGACTGGGGCAGGGAGAGTGGCAATTAGAGGAAGAAACCAGAGCCAAAATAGATACCATGGGGATGCAATGATTACCTACAAGCTTAAATCAGGTCGAGGTTAGGGAAAAATGAGGATTTTAGTCTTGGCGTGGGAATTTCCACCGCGATTAGTGGGCGGTATCGCCCGTCATGTTGCCGAACTCTATCCCGAAATCGTCAAACTCGGTCATGAAGTCCATTTAATCACGATCGAATTCGGTCAGGCCCCCAGTTATGAACTGGTGGAAGGTATTCACATCCACCGCGTCCCCGTACCCCCCGGCAATGACTTTTTCCATTGGGTGGTCAACATGAATAACAGCATGGGGCAACAAGGCGGCAAACTAATCGCCGAATACGGAAAATTTGACCTTGTTCATGCCCACGATTGGTTAGTAGGGGATGCAGCCATCGCCTTGAAACATCTCTTTAAAATACCCCTGATTGCCACGATTCACGCCACGGAATACGGACGTTATAACGGACTGCACACCGACACCCAACGCTATATCGCCGGCAAAGAGGGAACCCTCGTCTATAATGCTTGGCGCGTCATCGTCTGTACCGGCTATATGCGTCATGAAGTCCATCGGGCCTTGGGCGCACCCTGGGATAAAATCGATGTGGTTTATAACGGTATTCGGGCCGAGAAAAAGCAAAGAGACCCTAACTTTGATTACCAAGCTTTTCGTCGTCAATATGCCGAAGATTACGAAAAAATCGTCTATTACGTCGGGCGCATGACCTTTGAAAAGGGGGTTTCGGTGTTACTCAACGCTGCCCCAAAAGTCCTCGCTCAGACTGGGGCTAAAACTAAATTTGTTATTATCGGTGGCGGCAATACCGACAAACTTAAACAACAGGCCTGGCATCTCGGTATCTGGCATCATTGTTATTTTACGGGCTTTATGTCCGATGAAAACCTCGATCGCTTCCAAACCGTGGCCGATTGTGCCGTTTTTCCCAGTCTTTACGAACCTTTTGGCATTGTCGCCCTGGAAAGTTTCGCCGCTAGGGTTCCCGTGGTAGTTTCCGATACCTGCGGTTTTCCCGAAGTTGTCCGTCATGGTCAAACGGGAATTGTCACCCGGGTCAATAATCCCGATTCCCTCGCTTGGGGCATTTTGGAGGTTTTAAATCATCCTGAATACGCCCACGAATTAGCTAATAACGCCTACGAAGACCTAGAAAAACGCTTTCATTGGGCGAATTTAGCCCGTCAAACCGAGACAGTATATGGTTTGGTTGTCCAAGAACGACAACTGGTGGAATGGCGTTAATCAGGGAGCGGTTTTTTAGCCGTCAGCCGTCAGTATTAGGGGTCAGTTTATGTCTTAAAATAACAAAGGCACAACTTAACTTCTCCAAATATGACTATGAAAGCAGCTGAAATTATGACCACGGAGGTGGCCAAGATTAAAGGTTCTGAAACCGTTGCCAAAGCGGTGCAATTGATGAGAGAAAAGAACATTAGAACTCTCATTGTTGATCGCCGTCACGATGAAGATGCTTACGGAATTATCACCGAAACCGATATTGTCTATAAAGTCGTCGCTTTCGGTCAAGATCCGCAAAAAGTGCGCGTCTATGAAGTGATGAGCAAACCCTGCATCGTGATTAATCCCGACCTCGGGGTTGAATATGTAGCCCGCTTATTTGCTAATACCGGTATTCGTTTCGCACCGGTAATTAAAGGCGGTTTGCTCGGTGTTATCTCTGTTAGTGACATCCTCCATAAAGGTAACGCCGTCGAGAAGCCCCGCAGTCTTGATTTAGAAGCGGAGATTATCAAAGCTAGAGATATTGCCCGGGCAGTCTGTGCTGAAAAAGGAGGAAATTCTCCCGATTGTGCTGCAGCTTGGGATATTGTTGAGGAATTACAGGCAGAATTGGCACACCAACGCGCTAAAAAACCGGAAAAAACCTATTTTGAGGAATACTGTCAAGAAAATCCCGATGCTTTTGAAGCGCGTATTTATGACACCTAATCCCCATGGGTTTTCGGTATTCTCCGATACCTCAAACTTTTTAATCCGGCAAAAGTAGTGTATAAAGGTTTTATTTGCTAATAATCGAGGAAAAATTATGGCTGATCTATTTGTCATCGCCTATGAGGACGAATTTAAAGCAGAAGAAGTTCGTTTAACTTTGGCTAAACTGCAACAGGAACATCTGATCGAGTTAGAAGATGCTGCCGTAGTGGTTAAAAACAAAGATGGCCAGATTAAACTCAAGCAAGCGGTCAATTTAACGGCAGCAGGAGCCGCTAGTGGCAGTTTCTGGGGATTATTAATCGGAATGCTCTTTTTATCCCCTTTATTAGGGGCCGTCCTCGGTGCTGCTGGTGGTGCTTTGGGAGGTGCTTTAAGTGATATCGGTGTGGATGACAATTTTATGCGCGAATTGGGAGAAACCCTGCAGCCCAGTACCTCTGCTCTCTTTGTTCTCGTCCAAAAAGTTACCCCCGATAAGGTCCTCGATGAAGTGGCCCCCTACGGAGGTAAAGTGTTACGCACTTCTTTGACCAAAACCGACGAAGCTGAATTACAGAAAGTTCTCGACCAAAGAGGTGTTCAACCCGAAACCGTTTAGGATATGGGTCCATAAAAGCTAGAAAAAGGGAATATATTTCCCTTTTTGCTTTTTGAACAAGAATGGGTTTAGCATGACAACCACAGCAGCTATAAAATAAGAAACAATCAATAATTATTAATGAACTTTAAGCTTCGATCGAGAATAAAAGTGCTTCAGTGTCGTAGTATTTATTCGTTAATCCCATTGATTGCATTCCTAATCTTTCGGTGACACGAATTGAGCGATAATTATCGGGATTAACCACTGCGTAGATAATCGGCAATTGTAAGGTGATTAAGCCGTATTCTAGAATAACTTTAGCCGCTTCGGTTATATATCCTTGTCCCCAATAATCGCGCCGTAAATGCCAACCAATTTCGCTATCTGGGGTAGGATAACCGTAGTTATCGGGTAAATTCTGTAAAATTATCGAACCGATAATCTGATTATTTTTTTGATCGATCATTGCCCACTAATCGCTGCCATTACCCTGATTACGAATAGTTGCTAATCTTTCGGAAAAATGGGCATTTAAACTCTCAATATCCGTGGCTAACTGACGAATTCTCGGTAAAAAATCAGTGACTTCGGAATTTTGATAGATTCTGAAAAAAAGACTCTTTGTCTGCGGGTAGTTGCCAAGAACGGAGAATTAGGCGATTACTGTTCATTGTTTTAGTGAGCAAATTATAGCAATTCTCTGGCTGAGATTAGGGATTATTGTTGATAAAAAAACTTCTAAATCCCACTGCTAGTAGGGAACCACTTAAGACAGTTATCAATGTCCAAATTTGATTCTTTTGGGTTCCTTCGACTTTCTCTAAGCGTTTATTCATGTCATCAAATTTACTATCAAGAGTTTTAATATCACCTTTAACTTCCGTCAGTTCAATCTTTAAATCAGTAGTATCTTTTTGAAGATTTTTGACATCAGCTTTTATTTCCGCTTGTCCATTCTCGATCACCTTCAATCGATTGTCCACCTCAATCAGTCGAGTTTCCGTGGTAGTGAGTCGAGTTTCCACGGTAGTGAGTCGATTGTCCACGGTAGTGAGTCGATTGTCCACCTCAATGAGTCGAGTTTCTATGGTAGTGAGTCGAGTTTCCATGGTGGTGAGTCGATTGTCCACGGTAGTGAGTCGATTGTCCACGGTAGTGAGTCGAGTTTCCATGGTAGTGAGTCGATTGTCCATGGTAGTGAGTCGATTATCGATTTCGTTGAATCGATGTTCGATTATCTTCTGTCCATTGAGGATTAAATCTTCTAGTCTTTTTAAATCATTATCGGTAGTAGTGGTGGTGGTCATTGATTAAACTCCTATAATTTCAATTTGCTCTTATCTTTATCATTATACCAAATCCGTTTTTAATCCTGTGATTAACTCCCAAGTTATGGATTGTTTTTCCCCACTTCCCACTTCCCCTATACCTTTTAAACAGGATTTATTATTAGCTATAAGTAGTCGGACATAAATTCTGTTGTCTATCTTAAGAAATGTAAATTGCCGCAATTCTTACTGAATCCTGACTCCTGAATCCTGACTCCTTACCCCACAGTTAACTTTACTTTTGTCCAACTACTTAGCTTTGCTGCTTGAGCAAATATATTCAGCGAGGATCACTCCCGTTAGAGTGAGATAAGATTAGCTCTTATTTCTCACCCTAACTACTAGGAAAAACTGCCAATTAAATTAGGCACCTTGGCGCAATTTGTCCAAAACCGATCGATCTTCTAGAGTAGAAGTATCACCAGAAATCTCTTGACCTGATGCTAAAGTTCGCAAGAGACGACGCATAATTTTACCCGATCGCGTTTTTGGCAGTACATCGGTAAAACGGATTTCTCCCGGTCGAGCAATAATGCCAATTTCCTTGACAACGTGATCCTTTAATGCTTGCGCTAACTCCGGACTCGCTTCATAATGCCCCTCGAGAGTCACAAAAGCATAGACTTCTTCCCCTTTAATTTCATCCGGTCGTCCAACTACAGCCGCCTCCGCTACCGCGGGATGAGATACTAAAGCTGATTCGATCTCCATTGTCCCTAAACGGTGGCCAGAAACGCTAATCACGTCATCAACGCGCCCCATTACCCAGAAATAACCGTCCTCGTCCTGACGACTACCATCTCCAGCAAAATAGAGATATTGGCCATCTTTGGGGGCGATCTGTTCCCAGTAGGTATTGCGGAAGCGATCGGGATTTTTATAGACTGTTCGTAGCATACCGGGCCAGGGATATTTGACCACCAGATAACCCCCCTCATTCGCGTGGGTGGGATTGCCCTCTAAGTCCACCACTGCGGCGATAATACCGGGAAAAGGTAGGGTTGCTGACCCCGGTTTGGTGGCAATTGCCCCGGGTAAGGGAGTAATCATAATCCCCCCGGTTTCCGTTTGCCACCAAGTATCGACAATCGGACATTTTTCTTTACCGATAACCCGGTGATACCACATCCACGCTTCTGGGTTAATCGGTTCTCCCACAGTTCCCAGTAAGCGCAAAGAGGATAAATCCCGGCTATTGGGGATGTCTTCACCCATTTTGATAAAAGCGCGGATAGCAGTGGGGGCAGTATAAAAGATATTAACGCGATATTTCTCGATTACATCCCAAAAACAGCCTAAATTAGAGGGACGGGGAACCCCTTCATACATTACCGTGGTGGCACCATTGGAAAGCGGTCCGTAAACGATATAACTATGGCCGGTAATCCAACCCACATCGGCAGTACACCAGTAAACATCGGTGTCTTTCAGGTCAAAAATCCATTTGCTGGTGACATGGGTGTAGAGATTATAACCGCCGGTGGTGTGGACGACTCCTTTCGGTTTGCCGGTGGAACCACTGGTGTAGAGGATAAATAACATATCTTCGCTATCCATGGGTTCGGCCGGACAATTAGCAGATACCTGTTTTTGTAGATCATGCCACCAGTAATCGCGATCGGCAACCATATTGATGGGTTCCTTGCTGCGCTGGACAACGAGAACTTTTTCCACACTGGGGGCGCTATTATCGGCTAGGGCCAGATCCACCTGTTCCTTGAGAGCAACGACTTTATCCTTGCGGAAACCACCATCGGCAGTGATTACCACCTTAGCGGCCGCATCATTAAGACGATCGCGCAAAGCATCGGCACTAAATCCCCCAAAAACTACACTGTGGGGCGCACCAATTCTGGCACAGGCTAACATGGCGATGGCCGCTTCGGGAATCATCGGCAGATAAATTCCGACCACATCGCCTTTTTTTACGCCTAATTCCTTTAAAGCGTTGGCAAATTGACATACTTCTCGGTGTAGCTGTTCGTAGGTAATGGTGCGGCTGTCTCCCGGTTCTCCTTCCCAGATGATGGCGGCTTTATTGCGTCTCCAAGTGGTGAGATGTCTGTCAATACAGTTGTAACAAATATTAATCTTGCCGTTGACGAACCATTTAGCAAAGGGGGGCTGCCAGTCAAGAACCTCTGACCATTTTTCAAACCAATGTAGTTCTTTTTCGGCTAATTGGGCCCAAAAAGCCTGGGGATCAGCCTTGGCTTTGGCGTAGAGTTGCTGGTATTCTTCAAGGCTTTTAATGGTGGCATTCTGAGCAAATTCGGCACTGGGAGGAAACAGCCGATTTTCCTGTAGGATCGATTCGATCGCTATTTCTGTCATACTGGCAAACGAAATAAATTATCTTGCGATCCAGATTACCTTTTTCGGTTCCCCCCGTAACCTTGGCAAGCAATTCTTTAAGGCTATTTTAGGATTGCCCGATCCCTGACCAGCGATCGCAATTTGTCCCCAAGTGTTACAGAGTTTAAAGTTATGTCACCGATCGAGCGATGAACAGATCGCTGTAAGGTAAACTAACCGATAAACCCGAAATTTAACATGGAGAACACTCGGTAAGGAGTCATAATTCAATGTCTCATAGCGTTAAAATTTACGATACCTGTATCGGTTGCACCCAATGCGTTCGGGCTTGTCCCCTCGACGTGCTGGAAATGGTCCCCTGGGATGGCTGTAAAGCTGCCCAGATTGCCTCCTCTCCCCGCACGGAAGACTGTATTGGTTGTAAGCGTTGCGAAACCGCTTGTCCGACGGATTTCTTAAGCATTCGGGTTTATCTCGGAGCAGAAACCACCCGCAGCATGGGTCTAGCCTACTAGGCCCGCCAATCATTCTGTGTTTAACATTTAGCGAAAACTAATCTTGTTAAGAGGACTAACCAGTCCTCTTTTTTCGTTATACTCCCGTCGCTAGTGAAGATTTTAGTTAGGGCTGGCTGAATTACTGAACTTCCCCCATACATATATACTACAATAGCCGAAAACCCTTATCCATCAATGGATACGCCCCTTAACTTTTCTTGATGTACCCATGTAATTTGTAACATTTCTTAATGGATAAGAATTCTCTCTATTTGCTAGAATGATAGCCATGTATATAGAAAAAGTTCCTAATACCATTTCTCTAAATGAAAACTACACATCGAATTTAAGTCACCCTTTTTAAGGGGGATTTAGGGGGATTAAACTTCTGTAGTCAGACTTTGGAGAATTGGTATAAAGTTACTGCTTGTAAAAAATTCTTCAAAATAGACTTTATCCTGATGAGTTAACCGATAGTAACCTAAAACTTCCAGATAAGATAAAGCAGATACATAAGGAGAATTTTCTGCAATAAACTCCCTGAGAAACTCATTTTCCAATTGAGCGGCATAGATGATAATATTGCTATCTAATAACATGATTTAATCCCGATCAGGAAGAGAGCGATCGCACCGATTTTGTTGTTGCCACTGTTGGGTATCAACAGCAGTAAAAGTATTATTGTTAGCAATTTTTTTCAAAGCATTGGCCATTTTTTGACCGTTAGATCGATTTTCACCAATGATATTTTCTTCTAATAATGTAATATAAACATTAACAGGATATTCGGAGTTGATTTCAGGGGTTTCATTAAGCCATTGAAGGGTATTATTTTTCAAAATTGCTTTAAAGGTTTTTAGCATAGTTTTCTCCACCCTTAAATGATACAGGATAAATGATTCAGACTAGCCCTAACCCAATTTTAACACAAGACCAACCCAACAAACTGCCTTACCTCAATCTTTTAAATTAACGTCTTTGGATCATTTCATAATCAAAAGTTCATTACCAGAGTGAAAAAATTAGGCAAAATGGTGATAGTCACTTTACCTGTTTTTAAGGCAGGCTAATTTATCGACGATGACTGGGTGAAAATTAATCATTAAATCAATTTATAACAAGCAATCGAGGGTTTTACTCTTGTGTTAATGTACCTTAAAAAAGTAGCTATCACTTTATTTTAGCTCTTGGAAATAAAATTAAGATAAAGCGTACTAGAATAGATAATTTCTTCGTTTGAAAAAACGCATTCAATCATCTATTTTAATAAATGTTCTATTTCTTCATCTGTAAAACCAAATTGTCTAAAAATTCGTAAAACATAAGCAGGGGACATTTCTTTTGCACCTATATCAATAGGAACGATTCGACGTTGATTATACAATACTCTACAATATAAACGAGGATCACCTTTTCCTTCTCGATAAAATTGACAGCCTCCTTTTTCAAGAATTTTGATTAGTGCTTTGGGTTTAAGAGAAGGAATATTTTTAGGCATAAACTTTTCTGAGTTCGTAAGTTTCGGGAGTTTCAGAATCTCCCACAGTTAAAAATTCATGAAGTTCGTCTATAGGAATAGGACTGGTATATATATTGGCTTGATCATGATAAATCTCCCAAAAAGATTCAATCGCTTCTTTTAGTTTCTCAATAGCTTTTTCCTGAGTTTCTCCTTGTCTAACTAATCCATTTTCAAGACATAATGAGACCCAATAATCTGCACTTTTTCTCAGAATAACGGTATAAAAGTTCATGGTGATTGTTCCGTTGAAATTTTAATCGGAGATTAGAATTTACTCTAGCTTAATTTTAACACAAGACCAACCCAACAAACTCCCCTGACCTCAATCTTTTAAATTAACGTCTTTGGATCATTTCATCAATAAACAATAAATAAAGTGCATTATACTTTGTTAATGCACCCGATCAGAAAAGCGATCGCTTAGGATAATATATGATTATGTAATTACTAAAACAGACTCGGTAGAATTATCGCTAAATCTCTTAATAGCTTGTTTATGTTTTAAAATAAGACTGATTAGATGATGAGTGGTACAATTTCCAATCCTCAACCAGATGAACTTTGGAGGTTGGCCATACAACAAACTCCGTTGATAAAAATCAGAATCTTTCGAGACAATTATCAATCCATTGATACGCGCATATTCCCAAATCCTTTGATCGGGAAACCCTTTTAGGCTACAATCTCTAACATGAGCGCTATCGGGAAAATGTGATACCAGTAACAGAGGTAGTTTAGGTGATAAATTTTCGTCAAATAGCAGTTTCATAGGGAATAACCATTAAACGACGATCCCGCTCGGCGGCAAATGCAAAACAGGCTTGTATATCTTCTAAGGTAAGATCGGGGAAATCATCTAATATTTCTTCAATAGTCATCCCTCCTCCTAGATAATCAAAAATATCTGCTACTGCAATACGAGTATTGACAATGCAAGGTTTGCCACTGCGAATGTCTGGGTTAATCACAATCCGATCTCGATATTTAGCTGCAAAAGACATAGTAATAACTGTTGTTGGCTAATGATTATTATAGCTTAATGTTAACTGTACTTTAAGCTTGATAAATCTTAAAACTAAAGCCCTCGACTTTTAGGTTTCAAAAATTCTATTATCAATAAGCTGCATTACACTACCTTAATCCACTCTAAAAGAGCGGCGATCGCACTTTTGATGTTAAACTAAGATCAGAAAACTTTTTCTATCATTTATGAAAAAACTTAGAGTTTATATCGATACATCAGTGATTGGATGCTGTTTAGATGATGAATTTTCCTTAGAGTCCAATCAATTGATGGAAGCCATTAAGCAAGAAAAGTTTATTTTGTTAATGAGTGATATCATTGTTAGCGAATTAATTAATGCCTCCCAATCGGTTAAAGATATTTTATTATCGATTCCGCAGAGAGTTATTGAAGTAGTTAAGATAACAGCTGAAGTTTTACAGTTAAGGGATGCTTATATCAATGAAGGAGTTGTTACATCAAAGTCTATTAATGATGCTACTCATGTAGCGGATGCAATCATATCATGGAATTTTAAACATATTGTGCGCCTAGATAAAATGAAAGGCTATAATCAAATTAATTTACTCAATGGCTATGGGATTTTGACTATTATTTCTCCTTTAGAGGTAACAATTGATGAAGCCAACGACAATTAAAAAAAGTTTTGACTGTTTAGCTTTTAAACAAACCAGTCAAGAAAAAATGGCTGAAGACATGAAAAATCTCAGTTATTCAGATCAGATTGAATATCTTCAAAAAAAGATTAATGAAAGTGATTTAAAGTTATGGTGGGAATCTATCAATAACAAGAAATAAGGCGCATTATACTTTGTTAATGCACCCGACAAAATAAGCGTGCTGCTACGCAGTGCCTTCAGTATCACACTCAGTCTCCAAAAATGCTCTCAAATATCTCACGCTTGACTCTAAAGTTAATTTCTCTAAGTCTTTGATAAAAAATCTCCAAATTTTCAATTTCTATCTTTCCTTCTTTGAGAAGTTTACGAATAATCGCTAAAGTTCCTTTAACATTTAAGCCTAAGCGTAGTGCTTCTTTTCTTGCTGCAAAGTCATCAAGGATGATATAATCAGTTTGTAATTCTATTCCTAAAGTAATGGCATCAGATTCACCTTTCCCTAAACGTTCATTTAAACTATTTGCTAGAGAGATTAATTTAATATTTAGGATAATTAATTTCTGTTGATTGATCAGCTTATTAAGAGTCTCTGAAGATTGATCTTGTTTGGCATTAATTTCTTGTTGTACGGTTGCAGGCAAATAAAAATTATCATTAGAATCTAGGTATCTTTCTAAAAATCCTAACTGAGACAAAAAGATTAAAGGGGAAGAATTGAAAACAATTTTCATAGAGATTACCATTTTTTTTCTCTATCTATGTCTTCTGTAGTAAGATAAGAAAAATCGATTCTCATTAATTCTAAAATTTTCAAGAACATTTCTGTATCCATTTCCATGATTTCTGCGGCTTTATGAAGACTGATGATGCGAGAAACTAAAGCACCCACTACAAAAATAAATTGTTCTTTTTGTTCAATATTATCAAATAATTGAATTTCGGCGGCGATTTCTTGAAAAGTGGTCGAAGTATTCATTGTCTTGCTAAGTTTCATCAATTAAGACATATCTAACTTAATTTTAACGCAAAATCAACCCAACAAACTGCCCTTATCTCAATCTTTTAAATTATAGACAACAAATAAGGTGCATTAACAAAGTATAATGCACCCGATCAGAAAAGCGATCGCATCTTAGAAATTAATCATAATCTGATACCCATTGCCACAATGAAGAAAGTCCTGAAAATACCAATGGAAAATCGTCCCACGCACTTTGTGCTCTTGTTCTTGAAAAAACCGAAACAATGATTGTAAAAAACAATCGAATCAATATTTCAAGGGGAAAAAGAATGACTAAAAAGATTGTTAATATCACAGCGATAATAAATCTCACTAGCGTAATAATTAAATTAACCATGCTTACTAAATTTTACAGTATTTTATAAATTATATTTGGTGTCCGTACTATTTTATACATCGAATTTTAATGACTTGTGAGATAAGAATGATTAAGACCAGATCAGGATATGTAAGGGAGCATCTGACATTTGCAGAAATACCGACAATCAGCCATTATCAGTGACTCTTAAATGATTGCAAATGTATCAGCAGCTGACTGTAAGCATCCCACCGAAAAGCTAATGCACGGGGGGTTTGGAGGGTAGAACCCCCCAAAAAATTGGATTGAGTGATAAAATCGGAAGTAATGCCCGACTTTAGCAGAGAGTTTCCCCGTAAAAACCCCAACTTGGTAGATTTACAAAAATGAGATGCACCCAAGTAAAAATATGTATACGGTTGACCAGACTGTAACAGTCTACTACTCCCTAAAGTTTAAAAGTTATTTGCACATATTTGTCACGAGTCTCAGTGTATGTACCAACTTTATAACCAAATAGCTCAATGTTATGAACTCTTGTCTCTGTACCAGCAGGAACTTCAAAAGTTATTTCCTTGACACCCTGATCCTTGTATGAACGTAGGGTGGATGAGATTTGTCCTAATGTATCTATTTTCACAATACCTGACATTTGAATCTACCCTCCCGAATACTTGATACCAACTTGACTTAAAATCTGAACCACTTTACTCGCATCATAACTGGGTACTTCTATCTGATCCCCTGAAATTGAGGCATTTGAACCCAATGAACCGACGATTTTTGCCTTAGCTTCTGATTTTTTAGAATCGAGCGCATATTTGTCTAAAACGAACTTCGTCATAAAATACCTACGTTAAACTGAGACATAAGCAATAATACTTAGAACTAGCGTCGCTGAGTTAGATGTGGTTAGTTTTAGGTCTGTTTTGCTTAACTACATTCCATCATGCCAAACGCTTCCAAAAAGTGACAACCCCTAAACATCGGATTTTATCGGGAGTTTTGTCGGGTAAATTTTTCTGAAAATTGGAAAAAGTGGGATTTAGTTGGGCTATAATACCCAAAAGTCTTTTGCTGTGTCGATTGTATGAATATCACGGAAGTCTTACAACTGATTGACGAACGCCTTATCGAGCGAGATAAAAAGCCGCTAAATACTATCCAGAAGGCTATTTTTGAAGGGAGTTGGCAAGGACAGAGTTATCAAGAAATAGGTAACGAATATCACCGCAGTGAGACTCATATTAGAGAGGAAGGTGCTAAATTATGGAAGCTTTTATCGGATGCTTTTGGGGAAGAAATAAGAAAATCTAATTTTCGTTCTACTATAGAAAGAATGAAGATTAAATCATCTCCAAATTCTTTGAATGTTGTAAATAGTAACAATAACCATTTTTGCCATACACAAACCTTCACTTTACCCAATGACAATGATAAAAATAGATATATAAACTCTCAATCTGAATCAAAATATCATGATCTAACCCTTGCTCCCCAAATTATTGACTTTTATGATCGAGAAAATGAACTGGCAACAGTCTCGAACTGGGTATTTAAGCAAAATACTCGCTTAATTGCTGTTTTGGGATTATGGGGAATAGGAAAAACCACCCTAGTTAAACGATTTATTGATCTCAATTTAGAACAATTTGAAGTGGTGATTTGGAAAAGTTTAAAATTTCCTAAGTCTTTAGATTTATGGCTAAATGATTTATTGAATACTTGCCAAAAAGAACCGAAGGAAAGCACCGATAATAAAATCCAGCAATTGTTAGAAGTTCTAAGCAATCATAAATGTTTAATCGTCTTAGATGATTTTCAAAATCTTTTTGCTGTTGGTCAAATGGCGGGTAATTATCAACCTGAATATAGTAGTTATCAACATTTTTTAAAACTGATTGCAGAAATCCAACACCAGAGCCATTTTATTCTCATTAGTCAAGAAAAATCGGCGGAAATGAACTATCTTAATCAAGAAAATTCTCCTATTCAATGCTTAGAATTATCAGGATTTGAAGCGATTGATTTTCTTAAGAATAAAGGTTTACAAGATGGGGAAAGATGGTTAGAATTAATTCAATTATACGAAGGTAATCCTTTTTATTTAACTGATATTGCCGTTTTGATTAAAGATGTTTTTGATGGCAAGGTTAACGATTTCTTGGCAGAAAATAGCTTAGTTATTACTAAAAAAATGCAGTCTCATTTAAAACAAATTTTTGGTCGCTGTTCTCCCCTTGCTCAACAAATCGCCTTAGAATTAAGTAAAGTTGATCAACCTTTATCTAGAGAGGAGTTAAAAAATAACCTAGATTTATCTGCTAGTGATTTAATCAATGGTTTACAATCCTTGCAACAACGTTATTTAATTCAAAGGGAGCAAAACCGATTTCAATTATCATCTATTTTTAAAGCGTATATCAAAAGCGATTGATTGTAATATTTTTTAGAGGAGATCGAGTCCGAAAAAGAACCCTTCCAACCTCTTAAACTGATTAGTAACAATTAGAGGCAATCAGCGATATTGATAGCGATCTGTGAGATTATTCTTGAGATAATAAATGGCTGGTTATAATTAAATTAAAAATGGATTTTAGGTTTGATCCCCCCTGCCCCCCTTGATAAGGGGGGTGCCGGTAGGCGTAGGGCTGTTTCATTTAAATTAATTACAGCTGATTTTGAGTCAATAAATTTGACCGAAGATTCTCAAGTTTATCTTTTTCTAATCAAAAGAGTTATTCACAATAACTAATCTTTAATCTTCTGCCAATATTTATTATGAATAAATTGATAAAGCCTATTCCCAAGCCACTAAAAGCCTATCTCTCTTGAAATTGTCTGAGAGTACATCCTGTTAATTTAGCTAATTTTTCTGCTTCTTACGTCGATAAAACTATCAGTTTTTCCCAACGTTCAGCTAACCACCTCTGTCCCTCTGT
>NZ_JACJSV010000069.1 GCF_014698335.1 Microcystis viridis FACHB-1342 | reverse complement strand
CTTTTTCCTTTATCTTTCCGAAAGTCCTTGACTTGTTTTAGTTTTTCTATTAAGCTCAACATATATTTGAAAGGTTGGCGGTCACTCCTCATTTTACCTGACTGTGATCGCTTTTACTTTTGATATTCTGATGGGAGAATGAAACAGCCGTACCCCAATTGCCCCTACAGTCCTTCCTCAACAACAGGTTGTCTCATTTACGTTAAAACCTATCCTGTTACTGATACAACCGCCAGATTTGTGGTGGGTGATGATTTCCAAGAGCCTGAAGCAACCATCTATGGGATTGAGGGTAGGACGTAGAGCCAAAAAAGACAGGCAGGGAGCCTGTCTAGAAAACCAAACAAATTTATCTATCAGTTGGCCAAAAATAGGGAGTTTTTTGCGTCAAATTTCCAAGCAATACCATCGGGATCTCTGATGCGACTCCAATCGGCAAATTCTGTTTCGGATTTATTTTTCTTGTTTCTACCCAAAACGGCTGGGGTAACTCCTAAACGTTTAGCCAAATCCGCCAAACTCATCGATGAGATGGTTTCAGATACAGAGGTTAGTGATTCTTCCCTAACTTCTGATTCTGATTGGGATAAAGAACTGGCAGAACTGTTTAAACTAGGATTAATTATCTCCTCCCGTTCTTGAATTACCGTTTCTTGAACAGAGATTGCTGCGGTATTTTCTTCCTCTTTTTCCTCAAATAATTTACCTAAATTAGTCAGAGATTGGGAGGAGGAAATAACAGGAACCTCTGGGACAGAATTTTCGCTTTTCTCGGCGACAATCAGAGAGGATTTAGCCTCCTGCGATGGCTCTAAATTGGTCAGGGGAGATCTCGAGGCAGTAATCGCAGGAATTTGTTTTTCCCCTATTTCTTCTAAAGAGGGGTCACTCTCATCAAAAATACTACCCAAGGTACTGGCGGTGATAAAGTAATAGGCCATACCCTTATCGCCTACAGCTTTTTTTTGCGCCCCAAATTCCTCAGCTTTTCTGTCTAAAAATTGTCTGGCTAATTTGGCCGTGAGATTGGCTTTTGCCGATAGGTCAATCGGGGTGAGACAACCTTGATTGTCCTGTAAAAGTTGATTGAAATAGGGGTTAATCACCGTCGATAATTTTGACCAGCGATAGTCTTGCCACACCTTGACTGCCAGAGTTAAGAGGAAGACAAGTAGGATCAATGGCCAAGCGGTAAAAAGAAGGATGATTAACACCGCTAGGGGGATGATGAGGACGAGAAACCCCGCCGTTTGACGATCGATAATTTTTCCAGTCATAATTTCATAAGCTGCCAGAATTAAAATTTTTAATGGCTAGTTTGACTATCTCCTGCCATAAGTGTATATGACCAGTTTAGGCTTTATTGGTCACGCCGGTTAGTTCTAGTCGTTCAAACATGGCAAATCGTGCTTTCAGGGCCAGAGAATCATCAAGTTTTGTTAAAAAAACGGGTTTTTGATACTTTTGTTCTAAAGCTTTTTGGATTAACCAATCGGCTAAAAAGGGATTTTTGGGTAGTAGGGGACCGTGGGCATAGGTAGCGATCGCATTGTGGTAAAATGCTCCTTCATAACCGTCCTCTCCGTTATTTCCGTAACCAGTAATCACCTTTCCTAAAGGAGAAACGGTTTGTAAATAGGTACGACCCCCGTGATTTTCAAAGCCAATTACTAGCGGTTTTTCCCCAGTCATAGCTTTAATTTCCTCCGCTAAGGGAGAGGCAGTAATTTCAAAAACCACGTTACCGATACAGCGTTTTGCATTGGGGCCGGGATGTTTACTTACTAGGTCTAATAATCCTAATCCTTCGATTCTTTGACCGAAAGCTGGTTCGTAATAATGCCCTAATAATTGTGGGGAACCACAGGTAAAAACCCCCGGTATTCCTGCCGATAATTGTTCTTTCATCGCTGCCGCTTTTTTACCCTGTAAATCGCGCATAACGATCTCCTGTTGCCGATCCTGCGCTCCACCCCCAACAATTATATCTACTTGGTAAAATGTCTCGGCTTCTGTTTGAGCATCTAGGGGAATAATTGTCACAGGAATATCACGCCATTGACATCTTCTTTGAATAGTAATAACATTACCTCGATCGCCGTAGGTACTCATTAAGGTCGGATATAACCAGCCGATTTTTAGTTCTAGTTCTTGCATAATTTTTTAGGGGATTAGGGAATGGGGGATAAGACACAGGCTGCATCTCAAGTTTGTAGAAATATCAAAAATTATTACCAGTATATGAACAACTGCGTGTAAGCATCTCACAAAAAAAGCTAATGTAAGCTTGCGCTTATGTCCCCCTTTTATTTCTACAAAATCTTTCGACCCGTGAGAATCTCTCGTACTTCTAACATAGCAGAATAGGTGGGTAAAATATGTAAAGTTTCCTCATTTTTGGTGTTATTAAGGGCAATTTGGATCGCTTTTTTTAGATCGGATTCAACAATTAAATTAACCGGATAAGCGAGACTATCCTGACTATATTGTAAGCGTAAAGCCATGTCATAAAGTCGATCGCCCGTTACTACTAAAGTTGTTCCCAAACGGGTTAATTTTTCCGTATCCACATCCCAAATCCAAGAAACATCCGTCCCGTCGGGGATGCGATCATTGAGAACTAAGAGAGTAGTAGAAGACTTTTCTTTCTGTAAAATATCAGCCACTGCGCGAATTGTTTCATTCATACCCACGGGATTTTTAGACAGTAAAATTCTAACTTTTTTACCCTCAATTTCTAATTCTTCCGCTCGACCAAAAGCCGCTTTAAAACCCTGAACTGTCTCAAAAATTTCTCGATCTTTAATCCCTAATTCCTGGGCTACTAAACCCGCCGCCAAAGTATTATATTTATTATAAACACCGATTAAAATCTGCGGCCAATCGTGACTATGAAAAGCAGGATTACTCTTTTTAAAGCCACAACTAGGACAACTAAAATCCCCTAAATGGGAGAGATAAACCCCGCGATAATCCAAAGAAGCACCACATTTAGGACAGTAAATAGAATCGACAGCGTGGGGAATTTCTTCTAGATATAATTCTGGCTCACTTAAGCCAAAATATACAACTCTTTGAGGCAGTTGTTGACCCAAATGGGAAAGAGTCGGATCATCAGCATTGAGAATCACTAAAGTATCGGTGGGTAGGGGAGATATGGCCCCTTGCCAACGGCGACTAATCGTATCCACTTCCCCATAGCGATCGAGTTGATCGCGAAACAAATTAAGAGCTAAAATAGCGCGAGGACGACAATCTTTTAAAACCAAAGGGAGAATATTTTCATCCACTTCTAAAATGGCATAATCAGCCTTTAAAGTGCCGAATAAATTGGCATCGGCTAATAAAGCAGTGATTAAACCATTAATTAAATTTGCCCCAGTGGTATTATGGGTGACTTTTGCCCCCTGACGCTCTAGAATAGTTCTTAGCAGTAGGGAAGTGGTAGTTTTTCCATTCGTGCCAACCACCAAAATTACCCCCCGTCGGACTTGCCCACAAAGTAGCGGCAACAAACGGGGATGGAGACGACGGGCAATTTCCCCCGGCAAGACGCTGGCGGCCCCTAAACGGAGTCCTTTAACCACAGCAGTAACGGTTTTAGCCACCGCTACGGCTATCCCTAAACGGATGCGATCAAACAATTGCATGAAGTGAGATTCTTATAGCTGTTTCGTGATTTTACCCCTAAAAGAAGACTGGTAAACGGGGTAAGTTCCCATTGATTCTTTCCTACCGACAAAAAAGACAGCCTATAATATAGGTAAGTTTGGGGCCGATTCTACCGCACACGACATTTTAGGGCTAGAGCTTATGGGTTTATTGACAAGATTGGGGATTTCACTGGGATTACTCGCCCTAGGTGGTACTGTGGGAGTGCTAGGAAATCAGTATTTAAGCAGAAAAGCGCCCCTAGAGGTAAATAAACCGCCGGCAATCCTCCCCGCTTCCCTCTCTCTCCCTGTTATTACCCAAACCGACGGCAATGTTAATTTTATCGCCCAGGCCGTGCAGAAAGTCGGGCCGGCGGTGGTGCGGATTGACTCGGCCCGGGAAGTGGCCGACCAAATTCCCGAAGAATTTAAACAGCCCTTTTTTCGGCGCTTTTTTGGTAATGAAGTGCCGATTCCCAGGGAGCATTTGGAACGGGGAACTGGTTCCGGGTTTATTGTTAGTACAGATGGACTACTTTTGACTAATGCCCATGTGGTGGAAGGGACAACCCAAGTAAAAGTGACTTTGAAAAACGGTCAAACCTATCAGGGTAAAGTTCTGGGGGTTGACAATATGACCGATGTGGCCCTGGTGAAAATCGAGGCGGAAAATTTACCGACGGTGACTTTTGGCAAGGCCGAAACTTTAATCCCCGGGGAGTGGGCGATCGCAATTGGCAATCCCCTAGGCTTAGATAATACGGTGACAGTGGGCATTATTAGCGCCCTAGGACGCACTAGCAGCGAAGTGGGGGTTCCCGATAAACGGGTTCGTTTTATTCAAACCGATGCCGCTATTAACCCCGGCAATTCCGGCGGCCCGTTGCTGAACGCCAAGGGGGAAGTTATCGGCATTAATACGGCAATTCGGGCCGATGCTCAGGGTTTAGGGTTTGCCATTCCCATCGAAACCGCCCAAAAAGTGGCGGGACAGCTATCTAGCAAGGGTAAAGCGGAACATCCCTACATCGGTATCCAGATGGTGACGCTAAACCCAGAATTACGGCAGCAATTGAATGAAACTAAAGAATTAAGCTTTAATATTGACCAAAATGAAGGGGTAATCGTCCTGCGAGTGGTGGAAAATTCCCCCGCCCAAAAAGCCGGAATGCAACCGGGTGATATCATCGAAACTGTGGCAGGAAACCCCGTTAAAACCGCTTCGGATGTGCAGCAAGGTGTAGAAACCAGTGCGATCGGTGGTAATCTGGAAATCGAGATTAACCGCAGGGGTAAACAACAAACTCTCACCGTTCAACCGGGGGTTTTCCCTAGCAAAACTAGCGATTAAAGCAAATACCAGACCATCCTGGCAACTGGGGCAAAAAGTATTAAGTGTACGGTAGAAGGTGGCTAGACTTGCGAGCAAGATGTGAGTCAGCATCGTTTCAGTATATAACCATGAGCAGGATGGAAAGGTTGACAAAGCTTTGTCCTAGTGAAACGTCAAGGCAAACGGGAGGGAAAGAACTTTGAGGAGAAGACTTATTTCATCAGTAGTGAAAGATTGTCTGCGAAAGCCTTTTTGAAGGCAATTCAGGGGCATTGGAGTATTGAAAATCAGTTAAACTGGGTGAAAGATGTCACCTTGAAGGAGGATAAACCGCCTCGGTGGGGGTCATTCTCCCGTTAACTGGGCGATTTTATTTAGTTGGTTGATTTCCTTATTTCGCCGTGGAAGGTTTCGGACGGTTCCCTAAGCTCGGCGTTTATGGGCTAATCAAATTGAGACAATTTTTACCACTTTTACCAAAGACAAAACGATTGCAGGAGCAAATCAAATCATGAAAGCATCAGAAACCAGTCTTCGTAATTTACTTGAAGGTACTAAACAATTTCAGATCCCTCTATTTCAAAGACCTTATTCTTGGGACAAGCAAAAATGGGATACTTTATGGGAAGATCTAATGAGTCTCTATGATAAGGAGCAAGAACCTCATTTTCTCGGTTCTATTGTCACCCAGTCAATTCCTGGAACAGCCGAAGGTATATCTCCGTATGTCGTAATAGATGGACAACAACGTCTTACTACTCTTGCCATCATCATAGCGGCTTTGCGAAATTATTTACAAGAGAAAAACCATACAGAGTTGGCGGAAGAATTATATGAATACTATCTGATAAATAAGTTTAAAAAAGATGATGATTTTTATAAAATCTTGCCAACTCAAGGTGATCGTGAAGCTTACAAAAGTATCATAAAAAACCAAAATAGCAGAGAATTTGATAACAAAATAATATATAAGGCATATCAATACTTTAAGGAACGTCTTAAAAAGAAGAATTTTGCAGAGGGAGAACATAAACTCTTCAAAAATATTCTTTTAGAGCGTTTAATTTTAGTCAATATTACTTCTGATAGCGAAGAAAATCCTTATCTTATTTTTGAAAGTCTCAATACAAAAGGACAAGAACTTACCCAAGCCGATTTAGTCCGCAACTATGTTTTTATGAAGTTACCTAGTGAACAACGAGAAGATATATACAAACAAAAGTGGCAACCTCTTGAAGCATCTTTTAAAAGACTAGCTACTACAGAGCCAATAAAAAAAGAGGAAAAATATGCTGAATTATTGACTAATTCTTTTTGGTTCTATCTTCGCAAAGACGGTGAATCAATTAGTCAAAAAGAAGTTTATAAAGAAATTAAAAAACGCCTAGACAAAAATGCGGAAAACAATAGTTTTAACATTAAAGATCAACTAGATGAGTTGATTAACTTTGCTGAATATTATCAGTGTCTTGTTTTTCCCCAAGAAAGTGAAAACAAAGACGAACTAAAAGATCGGTTTATTCGATTAAATCGCCTAGATTTTGGTACTTGTCATATTTTTCTTCTCAATATCTATAAAGATTTTCAAGACAAGCATTTATCTATTCAGGATTTCCTTCAAATTGTTGATTGTTTAGAATCATACTTTGTTCGACGCTTCTTTGTCAATAAATCTACAAGAATTTTAGGGAAAATTTTTGAAAATTTATATAAAGAAATAAAACAACAATCTAAGTCTAATAATACACTGTTTAATCTCAAAAAAGTTCTGAGAGATTATCAAGGAGAAAAGTCATGGCCATCAGACGATGAATTTCGTGAAGGACTAATCAAAAAAGACATCTATGGTAAAAATGCCAAAACAAATGATAGAGTTAAGCTTATTCTGGAAACCATAGAACGCCGCATGACCAAAGAGATGGTTGATACTGATAACCTAACAATAGAGCATATAATGCCCCAGAAATTAACACTGAACTGGCAAGATATGCTTGGTGATAATCACGAACAAATACATAAAACTTGGCTACATACTTTAGGTAATCTGACTTTGACGGCCTACAATTCAGACTTATCTAATAAACAGTTTTTAGATAAAGTTAGTTTGTTTAATAAAAAAACTAATGTTTCTTTGAACAAATACTTTTATGACAAAAATGTCTGGAATAAGGAAGAAATTGAAAAGCGAGCTAATTATCTAGCTGATCTGGCTATTGAAATTTGGTCAAGATAAAATAACTAAAGATGTGCGAAACGTTTAGGCATCAAATAAGGCTGAAATGCCTGAAATAATTGCCTAGTCAGGTCTTCAGTGATCAAACGGCAGCCAATGGAAACCTAGAATCATCCGTAGTTAACTTGACCTTAAGTCAACTACAATGATATATAGACAGCCAGTGAATGTCAGGCCCTTAACAAGGGAACAGTCAAACGAGGAGCCGTATGAGGTAAAAGTCTCATGTACGGTTCTGGATGGGAGGGGATGGAGACGACTCTATTCTCGACCCCTAATAAAATAGCAGCGGAGCGATCGAAATTGAGGCAGCGGTTACACTTAAAATTATCAATTGGGCGCGGGGCTGCCCTTCTAATCGGTTTGCTGGGATTAACAGCCTGTCAACCTCCCGATCCGCCGAAAATTTCGCCGACAGAATCGCCTAAAATTGAAGAAACTGGCCGCTTAATTCTCAATAATGCCACCTTAGAACAGGCTAACCCCTCCGGACAACCCCTCTGGAAAATTCAGGTCAAAAAAGCTACCTACACCCAAGACCAAAAAATCGCCCGTCTGGAAAATATCAAGGGTAATATCTATCAAGATGGGAAAGTAGTTTTACAGGTTAGTGCTGACCGCGGTGAAGTCTATAAGGAAGGCCAGGAAATTCTCCTCAAAGATAATATTGTGGCTGTGGATCCCCGCAATAAAGCCATTATTAACGCGCCGGAATTGCGTTGGCTACCCAAGGAAGGTATTTTAATCTCCCCCAAAGGGATCAAAGGTAGTCATCTACAACTAGAAGCCAAGGCCCGCCAAGGACGCTACGACACGCGCCAAGAAAAACTAGAATTACAAGGTCAAGTGGTGGCTACCGCCAAGGAATCTCGTGTCGTCCTGCAAACCGAGCGCCTGTACTGGGAAATTCCTCAACAAGTCATTAGTACCGATCAAAAAGTCGCTTTTGATCGCTATATTGATAAAACTATTATCGATCGCCTTACTGCTATCGGCGGTCGTTGGGAAAGAAAAAATAATCAGGTTATCCTGCAAGAAAACCTCGAATATCGCTCTTTAGAACCACCTTTACAGATTTCTGGTTCTCAGGCAATTTGGAACTATCAAAATCGTAGCCTAACTTCCGATCGCCCCACGGAAATTTTTCAATATCAAGATCAAATTACTATTACTGGTAATCGTGTGGTGGTGGAATTAGGCAATCGCATCGCTTATCTCAAGGATGGGGTTAAGGGGATTAATCAGAAAACTGGGGCGCAATTGTATAGTCAGATTTTAACTTGGAAAATGTCGGAAAAAATTGTCGAGGCCGAGGGGAATATTATCTATGAACAACAGGAACCAAAATTTAATCTCACCGGCGATAAAGCGATCGGCACTTTAGAAGATAATAACATTGTTGTTACCAGTAGCTCGCCCGATCGAGTTGTCACCGAGATTTATCCCCGTTAACAGGAAAAATTAACCAAAAAAAACTCTCCCCAGAAAAGGGAGAGAGGGGGGGTAAATATTTAAAAGCTTACCATTTGAGCAGATTAAACTGTTCCATATCGATGGTGTCGCGGTTACGATAGATGGTAAGGATAATCGCTAAACCCACGGCTGCCTCGGCTGCCGCTACGGTAATCACGAAAATAGTAAAAATTTGGCCTCGGATATTAGCGGGGTCAAGATAGTTGGAAAAACCCATTAAGTTAATGTTAACAGAATTGAGCATCAATTCGATCGACATTAAAACCTGGACGGCATTGCGACTGGTGACTAAACCATAAATTCCGATACAAAATAAAGCCGCCGCTAATAACAAATAATACTCTAACTGAATCTGCATGATACCTCTAACACCGTACAGTGCAAAGTTCATGAGGTAAAAAATTATGATAACCGCCGCTTATTTAGATACCTGTATCTTTAGGGACTTGCGTGGGAATAATATCTCAGCCAGAAAATCGCTCTCTAGAAGAATAAGACCAGCCCTAAATAGTACATTATCAAAGCGCAAGTCCCTTATAGTGTAAATCAAAGAGCTTTGGAATGTGTTGCTTATGTACATGAAGGGGTTGATCTTACAGGAAGAGGAAAAAATAACTGTACCAATCCCGAACTTATTCCTTAATTTTCAGGGCGATCGCCTTTTTGTTTGTAGTAATGGCTTTAGCCATAATCAGTCCTAAAGAGCTTACTACGAACGGGGCGATCATTTTTGAATTGGCGAGGAAGTTTATCCCCGTGCCAGAGTCAAGCGTCAAGGTATCGCCATGGAAATTGATATCCTAGGGGTGGATGATACAGAACTCGTTTTAGTCGAATTACTACCTAGATTATCTCAAGATGATGTGGATGAATTTATTGAAAAATTGACTCGTTTTAAAATCGCTTTTCCCCATTACAAAAACTATCGAGCTTACGGTGCAGTGGCAGGAATTGAAATTAACAAAGGTGTAGATCGCTATGCTTATAAAAAAGGTTTATTTGTGATTAAACCCTCTGGGGATACGGTGGCAATTATTAATGATGCTGACTTTCAACCGAACACTTGGTAAAGAGATATAATTAGGCATTATAGGTAAGTGTTAAATCCCCCCGTCTATCGGCACCCCCTGTCAGTCCATGAGTGAACCCGTTACCCTTGAGGATATTTACCAGCTATTCCGCGCTTCCGCCGAGGAGTTTGATCGCCGTTTAAGGGAAAGCGATCTTCGTCGGGCCGAAATGGAACGTATCTTTGCCGAAGCGAAATTAGAAAACGAGCGCCGTGCCGCCGAAGCGAAATTAGAAAACGAGCGCCGGGCCGCCGAACTTGAGCGCCAAGCTGCCGAAGCGAAATTAGAAAGCGAGCGCCGGGCCGCCGAACTTGAGCGCCAAGCTGCCGAAGCGAAATTAGAAAACGAGCGTCGTGCCGCCGAAGCGAAATTAGAAAGCGAGCGCCGGGCCGCCGAAGCCGATCGCTCGATGGCAGAACTGAAACGCACCGTAGAACGAACCAGCAAAGCGGTAGATAGTCTGACCACTCGCTGGGGTCGATTTGTGGAGGAATTGGTAGAACCGGCGGTTTTACGGCTTTTTCAAGAGAAAGGCATTGATATTAAGGAAGTTTATCCCCGTGCTAGAGTCAAACGTCAAGGCATTGCCATGGAAATTGATATTCTAGCGGTGGATGATACCGATCTCGTGGTGGTGGAATGTAAATCGAGATTATCTCAAGATGATGTGGATGAATTTATCGAAAAATTGACTCGTTTTAAAATCGCTTTTCCCCATTACAAAAACTATCGAGCTTACGGTGCAGTAGCGGGAATTGAAATCAACGAAGGTGTAGATCGCTATGCTTATAAAAAAGGTTTATTTGTGATTAAACCATCTGGGGATACGGTGGCTATTATTAATGATGCTAACTTTCAACCGAACACTTGGTAAAGAGATATAATTAGGTATGAGGCTAAAAAGATGGAGTTGTGATTGATTAAGTCTAGACAACCGCAATAAAATAAACAGGAGAATTTTTATGACTCGTTTAGTGGAATTTACCTCAGAGGAGGGGACTATTTACATCGAGGTGGATGAAAAGTTACCCTTACCCAAACCGAAACCAGAAGATGAACTTATTAGTCTAACAGATGAAATAGCTGTTAAAGCCGCTCAGTCTTTTGAAGACGCATTAAATGGCATAAAACCGGTGGCAAATGCCATAATTAATAAGGTCAAAAGTTTGAATAAACCAGCCGATCAGGTAGAGGTAAAATTCGGGATAAAAATGACTGTTGGACTAGGGGCTATTATTGCATCTGGCAGCGCCGATGTTAACTATGAAATTACCCTAAAATGGGATAACAAGGAAAAAAATAAGCAATCATCTACTCAATGAGGACTTAGATAAAAATAATGGTTGCATCTCTAGAATCTTCTCTGGTCAGAATTTATAAGCAACGACAAAATAAAGATGATAAAATAGAAATTGTTGGGGCAGGATTTCTAATATCATCAGAATACTTGATTACCTGCGCTCATGTTGTTAATCAATCAATAGGAGAAAAAGATGTAACATCTACTAAGAAACCCACTGACATTATTGAGTGTGATTTTCCTATCATTGCATCGGGTAAATCTTTAGAAGCAACCGTAGAAGTTTGGCATCCGGTTAAATTTAACAGCAATGATCCGCAGGATATTGCTATTTTAAAATTAAAAGATTCAGTTCCTTCACAAGCTCAACCAGTTTCTTTAATTACCTCTGAAATAGGAGATTTATCTGATCATAATTATAAAGCTTATGGTTTTTCCAGAGATGGAGGTGTCTGGTCTGATGGTAAGATAATAGGTCATATTGCTAACAACAAAATTCAGATAGAAGATACTAAAAGCACAGGATATGCTGTAGAAGGTGGGTTTAGTGGGACAGCTATCTGGGATGAGCAATTGGGGGGAGTAGTGGGGATGGCAGTAAGTGCTGATAAGGAAAAATTGGTTGCCAAATCTGCATTTTTTATTCCTACTAATGTTCTTTTAAAAGCTTGGGATAAGTTGCTATATATAGCACAAGTAGAAGGAAGAATCCCTAGAATCATCTCCTTGCTTAGATGTATATTTGAAAACAAGAGTTATCAAGATCAACTTAATACAGCTTCTGAAAATTTAAGAATTGAAGTGAGGGATCATTTAGTGGATTTACCTAGAGTAATTCCTTCCTTTTGGTCTGATTTTATAGAAATACTCTATCAATTAGATGAAAGACATTTTACCTATACTTCTCAATCAAAATTTTCTTGGCTAGAAATATTTATTGGCTATTTAGTTATTCAGTTAAACTCAACAGATGCTCTGGCGAATTTATTAAAAGATAACTTTACAGAATGGCTAAAAAAATATCAAACAAAATGGGAAGTTTTAATCAATACTTTAGAAAATAATCTTAAGCATCGATCACTAAATATTGCTCAAAAATCAACAGACAAAAATCCCTGCTTATTTGTTACCCTTACAGAAGAAAACAAATCTTTAATGCTGAGAGCTTGGATTGTTAAAGATATCAACAATTATCATCCCACAGAAAAAGAACCTCAAAAACGTGGAGAATATCAATCTTTAACCCCCAATGAAGGAATAAGTCTGGGTAATCATCTCCAAGAAAATGAATTGATTAATCACCTAAAAAAATTTAAACGAGAATTAGAAAATATCTGTCAATCTTCCCTAGAAAAAGTTCAATTTTTTCTTCCCTATAGATTTATTGAAAAAGAGATTAAACCGATTGATTTATTCTCAATTGATGAAGTGGCAACAGCTACAGGCTGCGATCCTCATCATTGGGGAGTCGATCATGAGATAATCATGAGATTTTCAGAACGAATAACAGCCGAAAATATCAACAATCAACAAACCTATTTATGGATCAAAAAATGCCAACTTTTTCGGAATATACAGCAGCAAAATCTGACCCAAATTTTAAAGTGTGAAGAAGAAATCCAAGAACTGATCGAATCAAACAATCAGCAAACAGTTATTTTTAAAAAACCTCTGGCAAATAATGACCATCCGAATAAAATACTCAAATATCATAAATTTAACAATGTTATCGGTTCAAGGTTAACTAATCTCAGTCAAGAAAACTCCTTAGAGTTAAAAAATATTCTAGCCATTTTATACGAAACTGGAATACCTTTATCTCTGTGGATACGACCGGATGCTAACCCAGAACTTAACTGTCAGGAAAAATTAGACCCTATCTGTCAATGTCCACTAGAGAAATTACCAGAAATAATTAAAAATAGACGTTCCGCCGCTTGGTTAGAAGATAATAATATTGGGAATCATCTATCATTACTGTGGGATGACTATCAGCTTGTTCCCCCCAACTATCCACTTTTGATGCCATAAATTGAACTATGACAGACTGGAAAAAATTTACAGGAAATCAAAAACCCACAGACGATTGGGAATTACCAGAACCCCCCAGCTGGCGACCTTTTGGCAAAGAAAAGCAACCGGGAGAAAGTCGTCGTAAGCATCGGGGAGAAACCTTTCTAGTGCGCGAAGAAGAAATTAAAATGGTCAATGCAGCCTTGTATTTACGGCGACCTTTATTAGTAACCGGCAAACCCGGAACGGGAAAGTCATCTCTTGCCTATAAAGTCGCCCAGGAATTAAAATTAGGAGAAGTATTATACTGGCCGATTACCACCCATACTACCCTAAAAGATGGACTTTATAACTATGATGCGATCGGTCGGTTACAGGAAGTTAAATTACTGGAACGAGAGCAAAAAGAATTAACCCCAGAAGAACGAAAAGACCAATTAAAACAGATTGAAAAATATATTACCCTTGGACCCTTGGGAACCGCACTATTAGAGTCGGAAAAACCAAGAGTACTGTTAATTGATGAAATTGATAAGAGTGATATCGATTTACCCAATGATTTACTCACCTTATTTGAAGAAGGACGCTTTGAAATTCCCGAATTAGTTAGGCTAAAAGAAGAAGTCCCAAGCGTTGAAGTACGAACTGCTTATACCGATACAACCGACGTTACCCAGAAAGATATAAAAACACCTATAAATGATGGTTTAGTTATCTGTAACGCTTTTCCTTTTGTGATTTTAACTAGCAATGGAGAACGAGACTTTCCTGCACCTTTTTTGCGTCGTTGTCTCCGTTTAACTATGAAAAAACCGGAAAAACCCGACTTAATTAAAATAATTGAGGCACATTTAGAAGAAACAATTGCTAACAATCCAGACATCGATAAACTGATTGATAACTTCATTCAAAAGCGCAATTCACAAACCCTAGCCACGGATCAATTACTTAATGCTATTTTTATGGTCAAAAAAGGAGCTATATCAACTGAAGATGACCTGATTAATCAACTTTTGAAAGATTTGGGGAGAGTAGAAGATGAGTGAATTACCATCCAATTCATCAGTTAAAAAACTATTAGATTATCTAGAGCAAACAGGACTACTCGAACGGTTACAACTCAGTGATGAAGATGTAGCTGATAGTATCTGGTTGGCCTTACAAATGGGTGTTGAAGACTTGCAACCACCCCCAGAAAATCCAGAAAATACAGAGCCAATAGATTCATCAACTTCTAATAAAATAGAGGAAAATTTAGAGGAGATTCCAGAAGATAACCTATCAAAATCTCAGCCAAATGTGGATATTATTACCGAAGAATCTCTCCCCAAAGAAATAGAAAAAACTACCCCAATCCAAGACTTTCCTTTTCAAGTTCCTGCTGCTCCGGCACTACAGACAGCACTCTTGATTAGTCGCGCTTTGCGTCCTTTCATGGGAAAAGTTCCCTCAGGGACTAAAACGATTCTAGATGAAGAAGCAACCGCTTCTTTTATTGCAGAAAGGGATATTTGGCTACCCGTGACTAAACCCCAACCGGAACGCTGGTTAACCCTCGAATTAGTAGTAGAAGAATCTAGATCCTCTTTCATTTGGCGAGAATTAATTAATGAGTTACAAAATCTCTTAGAAAATCAAGGAGCATTTAAAACCGTCAGAGTTTGGCAACTATCAACCTCAAATAATCAAGAATTACAGTTAGTAAGACGCAGAAAAAAAGGTAAACCGGGACAACGTTATCACCCCCATAAAGAACTTATTCATCCCAGGGGACGGGGATTAGTTTTGCTAGTAAGTGATTGTGTTTCTCCTCTCTGGCAAAAAGCCTTAATTCATCCTTGGTTAAAAGATTGGTCAGAAAAACAACCCACCGCTATTCTGCAACTTTTCCCCGAAAGATTATGGAATAGTACCCAACTAGGACGAGGACGTAAACTCTTCACCACTGCTTTAACTGCCGGGGTTCCCAATCCGAAATTAATCTTAAAAAATTATCCCCAATGGCTACCGATTAACTGGCAAAATACCCTTCTTATTCCCGTAATCACCTTAGAAACAGAAGTCCTCAAACAATGGGCAAAAGTTGTCGCTGGTTCAGGTAATGCTCAGATTTCTGCTTTTTTATTTGATTTAGAATTTATTAAACAACAAATTATTGAAATTCCCCCTATATCCAGAGAGGAAAATAAGCAAGACAGCGAAGATAAAAACACCATTAAAAATAAGGCCGAGGCAATGGTCGAGCGATTTTTTGCCACCGCGTCAGAACCGGCCAAAAAACTAGCAAAAATGATGGCAGCTGCCCCGGTAAGTATGCAGGTGGTCAATCTTATTCGTAAAACTCTTTTAAACGAAGTGCGTCCCGTTCATGTGGCAGAATTTTATATGGGAGGTTTATTAAAACCGATTGTAGAAAATGAAGAAGGACAGTATCGAGTCTATGACTTTTTGCCCGGGGTACGTCAAGTCTTAAATGATGCTATCGGTAGGCGACAAACTATCAAGGTACTCGATGCTATTTCCCAATATATTGCTGGGGAAATTAAAAGTCCTATCCGCAGTTTTGCCGCTTTATTAACCCTATTACCCACCTATCCCCCAGAACAAAGAGAAAAAATTCTTCCCTTTGCTCAAGTCAGCATCGAAGTCTTACGCAATCTGGGGGGAGAATACGCAGAATTTGCCGAAAAAATCGCCGTTAATATCTCCAATCCCCTTCCAATCCCTCAACCCTCGGAACCTCCCTTAAAAACCTCTATCTTTGACGTTGCCACCATCGAAATCCTAGAAACCCGTACCTTTGAATTTACCCTGGCAACCATAGAACGTCAGTATCAAAATCCTTTTGAAGGAGCAACATGGGTAATTAAAAAGGAAAAAAGGCAAGCAGAAGGCATTGTCGAAAAACTAGCCGAGGGAGTCGAATTGGAATTGATGGAAATCCCCGGCGGCACATTTATGATGGGAACTGAAGACGAGGAAATCGAAAGACTGGTGAAAAAATTTGGTTGGGATGGATTTAGACGAGAAAAACCCTCACACCGAGTAACCGTTTCCTCTTTCTACATGGGACGTTATCCTATCACCCAAGCTCAGTGGCAAGCTATCGCCGCAACCGCTAAAATAGCCATCGACCTAGAGACAAACCCTTCTCACTTTAAAGGGGATGAGCTACCCGTAGAAAGAGTTAACTGGTATCAAGCAACAGAATTCTGTAAACGACTATCAAGGGAAACAAAACGGGAGTATCGGCTACCGAGTGAGGCAGAATGGGAATATGCCTGTAGAGCGGGGACAACAACCGCCTTTCACTTTGGGGAAACGATAACGGCAGATTTAGCTAACTATCGAGCTACTGAAACCTATGCCGATGAACCCACAGGAAGATATCGACGTAAAACAACCCCAGTGGGCTATTTTCAGGTAGCTAACGCCTTCGGGTTGTACGATATGCACGGCAATGTCTGGGAATGGTGCGCCGATACCTGGCACGATGACTATAAGGATGCACCGACGGATGGCAGTGCTTGGATAGAAAATGGGAATGATAATCGTTATCCATTCCGGGGCGGTTCTTGGTACTACGATCCGGTTAGCTGCCGTTCTGCTTTCCGCTACTTCAGCTGCCGCCGCGACTACTACGACAGCGTCGTCGGTTTTCGGGTGGTGTGCGGTGCTGGGAGGACTCTGTAACCGTTTTTCTCTTTTTTTCCCTTTTTACCCTCATTCCCTTTTCTGGAATTTTTTTGGGCAAGCTATAGCACAAGTGTATTAGTTTAGGGGTTATACTAAATCTGGTTATTTGGGTTCTCCCCCCTGCCCCCCTTGATAAGGGGGGTGTCGATCCCCCCTGCCCCCCTTATCAAGCTATCCCTTATAGGGATCTTTCTTAACAATTTTTGCAGTAAGCACTCCAACCCTTATCCTGACTTGATTTCAGTTTTTTCTTTGTCAGTAAGGGTGTCAACAAGGAATATTACAAATTGTTAACCGAGTCTTGAAAGCCTTGTGCTACAAAGGTTTGAAATGTTAAGAAAGATGTGACTAAAGGACAGCTTATCAAGGGGGGATTAAGGGGGGATCAAAGGAACGCTGATTCCCGACAAGATGAGTGATTGACTTTCCTGCTTTCATCCCAAAATAGTTGTGCTAGAATGGCGAAAAATTCTCGCAATTGATAATTATGTTAGCCGAATTAGCCGCCGCCGAAATCGCTAAAATCGCCTTTGAAGCTGTTATCGGTAAATTAACGGAAGGAGCAATGGATAAAGGTGTAGAATTGTGGCAAAAAATTAAGCAAAAGTTACAAAAGGAACCCACCGCAGCACAGGTTTTAGCGGCAGCAGAACAAACTAAATCCGAGGCGATGATTGAACAGCAAGTGGTTCCTTTTTTACAGGTAGAAATGCTCAAAGACCCCAATTTTGCCCAAGAAATCCAAACCCTAGCACAACAAATTATGACAATTAATCAGAATCAAACAGAAACGAAAACTCAAATCGGTATGCAAATTAACAAAGATATTAAACAACAATTGAACATTCAAGAAGTTAAGGGTAATTTAAATCTAGGAATCCCTCCTGAATGACTGGCGGATCTGCACCCAAAAGCAGACGCAATAGAAAATAATCGCAGTAGTCAAAGGAGTATTTTCAAGGGAGGAAATGCTCGAAAAAGTCTCGTCCATTGGCAGGGAAGGAAGGAGGAAATCACCCAAATTAAGCAGTGGTTTAATGATCAAAATGTTGCGATGATTGGCATCAAAGGAGTTGGAGGAATTGGAAAATCTACCCTAGCCAGTAAAATTTTTGAGGAGAAAATTACCCTCGATCCTTACCTAGTGGACGATGAAGATTTATTCCCAAAACGCTTTTGGTGGGAAGCGGGAAATCTGGGCGGATTTAGTGGTTTAGCTCGCCAATTCCTGACGGACTTTGGTTATCCCGTCCCCAAAGAAGAAATAGATTTACAGGAAGCTTTAATCAGACAATTGCAACGCCATCGCCACCTAATTATTATCGATAATCTAGAGAGTTTATTAGGGAAAGATGGTTCTTGGAATAATGAATTTTATCAGCAGTTTTTCACTGCTTGGATAGAAAAAGGTGACACGAGCAAAATTATAGTCACCACCAGAGAAAAGCCAAAAACTAGGGGTTTTAACCGTTGGATCGAGCTAAAAGGTTTGAAACCTCCTGAAGGGGCGCAATTGTTAGCGGAATCGCAAATAACAGGGGATCTAGAGAACTTTTCTCGACGGGTGGATGGTCATCCATTACTCCTGCGATTGGTGGCGGATTTAATCTTAGCCGAATTTCCGCAAAACCCCAGTTTAGAAAGGTTAGCGGACTTAGGATTAGGAAATTTATCGCAACTTTTGAGCGATCCGCAGGTGGTGGGGAGCCATCGTCAAGAGACAGTGGGAATTGCTTTAGTTTTAGATGCTAGTTTTCAGCGACTTAGCCAAAGACAGCAGGAATTATTCACTAAAACCAGCATTTATCGCCGAGAATTTGATTCTCCGGCAGCCAAAGCGGTGATGGATAATTACCCGGAGATCGCACTATCCGAGATCACGGCAGATCTGCGAGAATTGCAGCGACGATCATTATTAGAAGAAAAAGAGGAAAATCGCCAGCGAATTTTTAGTTTTCAGCCTTTAGTTTGGGAATATGCACAATACAAAGCCGGCGATCAAAGGGAATTACACCAAAAAGCGATCGCCTATTATCTTTCTATTGCTCAACCCGACTCCTGGGAAATCCTCAACGATGTGCAACCTTACCTAGAAATTTTCTATCATCGCTATCAGTTAACCGAGTACGACAATGCTTTTGATATTCTCCGTGCTATCGAGGATTTTCTCACCCGACGGGGGTATTATCAAACCCTAGCCGATTATTACCTTGAATTAGTCACTGTTTACCAACAACAGGAGGAGCAAACCAACTGGAAATATACCGCATCCCTCACCAGTTTAGGCAATGTTTACTATTCCCTAGGAGAATACCAAAAAGCGATCGAGTTTCATCAACAGTCTTTAGCAATCACACGGGAAATCGGTGATCGGAAGGGTGAAGCGTATTCCTACATGGGTTTAGGCAATGTTTACTATTCCCTAGGAGAATACCAAAAAGCGATCGAGTTTCATCAACAGTCCTTAGCAATCACACGGGAAATCGGTGATCGGGGGGGTGAAGCGAAATCCTACGGTAATTTAGGCAATGTTTACTATTCCCTAGGAGAATACCAAAAAGCGATCGAGTTTTCTCAACAGTCCTTAGCAATCTTTCAGAAAATCGGAGATCGCTGGGGAGAAGCGTATTCCTACAATAATTTAGGCAATGTTTACGAATCCCTAGGAGAATACCAAAAAGCGATCGAGTTTCATCAACAGTCCTTAGCAATCAAACGGGAAATCCGTGATCGGGGGGGTGAAGCGACTTCCTACATAGGTTTAGGCAATGTTTACTATTCCCTAGGAGAATACCAAAAAGCGATCGAGTTTCATCAACAGTCTTTAGCAATCAAACGGGAAATCGGTGATCGGGGGGGTGAAGCGTCTTCCTACGGTAATTTAGGCATTGTTTACTATTCCCTAGGAGAATACCAAAAAGCGATCGAGTTTCATCAACAGTCCTTAGCAATCGAACGGGAAATCGGTGATCGGGGGGGTGAAGCGAAATCCTACGGTAATTTAGGCAATGTTTACTATTCCCTAGGAGAATACCAAAAAGCGATCGAGTTTTATCAACAGTCCTTAGCAATCACACGGGAAATCGGTGATCGGGGGGATGAAGCGAATGCCTACAATAATTTAGGCAATGTTTACTATTCCCTAGGAGAATACCAAAAAGCGATCGAGTTTCATCAACAATCCTTAGCAATCACACGCGAAATCGGTAATCGGGGGGGTGAAGCACAATCTTGGTTTAATCTGGGACTTACCTACTATAAACTCAAACGTATATCGGAAGCGAAAGAAGCAATTCTTCAAGCGCGGGAATTATTTCAAGCATTGGGGTTAGCAGGATATGTTCAAAAGTGCGATCAGGCAATTCGGCAATTAGAAACCCGAAAATATCCCTTAATCGTTGCTTTCTTTCTGGGGGTGGTTAAGTTTCCTTTAGTTTTAATTGGGGGGATAATAGTGGCATTGTGGCGATTGTTAAAAAGATGGTTGAGGAAAGCATAATTATCGGTAGGATGGGTTAAATATCCCTTATTTTTAACCTGAGTTTGACATCTGCTAATTTCCCCTCATAACTACCCTAAAGTGAGAAATTATAGTAATATTTCTAAGGATTGCCAGAAAAGAAAGAGCGCCACGCTGCCGTGCCGATCGCTCCTCCTAAAAGAATAATTAACGTCCAAACTTGATTTTTTTGGGTTCCTTCCACCTTTTCTAGTCTTCTATCCATCCCATCGACTTTCTCAGTTAGTTTTGCTTGTCCTACCTCTAGCTTAGTTAGCCGTTCGTCGATTTTATCAAATTTCTGGTTAAAATCCTTTTGTAGGCTATCAAATTTCTGGTTAACATCCTTTTGTAAGCTATCAAATTTCTGGTTAACATCCTGTTGCAAGATGTCGATTTTTTGGTTAACCTCCTTGATGCTGTCTTTGATTTCCTTGAGGACGGATTCAAGACTATAAGTAACGGTTTCGTTAGACATTTTGGTAAAATCCCTGGGAGTAATGATAGTACAATAATTTTATTTTAATCCTAAATCTGGTTATTAGAAACTGATTACCTATTGCCTAGTATTTAGTCTTATGGTAATATTTCTAAGGATTACCAGAAAAGAAAGAGCGCCACGCTGCTGTGCCGATCGCTCCTCCTAAAAGGATAATTAACGTCCAAACTTGATTTTTTTGGGTTCCTTCCAGCTTTTCTAGTCTTCTATCCATCCCATCGACTTTCTCAGTTAGTTTTGCTTGTCCTACCTCTAGCTTAGTTAGCCGTTCGTCGATTTTATCAAATTTCTGGTTAACATCTTGTTGGAAGGTATCGATTTTTTGGTTAACTTCCTTGATGCTGTCTTTGATTTCCTTGAGGACAGATTCAAGACTATAAGTAACGGTTTCGTTAGACATTTTGGTAAAATCCCTGGGAGTAAGTTTTTTTACGCACTTTCCGTTGATACTACAATAATTTTATCTTAATACTAATACCATTTTTCTAAAGTAATGGCAGAGATGGTTAATTGCCCTCATCCCCAACCCCTTTCTGGGAGAGGGGAGTAGGATACCTGTCACGAATAAAGAAAAATGGTATTATGTTAAAATGTTGAGGGCTTCGTTTTTGGGTCTGATTTGTTGTTATATTGATCAGACTATACCTGATGAGCCTTTCTTAATCAGGTTTCGAGGCTGATGTGTTTCCTTTTTGAATTGGTGTTTTTGTTAGTAACGAAGCTGATAAGCGGTAGGGTAAATAAAAAATGACAGAACAAGCTTGGTGGGTACAAAAATGGTTAGAACTACTCGATTCCTATCGCTTTAAAAAACGCTTGGAACGAGCTAGACTCTACGCTAGAGAGGGCAATGTTTTAAGTATTGACTTTGAAGACTCGCAAGTTATTGCTAGAGTACAAGGCAGTGAACCAGAGCCTTATATAGTGGATTTATCCCTAGCGGCTTTTAGTGATGAAGAATGGGATTATATTATTAAGCTTCTCTCCAAAAAAGCCATTTATTCTGCTCAATTACTCACCGGACAAATGCCCGATCATATCGAGCGTGTTTTTATCGATAGTGGGGTAAATTTATTTCCCTTTTCCCTAGCTGATATTCGCTCCCGTTGCACCTGTCCCGATCAAGCCAACCCCTGCAAACATATAGGAGCAGTATATTATCAATTGGGCGATCGTTTTAGTGTCGATCCCTTCCTGCTTTTGCAACTGCGCGGCCGAAGCAAAAGCCAAATTCTGGAAGCTTTACGCGAAAAACGCTCCTATTCCTCTGATAATCAACCTTTAGCAGTCAGTGAACCCCCCGCAGCAGTCGAAAAAACTGCCCCCGAAAGTGCTATCGATCGCTTTTGGCAGTACGATGAGGAGCTAGATCCCTCCCTCGTTGTAATTACGCAGGGGAATGAAAATCAAACCATTCTCGACATTTTAGGCAATTTTCCCCTGGCTGCCCCCGAATCGGATGCCATAGAACAATTTTTAAAACCAATTTACCGACAAATTCCCCAAGAAGCGATGGCGATTGCTTTACAGTAGGGAATTTGGGGTATAAGTAGCTGGTTGTAATTAAATTAAAAATGGATTTTAGGTTTGATCCCCCCTGCCCCCCTTGATAAGGGGGGTTTGATCCCCCCTGCCCCCCTTGATAAGGGGGGTTCGATCCCCCCTGCCCCCCTTGATAAGGGGGGTTTGATCCCCCCTGCCCCCCTTGATAAGGGGGGTTTGATCCCCCCTGCCCCCCTTGATAAGGGGGGTGTCTGATAATTTTTAACGCCTACCTACTTAGGATCAGCCTAGTCAAAGTGGTGCCAAGGACAAAAAAGCCAGCCAGATTTGTCCTCGCATCAGGGTGAGGAATTGACCAGGTAGAAAATTGCCTCACCACTAACCGCTAAACCGTCTTACTTTTGCCGGTTTTACTACCTGGGGAAGTAGTTTTTTTGGTGGTGCTAGAAGTAGTTTTCTTGGTAGTGGTTTTCTTGGCAGTGGTTGTCTTGGCTGCTAGGGCGACTAAAGCTTGTTCTAGGGTGAGGGTTTCGGCGGTTTCTCCTTCAGGAATCTTGGCGTTAGTTTTGCCGTGTTTGATATAAACTCCGTAGGGACCCTCGTACAATCCCACCAATTCCCCGTCGTCGGGATGTTTACCCAATTCTTTTAGGGGTGGTTTGGTGGAACCGCGAGTGCCGCGAGTTTTTTTGGGTTCGGCTAATAAAGCCAAAGCTCGATCGAGGGTTATAGTTAAGACATCATCGCCGGCTTTCAAGGAACGATATTCTTTTTCCTTGCCCTCTTCCTGAACTACATAGGGACCAAAACGCCCTAAACTGGCTTTAATTTTGCCTCCGGTGAGGGGATGGGTTCCCAGTAGTCGTGGCAGTGCCAATAAACCCACCGCTTGTTCGAGGGTGATATCCTCTGGTTTGACTCCTTTGGGTAGGGAGGCGCGTTTCGGTTTGGGGTTGTCATCGCTGATATCTCCTAACTGGACGTAGGGACCGTAACTACCCACGAGCAGATAAATCGGCTCTCCGGTGTCGGGATGAAGACCGATTTTGTCCGGACCTTCGGTTTTTTGTCGCAGCAGGGTTTCTACCTGTTCGGGGTTCAGATCCGCCGGGGTTAAATCGGCGGGGATGGAAGCGGTGAGGATTTCATCCCCCCGGGAGACTTCTAGATAGGGACCGTACTTGCCGATCTTGATGGTTGCCTGCAAATCCTCTAAAATCACCGATTTAGCGGTGCTAGAGTTAATTTGACTCTCGCGCTCTTTTACTTGGCTTTCTAGCCCCTTTTCGCCGCGATAGAAGCGATCGAGATAGGGCAACCATTGGGCGGAACCGGTGGCGATGTCGTCGAGGGTTTCCTCCATTTTCGAGGTGAATTTGGGATCTACCAGGTCGGGGAAATGATTTTCTAACAAACTAACCACGGCGAAGGCGGTGAAGGTGGGAATGAGGGTTTTATTCCGCATTTGGGCATAACCGCGATCGATAATGGTGCCGAGAATAGTGGCGTAGGTGCTGGGTCGCCCGATTCCTTCACTTTCGAGGGTTTTTACGAGGGAGGCTTCGCTATAACGGGCGGGGGGTTGGGTATCGTGGCTAATGGCTTCTAGTTGGCGACAATTGGGGGTATCACCGACGCTGAGGGGGGGTAGGATTATTTCTTGGTCGTCGATGGCGGCTTCGGGATCGTCGGAACCTTCCACATAGGCGCGGAAAAAGCCGGGGAAGTCGATTCTTTTGCCGGAGGAGCGAAATCCGGCATTTTCCACCTGAATATTAACGGCGATCTGGGTAATACGGGCATCGGCCATCTGTGAGGCGACGGTACGTTTCCAGATTAGGTCGTAGAGGGCGAATTCTAGTCCGCTCAGGCCGGTTTCCCGGGGCAAGCGAAAGCTACTGCCGGCGGGTCGGATGGCTTCGTGGGCTTCCTGCGCGCCTTTGCTTTTGGTGGTGTATTGCCGGGGTTGGGGACTGAGATAGTTTTTTCCGTACATTTGTTCTACACAATGACGGGCGGCGCTGATGGCCTGATCGGAAAGATGGACGGAATCGGTCCGCATATAGGTGATGTAGCCCTGTTCGTAGAGATTTTGGGCGATTCGCATGGTTTCCCTGGCGGATATGCCCAGTTTCCGGTTAGCTTCTTGCTGTAGGGTGGAGGTGGTGAAGGGGGGGGATGGTTTGCGAGTGGTGGGTTTTTCTTCGGTGTGGCTAACGCGCCAGATTTTGTCTTGGATCTGTTCTTTTAAGGCGGTGGCGGTGGCTTGATCTAAGAGTGTCACCTGGCGACCGGGGAGCAGTCTGCCGGTGTCGGCATCGAAATCGCTCCCATTTGCCACTTTTTGACCGTTTAAGGTGACTAATTTCGAGTCGAATTGATTTTTGTCCTTTTCTAAAGTCGCCTTCAGATCCCAATAATTGGCGGTTTTAAAAGCCCGTCGTTCCCGTTCCCGTTGTACGAGCAGACGCACGGCGACGGATTGCACCCGGCCGGCGGATAAACCTTTGGAGATTTTTTTCCAGAGTAGGGGGGAGAGGGTATAACCGTAGAGGCGATCGAGTATGCGGCGGGTTTCTTGGGCGTGTACTAAATTTTCGTCGATGGAGCGACAATTTTTCAGGGCGGTTTGGATCGCTTCTTTGGTGATTTCGTGAAATACCATCCTTTTGGTGGGTATTTTCGGGTTGAGTACCTGTAAGAGATGCCAACTGATGCTTTCTCCTTCCCGATCTTCGTCAGTGGCGAGGATCAGTTCGCTCGCGCCTTTGAGGGCTTCTTTTAATTCTTTGACGATTTTACTTTTGGTTTTGGGGACGACGTAGAGAGGATCGAAATCGTTCTCCACATCCACGCCTAAGTTAGCCCAGGATTTGTCTTTGTGGGCGGGGGGAATTTCTTCGGCAGAGGCGGGCAGATCGCGGATGTGGCCCATGGAGGCTTGGACTCGATAGCCGCTAGGCAGATAATTACTGATCGTCCGAGCTTTGGTGGGGGATTCGACAATAACCAGGGTTGACATAGGAATTGATCACGAGGGCATGGCCACAGCGACTGTTTTAGTTAGACTGACCATCTTTGTTTGATGATGGGCAAAAGTTACTATTTATCTTGACCGGCTTGATTCGGGTCAAAAGCCACTTACTACGATAATAGAGATTAAAGCTGGTCTTTTGTCACTAACTTCTTAATAAAACTTAATATTTTTCTGGAGCAGGAAGAGGGGAGCAGGGAGATGGGGTAATGGGGAGAAGGGAGAAAAAAGCTGACACTGATAACTGATGACTGATGACTGACTCCTAACCCAATGTTTGCCAAAGATAAGCAAAATTTATTTATTGATGCCAAAAACTTGAGAATATTTAAATTAACATTCCGCAATATTTATAAATTCTTAAGAATTAATTGAGAAAGATTTTTATTTAACAACGATGTTACAATGGTTACAGCGATTTTACTGAATTTCACAATGGGGTATTCTGTGCTTTTTTAGGCAGCAATGGTTGAAACCCTTGCCACACCTAGAAGGTTATCCTAATTAGGACGGGTAAATTAGTCAATTTCACCAACAACGATGATCTTTTTTGTGTGTAGTTTTATTGCAAAAAAAAAGTTTTTTTGACAAAAAGCACAAAGTATGATATGCACCCAACGTATTTCTGGCTGCCAGTAGTTATTGCAGAGTAGGAGTTGGGGAGAAGGGAGAATAAATAAAAATAATCCTCCTGACTGGAAAGAGGGTGTAGGGTGTGGGGTGTGGGGTGTAGGGAAGGAAACCTCTTTCATCTGTGGTGGTGAAAATTTTTTCATCAGGACTGACGCCTGACGACCGACGCCTAACCCCACCAACCAACTTTTTGCCGCAAACCCTAGTTATGTCTGATTTACGTCAATATGCCCCGGCAACAGAACGCAATCGTCAGCCGATTTTGGAAGTTCTCAGCCAATTTTTACCGAAGACTGGGAATATTCTAGAAATATCTAGCGGCACGGGTGAACACGCTGTTTTTTTTGCCCCTCGTCTTGCTCCTTGTCGTTGGATTCCCTCGGATTGTAACCCTCTGGCTCTAGATAGTATTCGCAGTTGGTGCGATTATTATCCTAGTTCTAATCTAGATCGCCCCCTATTTATCGATGTTCATCAGTCAGTTTGGGCGGTAGAGAAGGAAAATATCGTTATTAATGGGCCAATTCAAGTCTGAATTGCATCACTGTCTGATCTACCTTTATAGAATACCTCATTCGGGGTACGATAGTCAAGACATTTTCGAGGACGATTGTTAATCAAGTTTACGGCTCTTTCCACCTCCTCTGGCTTAACGATTTTAAAATTCGTTCCCTTGGGGAAAAATTGTCTTAACAGTCCATTGGTATGCTCGTTTAATCCCCTCTCCCACGAATGATAAGGAGTAGCAAAATAAAAATCTGCTCCTAGTTTC
>NZ_JACJSV010000068.1 GCF_014698335.1 Microcystis viridis FACHB-1342 | reverse complement strand
AGGATAAGTTATAATTTAAAAAATTAATCAACAACTAAAGCTTATGCTTGTAGCTAAGTGAAATCATTGATTAAGAGACCTGTACTTTTCAATGACTTTTTCAGCAAACCCTAAGCAATGTTGACGGCGATCGCTTTTGGTGTTAAAAGATATTTTTCGGATCGGTATTGAGGCAAAATCATCTAATAAAATTTGAGGAAATGTATCTTCTTCTTGAATTGCAAACTTTTTTCTAAAAACAAATCCCGTTAATTTACTATTTAAAATAGCCAATAGTGATTTCAAGTTATAATTAACACTATCTTTCAACTTTACTACATATAATAGAGTATTACTATAAGCTTCTTCTTGATAAAAACATCCTAACAGTCTAGAGTCAACAACTTTTCTAAATAACAATCTATCCTGACAGAATAGTTCTTTATTTCTTGGTTCTGCTAACCATTTACCCCACTTGATCCAATTATTATGATACCAATCAATCGAATACCTTTGAATTGATTGACCTTCAAAAAATGGGGCATAGCTTTCATCTACTTTATTGTTATTTGTAAAGGGTTTAATCTCCATTACTTCTGTCGTTTGAGGAGGATGACCTTTCCCTTTTTGGTATGCTTTAAGACCATAATTTATGGCAGTTATTTGTTTTAGATCATTACTACAATCATTTATTTTATCTAAAATCACCAATTCTGATGACGAAAGGTAAGGATTGATAATATGTTCATGAAAACTCAACCAGTAATCTTGATTTCTCAAAAGTTGTTTAGTGTTACTATTTGATATTTCATTAATAACGTCTTTTTTTAGAAAAGTTGTGACTAACGTTTCGTGAGATTGAGAGTTAGGGGTTTTTTGTATAACATAAATTGTTGTATCAACTGTGGCACTCTTAAAAACAGTTCTCGGCAGTGCAACAATATTTTTTATAATTCCATTTTTTAAGAAATGAATTCTTAAATTTTCCGTAAAATCAAGATACATCCAGTTGTCGGGAACTATTAGGGAAACTACACCTCCTAATTCTATTAAAAAATTAAAAGTTTTCTCCATAAAAGCAACATAACTCTCAACTCGATAACTAATGCAGTGGTAGGATTCTTTGAAATAAGTTATCTCATTGTTATTAAAAGGTGAACCATAAGGAGGATTACCGATTACTGCATCAAAACCGGGGTTATCCTTCCAAGAAGCGGAATCAAGATCGATAAAAACTTCGGGAAATTCCAGATCCCAATGAAAAAAACGCTTACTTTTATATAAACTAGCTGCTTGGTCTAAAATTCCTTGATCTGATCGGGGTATCTTATCCCAATTAATTGCCGATATATTGCCACCGTAGCGCTGCAAAAACTCGATAGCAGTTTTAACCCCAAAAAAGCGAGAAAGGAAAACATCTAATAAACGCTTGTAGGGTTTAGCTTGACTATCAAAATCACGGAATAACTGTTCACTTGCTTCCACTTCAGCAAAAGTCGCATCGCTGAGGGTACTAATTCCCCGCATAATTTCTGCTGCCCGAAGTAACCCAACAAAAGGGCCAGTTAAAAGAGTTAATTGACCACTTTCTTCCTCGATCATAGCGGCTTCTGCGTCCTTAGCGGTAGTTCCGATCAGAGAATTACCACAACGTAAATGATGATCCAAAAAACTCAAAGGTGCGCCCACTGTGAAAGAATGTAACCAGAGACTAACCTTGGCCAATTCTACAGCCATCGGATTGATATCCACCCCATAAATACAGCGCTTCATCACCACTCTCTGTAATAATTGCGTGGGTTCAAGGGTGGGAGAATCGAGAATAATTCCCTGTTGTCGGAGATTGTCGATAATATTTTGTCGGGTGGTTTCCAACATGGTTAAAACGGGATTATCTTCGGGATAAAGATTGAGAATCTGGATTAACTCATCGGTGAGATAGTCCACTGCTTCCACTAAAAAATGTCCGCTTCCCATGGCGGGGTCACAGAGTTTAAGATCAAGTAAGGTGGTGATCGCTTTTTTTTCTAAGCGTTGTAGCTCTTTTTCTAATCCCTGCTGACTGAGATTTCCTAAACGTCTATCGCTGCTTTCTTGTCTTCGGGTGGCGATTTCTGTCATCACATCCCCGAACTGTTGCGCTCTTTGCTCTAAAATTGGTTTGAGGGTATGACTAACAATATATTTAACAATATAATCGGGAGTGTAATAGGAACCGGTGGCTTTTCTTTCTCCCCGATCATTTTCCAGATGCACCGATTCCCCCTCAATCACGATGCGATATTCCAGTAATCCTTCGTAAATTGATCCTAACTGTCGCACACCTAAAAAACTATAGTCGATCGGCTGTCCCTCAAAACGTGCTAACTTGTCTAAAATGGGCGCTAAAACCGCATCGGATAACTTGTATTGACCGAGAAAACAATTCACCCGGCCTTCTTCCATATCAAATAAACCCCCGTTGTAACGAGGTACGGCTAAATTAGCATCCCCTCGATCGACAATGCGAAATAAACTGAGGAGAGCATCGTATATTCCCGTCGAGGTGCCACTAAAGACCTGCTGACGATCGATTTTAACGGCAATTTCTCGCGTCTTTTGCAATAAGCTGTAATCGCGATAGTCTCCCCTCACCGGCAGCAAATCCCGCGCTTCTGCGTAGAGCAGAAATAATAATTTATACAGCAGGGATAAACTCGCCTCGTACAATAAATCTGGCTGTATGTCTGTATTTAATGATACAAAACCTTGAGAAATATCGGGAAAAATGCGATCGAAGACTAACTCTTTTAACTCGTTACCCACTCTGGTGGCATAGGTGGTACTTCCCTCCCGGACCCGTTCAAGGAAATTCTGACCGTGAATATCCTTAATAAAAGCCTCTTGACGGAAAAATAACCAGAAATACGGAAATTTTTGCCGGTCTCCCCCTTCTAATAGTTCCATCAAGTCCACTAGATAAAATTCCGTGGCTGTGGAGGACGCTTGACGATAATATAAGCGCCATTCTCGACCATTGGTGAGAATACCCCAATCTACTCCCGTCCCCGTCAGATAATTGGTGATCTGAAAGGAAGGATTACTATTTTTCCAGATATCTCGCTGATCATTCTTAGAAACGTCACTAAGAGAACGTTGCCAGTATTTGGCCTCAGCGATCGCTAAAACTTGACTATAAAAGGCTCTTTCATTATTCTGGAGAGCATAGGCTTGATAACGGTCATTTTCTGTGGCAAATAGTGCATAATCTGGCCTTTCTGACCTTCCTTTTCCCCTACTGCTTACTTGCGGTATATAACTAAAACCGAGAATTTCTAGAATCGGTTGTATTAATTCTGCTTCCGTTTGCGCTTCGTTAAGAGTCGGCAAAATCGCCTTTTTTTGTTGATAAAGACTCTCTAAGCGGCCAAATGCCACCGATACATCCTCTTGCCATTCCCCAGAATCCGGCAGCCGATGCTCAAGATAGTGTTGAGAAAAAAGTGGTTTATTACCCGTTTGTCCTGACATGGCTGATTATCCTAACATTGAGGGTATCTAGCCTAAAAATGAAGGGTTCGCAGGCAGGCACGGATTCCCATTATACAAAAAGTATATGTCAAGTCTCCGATTTTGTCAAGGGTTTTGGCCAAAAAAAAATTGCCTCTGGGAGGCGGGGGTGAAAGGTATCACCCCAGAGAAATAATTAAACGCCAAAAGACTTACCACAGCCACAGGTTTGACTGGCGTTGGGATTAGTGAATTGGAAACCGCCGCCGATCATCGCGTTGCTGTAATCTAACATGAGACCGTAGAGATAGAGCAGACTTTTTTTATCAGAGACAATTTTAAAGCCATCGTAATCGAAAACCTCATCTTGGGGGCCAATATTGCTAGGATGCTCAAAATCCATCATATAGGACATTCCCGAACAACCCCCCTGACGCACACCCACGCGCAGACATAAATCCTTGCCCTGTTGCTCTTTGAGCGTGGTAAGGTGTTTGAGGGCAGCCTCACTGAGTAAAATTCCTTTTCCTTGAATCTGAGTAGCTTGTGTCATCTTTAGCAGGAACTCCTAAACGCAGTTGAAGGGGACATATAAAACTTTACCTTCTCCTATCCATCTTAACGATAGTTGAGGACTGTTGACCGAATTACTTCTTACTTTTCCCAGTCTCTCAGGGGTTATAGGGCAAAAAAAGCAAAAAACTGGGATTATTAATTAAATAGCGTTGCCAGAGACGACTAGATTCTTGAAACAAACCCTAGAGCCATTCTCAGCCGATTTTCATCACCCAACGGACAGGACAGCGCTGCCTTGGGGATGCCGAAAAAGCAGCCGGAAAAGAGCCAAAGAAATTCACTTTTCTAAGCGGAGATTAGTGCCGCTGCTATCGGTGCGATAAACCCAAGTTTTTTGCTTATCAGTCAGAATAATTCGCCATCCTTGCACCAGTGCTTGAGTACAGAATTCTCCCGGTTTAGCTAATCCTAAACAACCATCGGGCCAGGTTTGTGGTTGTGCTGCTTGAATTTGTAAGCGATTAACGGATATCTTGGTTTTCCGACTCAAATCTTGACGGGTAGCGGCGATGACCGAATTAGGTGGCTCAGGAGATGCTAAACTGGGTGGCACTAAGAGGAGAGAAAGCAGAGTCATTAGCATTAAAGTGCCAGTTGCTCCCTGAATAATTCTCGTTTTACCGATTGGTACTTGCTGGCTTTGGCTAAAATTTTTTCTAGATATCATATTTAGTGCTGCCTCTTTCCAGGGGGTGATAGTCTGAGCAAATTTTCCTGTTTATCATCAGTGTAACCGATACTATGTTCCCGCTCTGGTTTTCGAGCAGCGGCAGCAGTCAATGTCGGTTTTCGTTGTCATCTCCTGAAAACTTCCGTCTTTTTAAGGGGCGATGGCGATTAGAATAGATGAGGATGAACTATCTTAGATGGATGGACTTATGTTATCTTTTTTCCTCCGTTGGTTGATTACCGCCGTCTCTTTATTGATTACAGCGCGAATAGTACCAGGTATAGAAATTAAAGATTTTACCGTGGCTTTGATAGCTGCTGTCGCTTTGGGTTTAATTAATGCTATTATTAGACCCCTGTTGATTCTTTTTACCCTGCCTTTAACTATTTTGACCCTAGGGTTATTTATTTTTGTGGTCAATGCCATTTCCTTTTCTTTAGCCTCCTATTTTATCCGTGGCTTTGAGGTAAAATCATTTTTTGCGGCTTTATTCGGTTCGATCGTGGTTTCGATCATTTCAGGAGTTTTAAATGGTTTTTTTGTTGACTAAAGTGGGCAAAATTCGCTTGTTTAAAACAGCTTGGCTTACTCTGATTGATTAATTTCTGATCTAGAGACGTTGCTATAATCAACGTCTCTCTATTTTTTTGGGTATGAGTAAATCTCTACTGATTTGCTTTGGCTTTTGTCGTTAAAAATCAGGAAAATTTAATCCCAAGATTCCTATCTCAAGCAGCCAGAGCAAGTTCAATTACTGTTAAAATAACTGGAATTGTTGAGCTAAGTTTAAATAATCTCAAGTCAGTTTTTCTCGATTCTCCTAAACCTTACACCCTGATCACTAAAAATCGATGAACCAATTAAACTTAGAAGTTGCGGGAAAAAAAGAACGTTTAGATGCTTGGATGGGGTCACAATTGCCCGATTTATCGAGATCGAGGCTGCAAAAACTGATAGAACAGGGATATATACAGTTAAACGGTCAAATTTGCACTAATAAAAATACTAAAGTTGGTCAAGGCGATCGCTTAAAGATTACCATTCCCGACAGTCAACCCCTCGAATTAAGCGCCGAGGCGATCGAGCTTGATATTCTTTACGAAGACGAATATCTGATTATTATCAATAAACCTGCCGATTTAGTGGTTCATCCGGCCCCCGGTCACGAATCGGGAACCTTGGTCAACGCTTTACTGCATCACTGCCCAAATTTAGCTGGAATTGGTGGAATTCAACGCCCCGGCATAGTCCACCGCTTAGATAAGGATACCACGGGTGCGATCGTTATTGCCAAAACCGACCAGGCCCATCAACACCTACAGGCACAATTAAAAACCAAAACTGCACGCCGGGAATATATGGCCCTTGTCCACGGTGTCCCTAAAAGCGAAACAGGTACAATTGATCTGCCGATCGGTCGTCACCGTAGCGATCGCCAAAAGATGGCTATTATTGCCGTGGAAAAAGGAGGTAGAAATGCCGTCACCCACTGGCAAGTCAAGGAAAGACTAGGCAACTACACCTTAATGGAATTTCGCCTAGAAACTGGCAGAACTCATCAAATCCGCGTTCATAGCAGCCATATCGGTCATCCGATTCTTGGGGATCCCCTCTATAGTTCCGGTCGTTCCATCGGAATTAATCTACCCGGACAATTACTCCACGCCTATCGTTTAATCTTAATACATCCGGTCACGGGAGAGAGCCTAGAAGCGATCGCTCCCTTACCCGCTATTTTCCCGAAAGTTTTAGCTATTTTACGCCAGAGAAACCCCTAGCGCACAAATTGCGGCATAATCTCCGCTGCTGTCCATAATCCGTAGATACCGCGACGATGCAGGGAAACCCCTGCTTTCAGATAACCGAAAGCGGGCCCACAGACATTGGCCGCCATACTGGTTTCATCACCTAAAGTGAAGGTATGGGTGGAAATTTTGCCTTCAAAAGTCCGCCCCGTGACTTTAACATTGGTACTTAAAGGCTTTTTCGGGTTGCGCGTATCCACCACACCCCCGACGGAAACGCGATCGCGTCCACAAATTCCAGCCAATTCCAGCATAATATCGTCCGCGTGTTCCATATTTTCGAGGCTAAGAATGCCATTGGTTTTATTTAACAGCATTTCCACTTCTGCGTCACTCATCTGGTGGGCTGTTTCTGGGTCGTAACCGGGTAAATGGGCGATATCTTCGCGAATAGTGGCACGATAAGCCTCCCAGTTGGCAATTCCCACGCCAAAGGTAATTTTAACGCTATGAATCTCTGCATAACTCTGGGCAGCTAGGGCAGCGGCCGCAGTTAACAGTCCGGGGGTAGCACCGCAGCCGGTCATGTAGGTGATGCCGGCGGCTTCTAGGTCTGCTTGTAGTGCTAAAATTTGTTCCATGGCGCTGGTACGTTTGAGAGCATCGACTAAAACTCCGCGCCAACCTAAGCGAATGAAAGTTTTAGCGATATCGGCCATGAAATTGTTAGGTAAATTCGGTAAGGCGAGAAAATAGCCTTCTACGTCGGCAGTTTTGATTAATTCCTCGATACTGTTCTGGCTGAGACTGCCGTAATTTTCCAGATAACCAATCGAACCCCGGTCATGATAAATTTTGTTACAGGTATTGACATCTAGACCGTCTTTGTGGTATGCAAAACCGGCTTTATCGGCGGCGGCAGTCCAAAGCATTTCCTGTTTGGGGGCGAGAATTCTAGCGGCAGCCTGTCCCAAACCACCAAAACCTAAAACACCGATCCGAAGGCGATCGCTGGCTATTTGTTTATTCATATCTGTTCTGATTCCTATAGACAAAATTCTATGATCTCGGCGGTCGTGGTTCGCCGTTGCATCTCCTTTATTTTCAATTTATCGCTTCAGGTCGTCTTTTTTGTGTAGTTTTGTTAAATTATGCCTACTAGGTTAAGGTTCGCCCTTGACGATGAAGAAAAGTTACGCGAAACTTACAAAAAATGAAAGTGGTTGGTCGAGATAATATAAAGTTTTGCTAAAATTTTAACCAGATTGCTACGATTAGCAAACTATCGTAAATTAAAACGATAGGGAGCTTTGCAAACCCCAGATTACGCCGAGAAGAGCTATGAGCATGGAAAGCCTAGAGTTTATCATCTATCCCGATGGTCGCGTCATGGAAAAGGTGACAGGCATAGTCGGTTCATCTTGTCAAGAGGTGACGGCGGCGATCGAGGCACAACTCGGGCAGCTGATGTCTCAAGAGAAAACCTCGGATTATTACCATCAAACCGTCAGCCAGTCAGAGAAAGTCAGCAACGCAGCCACTTTTAGCGACTGGTAATTTTTCATTTTTCCCAATCCCTTTATTTAAGCCACTGAAAAGCCATGTCACACTTTAGCAATATCAAAACCAAAATCCGCGATCTATCCTACCTAAAAGCCGCCCTGAGCGATATGGGGATGGAATGGAAAGAGGGTTCCCACCCCGTCAAAGGTTATCAAGGTCAAACTTTAAGCGCAGAGGTGGTAATCGAGCAAGATAACAATTACGATATCGGTTTTCGCTGGAATGGTAACGAGTACGAGTTAGTTGCCGATTTGCAATACTGGCAACAACCCCTAACCGTAGAAGGATTTTTAAGAAAAGTAAATCAAGGTTATGCCTACCACACCATTCTGGCAGAAACTGCTAAACAGGGTTTTCAGGTGGCAGCACAGGAAAAAAATACTGATGGTTCTATTCGTCTATTGGTACAACGTTGGAGTGCCTAATGGCTGATTTTTCTCCCGAACGCTCTGGTTTTGAACCAGAGTTAGGGGGATTCCTAAGAGATTCCCCTGATCGCACCGGTTTTGAACCGGAATTGGGTGGTTTACTGCGCCAGAAAGCGGTTTACGTCGATGAGGTCACTTGTATTGGTTGTAAACACTGCGCCCACGTTGCCCCCAATACCTTTTTTATTGAAGGCGAATACGGTCGCTCTCGTGTCTATAATCAGGACGGTGACGAAGAAGAAATTATTCAAGAAGCGATCGAGACTTGTCCGGTTAACTGTATTCACTGGGTTAATTATAATCAGTTGTCATCTCTTGAGGAAGAACGCAAACATCAAGTGATTAAACAGTTAGGTTTTCCTCAGATTCACAAGAAATTTAGCCCCGCAGATTTAGATATCTAGGGTGGATAGGTACAGCCTCATCCACCCATTATTTCCTAGAAGTCATGGCAGCGGTTCTCGATCGAATCTGCTACAGTTCTCAGGGGAAATAATCCTATCTCGGATTTTAACGACAATGAACACCCAACTGATTGATTCTCTCGCGCGAATTATTCTCTCTCTCTCCGAGGAAGAAAGAGAGTTACTGAATCGGAAAATTGAGAGCGAACAACGGGAAAATTTGCAGATTAACGCTCAAATTTTGGATTTAGAAACCCGTGTCAAGCAATACGAAAATCAATATCGCATGAGTTCGGAAGAATTCTATCCTAGATTTCGTTCTGGTGAGCTAGGGGACGCTATGGATTATTTCGAGTGGAATGTTTATTATGAAATGCTATTGGCAGCTAGAAAAGAGATAAGTTTACGATCAAATTAGATGGAGATAGCCGATTATATTCGCAAGGTTAAACGGAAATTATCTGAGAGTTCGATTGTGAACTCTTTCACGATTGTCGATGAAAGAATTTTATTCGATCGAGGCTATTTCCGAGCGAGAGTCCTTTTAACGAACGGAGATTTTTTAGAAATTGCGGAGGCTTTTACCTCGATCGATCAACGCATCGTTACGATAAGCTATCGCTATCAATGGATGGACGCAAGCAAACAGAAGTTAAGAAAACGCTGGGATAACGTGGAACATTTTCCCGATTTACCGAATTTTCCCGATCATGTCCATGTAGGAGATGAGTTAAACGTTCAACCTGGCGAATCTAGAAATATTTTACAAATTATCACCGTAATCGAGCGCGAGATCGAGATTTTGTCGACATAACGCCTCCTAGAGCGAAACCAACTCCTATAACTCGCCAAATCCTGAGCAAGTTGCGAGAATTATCCGATTGGAGGATAAATACCTGACTATTTCCCGAAATATTGATCGATTGAGAATCAAGAGAGTTGTTTTTTCTTGTATTTGAATTGATAAAAATAAATTTATTTGATGTTGTCTGTGGAGATTTTTGGGGTAAGTAGCTGGTTATAATCTAATTGAAACCACTTAATTGGGTAGTATTTTGTTAAGTAAAGAGCCGCTATGTATGTTTTAATTGGTGGGGCGGGAATGATGGGGCTAGGTTTAGCCCAACAACTTTTAGACTTGGGACACACCGTCGCCATCGTTGATGTGGACCCTTTAGCTTGTCGGTTTGCCCGGGAAAAAATCGGTGTCATGGCCTTTGAGGGGAGTGCTGTCAGTACGAAAGTTCTGCTAGAGGCGGGGATTAGACAAGCTAACGCGGTTGTTGCCGCATTGAGGGACGATGCGATGAATCTAGCCCTAGTTACCTTGTCGAGAAGTTATGGCATTTCCCATATTGTGGTGAGAATGTGCGATCGCGAATTTCTCGATGCCTATCGTCTTGCTAGAGCTAGTCACATCATCAGCACGATTGATTTAGCCGTTGTCACCATGGCAAATGCGATCGAATACCCCGAAGTAGAATCGATGATGCACTTTGAACAGGGACAAGTGGAGGTGCTAAAGCTGCCCGTCCCCAAGGATTGTTATGTAGCTGGGCGTACCGTTGCCCAAATTGCTCAAGATGCCAACTTTCCGACTGGTTCGCTGATTATTGGCTATCAGTGTCACCCTTCTGCCAGTTTAGAGATTCCCAACGGCAATACCGTCCTAGAAGCAGACTCAACTATTCTGGTGGTTACTCGTCCGGAATTCGTCAAACCGATGATCGATTACCTCGGCATTCAAACTAATCATCGTCCAACGATAGAAGTTTCTCATCCAAACCTTTAACGTAGGATTGTACCAAGTCTTCCGGTACAATGCGTTTGCGAAGTGCATCGCTCAAGGCTGCCTTCTCGGCGAGGAACAATCGTCGTCGAATGGCATCTAACTGACTGTTGTTAGGCTCCATTTGCCCCGATCGAGACTGATTATAAGCATCCCGCAGCCGCCGTTCCGATACCGCCACTTTTGCCTGATAAGATGCCCACAGTTCTTCGTACACTGCTTTCGGTAAAACGCCCGATTTCAGTAAATTGGCTAACTCATCCTGTGCCGCTTTCGACGCGATCAACTGCAGCTGTAACTGTCCAATCTCCCGTGTTACTGCCGAAACCTGACTAATATTGAGCTTTTTAATTAACCAGGGTAAGGCTAATCCTTGGATAACCAGAGAAAATAACACAGCCCCAAAGACTAGCTCGATGATCAATTCCCGCCCTGTTAGAGCCAAAGGAATGGCAACCGCTAGGGCCATGGAGAGGGAACCCTTGATGTTGCCCAAAATCAGAATATGTTGCCAGCGCAAGGGTATCGGTCGATCGATCCAGCGAAGTACCCATAGTAAAGAATACACTGACAGAATACGTCCCAATTGATAAGCCAAAATGACCAGCACAATCGATGGCAAGGTTTGCCATAGGGTCAAGGGGTTGATTTCAATGCCAATGAGCAGAAAAATAAAGGTATTGACGATAAAACCGGCATATTCCCAAAAACTGATCAGGGTAATGCGATCGGATGCAGAGGCGCTGCGAGGCAGCCCCAAGTTACCAAAGACAAGTCCGGCAATAACTACCGCCACCGCTCCCGATACACCCAAAAACTGCCCGAGTTGAAAAGCTCCCAAGGCAAGCGCAACCGTAAGCAACAGGCTACTAAGCGGATCCCGTAAGCGCACATAGATGGGAAGACACAGATAGCCCAGGACAGCACCCACTAATCCCCCACCCAGAGCAACGATCAACACTTCCTCGATGACTTGTGTGGTGCTGATGGTTCCGGTGGCGTAAATCACCAAGAGCAAATTAAAGGTGACGAGTGCGGCTGTATCATTAAATAGTGTTTCCCCTTCCACAATAGTCAAGAGCCTAGAGGGAACCCGAATTTCTTTAAAGACAGCAATGATCGAGACAGTATCGGTATTTGCTAGAATCACTCCCACCAGTAAGGCGGGAATCCAATCTAGCCCCAAGCCAAATTTTACCAAAACCGCAATAATCGCCGCAGAAAAAACCGAACCAGGTCCTGCGAGCAGTGCGATCGGTTTAAAGGTGCTGCGAAGACGGCTGATATCGGTATTAATCGCCGCTTCAAAAATCAGAATCGGCAGAAAAAGGTTAAGCACTAAAAACGGATCTAAGCCAATACGACGAGATAACAGATCGGTAATCGGTAATCCTGCTAAGACTAAACCTGCCACATAGGAAATGCGTAATCGCTGGGTTACTAGGGCAACGGCAGTGGCAATCAGTAGCAGCAGGATCAAGACAAGAACCAGTTCAGGAATGTCTCCCACCGTTTGGCTGTTCACAGCAGAATTGCTATCGAAGGATTTTTGTTGTGCTGCCCAGGCTACTAATAATTCTCCCCTCATAAGACGATTTTACCGAGAATATAAGAACTTGACTATTGTTCATAATACAAGGTAGGTTATGGCAGTTACAGCCTTTCTCAGAAAGATGAGGTTAGTTATTGTTGCTAAAATACTTGATGAGTAAGGATTAGTCTGTACTTCATCTTTAGGAGAAAGAATGAGAAATTTTCTACTTACCCGGTGATTGCTGTGGGGAGGGAAAAGTTAGAGGCAATCGGGGCAAAATGATAAGTATTTTATATACAAACACCTTCAATACTTAAAAATATTTAAATTTACAATTGGTAATATTTATTTTTACTCAAGAATTTATTGAGAATAATTTCTATTTATTTACGAGATAGCAATACTTCCAGCGATTCTGGTATAATTTTGCATTATGCTATGGTGGGTTTTTGTGGTCTTTTTTGGACTTTTAAAGGTCTAGCTTGCCTTGAAACCATTGCTAAATCTAGACTTTCCCTTTTAGCCAAACCAAACACTTTCGCCAATTATCCCTTTTTTCCCTAACAACGTTGATCTAATTTTTGTGTAGTTTTGTTGCAAAGTCAAAATTTTTTTGACAAAATGCCTAAATTGTGGTAAGGACGAAATGACGAGATTTAGAATCATCTCTGGTTCCCGTGTTTCCTAAAATCAGAAATTTCGTACCTCACCCTTAAGATAACAGCTAAGTAGGGTTTGCTGAAAAAGGCCTAGGATGGGGTCAGGCAGAAGGCAGCAGTTTAAGGCTTTGTTGCCCTCCTTTTTTTACCAGTTTGCGTACCACAAGAAGGATAATGCAAGGTTTTTGAAGGTCTCAATCTATTTTCTGGCACTAACATCGGCTCTTAAAAGGTCAAAAGTCTTATTTTAAAAGGGTTCTACCATTATCTAGCAAGCCCTAATTACTATAGCGTTTCCTAAGCTAGTGAGGTACACCTATTTTCTTCCCTTTTGCCTCTTGCCTTTTGCCTAAAAGCCATAACTTTTGTACCTCAGCAGACTGAAAAACGCTATATCATAATATTTCTTCTCAAAAAAAGAGGAGAAAAAAGCAAGTTCTGCCTTTCTCTCCTCCAGTCTAGCGATTAATTACATTGGAACAGTAGCCAGTAATCTTGAACTACTATTCACCGCTTTAGTAAGCACCGTTATTTTTGGGAAAAACCACAACACCGATAGTTCTGAAGATTACCCAGATATCGGTTAACCAGTTACGCGAATTAACGTAATACACATCCATCTGCACCCGCATGGGATAGGGGATGTCATTACGTCCAGAAACTTGCCATAAACCAGTTAAACCGGGGCGAATAGTTAAGACCTTGTCGATGCGATTGCCATATTTCTGCAATTCTTCGGGAACTAAAGGCCGCGGACCGACGACGCTCATATCTCCTCGCAGGACGTTCCAGAATTGGGGAAACTCGTCCAAACTGGTTAAGCGGAGAAACTTGCCAATCCAAGTTATGCGGGGATCGTCCTTGAGCTTGAAATTATCCTCGAATTCCGCCCGCAGTTGGGGGGAGTCTTCCATCAGTCTCTCTAACACCTTATCCGCGTCCATTACCATAGTACGGAACTTGATACAGTTGAAATGCTGGAAGTTTTGACCGACGCGCTTCTGCATATAGAAGACCGGACCGGGGGAACTAATCGCGATCAATAAGGCTAAGATCAAATAAAGCGGCGAAAAGAAAATTAGAACCGATAGGGAGAAAACGATATCGAATAATCGTTTTGAGGTATCGCCGTCTAAAGCTATTAACCAAGATTTTTGATGCCGTCTACCAGAGACCGAAGGTTTGAACCCTCGCTTCATCAAAGCTTGTAGAGCCTTGACGGAGATAAGTTGGCTATTAGCAGTCATCTTACTCCTTCACATCACACACACCACACAGTACCCATGATAAAGCCACAAGACTGAAAAAACAAGTCTTCGGGTCAATAACTGGCACGGGCCATTCTAGAGCCTTTGTACTAAAAAATCTCTAATTAGGGTTTACTGAAAAAGTTTCTTGGTGGAGTCAGCAGTCGGCAGTCAGTAGTCAGGAGATTATTTTTATTTATTCTCCCTTATCCCCACTCCCTGCTCCCCTATGCCTTTCAAACAGGATTTAGTATTGTAGGACGCTTTTGAATCAGCAAAAATTAATTATGCAAGAGGTTTAATAAAAAAAAGAGCATCGGCAAATGATACCCTTTGTGGCTGAATATCTAAGTAGTTACAGATTTGATCCTAAGGATTAAGTATGCTGTTGTCCGCGCTCGTCTGCTGAGTCCATTCGGAACTCGGCGTGAGCTTTTGTCGAACGCTGAGCTCCTGGCCGAAGCCCGAATTTTGGCTCCCGAAAACGAAAACTTTAGACTTCATCATTTAAGATAAATCCCCTACTTAGGCTATGGGTTGTTTCATACTACTTAGTTCTCGAATGCCTAACCAACCGATCAAACTATAGCAAATCGATAGCAACATGCTTTGATTACCAATTCTTAACCACTGTTTCAAAGCCTCCAAGTTAGCTTGGCTTTCTGCCTGTTTTCGCCGCTCTTGCAGCTGAGTTTGTAGCTGATTTTTGATCTCATCTAATCGCTGTTTAAATTCCCTCGGGCTTTTGGATAAATCGCGTAAATTAGTTAATTGCTCTCTTTGTTGGCGAAGGGTTTGTAACTGTTCTGTGCTGATCGGTTGTCCTTGGACACGACCAGTTTCAATCACTTGAGTTCTCTGAGAGATCTGCTGGTCTAATAGTTGGGGATTTTGCGATAGAGTATTTAACTGGGCTAAGAAAGCTTGAATTTGTCCCTCCCCTTGGTCAACACCCTGTTCAATTTGAGTCAAAGCGTCGTTTTTAATCTGGTTGATATTATTGATATGAACAGGAATCATCAACAGAAAAACTAAGCCTAACAGTGTGGAAAGAATAAAGATCGGCCAACGCAATTCAAAGTGGTATTTCCTAGTAGTGAAATTTTTATTGTTATCGTCAATCCAGTAAGCGATTAAAACGAGAACGATACCCAGAAGAGGAACAATTCCTCGATCGACAAAGGTGGTGACGAACCCTACCTGCCATTGGGATTGACTGAATTGATAGGGCAGCGGCAGGATAAACGCATCCAAAAGGAAGGAAAGAATGAAAACCAATCCCGTTAATTTCAGGGACAAAGAAGTAAAACTGTTCATCGCTGTTTCTGTAATGGTATGTCAATGAATAGATTCATTAGTCTGTTTAAAAGTTCTCGCTGGGGGTTCCCAGAAGGATTTTGCCGAGAGGCAATCTGACAAACTGCAATTTTCTAATTAACTTTTGCTCAACCTCCCGCTAAACCCTACGCTAAATCGTTCTGCTTGTCAACCTCTTTCGAGAATCGACTCTAGAAATATTACCTCAATATGGCATCGGTAAACCTATCCCTGTCAAAGAATAAAATTTTCCCAAGCTCTCAGACTGGGTTTTCCCCAGATCTCTTCCCTAAGACAGAGACTGTCAAAGAATAAAATTTTCCCAAGCTCTCAGATGAGTCCTCAATGGTTAGCCTATAGTAAAGACAGCCCCCCTGAGTTGATAACAAAACCCATGCAGAAATTGGTGGAAGTTTTAGCCGATAAACAAGCTCTGATCGCAAAATCTCTGGCGCTGGTTCTGGAAAAAATCACAACCAGCCTCGACCAACAGGACTATTTTACCATCGCTCTGTCCGGCGGTAGTACCCCGAAACCTCTCTACGAGGCTTTATCCTCTCAACCCCTCGACTGGTCAAAAATTCACGTTTTCTGGGGAGATGAGCGCTACGTTAGTCCCGATCATCCTGACAGTAATCAACGCATGGCCCGGTTAGCATGGCTCGATCGCATACCGATCCCAGCCGCTAATATTCATCCCATGCCCACGGATGAACCCGATCCCCACCTGGCTGCCCAAAAATACGATGATCATCTCCGCCAATGGTTTGGGGTCAATTCTCCCGATTTTCCCGTTTTTGACCTGATTTTATTGGGAATGGGCGATGATGGTCACACCGCCTCTCTCTTTCCCCACACGGCAGCTTTAACGGTGAGCGATCGCTGTATCACCGTCGGCGAGAAAGACGGCAATCCCCGCTTGACTTTTACCGTTCCCCTGATCAATCAGGCCCGTTGTGTGATCTTTATCGCTGCCGGCGAAAGTAAACGCCCCGCTCTACATCAGATTTTCTCTGCCTATGGTGACTCTTTCTCCTATCCTTCCCGTCTCATCCACCCCCCGGCTGGGGAATTATATTGGTTGCTCGATGCGGCCGCTGGTTCCTCTTTTGTCTAGAGAATAGGGGAATAGGGGAATAGGGAAATGGGGTAATTCAACTAAAACCCCAACACCCCAACACCCTAAAACCCCAACACCCCAACCCCTAATCTGCTTTTTTACTTTTTACTTTTTACTTTTTACTTTTTCCTTAAAAATGATCGTTTGTCCTAATTGCGAACATACTAACCCCGATGAGGCCAGTCAATGCGAGGCCTGTTACACTCCCTTGCCGCGGATGTCTTCCTGTCCTAGTTGTGGGGCAACCATCCAAACTGATGCCACCTTTTGCGGTCAGTGTGGCTACAATTTACAGCCTAATTCCGTTCCCATGGTGGCAGCCGAGGCCGAATCGGAATCGGAACCTGAACCCGTCTCACCAGTCTCGACACCCACTGTCGCCTCGATCGCACCTCCTCCTGTTGCCCCCCCACCGGTTCCCGCTGCCACCCGCTTACAGACGGAAATGGCTAGTTTGCAGCACCTGCAAACCGATAGCAAAATTGAATTACCCCTACATCTATCGGTAATTCATATCGGCAAACCTAATGATCGCATTCCCCCCGATATCGATGTTTCCGGTTTTCCCGATTCTGACATCGTCTCCCGGGTTCATGGCGATATCCGCGTTGAAGGGGGAATCTATTATCTTGAAGACAGCGGCAGCGCTAACGGAACCTACGTTAATCACACTCCCCTACCCCCCGGCAATCGTCATCGTCTTCGGGCAGGCGATCGCATTTCCCTCGGTAAAGGCGACAAAATGACTTTTATTTTCCAAATGTCTTAAAAAAGGTTAGGGGTTAGGGATTTAGGGTGATGGGGAAATTTCAGCTAAATTCCCCACTTCCCACTTCCCCACTTCCCCACTTCCCCACTTCCCCATTTCCCCACTGAAAATTATGCGTACAAATTGGCGAATCGGCTCTTTATTGGGCATTCCTCTCTATATTGATTCCTCGTGGTTTTTGATTCTGGCTTTTGTCACCTTGATCAATGCCACCGATGCAGAAATTCAGTCTCTGGCCGCCCATAGTGCTGTTTTAGCGTGGTTACTTGGTTTAATCATGGCTTTATTGCTATTTATCTCGGTTTTACTCCACGAATTAGGTCATAGTTTCATGGCTCGCTCCCAAGGCATCCAGGTCAATTCCATTACCCTGTTTCTTTTTGGGGGTATGGCCTCGATCGATCGAGAATCTCGGACTCCTCCCGAGGCCATGCAAGTAGCGATCGCTGGACCCGCCGTTAGTTTTCTCCTGTTTTGTCTCTTATCCCTAGCCAGTCACTTACCCTATTTAAACGCCAATTTAACTTATATATCCGGGCATTTAGCGATAATTAACCTGTTTTTGGCTCTATTTAATCTTATCCCCGGTTTACCCCTCGATGGGGGTCAAATTTTAAAAGCAATGGTCTGGCAAGCGACTGGCGATCGCTGGAAAGGTTTACATTGGGCTGCGATCAGTGGTCAATTCATCGGTTGGTTAGGGATTATTTTAGGGATTTTCTTGGTTCTCTTGACGGCAGATGTGGGGGGTGCTTGGTTAGGATTAATGGGCTGGTTTATCCTCAGAAATGCCCGCGCCTACGATAATTTAACTAATTTACAGGAAAGTCTCCTCAATTTGCAAGCGGGAGAGGTGATGAGCAGAAATTTGCGGGTTTTAAACGCCCATCAAACCCTAGAGGAATTCGCCCAAGAATACGTTTTAGACCGAGCGGCTGCCAATACTGCTTATTTTGCCGCTTCCGAGGGACGTTATCGGGGATTAATTCGGGTGGCAGATTTACAGGCGATCGAGCGCAGTTTCTGGTCAGAAAAACAACTGCTTGATATTGCCCATCCCCTCACGGAAATTGCCACTGTTGAGGAAAAAACCCCCTTAGTGACGGTGGTGCAGAAATTGGAAACCATCCAGGACCCAATGCTCACGGTGTTAACACCGGCCTCCGCCGTAGCGGGAGTAATCGATCGCGGCGATATCCTCAAGGCAATTGCGATAAAATACCAACTTCCCCTAGAGGAAACGGATATTAAACGCGCTCGCGAGGGAGTTTACCCCAGTTATTTGCCCTTAAATGTCATTGCTGCCGCTCTTGACAAGAGTGAACGGCCAAAAATCGGCGAACCGTCCTTAATGTCCTGACGTAGAGAGGATGAACGATAATAATCTTGAATATGGCTAATGCGAAAATTTCCTCGCTGGTTAGTCTGCCACAATTTACCCGTTTCCACATCTAAACAACTTAACCAACCTCTGCCGTAAGCCCAAGTATCAATACAAATGGCATGGCCGAGATTAATCGGTTTCCCGCTTTTTTGGCTGGTATGGCCGCAAATCATGGTTTTTCCCGAACTATGGGCGGCGGGATATTGAAATTTCTCCCAAAAGAGCTTGTATTCTGGTTGTCTGGCTAGGGGTAGATGGGGATCGAGACTAGCGTGAACAAATAAATGATTTGCAGTTTCGTAGCTATTTATACAGACTTTTCCTAAAAAATCCCAGTGGGATTCGGGAATTTTAATCAGGTGGCCTTCGCTATAGGATTTGAGGGTGGCTTTACCGCCTTTTTCTAACCAGAGACGCTGTTTAAGGGGGTTATGACGGGCTTGCAGCATGATAATCTCGTGATTACCCTTGAGGGGAATCAAATTTCCCTGTTTGTGTAGGGAAATCAGGCGATCGATCACCCCTTTCGAGTCTCTGCCCTTATTAACGTAATCACCGAGGGTGATTAAAGTATCTTGCGGTTTGGGGTTGACAATCTCTAGTAAGTGATCTAGAGCTTTCGAGCAACCATGAATATCGCCGATCGCTAAGGTTCGCATGAGGATTTAGTAGGGGATTAGGGCATAGGTAGGGTTTGCGGCAAAAAGTTTTTCGTGGGGGCAGGGTGTGGGGTGTGGGGTGTAGGGTGTAGGGTTTTACCGATTTTGAGGTGGTCAGTTACCTAATTTTCAGGGAAAAAGTCCAGGAATTTTACCCCCGATCCCTCCAATGGTAGGCACTTTTTGAGGTCAAAAAAGTCTAAAAGCCTTATCAAACAAAGTTTTTAGATTTATTCAGCAAACCCTAGGTACAGGTAAAAGTATTAAAGAAATCTGTTCACGACAGACAGCGATTATCGGTGATCTTGCTTAGGGTAACAAAAAGGCTTACAGTAAAATGTACCATAAATTATCAAATCTACTAAATTAATTAAGCTGTGCCGAAAGTTGTTATTGCAGGTAACTGGAAAATGCACAAAACCCAGAGAGAAGCTTTGGAGTTTTTGCAAGATTTTAAATCCCATCTAGATGAAACCCCCGACGACCGAGAAGTGGTTCTTTGCGCCCCTTTCACAGCTTTAGCTGTCCTCTCTAAAACCCTCCACGGCGGTCGTATTCGCTTGGGGGCGCAAAATGTCCACTGGGAAAAATCGGGGGCTTATACGGGCGAAATCTCGGCGGATATGTTAACCGAAATTGGGGTTCACTATGTGGTTATCGGTCACAGTGAACGCCGGCAATATTTCGGCGAAACCGATGAAACCGTCAATTTAAGGGTCATATCTGCCCAAAAACAAGGTTTAATCCCGATTATCTGTGTGGGAGAAAGTAAAGCCCAAAGAGATGCTGGAGAAACGGAAAAGGTAATTATCAAGCAAATTCAAGGGGGTTTAGTCAATGTTGACCAAAAAAACCTCGTTATCGCCTACGAACCCATCTGGGCGATTGGCACGGGGGAAACCTGCGAAAGCGAGGAAGCGAACCGCGTTATCGGTTTGATTCGACAACAATTAGACAATCCCGACGTAACCATTCAGTACGGTGGTTCGGTAAAACCCGATAATATCGATGAAATTATGGCTCAATCGCAGATAAACGGGGCTTTAGTCGGTGGGGCGAGTCTAGACCCCACCGTATTCGCTAGGATTGTTAATTATCGTTAATTGATTTCTGCTGCCATGACGCGATTTTCCAAAACCCCGATGCCTTCTATTTCCACCCGAACCTTATCCCCCACCTGCAGCGGTCCGATTCCTTCGGGAGTTCCCGTTAAAATCACATCCCCCGGCAGCAGGGTCATCACTTGGGAGATATAAGCCACCAAGACATCGGGGGGAAAGACCATATCACTCAGATAACTGCTTTGTTTGGGTTCGCTGCCATCATTGAGAAAAGTGGTTAATTGCGCCCCGATACTCAGTTCCCGGACAATCCAGGGGCCGAGGGGACAAAAACTGTCAAATCCTTTCGCCCGCGTCCATTGGCTATCTTTTTTCTGTAAATCCCTAGCGGTGACATCGTTAGCAATAGTATAACCCCAGATTTTGCTTCTGGCTTGGGCTGTGGTGCAGTTTTTGGCGGTTTCTCCGATAATTAATGCTAATTCTCCCTCATAATCTACTCTTTCCGATTGGGGCGGATAAAAAATTGTTTCACCGTCGGCGATAATTGTCGTCGGTGGCTTGAGAAATAAAAGCGGTTCTTCCGGTACAGGTGTTCCCATCTCGGCGGCGTGGGCGCGGTAATTTTTGCCCACGGCAATAATTTTCGACGGGAAACAGGGGGCTAATAGTTGGTAGCTATCAGGTTCTAATTCTAGCTTGGTTAGTTGCCCTCCTTGCCAGGGAGGGGCATCAAAGACAGCAACGCTACGGTTTAGCTGTAACAGTCCGTAGAAGATTTGTCCTTGACGATGTTTCACTCGTACATAGCGTTGCGCCATATTTTTCTGGGAATGACTAGCGATCGACTCTCGGATAGTAGTATGATCATATATCCTTGCTTCTTTATTAAAAGCTAGAGAGTTATGAAAATCAATTAACTCCTGGCCTTGACAAAGAAGCCTTCTAGTCCATAAGGATTCTGAGATGAGCAATAACTACGAAACTCTTTACATTCTCCGTCCCGATTTAGGGGAAGAAGTCGTTCAGCAACAAGTGGAACGTTATCGGACTCTGATTACCGAACACAGCGCCACAGACATTGAGGTTAAGGTGTGGGGTAAAAAACGTCTGGCCTATCCCATCAAAAAACTCAATGATGGTGTCTATGTGCAGATGAATTATCAGGCCAGCGGCAAACAAGTCGCCCCCATGGAACGGGCCATGCGTTTAAGTGATGAGGTTATTCGTTATTTAACCCTAAAACTCGATCGCGTGATGCCCCCCCCTGCGGATTTATCTCCCTTAACGGAAATTCCCCCCTCTCCTATCACCGAAGCGGTGGTGGAAGAGGACGGCATCTCCGCTGAAGATTAATTATAGTCACAACTGTGTCGGGTCAATGCCCAATTCGCGTAATCGGGCAAAAGCGCGATCGCGTTCTTGTTGTGCTTGGTCGCGTTCTTGTTGTGCTTGGTTGCGCTCCTCAAAGAGGGTTTCAGGGTCTTTAAATCGTTCCCCATCGGGATAAAAGACCTCTAAACCCTCTTCAAACATCTCAAACCGAATCCCTAGTATTGGGGAAGTCCAAGGAAAATTCAAGGCCGTTACCTGGAAAAAATCCTCTTGCTGATTGGCCCGCACCAATCCCCAGAAATCATGGGAGTCTGGGTCATAGAAAAACATTTCTAATACCCCATACTCCCGATAGAAAGACTGCTTTTTGAGCATTTCCCTGGCACTATTGCTCGGAGAGAGGATTTCAAACACTACTTGGGGGGCAATATTGTCTTCTTCCCATTGTTTATAGCTGCCGCGCTCACCCGGTGGACGGCCGAAAACTACCATGGCATCGGGAGCTTGACGGGGAGCGGGGGGTACAGTTACCTGCTGGGGATACCAGAGCAAATCTCCGGCAACAAAGACGGTTTGCCCTTTAAATAAATACTTGAGATTGGCAACCAAGCGAACAATCCAGCGATATTGAACTGTGTTGTCGGCCATGGGTTTACCGTCGGAGTCAGGATAGAAAAGTTGGGGTTCGATGGGTGCTTGAACCATGCTTTATCTCTTGCGATCGCATTTTGGCCTAGCTTTATTGTATCATCGCAAATCCTCGGATTGAAACCCCGTCCTTTTAGGACGGCTTTGCCTTAGACCTCCTGCCAAAGTTGTATAAGTAACTTAGAGTATTGTTAAGATTTGATAAATTTAACGGCAAGAGCTTGACATCTACAGACAAAAATGCTAAGCTCGCGACTGCAACGCCATTTTTTAGGAGGCATTTAGTCATGGTATTAGCAAAACTTATCAAAAACTCCATCGGGGGGGGGTGGCACTTATCAGTCTCGCCCTCTCGGTTGAAGCTGCTCAAGCCATTTCTTTTAACATTTCTTGGACGGGAGCTAATGGCTATAAATTGACAGGGATGTTTGGTTACAATGACTCCTTGATTGGAACAGGGCCGATCACGGGCGGTCAACTTGACTTTTTCATGATGGAAGTCTTCCAAAATACAACTTCTCTGGGGACTTGGCAGCCCAGCCAAGGAGGAACATTCAACTTTAACTTCAATACCACGACAGGACAATTTTTAGTTGGTGGATCAAACATTTCTACTACAGGTCAAGAGTGGGGACTATCTGGTCCCTCGGTTAGTTTCGCATCGGGCAATGCTGGGCAAGTTGTAGGCAATCCCAGCTTTATTTTTGGTTCTTTTATCCTTGTAGCACAGAGTACCCTAACAGCCACCGTCCAACAACCTATTCCCATCCCCGAACCCTCAAGCTCTCTGGCTATTCTCGTTGCAGGAACGGCAGTCGGATTTGGGGCTTTCTCGAAGCGGAAGTTAGCTCGATCAAAGAATAAATAGGTGGAAGATGACGGTATCTCCGCTGAAGATTAATTATAGTCACAACTGTGTCGGGTCAATGCCCAATTCCCGTAATCGGGCAAAAGCGCGATCGCGTTCTTGTTGTGCTTGGTTGCGCTCCTCAAAGAGGGTTTCAGGGTCTTTAAATCGTTCCCCATCGGGATAAAAGACCTCTAAACCCTCTTCAAACATCTCAAACCGAATCCCTAGGATTGGGGAAGTCCAAGGAAAATTCAAGGCCGTTACTGGGAAAAAATCCTCTTGCTGATTGGCCCGCACCAATCCCCAGAAATCATGGGAGTCTGGGTCATAGAAAAACATTTCTAATACCCCATGCTCCCGATAGAAAGACTGCTTTTTGAGCATTTCCCTAGCACTATTGTTAGGGGAGAGGATTTCAAACACTACCTGGGGAGCAATATTGTCTTCTTCCCATTGTTTATAGCTGCCGCGCTCACCCGGTGGACGGCCGAAAACTACCATGGCATCGGGAGCTTGACGGGGAGCGGGTGGTACAGTTACCTGCTGGGGATACCAGAGCAAATCTCCAGCGACAAAGACGGTTTGCTCTTTAAATAAATACCTGAGATTGGCAACCAAGCGAACAATCCAGCGATATTGAACTGTGTTGTCGGCCATAGGTTTACCGTCGGAGTCAGGATAGAAAAGTTGGGGTTCGATGGGTGCTTGAACCATGCTTTATCTCTTGCGATCGCATTTTGGCCTAGCTTTATTGTATCATCGCAAATCCTCGGTTTGAAACCCTCTCCTTTTATACTAAATCCGTTGAGTAACGCACAGAAAACGGGTTTCTCCGAGAAACCCGTTTTCTGCTCAGGCAAAAGGCTTCGGCCGTGAGCTGAGCCGAACGGCAAAAAGGGGAATAAATAATCAGTCTTTAATAACCAGATTTAGTATTAGGACGACTTTGCCTTAGACCTCTGGCAAAAGTTGTATAAGTAGGGCGTGTTACGCTGTCGCTAACGTACCTTTATTTTTATAAGTAACTTAGAGTATTTTTAAGATTTATTAAAGTCAATGGTAAGATTAAGTAAAATCAATGGTTAATAGATATACCTCTAGGGGAATATCTATTACGGTTGAGGCAGAACCACATTTTTTAAGAGGAGAAAGAGAAAAATCTGCCCAACAGTATGCTGTTTTTGTGGTTAAAACTGCGTCCATTAACTCAAAAGTTGCATCTTTGGCACGTCCAATCAAGTTATAGGTCTCTGTTCTAAATTTTTGAAGTTCCAGAATGTTATTATTCATCTAAGGGAGTTTCTTTAATGCTTGTATTTTTTATTTTCTCCCTTTTTGTTATTCTTGCTTTATTAATATAAGGAAAGGTTACTATTGAGTAAATACTTGAGTTTGGCTATAAAAATTGCAAAATATGAAATGTAAAAATCCTTGACGACGGTGGAAAATTTTGCCATATTTTTCGCTAATAAAGATTCATATCCTGGGTTTGCTGGAGAAGGAAGCACTGTCTATTCCCTGTTCCTGAAAATGCCCAGACTTGTCTGTTCTCATTGGCGACGTGCCAAAAAAGGAAAGAGCAGCGAGTGTCAAAATCGCTACAATATATAGATAAAATCCTAATTGCGAGGAAAGCCTATCGATACCATCTTCGGCAATACCCAGGGACTAAAAGCTAGTCAGATGAAACAGCTACAAAGGCTGTACCATGAACGCTTGCCTATTGATACCCTCACCACCCCAGAATTCGCCCAAAGACTGGCGGCCATCAGTACCGATATCCATCAACCCCTCTGCACCTATATCAACCGTCGCGGCCAGGTAATTCGAGTGGGAGTGGGAACCCCCCGACAAACGCAATTTTCTCTCTTGGAACTACCCCGCTACGGTTCCGAACGTCTTTGCGGAATTCGTTGCATCGCCACGGAACTCAAGCAAGAACCGCCAAAAGAATCCAGTCTAACCGCCATGGCTTTGCAAAGATTAGACGCACTGGTGATCTTAACCCTAACTGGCACAGGCATGATCCGTCGCGGTGGTGGGGCGACCGGTTATGTGGAGCAAGTCTATCTGGCGCATCTCATACCACAAAGTCAAACAAATGTCAATAGTAATATATACTGGTCTGTCTCCCCGCCCTTAAATCTAGAGGATTTAAGCAAACAGGACTTTTTAGAGTTAGTGGAAGGACTAGAGGCGGAGTTTCAGCGAGAATTTACCGCTATAACCGTTGATACAGCCGAAGATCGGGTGCTATTGGTTGGTTTAATGACCGACAATATGAGCGATCGCCAGTTTGAGGACGGTTTAAGCGAATTAGAACGTTTAGTTGATACCGCCGGGGGTAAAGTTTTGCAAGTCACCCGACAAAAACGGGATCATCCCCATCCTCAAACTGTGATCGGTTCGGGAAAAGTGGCAGAAATCGCCCTACAGGTGCAAACTTCGGGGGCTAATTTAGTTGTATTCAATCGCGACCTTTCTCCCGCCCAAATTCGCAATCTAGAGAACCAAATCGGGGTGAGAGTGGTCGATCGCACCGAGGTTATCCTGGACATTTTCGCCCAACGGGCCCAATCGCAAGCGGGTAAACTACAGGTAGAATTAGCCCAATTAGAATACACTTTACCGCGTCTCACCGGGCGCGGATTAGCCATGTCGAGATTAGGGGGAGGAATTGGCACTCGCGGACCGGGGGAGACAAAATTAGAAACAGAACGCCGAACTATTCAACGTCGTTTATCCCGTCTCCAGGATGAGGTGGATCAACTGCAAGCTCATCGTTCCCGTTTACGCAAACAACGGCAAAAACAAGATGTAGCCAGTGTGGCGATCATCGGTTACACCAATGCGGGAAAATCTACTTTAATTAATGCTCTCACCGCTGCCGAAGTTTATACCGCCGATCAACTGTTTGCTACCCTCGATCCCACCACCCGACGCTTAACTATTACCGATCCCCTCACCCAGGTCTCTCACACCCTGTTACTAACCGATACGGTGGGTTTTATCCACGAATTACCCCCCTCGCTGGTGGATGCTTTTCGGGCAACTTTAGAGGAAGTAACGGAAGCAGAGGCATTACTCCATCTGGTGGATCTCTCCCATCCAGCTTGGGAAAGTCAGATTGCCTCGGTGTTAAAAATCCTCTCGGAGATGCCGATTCAAACCGGTCCGATGTTAATGGTGTTTAATAAGTTGGATCAGGTAAAAAGCGACGATTTGGAAATAGCTAAGGAAAAATATCCCCAAGCTGTTTTTATCTCGGCTATTCGTCGCCTCGGATTGGAAACTTTAAAACAAAAGTTAATCGATTTAATCGCTTAATTAGGGTGATCAGCAAACCTGAGCGCTCGGAGGGCGCAGGTTCCTTGCGCCCCTACAGTAACGGATTTTGTCCACAATCTAGGGGCGAACTGCGTTCGCCCAAAAGGTACATTATCAAAGCGCAAGTCCCTTATGCCCGAATGCTTCGCCCCTACAGGACGCGGGCCGATGAATAAGAGCTTTGCGATCGCCAATAAAAATACCAGGTTTTTGAAGAGGGCGAATGCAATTCGCCCCTACAATCATATTATCGCGCCAATGGTAGGGGCGCACCGTGGTCTCGCGCTTAGAAATTAATTGAATGGAAACACATAAATAGTTGATTTATGTTCAGGATTTAGGGGGCAAAACTCAGTTTTCATCTCAAAGTTGCTGGCGAAATAACAGGAAACCCTTATTTTCTCGTTGGGGACTGTCCTTGAAAATTGAACATAAAATACTAGAATTATGTTCAAAAATCATCCTTCCAGGGGGTTGTCATCTGCTGGGAGAGCGATTAATCTAGGAACAGATGAGTGAGGTAAACCCAATCTCAAGCCAACTACTTTTTTCTTAATTAGGAGTATAATTCCAATGTCCCAACTTCAAATTACTGATTTGGTTCTTGTCAATTCAGAATAAGATAAAGTTCAAGATATTACAGAATACGATTACCGAAATATCATGGGCGGAATAACAATCACAATAACGGAGTACGACAAGAACGGTAAGATTACGAAGGTAACTAAAGTTGAAATTTAAGTAAAAAGTGATTGCTTTTCTAGGAAAAGCAATCACCAATTACAGATATTTTTAGGTAACTGTTCAGGGAGAGATTAATAACTCTTGCTCCAATGCTCTGCCTCAGAACGCCATATCTAAGGCTCTGCTTTATTTCCTTATTTATGTTCAAAAATAATCCTTCAAGAGGGTTGCCATCTGCTTTAAAAAGCATTATATAAAAATAGGTGAGTAAGGTAAACTCAATCTCAAGTTAACTACTTTTTCTTTGATTAAGAGGACAATTTCAATGGCTAGAATTTCGATTAACAATCTACACGCTGATGACCTTAACTCTTCACTTATTTCCTTTAGACCTCTTGCATAATTTTTTTATGGTATAATGTAAGGTTTTGCTTTTTTCTCAATTCTTAGATTGAAGTGGAAAAAAGAATAAAATGTGATCTTAGGTCAGGAAATCATCTATAATTTTGCTATGTTTATTAGCAAAATTATGGATTATCAAAACTTATCAGA
>NZ_JACJSV010000067.1 GCF_014698335.1 Microcystis viridis FACHB-1342 | reverse complement strand
TTGTAATGGGAGACTCTTTGTTTTCCTAGACAAAAATAATTACTTTTTCAAAAAAACACTTTTCTATTTTTTTGTTGGGTATTTTATTCTCTGGAAGTCCCTAGTCGAAGAGAAGCTGACAATAAGGCTAAACATGGTGTGGACTTTGAGACTGCTCAATATGCGTTTTTCGATCCACATCGTTTGATTGTCCATGATGTCCAACATAGTGACTCAGAGGAACGTTGGTTTTGTATTGGTAAGGTAAAAGACCGGGTTTTAACGGTGCGTTTTACTTACCGCGATGGAGTGATTCGTATATTTGGCGCAGCTGAATGGCGTAAATGGAGAAAATTCTATGAAGAACATAACCCCTGATCCCGCAAAACCGATTGGTAAGGTGACAATTGTCGAAGACTTTTTACCACCACCAGAGCAGCTAATACCGAATCAAAATACTGTCAGGGTAACGATGGAATTTTCTAAGGAGAGTATTGAGTATTTTAAACGGGAAGCTCAACGTCATAATGCTTCCTATCAATCCCTGATTCGTAATCTTGTAGATGCCTATGTCAGACAACAACAGCAGTGAGTATATAGCAATTCTCTAACTTATGAGGTACAGTAGCAACAGTGAGTAAACCAATTGCGAATATCTTTTTGAGTAACTTCTAACATAGCCAATTCAATCCCTTCTATTAAGTCTTTGTAAGTTCTCGCCTTCAGTTTTATTAACATCGCTTTCACTTTTGACCAAAAGTTTTCAATAGCAGAGAATTCGGGAGAATAAGGAGGTAAATAGATAAGTCTAGCTTTTTCTTGTTCGATTATTTCTCTGACCATTTCTCCGAGATGAATCTTGGCGTTATTCATGATCAGACAGTCTCCTTCTTTAATTTTTGGCAGCACTTCCTTCAGAATAAATCCTTCAAATGTTACCGCATCCACTGCACCGTATATATTGACTGATGCCACAACTTTTTCTAAGCTTATAGCACCAATTATTGAAATATTTTTCCCTCTTTTTTGTGGTTTTCTTCCCCAAGCTCTTCGGCCAATTAAGGCTCTAGCATAGAGTCTTAATTGGGCTAAATTTACCCCCGATTCATCGATGAAAATTAGTTTTGATGCCTCAATTTCTCGCACTTGAGACCAGTATTCCACTCTTTTTTGCTGTACCCTGTCACTTTCTTTTTCCGCCGCGTGTAGTGTTTTTGCCGAAGCCTGACTGCTGGCTACTGACTCCTAACCCCACCAACAAACTTTTTGCCGCAAACCCTATTTAACGATTTGCCTTGAATTTTCGTTTTTTTGCCAGTATTCTCGCCAAGGAAGTCCAGAAATCGATCTCTATAGGCTCAATTTCGATGCTAAAGCGATCGCTACTGGGAAAATGCGATGTTCTTGCACTTGAATGCGTTCGTGGAGACTGGCTGCGGTATCATCGGGGAGAATGGGAACCACTGCTTGCATTAAAATTGGGCCACTATCTACCTCCGCGCGAGCGATATGCACAGTACATCCGGTCACTTTTACCCCCGCGGCTAAAGCTTGTTCCACGGCGCGCACACCTTTAAAACTGGGTAGTAAACTAGGATGGATATTGATCACGCGATCGGGAAAAGCATCCAGTAACACCGGGGTGACAATTCGCATCCAGCCGGCCATAATTACCCATTTTACCCCGTATTCCTGGAAAGTTTCTACTATTGCCCGATCGAGTTCTTCTCTGGGTTTAAATTGACGATGATCGAGGAAAACCGCAGGGATATTGTAGTCAGCGGCTTTTTCTTTTACCTTGGCATCGGGATTATTGTAGATGAGGACAGGAATCCGGGCATTTAGCTGTTTTTTGGCGATCGCTGCCGCCAAAACAGCAAAATTGGAACCACTACCAGAAGCCATCACTCCTAAAGAGAGGGTTTCCCCTAGGGGAATATCGGCCAAACTGAGATCGGGAGAAATTAAACTGGGGGAAATTGTCATCATATTTTATAACCGAGTTCGAGTGCATTGCAAAAGCTATTGAGGCGATTCAGCAAAGCATTATAGTAAGAATAAGCATCATCCCGTTCCTCTTGGAGATAGGCATACAAGGTTAGCTCTGGCTCTGCAGCTAGGTGATTTTTAGGGATATCGAAACCGACTTCCGTTAGGCGCGTCGCTGCGATCGCAACTAGCAACGCCCCAATGGTATTAGACTCACCATTGTGAAGATCCCTCAGTCCGGGTAAGATGATCTCGGCCCCCGGCAACTCATTGAGATTCATGATTGTTTCTCCTCTGGTGGACATTGAAAACGTTCAATAAAGTTCTCGACTCTGCTTCTCAGCACATCAGGGTTAAGGGAGGGGAATCGGATTAGTTCCGGTGCAATCGCTTCAAAGCATTCCCCTAGCTCATTCAAAGAGAATAATTTGTGTTCGTACATAGCCTCAATATCTTTCAAGTCACGGTCAAACCCTCTCGATAGTTTAGAAATAGCTTGGGCTGTAAAATCATAGTGATAGAAAGAGATTTGACCTCGTTTGCCAATGAATACGCTTCGATCGCGCCATCCCGGAATAGGGGGCAGAAAATCCTGCGGAGATGCCAGTTCAATGTTGATGTTCAATTCTTTTTTTAGCTTGGCGATCGCTTGAAAAATGCCCAGTGGTTCCGGATCTAGACGGATATCCACATCGACTGTGGAATTACGCCATCCCACCAGTAAGGCACTCGCTCCACCTGTAAAGTAGATAGTGCCTGAACCCTGAGCTTCTTTACCTAAGATTTGCATTAGGCGTTCTAACTTCTGAGCGTCAACGTTTGCACGCATTTTTTTGCCGTGATTATCTGCCTAAAGTTACCAGTTTAGTTTAGTGCCTACTCAAAGGTAAATTGTACGCCATTCTGAAAGGCGTGATATTTTTTGCCGTTATCTTCTACTATTTCACCGACACCGAGAGCAAAAACTTGTCCTTTTTCGGGAACACCGCACCTAGACCATTGACTGCCCGAGTTGCTTTTATATCTACATTGTTTGGACGTAACTGGAGCAAAACATTCACGAAATGGATTCGAGGGGTTAAAAAATCCAAAACTTCCAGATATTGAAGGAGTAACACGATAAGCAGTTTTTCCGTTAAGATTCGTGTACTGTTCACACCGATAAATTATTTTGGCCTGAGCTAACGAGCAGATACTTAGTTGACTGAACAGAAGAACAGAAGGAATCAACATCAGATGTCGCATTTTCATGAGCATAACCTCGTTTAATCGCGTTGTTTCAAACCGGTTTCAATAGCAGCAATTACTGTTTCTATGACTTTAACGCGAGCGAAATACTTATCATTTGCCGCTACAATTGTCCAGGGGGCGACGGGGGTGCTAGTGCGGGCTACCATGTGATTAACTGCCACATGGTAGAGGGGCTGTTTTTCCCGATTGCGCCAATCTTCATCGGTGAGTTTATGTTGACGATAGGGGTTATTTTGGCGCTCATTGAAGCGATTTAACTGTTCTTCGGGGCTAATATGTAACCAGAATTTGACTAAAACACAGCCTGAATGGGTTAATTGGGCCTCAAATTCGTTAATTTCTTGATATGCCCGCCGCCAGTCCATATCTTTAGCGAATCCTTCCACTCTCTCCACCAAAACCCGTCCATACCAACTGCGATCAAATATACCGATAGTTTTGGCTGCGGGTAATTTGCGCCAGAAGCGCCAGAGATAATGATAGCGGTGTTCTTCCTCCGTCGGGGCAGCAAAGGCAATCACTTGATAACTGCGAGGATCTAGGGTATCGGTTAAGCGTTTGATCGCACCTCCCTTACCGGCGGCATCCCACCCCTCAAACAGGACTAAAACGGGAATATTTGCCTGAAAAATCTCTAATTGCAGTTTTCTTAGTTCCACCTGTGCCTGACGCAAACGGATTTTATAGTCTTCTTTTTCCAATTTGGCACTTAAGTCCACTCTCCCCAGATAATCGGGTTCTGTGGGCAGTAATTGGGCTTGAGGTGGTAGATTGACAGGAGGTTCGATCGGTAATTGCCGCTGATCCAAAGCTTGAGCGATCGTGCCGACTAATTGGGAGAGAACTTTTACCCGGGCCCAGCGTTGACAGTTGCCCTCCACCAATGTCCAAGGGGCGGCCCCCGTGCTAGTGTAGGTAATCATTTCCTCGGCTAAACTGGCATACTCATCATAACGTTTAGCCTGTTGCCAATCTTCCGGACGCACGCGCCAAGATTCTAGCTCATTTTCGGCGTATTCTTTGATGCGTGACTTTAATTCCTTTTGACTGAGGTGAATCCAGAATTTAGCGATCGCCACCCGATCATCAAATAATTGTCGCTCAAAGGTGTTGATATCGCGCATAACTAGGGGAATCTGGGAGGAGGGCAATTTATTTAAGAGTCGATCCTCTAGTAGATGGGTGTACCAACTGTGATAAAAAATGCCGATACTGCCCTTTGCTGGCAGTTTTTGCCAAAATCGCCACAAAAACGGGTAACTTTCCTCTTGGGAGGAAGGGGTTAAAATTGGATGGACGGTAAAACCCCGAGGATCCATATAGTTAACCATTTTTTTGACTAAAGTTCCCTTGCCTGCCGCCGCCCAACCTTCCAAAACCACCACCACGGGTAATTTACATTCCCAACAGGACTGCTGTAGCGATCGCAGTTGTTCCATTAAATCTTTAATTTGTGATTGATAAGTTTCCTTGTCAAGGGAAAGAGATAGATCGAGGGGACTTAACATGATGGTCAAATAAAAGCAAAATTAGGGTATAAAGTTATAGACAAGTCAATTTCAAATAGGTATGATCGCGTGTCTCAAGTTAAACCTACCATTCTCGTTACTGGCGGTGCGGGTTATATTGGTTCCCATGCGGTTCTAGCGCTCAAAAATGCCGGTTATTCCGTCATCGTACTCGATAATTTATCCTACGGTCACGCCGAAATCATTAAGGATATATTAAAAGTTGAGTTAATTGTCGGTGATACCAGGGATCGATCGCTGCTGGATAATTTATTTGCTAGTCGTGATATTGCCGCTGTCATGCACTTTGCCGCTTTTATTGCCGTGGGGGAATCGGTGCAGGAACCAGCCATTTACTATCAAAATAATGTTAGTGGTAGTCTGACTCTTTTGCAAGCGATGATCGCCGCCGATGTGAAGAAATTTGTTTTTTCTTCCACCTGTGCTATTTATGGAATGCCGAAGGAAATTCCGATGACGGAAAGTCACCCCCATCATCCCCTCAGTCCCTACGCAGCCAGTAAGGAAATGGTGGAACAAATTCTTAGGGATTTTGATCCGGCCTACGGTTTAAAATCGGTGGCTTTCCGTTATTTTAATGCGTCAGGAGCCGACCCCAGTGGTTTATTAGGGGAAGATCACCAACCGGAAACCCATTTAATTCCCTTGGCTTTATTAACTGCTCTGAAAAAACGGGATTCCCTGTCAATTTTTGGCACGGATTATGATACTCCCGATGGTACTGCTGTGCGTGATTATATCCATGTTAATGATTTAGCTCAAGCTCACGTTTTAGGCTTAGAATATCTCTTAAATGGGGGCGAAAGTAATGTGTTTAATTTGGGCAATGGTAACGGTTTTTCTGTGCGGGAAGTGATTGAAACAGCGCAAGCGGTAACTGGTTTAGATATTCCCTTCATCGAAAGTCCCAGAAGAGCAGGTGATGCCCCCATTTTAATCGGCAGTAGTGATAAAGCTAAACAGGTTCTCGGTTGGCATCCCCAATATGCCGATCTTAAGGTAATAGTTGAACACGCTTGGAATTGGCATCAAAAAAGACACGCTTAACGGCGATCGAGTGCTAAACTTTAGTATTATCAGATTGAACAATTCTATCAGTCAATAACAGTAAAAAACTACTAGAGGCTGATAGTTTACCGCTATAAGCTTCTCTAGAATCATCTCAAATACAATGCTATGAATAACAAAATAATCTTAATATTTATGGGCTTGACTTTTTTGGCAAGTTGTGCTGATAGTAAACAGTTTCAATGTCAAAAAATCTATCGGATTGCCAACGAAGTCGCCCAAGAAACCAAATCTTTAACCAAGGGTCAAGGGACAGAAATTGACCAAAAAAGTTGGCTATTAGCCGCCGATAAAATCGAACAGGCCTCGGAAAATATGAAAAAATTAGCAGTGAAGGATCCTGAAATAGAGAAATATAAGACCACTTTCGCTCAAGTTTACGAAGATTATGCCACTGCCACTCGTGAAATAATTCAAGTGATCGAAACTCGCAATAAAAACGGGGCAAAATTAGCACAGGAAAAGGTCAGAAAAGCCGGCCAATTAGAAAAAGAAACTGGCGAAGCTTTTAATACCTATTGTCAAGCACAGTAAGGCAGTTATCAGTTATCAGTTATCAGTTAGAAGGTGTTGGGGTTTTGGGGTATTAGTTGAAATTTCCCCATCTCCCTATCACCTCACTTCTGTACTTTAGGGTTTAATTGCATACAAAGTGCCGACATTTTTACTGCGAGGCATTCGGGAGAAGATGATAAAACCGAAGTCTTGCAGATGTTTGACTAAAGCATCGGGACCCTTTTTATGCCATTCCATCATGACAATTTTAATCTGTCCCAATTGACCAGTTGCCGCTAAAGAATCGAGGATTTCGTATTCGGAGCCTTCACAATCAATCTTGGCAACAATATCAATATCGGGATAGTCAGAGGTAATACCTTTAAACACATCGGTGAAAGGTTTCAGAATTAAATCGGCTGTAGCGGTTTGTTTCGAGGCAAAAGGTTTTAATTGGTTGTCAATACCAGAAATACCAACACTAGCTTTCACGGTGTAATCGTATTCTACTTGAATAATTTCATCCCGAGCGCCGACTCCATAATCAAAAGCTTTAATCTTCTCCGCTAGATTAGGATTGAGGGCAAAATTTCTTAAAGCTTGGTCGTAGGTAGCCTTAAAAGGTTCGTAACTATAGACAGCTTTCACATTAGCTCGATTAGCAAAAAAGAGACTGGCAAAACCCGTATTCATACCAATATCGATCACTACACAGGGCTTGTTATAGAGGAAATTATATACACCTAAAAGTAAAATTTCATGGGCGATATATAAATCCTGTCCCGTCTCGATAATTAACTTAACTCCATCGATCTCGATAATTAATTCCTGTTGCTCATCAATATAAAATTTACAATCAGCCAGAGCTTTTAAAGCTCCAGCTTTGTTACAAACTTTACTAACCAAGAGGAAATCTTGCTTATTTTTGCTTAAACTGATACCTAAAGGTTTATAAAAAAGTTGACCAGATTTAGCATCATATTCCACATAATTAGGACTAATATTATGCTCTGCCAACTGACTAGACCAATATTGATCAGCAATATGAGGATAAGTCTTAAATTGCCGATAGCGTTTATGTGCATCTAACAGTTTTTGATAAAGCATTGCTTGTCTAGCCTCAATTTTTTAGGATTGCTGGAGTTAATTTTATGGACAAGTCTGACAAAGTTTGATAGGCTTGTCAAGAAAATCTCTCGTCTCTGTGCATCAGAAGTCAGGAAACCCATCTCAAACAAGGTAACACAGACCATCAGGAGTTAACAAGGCTTGAATTACTCTGATTTTATATTTTGGTGGATATTAATCCTTTTTAGCGTTCCTTTCTTAACGGCGCGTTATATAGCGAAGTCCTTCAATCTCTGGCGAGGTGTTTTTGATGGAGTTGGATTAGCGGCACTGTCCCTGATCCTGTTTTATTACGCCAGTCGCACCAGTTTCCTCGTTTTCATCGTCTCCCTAGCCTTTAACTACATTATGGTCTGGCTAGTGCTGAAAATGAGCGGCTGGAAAGCGAATCTCCTAGCCACTATCGTTATCGTCATCGATATTCTTGTCCTCGCCTACTTCAAGTATTTCGGCTTTTTTGTCCAAGAAATCATCGGATTATTCGTTTCTCTCCCTCCCAATTGGAAGGAACTTTCCCCAATTCCCGTGCCTAGCCAAATACCGCCGGGGGTGTCCTTCTATAGCTTCCAGATGGTGGCTTTCGTGGTGGACTCCCTACGCGAAAAGAAAAAGAAACCCCTAGCCGTCCTCGATTATGTCAATTTTATCTCCTTTTTCCCCCAAATTGTCGCAGGTCCGATCGAGCGTCGCCGGGATTTATTACCACAAATGGAGGGATTTCGCCTCAAATTTACAGGAGAAAACTTCGAGGAGGGTTTGGGTTGGCTTTCCCTCGGTTTATTTATGAAATTTGTCCTCGCCGATAACCTGGCTCCCTACATCCAATTAGATAAGATGATCGATAATGCTTGGTATATCTGGTTTGAGGCCTTTTTATTCACCCTGAGAATCTATTTTGACTTCGGCGGTTATAGCTTTATTGCTGTCGGTTTAGCCTATTTTGTCGGGGTTAGATTAGAATTAAACTTTTTAGCTCCCTACACATCCCAAAGTATTAACGAATTTTGGCGACGTTGGCATATTACCCTTAGCACTTGGTTTCGGGATTATGTATTTTTACCCCTGATGGGTTCCAATAAAAATTGGGCGCCTTTTTATCTATTCATTACCTTTACTCTTTCAGGTTTTTGGCATGGTGCAGCTTGGAATTTCATCTTTTGGGGCGCTTACCACGGGACATTATTATTATTACTGCGTTATCTAGGGCGACCTTTCTATGCTTTCGTCGGAAAATACGTTTCTCAGCCGCAAATTGTCTCCTGGGCTTTAACGCAATTGGCGGTCATTTTTGGTTGTCTCTTTTTCATGGAGATTAACACCAGAAGATTAATTGGCAAAATGCTGATTATTGCCAATCCTTTCAATTATTCCTTAGCTAATATCGGGGAAATTTTTAGTTCCTATAGTCTCAATCAAGGAGCAGTTTTAAGCGTCGCTTTAGTTCTTGGTATCATTGTCTTAATCCTCGAACATCTGGCTGTTGCCCAGAAAAAGTTTGAATATGAACTATTACTATCGCCTTGGCTGTCTAAAATATTGCTAGGTTTAACTATTCTCCTAGCTTCCACTAATACCAGTGATTTTATTTACTTTGAATTCTGATGAATACTAAATCTTTTAACATTTTCCCCTGGTTAGCTTCTCTGGGAGTCGCTTGGTCCCTCGGCTTTGTTTATAATGTCATCTACGGCGGCGAATTAAGCTGGCTGCGGATGATGTACAAAGAAAAATCAGCGATCGCAGCCAAGGTCGAAGGACCGCGGCGTTTAATCGTCACGGCAGGATCGGGGGCGCATTATAGCATAAATTCGGAATTAATGGCCAAAGAATTGGGAATACCGGTGGTTAACTTCGGTTTACAGGGTGATATCGGGTTAAATGTCATTGCCGCTATGATTCTCGAAAAAGCACGCAAAGGGGATGTAATTCTGCTGATTCCTGAATATCTCATGCTCATGGATGAGGACGGTTTTAATCGCGGCGAAGGACTTTGGGGATCCGCACCTTTTAGCGTCGCTATTGGCAAACCGGGGTTAGGTGGAATACCTTTAAAAACCATGATCGAGGATACTTGGTTATTAGGTATTCCGGGGATGCGTGCAGTCACTAAATCCACGGTTGATTTATTCACTAAAGGCAGAATGACGGGTTATCTTTCCGATCCGATTACTAATACAGGTGATCCGACTATAGTTAAGGAAAAAACAGGGAAATGGAAATGGTGGCAAATGACCTTTGATGCTCCTGTCTCTGCTCACTCGATTAAATTAATTGAAAAACTCAAGAAAGATTTAGAAGCAAAAGGGGCGACTTTAGTGGTTTCTTTACCCTGGGTTTATGCCAAAAATGATGGTAAAACCTTGGCTAATATTCGCAAATCTGCTGAAGAATTAAGTCGGGTTGTGCCAACAATTTACGACCCAAAAGACTTGAATATTAAGACCGATTCTACTATTTTTGCTGACACTCACTATCATCTTTTGCCCCCAGCGAGAATTATTCGTTCAGAACAATTAGTTTCGGAACTAAAACCTCTCTTAAACACAACTGAGAATAAAAATCCATGAATAAACCTATAACTAAGATTTGCATTCTCGGTGGTGGTTTTGGAGGGTTATACACGGCACTCGATTTGAGTCGATTAACAGCAGTAAAATCAGGTCAATGGCAAATAACTTTAGTCGAACCAAAAGACCATTTTCTCTTTACTCCTCTTCTCTATGAACTAATTACAGGAGAATTGCAACGCTGGGAAATTGCCCCCTCCTACCGTCAATTATTAACAGGAACTCAGATTAATTTAAAAACTCAAAAAGCCAGTAATATTGATTTAAACAATCATCAAGTATATTTAGAAAATGAGGAAATTTTAGATTACGATTACCTCGTTTTAGCGGTGGGAGTGCGGAATCGTTGGCCGGCTATACTGGGGTTAGCTGATTATGGGCTAACTTTTCGGAGTTTAGAGGATGTAGAAAGATTACAAACGGCAATTCATGACTTAGAAACTCAAGGAAAATCCTCAATTAATTTAGCAATTATTGGCGGTGGTCCCAATGGGGTAGAATTAGCCTGTAAGGTGGCTGATCGTTTAGGAAAAAAAGGCAAAGTTCACCTAGTGGAAAGGAATGAGGAAATACTGCAAAACTTCCCTAAATCGGTTCGTATTGCTTCCTGTCGTTCCCTTTTAGCCAAGAATGTTAATCTCTATTTAAACACGGGATTAAAGGAAGTTGCAGCTAATTCCATGACCGTATTTAAAGATAATACAAATGAATTTATCCCCATTGATTTATTATTGTGGACAGCAGGAACCCAAGCACAGGATTGGATCAATAATTTAGATTGTCAGAAAACAGCACAAGGCAAATTATTAACCCGTTCCAGTTTACAATTAATCGACTATCCCGAAGTTTTTGCCCTTGGGGATCTAGCCGAAATTTATCCTAATAAACAGGTAATTCCTGCCACAGCACAGGCAGCCTATCAAGCAGCCAGTCTATTAGCCAAAAATATCTCGGCAGTGATCAGAAAAAAATCGCCCCAACCCTATTATTATCTCCATTTAGGTGATATGTTAACCCTGGGTAAACAATCAGCCCTTGTTTCCAGTTTTGGCATTAATATTACTGGTAGATTGGCTGATATAATGCGTCGCTTTGTCTATATACTGCGTTTACCCAGCCAACGCCATCAGTTAAAAGTGTTTCAACATTGGGCAAAAAAAATTCTTCTCCGACTCCGTTATTCACAGGTGTTATCTAATACTAAATCCGTTGAGCATAGGCTACATATCAGGACAGGCAAAAGGCAAAAGGGAGAATAAATAATCAGTTCCAACTAGGTTGTTAGCCCTTACACAATTGGCTACAATAGCCCTACACAAGCTACGAGAGAAAAGTATGCCTGAATTAAAAATTAGCATTAGTGAGGCTGCTCACAAAACGCTGTTAGCACTCGTTGACTCCTCTGGGGATACGCTCCCAACAGTATTAGACAAAGCCATCGAAAATTATCGCAGATATGTTTTTCTAGTTCAAGCGAATGAAGCCTTCGCCGCCTTAAGGAAGAATGAGACTTTATGGCAAGAGGAAATTTCTGAAAGGCAGACATGGGAGCAAACTCTCGCTGATGGAGTAGAAGGGTAGTGGCAGAAATTACCAGAGGAGAAATATGGCTAGCAGACCTTAATCCAGTAAGAGGGCATGAACAGGCTGGTAAGCGTCCATGTTTAGTGATTTCAGCAGACCTGTTTAATCAGGGTGCATCTGGCTTAGTTGTTGTTTTGCCAGTAACTTCTAAAGACAAAGGAATCCCTTTTCACATAAAAGTGGAACCTCCAGAGGGAGGAGTGAAAATGCCAAGTTTTATCAAGTGCGAGGACGTAAGATCAATCTCAGTAGAACGACTTGAGAAGCGATGGGGAACTGTATCCTCAGAAACGCTGGCATTGGTTGAAGACAGACTGAGAATCTTAATGGGACTGTAATGAAGATATTTTGACCAATTTGCGCTCCAAGCCCAGGTTTTAGTTTGCATTCTTCCACTGTTCCAATGCCACCTTCGTGTGACTGTACCATTCTGAATTTGATTACGATTAGGCTTGCCCTCGTAACCCCCCGATAGCAGCAATTCTCAATTTGCCCTGTAGCAAGGCTTTTGGGAGTTAGTTCGCATAATACGGGGTAAAATTCAATGGGATTGCGAATTTCATTTCACGAGTCTTCAGGCTTTTGACTTGATAGTACACCCAAAGTTGCCCCAAAAATCCCCCTTTAAAATGTTCTTTAAATCCCTAAAAGGCTTGCTGTGTCTAAAACTGAGAATTGCTGGCCCGATAGACCAACCAATGCCTTCAGCATCGCACTTAAACTCACATCTTTAATCAATGTGCATGGTGCGTTCCCTAATTCGGTGGAGCAGTGGAAGCCAGATTAGGGAACGCACCCTAGAAGATCTGAATGTATATCTGATGGTTAAACGCTTAAGATCGGTGAGCGCACTACGTTATTCATGGTTGTTATCTAAGCAACCGATTGAATCAAAAAATACTCGTCAAATAGCTAAAGAAAATTGATTTAGTCAATTTTCACCTCAGCTAATTTAGTTTATATAAATAGGCTTCGGGAGTTTCTAAAACAAGATTAGCTTTCTGCTCTAGCGATGGAGTTTTAGTTAGGGAAAAAATGGGAAATAGATCATTCATTTCCAAGTCCATTTTAAACTTGGATTGCAGTATATAGTCACCTGTTTGACAGCTATTAACAACCTGTAAGTTTCTTTTAGTTATATGATTATCAATATAGTCGTATTGATTGTTTATTTTTCTTTTGCCTTTCTTGGCTGGATAACAAATATTTGATCTAGGGGGAATCTGATTAAAAATGTCTATAATATCAGAAGCAGATAGTAGTCTTTCTGTACTATATTTACTAGATATATAGCGTTGATCGAAGTCGAGATTTGTAGCGATAGAATAACCAATTAATCCAATTAAAATAATACCGAAAAATCTTGACCATTTGTTATTAAAATTTAAGTAAGCTAAACTGATAATTCCCATCAACATTGGCGCAAACCAAATTAATATTTTACGGTGAGAGAAAAAGTATTCTTCTTGATAATTGGAAGCAGCATACATAAAAATTAGCCAAGTTAGAGCAAGAACAGCTAATATAGTTTTGTTACCCTGAAACTTTCTGAGGGTAAAGTATAAAGAAATCACACAAAAAAACACGGACAAAAATAAATTAAGCCATAGCCAATCCTTCGAGATAAAATACACTTGATTACCAAGAAAAACAAACTCCCAAATAGCTTTAAATAAGCGAGCTAACAGATTAGCATTTTCAGTTGTTGTCTCGTCCGAACCTATAATTGCATTGATGATCGCTTTGGTGTTGCTAAAATTACGAGCGATTTCTACTTTCCAATAGTGTAGTAGAGCAATATTCGAGGAAATAATCGCTAACAAAGGTAAAAGACACTTGAGAAAATTTTTCCTGTTCTTATAGACAAACCATAGAGAAGTAAGGACACATACGACAGGAAGAACGAACATTGTAGTAGAATGTAAACTTACCAAGATGGCTAAAATTACACCATAGACTATCCAAGAAATTGCTTGATAATATGAAGGTTGTTTAGTCTCTAACTGAAATTTATAAAGAAGTACAAAGATTATTAGAAAAAACGGGATTGGACTAGGATTCCAAGAAAAATTACTAATAAAATAGTCTGTATAAAACGTGCTATACCAAAACCCAGCCAGACTCGATAAGAGGATTCGCTTGGAAAATTCCACCTTTTCCAAAAGTTGATAAACTAGATAGATTAGGAGTGGAATCGCTAAAAAGGAAAAAACGCCATTAGCTAAAACTAGAAAAGCGGGATCGGAACCAAAAATAGTAAAAGGAAATACTAAATAAAAGTAAAGAGGAGGAATAGTAAAGGGATATTTTCCTCCAGAACCAGCCATACCTAAAGCGGGTATTTTTCCCTGCCACATATTGATTACAGTATTGCCAATTACTATCTGATCGGGTTCTGGTCCGATATCAAAGGTAACGTATTCAAAAGCAGTGATAATTCTCGTAAAAAATGCGAAGGCAATGGCTAAGATTATCAAAACCACTGCTGTTAACTGCATTCTATCTTTGGGTCTGAAGTTAATTAATTTTTGCATTGATTGATATAATTTACGAATGACGGTTTGAGATTATACAACTTCAACTCTATTATACAAGAAAACAAGGCTGAAACTACAAGATCAGCGATCGCGCCATGCGATCAGCGATTGCACTTGATTTACGGTCGGTTCTGTCTCAAATGTGAAAGTAGTCATACCATGTATCGAGTAATGTTGTCTGATGTTCTATCACCAGCCGATCAATTTGATTCAACTCATGTTCTTGAAAGTCTATGTTAAAATCATAGTGATTAGGCTTATCAACTCCGCCTATGGATGAAAGCTTTGAATGGGATGAAGATAAAAATCGTTTAAACCAACAGAAACACGATGTTTCCTTTGAATTAGCTCAATACGCATTTTTTGACCCCAACAGAGTTATTGTACAAGATCTGGCTCACAGTCAAGAAGAAAACCGATTTTACTGTATGGGGCAAATCAATGAAGGAATTATCACAGTACGCTTTACTTACCAAGAAGGAAAAGTTAGAATTTTTGGAGCTGGTTATTGACGAAAAGGACGTAAACTATATGAACAGCAAAATAACTTATACTGATGAACCAATGGAACTGGGACAAGTCGTTAAAGATTTTTTACCGCCTCCAGACCAGTTAGTTCCTAAAGGTAAAACCAAAACTACTCAAGTAACATTAGAATTAACAGAAGAAAGTGTAAGCTTCTTTAAATCTCAAGCAGATCGAAAGCAAATTACTTAGGAAAAAATAATCGAATTACTGGTGAAACAATATGCTCGTGAATGTATATCTGATGGTTAAACGCTTCATAAGAGCATTGTCTAACCGACATTATAGCTGACTTGAAAAAGGTGCGTTACACGCGCGTTTTCGCACCCTACAAGATCGGCATCGCACTTAAACTCACAGCCTCAATAAATGTGCATGGTGCGTTCCCAAAAATCGATCGGTGGAGCAGCAGGAGCCAGATTAGGGAACGCACCCTATGGCGATGGCGTGCTGCTACGCAGTGCCTTCGGCATCGCACTACAATTGCTCCAGCAGCATATCGTACTCTGCATGGGAACCAACCCAGAACCAAATCACCGTATCATCCTCTAATTGACCGACAGCACGATAATCCCTATTGATGCGTGCAGAATAGATGGGCAGCTTTGGATGGACTTTCTTGAATCGCAAGCTGGGATAGCTTGGGTCTTCTTTGAATTGCCGATACGCTTTACCGGTCTGCTCTTGAATCGGTTTTGGAAGATCTGCAAACATCTCCCGAAAACGAGCAGTGGTACAAGACTTCACAACGTTTCTGGGTCTAATTCTTGAGTCTTGCCCAATCGATGTTCTGCCATTGCTTCGGCTGCTAGTTTAGCCAGCAAGTTTGGTGAGCGGGCAAAGGAGTCATTCCATCGCTTTTCTTCTTCGAGTTCTGCCAAAATTAGGGTTGCGATCGCTTCCTGTTGATCGGTTGACAAGGTTTGTAATTGGGCGATCGCCTGCTCAAGTCGTTCAGTCATATACAACATCTAACGTATAGGGCTTAATATATTCTAGCCTCCACGTTGCTACAGCGATGGCGTACTGCTACCCAGTGCCTTCAGCATCGCACTTAAACTCATAGCTTCATATGGGCATGGTGCGTTCCCAAAAATCTATTGGTGGAGCAGTAGGATCCAGATTAGGAAACACACCCTACAAGATCGGCGTGCTGCTACGCAGTGCCTTCGGCATCGCACTAATCAACCCATTGAATCCAAAAATACTCGGCTCTTCTAGGTTCTGTGTGATAAGTTTAACTTACATAGGATTGATCGATCTTTGTGTCCTTTGTGTCTGGAGTGGTTCGTTCCACCCCCTCGCTAGGAGGAATGTATCTTAGAATACATTTTACCCACCAAACCTGGGAGAGCCAATACTCGTTAATTGTAGTTAAAATCCATGAAAACCTTTCTCAAAAATATGGCAGCACCTTGGCAAGCAATCCCAGAGATTCTTAAAAACCTTAAGTCTCTGAATAGTTCTTCCTCAAAATATCAAGATATACTAGCAGAGTTACAAATTGATAATTATCTGATAGAAAACTTGCATAAAAACCCAAAATATGATAACCCTAAAAAACTAAACCGCTACGAATTTAAGGTTTTTTCCCAAGCGGGAGAAGATGGCATTATTAGCGAGATTTTTAATCGGATTGGAACCACAAATAAATTCTTTGTGGAATTTGGAGTTGGTAACGGTTTAGAAAATAATAGTGCCTATCTGTTAGTGAAAGGATGGCAAGGTTATTGGATTGAAGGCAGTGAGCGATTTTGTAAAAGTATTCGCCAATCTTTTAAAGATTTAATTGCTAACCAACAATTAACTTTAAAAAATACTTTCATCACTGCCGCAAATATTGAAGACTTGTTTCGAGAGGGCAATGTACCGACAGAATTAGATTTATTATCCATTGATATTGATGGTAATGATTATTGGGTCTGGCAAGCAATTACTAATTATCGTCCCCGGGTGGTAATTGTCGAATATAATGCTATTTATCCCCCCGAATCCAGTTGGGTGATGCAGTATAATCCTAGTCACCAATGGAAATATAAAAGTCATGTGGGATCAAGTTTGAAAGCTCTAGAAAAACTTGGTCATCAACAGGGTTATAAACTGGTGGGTTGTAGTTTTTCGGGAGTAAATGCTTTCTTCGTGCGAGAAGATTTACTTGCAGATCATTTCTGTTCCCCTTTTAGTGCTGAAAATCATTACGAACCCGCGCGCTATTTTCTTTGTTCCCAAAAAGCTGGTCATCCTCGCACTTTTGGCAAATTTAAGACTATTGAATAGGGTAAATTAACCAATAATTAATACAAAGTTGGGGTGCGTTAATTTAAGCAACAACACACCCTAACTTTGTATTAATGCAAGAAATGACGAATGCCTGTTAAGACCATAATTAAACCTAACTCATTAGCGGCATTAATCGAATCCTGATCTTTTAAAGAACCTCCGGGTTGAACAATTGCCTCGATGCCAAACTGGGCCGCCGTGCGAATAGTATCATCAAAGGGGAAAAAGCCGTCACTAGCTAAATAGCCACCTTTGGCCGCTTCCCCTGCTTGTTCAAGGGCAATTTTCGCCGAACCAACGCGATTCATTTGCCCTGCACCAACCCCTAAAGTAGTTTTATTTTTCGTCACCACAATAGCGTTAGATTTAACGTGCTTAGATACCTTCCAAGCAAACAGTAATTCCGCTAATTGTGCGGCAGTGGGTTGTTTTTCTGTCACCACGCGCCACTCCTCCGGGGTTTCTACCACGTCATCGGCCGCTTGTACTAGAAAACCGCCGGCGATAACTTTTATTGTTTGTTTTTCTCCCGTGGTTAAATCCGGCAGCAATAAAATCCGCACCTTTGATTTTTTAGCAAGGATATCCCGGGCTTCAGGGCTACAATCGGGGGCAACCACGCATTCTAGGAAGGTTTTCGTTAATTCTTTAGCGGTTGCTTCATCTATGGCTTGATTTAGGGCAATAATACCCCCAAAAGCCGAGATAGCATCGGCATTAAAAGCTTTAGTATAAGCTTCCACTAAACTACCACCGATCGCCACCCCACAGGGATTAGTGTGTTTCAAGATAGCGGCGGCCGGTTCTTCCCTGCCGAATTCGACGATTAAACGGCGGGCTGCTTCTAAATCGACTAAATTGTTATAACTTAGTTCTTTTCCCTGTAATAAGGTCGCTTTTCCCCAACCTTGAGCCATTGTACCGCTACCATACCAGGTGGCACTTTGGTGGGGATTTTCGCCGTAACGCAGGGTTTGCAGGGCATTTCCCGCCAAATTAAAGCGCGTCGTTTCCCCGTTTAAGCTGGCGAAATAGGATGCGATCGCACCATCGTAGGCATTGGTTAAAGCGAAGGTTTCCCCCGCCATTTTTTGACGGAATTCCAGGGAGATTTCACCGTTATTTTGCCGTAATTGGCTTAAATACTGCTCGTAATACTTGGGGTTACTGATGACAGTCAAATGGGCGAAATTTTTAGCCGAGGCGCGTAACATCGCCGGACCACCGATATCGATTTGTTCGATCGCCTGAGCGATGGTAACATCAGGATTAGCGATCGTCTGTTCAAAGGGATAGAGATTAACCACCACCAAATCAAAAGGACGAATTTGATTAGCCTCCATTTCCGCTAAATCTGACTGCCAATCCCGTCTAGCCAAAATACCGCCATGGATGCGAGGATGGAGAGTTTTCACCCTTCCGCCCAAGATTTCAGGAGATCCTGTGTATTCTCCCACTTTTATCACGGGAATCCCCGCCGATCGCAGTGTTTTGGCGGTTCCTCCACTGCTAATAATTTCAAAATCAAACTCTTCTGTTAGTTGACGGGCAAAGTCAACTATTCCGGTTTTGTCAGTCACGCTGATCAGCGCTAAACGTCCCATAGTAGTGATCTATAAGCAACCATTTCAGTATATCTCAGTCCTAACCCGTTAAAAATTAAAAAAAGTAGGTTAGTAAATAATCAGCTGCTTCTATATTTTCCTCTCTCAAATATCAACTTATGCTAGGGAAAAAATTGTAACTCTTATTACCTAGAGATTTTCTACTTAGTTTTAGATTCTGATGCCAAATCTATTTTTAATAGTATGATTAATCCCCAATCCAACTTTAAAACCCCAGTTATACTAAATCTGGTTATTAAAGACCGATTATCTATTCCCCCTTTTGCCTCTTGCCTCTTGCCTCTTGCCTATGCTTATAAGTAGCCTATACTCAACGGATTTAGTATAACTGAATAGTTCTAAGCTGTACTGAATTTAAACTGCGTATTGAAAATTTTAGTACAAATCCTCACACTACTTCTCCCTGCTTCCCTTCTTCTTCTTCAATTTAAGCGCACGGTGAGGAATCAGGTTTCAGAAAACCCCTTGACAACGTGAGTTCGACGAAATTCAACCCATTGAAATCCATGCACAGTGAGACTTACAGCCTAGCTATCCTAGAAAAACTCTGTCAATTAGCCAGTCTTAATGACAAAGAGACGGCGATCGCTGTCGGAAAAAACTCTAGCAAAAAGGAAGCTGAGACTTATGCTAGAAATAGTATTGGCCAAGGTCTCAGCTATGGATATAAATTCACGTCTTGATCTTACCGCAATTTTTTGTGATGTAGATGACTTCTATCAAAGTTTTGAAAAGCACTGTCAGTCTCTCCCTCAATTAACATCATTTGTTGGGGAGAAATTGTGTCGTTCTCGTCTAGGCTTGAGCGAAGTCATGACGATAGTAATTGCTTTTCATGGTTCCGGCTATCGGACATTCAAAGAATTTTACACCTTGCAAGTTCTTCCCCATTGGAAAAAAGCCTTTCCTCAGCTAGTAAGCTATAATCGTTTTGTGGAATTAATGCCTTGGTCGATGATGTTGTTATGTTGTTTTTTACAGACTTGCAAAGGAGAAATAACAGGAATAAGCTTTATTGATTCTACTCCGAGAGAAGTTTGTCATCCTTGTCGTAGCAAGTCACACCGAGTTTTTAAAGGTTTAGTTGGTTGGGGTAAAAATTCTGTGGGTTGGCATTATGGATTTAAACTACATTTAATTATCAATGACCGGGGAGAACTCTTGGCTTTTAAGCTAACACCCGCTAATACTGATGACCGGAAACCTGTCCCTGATCTTACCAAAGATCTCATCGGTAAATTATTTGGAGACCGGGGCTATATTTCTCAAGAACTCTTTGAAAAACTGGCTCTTCGGTTTGTGTTATGCAATGAACGGGGGTTATAAGGGATGGAACCCCTATATAGAAAGGCATTTAGCGATTTTTGTCAATTATTTTCGATCTAGAGCGAACTAATCAATTAAATCCCTTGCCAGATAAGGATTTAGTCGATTTATGCCCCCCTATCGAACCATACCAAGTAACGAAGAGCCGAAAAACTTTATGAAAGAGGCTTACAATTAATTACCCGCTCCAAAAAGAAGATGAAGCAAAAATTAGTCAAAATTATTGATAAAATCTTGCTTCGCAAGCGTTCTTTAATTGAAACAGTTAACGACGAACTGAAAAATATCTGCCAGATTGAACATTCCAGACATCGCAGCGTTTGGAACTTTCTCGTCAATCTCTTTGCTGGCTTGATTGCTTATAGCTATTTGCCCAAAAAACCCTCCTTGGATTTAGAGCCAAAGGGCTTCCCTGCTCTACCTCCTGCTATTTTTTAGCTCCGTCGAACTCACGTCTTGACAAGGGGACTCAGAACCCAGTCCCCTTGCCCGGAGTTGTTGTCAGACTTAAATGATGACGCACTCTAGTTTAATAACCTATCTTGCGCGATTCTAAGCCGCAAAGATATTATCTGCTGTCAAGTTAAGGTTAGGAGTCAAGGTCGCCAGTAGCCTTGCAGCGCCAGAACCATTACCATCCACATCAAAGAAGAGTTGGCCTGTTGGTTTATTAAAGATAAAGCGATGGCTGGCCGTCGTGGCGACGGTTCCCAAGACAAATTGAGCCGCCGCAATACTTTCACCGGCGATTAATCCGCCACCAAAACCCGCCGCCGAGACTTGGAGCGTATCTTGGAAAACGTTGAAGTCCGTAATCGTATCTTGGCCTTCACTGGCAAGGCTATAGGCAATTACGTCAAAACCAGTACCAGAGGTAATCGTGTCATTCCCTGCACCGCCAACTAACATATCGCTGGCATTGGAACCAATCAAAATGTCATGGCCCGCTCGACCGCTCAGATTGCGGGTAGTTCCGGCTTCGATCACATCGTTACCCGTGGTTCCCTGTTGATTGAGAACACCGTCATCATTCAGGATCATAGTGGTGACAGCACCTGGTGTGCCAATGGTATAGCCACTGCCACTCGCTAGGGTAAAGGCGATTGTTTCATTGGCTTCTCTGACGCTATCTCCGGTGGTCACGATCTCGATCTGAGCCGTTGTCTGACCAGATGCGAAGACAATATTACCCGTTGTTGGTGAGACAAAATTCCCGCCGTAGGCATTGTAGTCATTGCCGCGAGTTGCCGTACCACCAAGGGTAAAGTTAACGGTTAAAGAGTTAGTGGTGGCTCCTGAACGAGTGAAGTTATAGACGAGGTTAGTTTTGCCGTTTTCACTAACGCCACTGTAGTTACTGGCAAGGGTAACGGAGGTTCCTTCATCATCATTTTGGATAGTCCCAACAGCAGTGGCAGTGGTAATCGTTGCTCCGTTGGTGGGATTGGAGAGAGTTACCGTAAAGTTTTCGTTAGGTTCGACGGTGGTATCCCCTTGAACATTAACGGTAATCACTTTCGAGGTTTCTCCCGCCGCAAAACTGACGGTTCCTGAGGGTAAGACTCCCCCCACAAAATCAGTGGCATTAGCTGCACTGGTTCCTGAGCCTGTTACTGCCCAGTTGACGTTATTGGCCGCTGTGGTATTAACTGCACGAGTAACGGTAAAGGTAAAGGCTTTGCTGCCACTATTCCCTTCCGTTTGGTTGGCATTGGTCGCCGCGATCGCCAAGGTAGGAGCCGTTGAAGCAGTTCCAATATTCAGTGACCAACCACCGGCAATAGTTCCCGCGTCTCCCCCCGCGTCATCTATAACGTAGAGACTCCAGGTTCCATTGGGGTTGATGCCGTTGAATACGGAGAAATCCGTGCCGTAGGGGCCACCGGGAGCGGGCGCGTTAAAGAAATCACCGGTTTCAAAGTCTGTGGCCTTATAACTGCCACTGGTAATTAGCCCTGAATCAGGCAAGGAGGAGGTGGCCGTGGGATCAAAGGTGAGAGTGACATTATTGACACCACTTGAGCCACCCACATCGGACATTAATAAGGCTTTGGTTCCCGTCGGACCGACCAGTAATACATCAATATCATTGGGCCAAGTATGGCTCAGGTTTGTCAGGGTTACTTTCAGGCTATTAATATTACCGCTCAAGCCTGAAACATTAATAGTGGAAGGATAGGGGGTACTGGAACCACTACTAGGTATAGTAATCGGGCTTGTGTTACTGAAGCTCTTACTGTTTAAGCCCGTGCCGTTAAGGGTAAAGTTAAAAGTACTCTCATCGGCATCATTATTCGTAAAGCTAATGGTATTGCTGAAAGTTCCCGTTGTCGTGGGAGAAAAATTTACCGAGAAGGTGGTGGACTCACCGACACTGAGGGTTGTATCCGTAAAACTGGAAGCCAAGCTAAAACCCGAACCACCACCTAGGGAAATGGCTCCGAGGGTTAAATCTTTTGTGCCTTGGTTGCGAACCCGGAAGGTTTGGGTTTGGGTTTGACCTACACCGGCCGCAAAGCTGAAACTGCCCGTATTATCGGCAATATTGGTTCGATCTTGCAGAACCTGAATTTCTGCGATACCTACTCCTCGGATAGCAGTGTTAGCGTTGACGCGACCGTAACCGTATTGGGTGTTAAAACCCTTGTTATCGTAGGCAACCGGACCAATCAAGTCCGTGGTGTTCCGCATTAAACCCCGCACTTGGGCGGCCGTCAGGTTGGGATCTTGTGCCAGAATCAATGCCCCAATTCCCGCCGACAGGGGAGTAGCGGAACTGGTTCCCCCAAATCCGTCAGTACCGGTACTGGTGTAATCCCCACTACTGTAACCATCGGCTCCTGTCCGGTCTGTGGTAACGATCCTTGCTGTGCCGCCAGAACTAGGGGCAACGAAATCCACTTGCGGTCCGACGTTACTATAGCTGGCCAACTGGTCGAGGTTGGTACTCGCACCGACGGCAATTACCCCCGGTATGGTACTGGAGAGATTGGCAGGAAAACTAACGGGAGCCCCAGAACCGTTACCTGTGGCAATGTAGGAAATTGCCCCTTTGCCATTGCGCCCGCTGGTACTAGCCCAGGTAAAGGCACTGGAGATGGCACTGCTGAAGGCACCACCACCCCAACTGTTGTTCAGAATATCCCCTGCACGCCAAGTGCCAGTACCCGAAGCCGTGCGACCGGCGGCATAATAAATGGCCGAGGCGATATTAGCGTCACTGGTGGCAGAGCCTCCCAAGAAAATCCGCACGGGCAGTAATCGGGAGTTATAGGCCATCCCCGTCACTCCCAGTGTGTTGTTGCCCCGACCTGCCGCTACTCCAGCGACGGCGGTGGCATGGGCATCATCGGGGACACTAGGCCCTGGGTTATTGTCTCCGATGCCACCACTGGTAAAGTCCCAGCCGTTCACATCATCGATCCAACCGTTGCCATCGTCATCAATGCCATTACCTGCAATTTCCCCTGTATTGATGAATAGTTGCAGGTCGGGATGGTTTAACTGCATTCCATCATCGATTACAGCAACAACCACGTTACTGCTACCCCCCGCATTTACATCCCAAGCTTCTGGGGCATCTACGTCCGCATCGGGTGTCCCTCCTACTTGTCCCGTGTTATTGAGATGCCATTGGTTGCCGAAAAGAGGATCGTTGGGAATAAAAAATCGCTCCCGTTGTTGGTAGAAGTTGGGACTTGCCCACTGAAAGCGTCTATCGGACTGAAGGGCATTAGCAGTAGCTAGGTTAGGAAGTCCTTCTTGGAGAGTCACGACAAATTGGTTGGGTGTTCCCAATAGGCTGCGATAACTGGCAAAACGGGAATCATTCCCGAAAACCTCTTGAGCCTTTAACCCTGGCCGCAAGGAAACAATTATTTCGTTGGTGGCCACTAGCCAAGTGTTAGTCAAGGGAGACTGATAAACTGGGGCTACTCGAACCCCGGGGATTTCCCCTAATCTGGCTTCGATCTGGGCGATATCAATGGCAGTCGCTGTCTTACTGCTTAGTATGTAGGTATTCTGGGAGACGTTTTTCTCTAATTTCAGCCCTTCTAGGATTTGACCGGCTGCCAATAGATCGTTTAGTCTGGTTGCCCGGTCGGTCAGGGTCAGAGTTATTTGAGTATTGCGCTGTAGTAGTTTTACTGGCTGACCGTCTGCCCAATAAAAATCCCCCCGATCAACTACTGGTATGGGAGAGTTAGCCTGCCGATTTTCTCCAGTTTTCTGGTTGAGATTGTCCTGATTAACCCTCGAATCCCCTCCCTCGGCAGTGGGTACAGAGGCAAGACCCAACGCTGGACTGCTGGTGACGGGGGCAGCGGTGGGTACAGAGGCGGGACCCGACGCTGGACTGGTGGGATAACCAGAAGAGTTAATACTGAGGGAAGCGGGAAAGTCCACTTGACTCGTAGCAGCAGGGGAGACTGGAACCGTGGCGGCCTCCGAGGAGATTGTAGATGGGGAGGGGTTAGAGTTCAGGACTCCTAAAGGAGAAGTTTCCTTCGATACAGTTAAATCGTCGGAACCTGTTAAATCAAAGGTGATTGGGGAGGCTCCATCAAAACTCAAAGAATCTGCTGGAGATGTCATATTTGTACTAGATAAATCAGAACTTACTTGTGTTGTCTTCATGACTTTACCTACCTAATTGTCCGAAAATTAATCGGTTAATTACTTAAGTTTGTTGAATTCTTTCTCTTTATGGTTAGGGAAAAAGACAAGCCCAACTTTTCTGCCCTGGGGCTAAATCTTTCATCTACTTATGATTATAAATAGACAAGTTTAACAAAAAAATAATTTTTTTCTTAAATTTATCCAATAGCCTGGTGAGTCACAGCAATAAGAAAAGCATTATTGAGAATGAAAAAACGTGAAAGTATTAAGCTGCCTGTGCATTTAAATTACTCCTTGAGGCGCAGTTAAAATTCGTTGCGTAAATGCGTCCTAGCTTACTAGGTCAGGGTTTCTCAATCAACAGAGTAAATACTAAGACTATTTTCCAAAAACTGTAGCCCAATTATAGAAAAGATAATTAAGTGGATAAATCGCCTCTTATTGTTTCTGTATGTAAGGGAGAAGAATAGAAATAATTTTCTAAAATACAGTCTTTAAAACTTTGCCTAGCAAGACTTGTATAAACAATAAGCACTAATAAATATACCAGGTTCATCAGAGACAATAAATGGGTAATATTTGGAGATAAAAAGTAATTTTTTGTTCAATAACTGGTAAAATTTTTTATAGTTTTTTAACTGATTTGCGATTTATATTTTTTAAATATAAATCAGTAATTTTATTTATTTTTCTATTAATTGCCAGCCAAATATACACCTTTATCTTCTTACAATAAATCAGCCGCCACATTCAAATCAATACCTATTGCTTAAATCAAACCTTCTCCTCACTTCAGTCTGGTTTCTGCTGTTTGATTGCTTGTTGTCACCAACTGAAGAAATCTTACCTTTAGATGAGCCTACTTTTACCTCAATCTGCTTAACCGGAACCGTGGCTAAATTAATCTTTTTTTCCTAAGTTTCCTGGAAAGATTAAGGTAAAAATTAGCTCTATCCGCCCTTAGATTGGCTGATCATGGCTATTGGCCACCGATTCGGGGCTATCCTCGCCAATCCAAGCCCTAACTAACTCGTAGCAGAGACCGAGCAGAACCGGCCCGACGAACAAACCAATAATCCCATAGGCGATCACTCCCCCGAACACCCCTAGCAGAATCACCACCATGGGAATGGGCAGACCGCGCCCCATTAAAATCGGCTTGAGGAAATTATCCACCAAGGTGGCGGGAATCATCCAGAGGGTAAATAATAGGGCGATGGAATGGGGTAGTGTTACCCAAGCGTGAATGAGCGCCCCCAAGACAATCAAACCAGGGCCAATTTGGAGAATGCCCAAAATTAGGGTGAGGAAAGTTAATAAACCGGCCGCAGGGGTTCCCACCGTCACTAAACCGATGCCGATCAAAAGACTCTGGATAATAGCAACGCCAATAACACCACGGCTAACATTGCGGACGGTGGAGGCGGTTAGACTGGCCAGCGCGATGCCTCGACCCGGGGCAATCTTTTCCGCTAACCGGTTCATCAGGCGAGTCAGATTTTTAGCCGAGAGGGTGAGGGCCGCCGCAATCAGAATCGAGGCGATAAATTTCAGCACCGTCAGACCGGTACTGGTGGCTAGGGAAAGGGATATTTTGCCCAGTTCTTTTAATTGTGGCTCGAAGCGTTGAAGAAATTGACCCGTGTTATCCGATGCCTGCTGCCAGAGACCGGCAATCCTTTCGCCAATCAGCGGCCAGGTGGCCAGATCGTCGGGGGGAGGGGGAATCACCGCCGCACCAGTATCGATATATTCCGCCAGCGTTCGCAGATTACCGGCCAGAACCGCTGCAATACCACTCACCGGACCGATAATAATCCCTAGACAAAGTAGGGTGAGGAGAACTGTGGCCAGTTTCGCCCGGCCAGCGAGTAACTTTTTTAACCAGAGAAAGAGCGGATACCAAGCGATCGCCAGAATTGCTCCCCAGAGGATCATGGTTAGGAAGGGACGCAGCAGGGTAAAACCAGCAAATAACAACAGGCCGAGAAAAAACAGCCGGATGACGAGATCGATAATTTTAGCGTCATTTTTCATCAATAGCGATCGCCTTTTGGCTAGATGAGGACATTGCTGCAATTATGGCAGTTTTTCGTTATCGGTAGTGATTCGCTAGTAGTGGTCAGCCGTCTTGCTTATCTGGTGGGGATTGTGTAAAATATTTCTTAATCAAAATAATTGCCCGATAAATCTTTACAACTGATTCTTTCAGGGTAAATCTCCTGACAAATATCTTTTTTTTTGGTCGGTGCAATGCTTACTTCCAATCGTCTTGATCGAGTAAAATCGACTAATTTAATCTATTAAGTAGGTAGGTGTTAAAAGTTGTCAGACACCCCCCTTATCAAGGGGGGCAGGGGGGATCGAAGCTAAAATCCATTTTTAATTTAATTATAACCAGCTACTTAACAATGATGCAGACAAATTTATTAGAAGTGCGGGGAGCCACCCGTCGATTTGGGGGATTAGTCGCTGTGGATGGGGTTGGCTTTCAGGTACAAAAAAACGAGATTTTTGGCTTAATTGGACCCAATGGGGCGGGAAAAACGACTTTATTTAATCTGATCACTGGTTTAATTCCCCTATCCAGTGGTGATTTAATTTATCAAGGCGACAGTCTGGCGAAATATCGTCCTCACCAGATCGCTCAGGCAGGAATTGCCCGTACTTTCCAGAATTTGCGCTTATTTGGTGAATTATCGGCTTTAGAAAATGTAGCGATCGCTGGTCACATTCATAATAGATCCAATCTCTGGACGGGAATTTTGGGTTTACCAGTTTCGAGAAGGGAGGAGGAAAAAACCTACAAAAGAGCGGGGGAATTATTAGATTTAGTCGGACTAACCGACCAAAGCAATCGAAAAGCCCGTAATTTAGCATATGGTGATCAAAGACGCTTGGAAATTGCCCGCGCTTTAGCTTTGCAACCCCAGTTATTACTCCTCGATGAACCAGCAGCCGGGATGAATCCCAGCGAAAAGGGGGCATTAAGTCAGCTAATTCGACAAATTCGCGATAATTTAGCTCTAACCGTCCTGTTAATCGAACATCATGTGCCTTTAGTGATGGGATTATGCGATCGCATTGCCGTGTTAGATTTCGGTAAGTTAATCGCTTTGGGAGATCCAGTCACAGTCAGGGAGAATCGCGCAGTGATTGAAGCTTATTTAGGGGATGAATAAGGATTTTAGATAATTTGTCCTTGTTGGCGTGCCTGCGCCCAAAATAAAGCAGCTTTTCGCATTGCATCCGTTGTAATGGCTAGGTAGGGACTTCCAGAGAATAAAATACCCAACAAAAAAATAGAAAAGTGTTTTTTTGAAAAAGTAATTATTTTTGTCTAGGAAAACAAAGAGTCTCCCATTACA
>NZ_JACJSV010000066.1 GCF_014698335.1 Microcystis viridis FACHB-1342 | reverse complement strand
GAGAAAAGAGCTTTAAAGGGTCAAGATAAGATAGCTTTGAGAGTGGGCAAGATTCTTAATCAGTTTAAGGTCAATAAATACTATAACTTAGAGATAACAGAAGAAGGCTTTTCTTATCAGCGTCAGCTGGAATTAATCGCTCAAGAAACGGCCTTGGATGGTGTGTATGTGTTAAGAACTTCTCTGGAGTCAACCTTGATGGATGCAGCGACGACGGTTAAAGCTTATAAAAGTTTGTCTCAAGTGGAGGAGGCATTTCGCTGTTATAAGTCAATTGATTTAAAGGTACGTCCTATCTATCATTATAAGGGTGATAGAGTCAAAGCTCATATCTTTTTATGTATGTTGGCTTATTATGTGGAATGGCATTTAAAACAGTGCTTGGCTCCTTTATTATTTGAGGATGAAGAAATTGATGATAGTTGTCTGAATGTGATTAAAGCCAATCGGAGTGAATCCGCTCAGTCTAAAGAGAGAAAAAAACGGAATCAAGAGAACTTTCCTGTGCATAGTTTTCGGACTTTGTTGGAAGACTTGGGGACAATTTGCTTGAATACAGTGGAATGTACGATTAGGGAGGGAAGTTATCGTTTTTCTAAGATAACTCGACCGACTCAACTGCAACAAAAAGCGTTAGATTTATTGGGAGTTTCCCTGATTTGTACCCAGTAACGGGGCGGCGGAAATTCTCTTAATCCCTCCTACAGCATAGGTTATGGCCTTTTGTCAACGGGGAAGTCCAGATATATCACCACGCCTGACTATATCTGACTATATTTGTATTGAAACTTTACAATACTAAATCCGGTTATTAAAAACTGATTATTTATTCCCCCTTTTGCATGAGTGCCTCTCCTGATAAGTAGCCTATACTCAACGGATTTAGCATAGGGTTTGCTGAATAATGGTAAAACCCTTTTAAAATAAGGCTTTTGACCTGTTAAAATCCGATGTTCATGCTGCGAAAATCGGATTGGGACTCTCAAAAACCTTGCATTATCCTTCCTTCTTATAATACATATATTGGTACAAAAAGAGAGGGCAACAAAGCCTGAAACTCCCGACTCCTGACGACCGGCTACTGACTCCTGACTCCTTAACCCGACCAACAAACTTTTTCAGCACACCCTAGTATAAAGGCTGTAGGCTGGAGAAACCTGACTCGATCTAAGAGCGTCAGCTATGCCATGAAAAGAACGATTTCCCGGATTGTCTGGATACTTCTCTCCCTAGCAGCGATCGCTCTAGCGGTTTTTCTGTTCAGTCCGCGGCCTGTGGAAGAAGCCAAGGCTGACTACTGGATCATGAGTCGGTTAGCGGTCAATCAACCGGGCTATTTTCCCCTAAAGCAATCCCTCGATCCGCGATGGTATCGCCCGATCGCCCCCTGGATCGGTCGCCTGATTTTGCCAAAACCGGAGGAATATTCCGCCACACCGGGGGAAGATTGGACTTGGTTGCAGGTTTACCAAGCACCCCAGCCGGATTTAGTCGGTCAAAAAGTTCGTTTAGGTTGGCGGCAATCCCCGGCACTGGCTCGATATTTAGGACTGGTTACTAAGGATATTCGCTTCACCCCGGAGGCGATCGAGAGTGAAAAACAGGGAAATATCCTACCGACTCGCTTGAATGGTCGTTCAGGGGTCGGACCACTGCAAGCACTCGCCGGATCGCGACCGCTCGATGATGTGGTGGTCAGCTTTCCCGATGCAGAAATCGGGGAAACGTCATTACAAGTGGAGCGAATGCCCTTGATCGTTACTGGGCGCTTTGTGGCATTGGTGAAAATTATCGGCGAAGCTCCCCCCCGAACCTCCAGCGACATCCCCAAGGTTTGCCCCGGTTCACCCCCCTGTGGCAGCGAACTTTTCCGAGTGCAACACTATAACCGCGACAGTGGAAAATTCGACGGCAGCTCGGAAGTGATCCGCATTCCCCAACAACCCTTAGTTTCTGGAGGACGTTTTATCTCCACCCCTCGACAGTTAGCAGCAGCAAGCGAAGGAAATCAGGGCTGGTATATCTACGGGGCGCAGGGACGGGATAACCTCTTTACCGTTCAAGCGCTCAAACCCCGATCGCTGTTTCAACTGCAGCCGACGGAAACCCTGACTGGGCTGCGATCGGGCCAAGATTACATCGCCCGTGGCACTTGGAACGATACCCCCGCCCGCAAAGGAACCGCCAGTCGGGTAACAGTCCTGCCGGAGGGTGAAAAAAAATCATGGAAAGAGGGCGATAAAGGCATAGGAATTCATCTCTTCGGGGGAATCGGCGGTAAAAAAGGCGAATCAATACAATTGGCAACGGTAACAGGTCATTTTTCCTATTTTCTCTACGAAGTGATTCGGGATGCCCAGACGGGAGAGCTGCAGTGGCAGCTCGATTACGATCAGGTGTATGCACACAATCCCCAGGGGATTTTATCGGGATATCAGAGTTGGGCGAACTATACGGGTAGTTTAGAGCGGGGATGGCTTAATTCCCGACCCCTATCCGATGCGATCGTAAAATTAGACCTCTTGGAGGATTACAACTTTGGCGGGGTTTCTCTGTCCCCCCTGACAGAATTCCGCAAGCAGTTAGAGATCATGATGGCTCGCTACCGGATCGGGGACGGGACCGGGGTTTCTAGTGTTACCCCCGCGACTTCCTGCGTCCAGGACTCGAATCAGGCCCTTTATATCACGATCGCTACCCTGCGCCACCAGTTTGAAACCGATCCGCAGATCGCCGCTTGGTTGACAACCCATGCCGATGACCCAGAAACTTTGCGTTTTCAACGTTTGGGACAATTGGGCGATCGTTTGGAACAAGTATTAGCTCCCCGGGGGGTGATCCGGGCTGATTGGCGGCAAAACGCCGAAATTCTCGCCGGTATCACCGATAGTCGCGGAAAAGGCTTGATTCGGGAAAATACACTGGCCAACGCTCTACTAAGCTGGCGATCGATGTTACCGCGAGGCAGCAATGATGTGATCGGTGAGATTTTCTTGCGGTCAGGAGCTACTCTCTGGTTCCTCCGTACTAATCAGATCGGGGGAGCGATGCCGGAGATTTTACCCCTCGCACCGACCAAGTTATTCGGGGAAATGCCGATGATCGCGCCGATGCTCCGTCGCAGCCTGGGAGCGCTCGTGCTGCCCCTTACCGGTCGGGATTGGGGGGTGACGGCGATTGGATTGGGATTATACGGTGCGATCGCCTTAACTATCGGTTTCTGGTCGGGTTTTTTACGTTGGCGCTCCCCCGAACGGAGACCGTTAGAGATACTGAAAATGCTCGTCTTTTGTTTTTTCTCCCCGGCATTGTGGGAGGAATTCGTCTTTCGGGTGCTGTTAATTCCCCATCCCGAAACGGCAACTTCCACTGCTAACCTGATCCTCTCTGCTCTGGTCAGCATCACGCTTTTTACCGTCTATCATCCCCTCAATGCAATTATTTTTTACAAAAAGGGCAATCCGACTTTTTTTCAGCCTATTTTCTTGATTTTAGCGGCTTTATTGGGATTAACTTGCACTGTTGTCTATTGGCTGACCGGTTCTCTCTGGACGATCTCGGTGGTGCATTGGTTAGTGGTGGTGGTTTGGTTGCTGTTTTTGAACGGTCTATCTCGACTGACACGGCGATCGAAGCGTGGCAGTTTTTAATCTTGTCTCGATCGGACAATACCTTAGCTTACTGCCAAGAACTCTATCAACAGGGAGAGAAAATGGAGAAATGGGCGGATTGAGAATTACAGTATGTAGAGCGGAGTGGAAAAATCGGAGGGAAGATGCGAACAATGGATAGGTTAATGACCGGGGAGTACCGACGACTATCTCAGAAAACGGCAATTTGGGTGGCAACTTTGTGGGGATGCCTCTGTCCAGGATTAGCGATCGCCGGAGTTCCCAATGGAACTTGGCTTTCTCAACCTCAAATTCGGTTTTATTCCTCCACTAATACCCTCGGCCAGGTCATGAAAGACATCCAAAGCCAAAACTATAAGGTGGTCTTCCTGGATTTTCGGGGGGTGTCCGATGAGGTACAGCGGCGGGTGAGTCGGGAGGCGCGAGAGTACAAGTTAATGCCGGTGGTCTGGGTTCAGTCGCCCCAGTATCGTTCCCTGACCCTTGCCGAACTGATCCATGAGGCTCGTCATGGCGATGGGATTCAGGTCGATGACCATTTTTTTGCCCATTATTCGGAGGAGGAGTTCCAGTCTCTAGATTTTCAGTACCAGAAACCGATTTTTTGCAGCATTCAGCCATTTCAGGCGGATTTAGTCAAGCGCGGTCGGTGCAATCAGCTTGACGTTCAATGTTATGCCACCCAAAATTTTCAGAACTGTATCGCCCTGGCCCAAAGACTCGGTGCGGTGGTGAGTTTGTCGGAGCAAGATACTTTTAGATATAGAGAGCAACTGGGAGCGCGGCCTTTCAACGTTTTTTTATGGCCTTTCAACTATTTTCCGCCCACAACAAAAAATCTCTTTCATGCGGTGATTACCTTTCTGGGGGAGCATTATGGGGTGGGAAAGGTGACGGCTAAGATTATTCACCCCAGACCTTTTTAGCTGAAATGATTTATCGAGTATTTGCACAGAACAATTACAGATTAGATAAACCAATTTTCAATCATTAAACCCTTAAAATCTTTAAAATCATCAACATTATTGGTAACTAAACTCAAATTGTTTGTAAAAGCAATAGACGCTATTTGACCATCAACAAAAGCAGGACTTTTACCGACTTTAGACAGCCTTGACCTTTCCCGTGTGTGATATTGGGCTGATTTTAAGTCATAATCGAATAAAGGTAGATTGGCTAAAATAACGTTATTTACATAATCCTCTAAGTCTTGGCGTTTTTTAGACAGAGGAAGTCGAAAACAACCAAATAATAGCTCATGGATAACCAGAGTAGCTGTGGCTATTTCCCGTTTAGATAATCTTAGCTTCGTCATAACCTTCTGATTCGGGTGAGGTCGTTTAGCCTCTGACAAAATATTAGTATCTAGCAAATATTTGAGAGTCATAAACGAACATCTCTCCCCGTTGAATTGTCGCGCAAATTATCAAAAGTATCATCATCAAGACTTGCCAAATCTACTCTTTGCCTAAAATCTTGCAAGGTTGACCAAAAATCATTAACCTCTCTAATTTCCACTAATACCTCTTCATTATCAGGAAAATCAACTTCCTCTAATAACTCAATATTTTTGCCTTTTTTAATTCCTTTAACTAACATAACATCAACTCCTTCTAAGCTTAACTAGCTACCAGCAAAAATTCTTTCATCAATAAAATTATAGCACTTAATAGAATAATTTACGAGAGAGCCAAAAATATGAGATGCACCCGATAAATAACCACTGAATGGATAGGTTTATGGGGATAGCGTCAATAGAGTCTGGTGGCATAATCTAGCATTCTACAGGGAATATCTTCCTTAGGGTCGGTTTGGAACTTTTTAACACCCTATCCCCAAAAATAACAAAAAGAGTTTTATTCGGGAAAGGGTATATCTAAACTCATTTGTTGTCCTTGGGTTTCCCTTTGTTTTTCGGCAGCTTTCAGGACTTCAAAGGTGAGGATAACATCGAGACGTTTTTTCTGTTCAAGGATTTCTTGTACTGTCACAATCTCAATTTTATCGACACTTTGACTCATGTAACGACCGCGATAAATTCCCGCAGATTTGGCTGTTTGTATCATATCTTTGCTGGGGGGTTTCAAGGTGATAAATATACCCAGGGCTGCCCCTTGTAGTGTCATAGTTCCCTGTAGATCTCTGATGTCTCCTGATTTGACATTACCGGATTTTACTTGAAAAATAATTTTCTCCCGGTTGTCTTTATCTCCCTGAAAATAGGCAATAGCATCTACTCCTTTATCTGCCCCTTTTTTGTCATTAATCACAGCCCGGTTATTACTATAGGTTAAAACCGCCCATTTCTCAAATTCTTTGCGGGTACGATCATCCGGTTTAGTGGCTAATGCTTTCGCTGATTCTAGATCTTTGGGAATACCATTCAGTTCAATTTTATCTAAAACATTTTTACCAAAGGAGTCCTCTAATCGCTTTAACATTAAGCTAATACTCTGATAGGTTATATCAATTCCAATCCAGTTTCTCTCTAATCTCTCTGCTACAGCGATAGTCGTTCCACACCCACAATAGGCATCTAAAATTACATCTCCTTTATTACTACTTGCTTTGATTATTCTTTCTAACAATGCCTCCGGTTTTTGTGTGGGATAACCTAATCTTTCTCTTGCTTGAGAGTTGATTACCGATATATTCCAAACATCATCAATAGGTCTGCCTTTAGAGTCTTCATCAGTCGCTTTAGTAGTTTGTCTAACATTATCTATAAATTCTACATTATTCTTTTTTCCTTTCCAGCGTTTAAGAGTCCCCTCAGATAATTCTTCGTACAGGATATTAAAAGTATTGTTTTGACAGCTTTTTGAGTAAAATAGAATTACGTCGTGCATTCTTTGATAATTACTTTGCTTGGCAGGCCATCTTTTATAGTGCCAGATAATTTCATTTCTAAAAATACCTTTCTGAGAGCAAAAAATAGTATCTAAAACTATTTTTAAATAATGACTAGCAGTAGGATCGCAGTGGAGATAAAAGCTACCGGTAGATTTTAAAACTCGATGGATTTCCACAATCCTCAGAGTCATACTCACCAGATAAGCGAGAAGACTACCTTTACCTAAAACTTTGGTTAAACCGTCAATTAAATCGATAGTCTGACTGGTAAATTTACCCTGATAGTTGCTTTGAATTTCTTCTAAAGCTTCGTTAGCGTGATTATCCCATGTCCAGGTATCCACAAACGCTTGTGCTTGTGCTTGATCTTCCTTGCCTAAGTTGTTATAAATTTGGTTGTAATTGCGTTTAGAATTAAAGGGTGGATCGATATAACAAAGATCGATCGATTCATCTTTGATATATTTCCGCAGCACTTCTAGGTTATCACCGTAGTATAATTTATTGACCATAGAGATTAAGGGGATTGACTGCATTCTCAATTGTATTATTATTCCCCCTTAAAGAGGACGAATGCAATCGCTCCCGACAATAATATTATTGTCGGGGTGCATCGTGGTCCGTGAGTTGCTCGAACTGCGTGCGCTCAAAATTTAATTTTCTTAAGTCTATCTTGCCTGAATAATGAGGGGGTCGCAGGCAGGCACGGATTCCCATTATATAAATAAGTATATGTCAAGTGCTGGGATTTTGTCAAGAGGAATTAAGTAGCTGGTTATAATTAAATTAAAAATGGATTTTAGGTTTGATCCCCCCTGCCCCCCTTGATAAGGGGGGTGCCGATAGGCGGGGGGATCCCCCTTGATAAGGGGGGTAATCTGACAGTTTTTAATACCTAACTACTTAGCAATCCCCAACTAATCAAGGATTACTCAGGATACTGACCCGGACTTTTTCGCCATTTTGCAAAGGTTTACTACTATTAACGACGAAACGCTCCCCCGGTTCAAGTCCGGTGATAATTTCTACTTGACCGTCGAGCGCTTGACCGAGACGAACGGGACGTTTTTGCACTTGTGAGTTAGACTCGGAAAGGACGAAAATGGCTGGGGATTCCCCCTGACTGACAATTGCTGTTTCGGGGACAATCACCTGCGCGGCAGAATTATTATTAAACCGCACCCGGGCCAATAATCCCCCTTTAATTAAACCATCCCCATTGGGTAGAGTAATCTCCACGGGAATCCGCCGGGCTGTGCCTTGGCTGAGGGGAAAAATCCTGTTGATGCGACCGGAAAAATTTCTCTCACCGAAAGCATCAAGGCTGACATTAACCGTTTGTCCTAAATTAATCGTTTTTAAATCCAATTCCGATAATAATACTACTACCTTGACCTGTTGAAAATCACCAATTTTGAGGACTTCATCGCCGATACTGACTAAATCCCCCGGCTCTTTCAGTTTTTCGATAACTATCCCCGTCGCCGGTGATTTAAGAATAGCGTAGGCCTGACGTTGTTGTTCCTGAGCGATGACCGATTTTTGGGCGGCAATTCTGCCGATAATTGCCGCCACCACCTGTTCCTCGACTTTAATTCTCGATCTCGCGCTATTAACGGCTTTTAAAGCCACTGCCGCCGTGGTTTGGGCTGTTTCGCCCTGTTGCAGGGGAATCGCTCCTTCTAGGGCTAATTTTTGCAGGCGCTCGCCATCATTTTTGGCCTGTTGGTATTGTAGTTGTAGGCGCTCCACTTCAATTTCAGCGTTACTGACTTCAATTCTCGCCCGGGCTAATTCCGCTTCTAGGGCCGACAGGGCGGATTTTTCTTGCCGGACAACGGTGGCAAGGAGACGATCATCAACATGAGCGAGGATTTGTCCTAATTGCACCTCATCTCCCACATCGACGACGAGATTAAGTAACTGACCGGTGGCTTGCGATCGCAGAGAAACCACTTTCAAAGGTCGGGTAGTTCCCGTGTAATCAAGATTGCGTCCGATGGTTGCCAGTTTAGCGGTGGTGACGTTGACGGTAGTAGTACGGGCCGCTGGTGACGGTGGTTGGGTTTCGGTCCTGGGAGAACAACTCGCGCTTAAGGATAAGATAACCAGAGCGGAAAGGATAATCGGAGTCGATCCCATGGCGATAATCTTGGTAGAAAGCTGCTTTTGAGTCGATGGTCGCTTATTCCTCGTCCCAAGCTTCTACCGCTACCACTTCGCTGAGAGGGTCTTGCATGGAGAAACCGAAATCGAGAAGCTCTTGCTTCCAGTATCCCCACTCATCTCCGTATAAAAGAGCCAGTTTCCAGATACTATCGCTAGGTTTGACTACTTTTGCATCTATCCACTTGCTAGCCTTGCGTTGAAACTTCACCATCGGGTGAGCTACAGCTTGTTTGGTCATAAATTCAATTGCTATGAATACTTCAGATTTTGCGCTTCCCGACTAAACTAACTCAAGACTAAGACTTTTGCCATTACAAAGGAGTGAGAAGCGCGTTTATTAACTTACTTTTACACCATATCTGTGGTTTTAGGCAAGTCTTTTTAACCAAAAGTACGGTAATTACTACTATAGATTAGTATAACCGGAGGCCACAATCATGGAACCGATGCCTCGATCGGTGAAAATTTCCAGTAAAAGGGCGTGGGGAAGACGACCATCGATAATATGAGCGGCCTGAACTCCCTGAGCCAGCGATCGCACACAGCAGCCAACTTTGGGAATCATCCCGCCGGCAACGATGCCTTTTTCAATCAACTGCCGGGCTTGTTGGATATCTAATTTAGCCAATAAAGTGGAAGGATCCTTGTAATTCTCTAAAATTCCGGCTGTATCGGTCATCAAAATCAGTTTAGCCGCCCCTAAAGCCGCCGCTATTTCTCCGGCTACCGTATCGGCATTGATATTATGAGCTTGGCCGGTTTCATCGGCGGCCACACTAGAAATCACGGGAATATAGCCACTATTGACCAAGGATTCGACGACGCTAGTATCGACACTGCTCACTTCTCCCACAAAACCAATACCCTCTTTACCCACGGGACGAGCAGTGATCAGATTACCATCCTTACCGCATAATCCTACCGCTTTACCGCCGGCTTGATTGATCAGGGCCACAATTTCTTTATTGACGCGCCCCACCAGCACCATTTCTACCACATCCATGGTGGCGGCATCGGTGACGCGTAAACCGTCTTTAAATTGGGGTTCAATGCCTAATTTATCCAGCCAACTGTTGATTTCCGGACCGCCGCCGTGGACAATAACGGGACGAACCCCCACACAGGAGAGAAAAACGATATCTCGCATGACCGTGTCTTTGATATCGCTGTTATTCATGGCCGCACCACCGTATTTAACCACGACAGTACGACCGCGAAATTCTTGTATATAGGGTAGGGCTTCGCTGAGGATTTTCACCCGTTGGGCATCGTTTTCCTGGATATTATTATTCATGCGTTTTTTTACCTGTCTGATTCAGTGATCAGTTTAGCGGTTTCAGGTTTGACAAAAACTGTTCACCTTGAACGGATTGCTAGAAAGTCTTAGAGTTGCCGAATTTTTCGACGCAACGGACAAAAATCTCGACTCCCATGGTTAACACCGATTCATCAAAATCAAAACGGGGATGATGGTGGGGATAGGCTAATCCTAATTCGGGATTGGCGGATCCCAAGAAGAAATAACAGCCCGGTACTTCCTGTAAAAAGAAGGACATATCTTCCCCTCCCATGGTTTGACATTCGGGAACGATTCCGGCTGGGGTTTCCACCACTTGTGCGGCGATGGAGCGCACTAATTCCGCCATCCGATCATGATTGATTACCGGGGGATACAATTGCCAGTAATCGAATTGATAACTGGCCCCGTGACTTTGACAGATGCCCGCGATAATTTCTTCCATCCGTTGTCGGAAATAGCCCCCTAACTGGGGATTGAAATAGCGCACCGTCCCACTGAGATTAGCACTATCGGCGATCACGTTTCTAGCGCTTCCCGCCGCTAATTTACCCACAGTCACCACGGCGGCATCGAGGGGGTTAAGGTTGCGGGCGACGATGGTTTGCAAGGCGTTGACGATTTGGGCCGCCACCAGTAGTGAATCGACGGTTTGATGGGGAATTGCCCCGTGGCCTCCCCGGCCTTGAATCTGGAGATCGAAACATTCCACCGCCGCCATTAAAGGCCCATTTTTTACGCCCACTGTCCCTAAAGGCAGATTATTCCAGAGGTGTAGCCCGATAATTCCCTCCACGTCGGGATTTTTCAGCACTCCCGCTTCGATCATCGGTTTCGCCCCCCCCGGCCCCTCTTCGGCGGGTTGGAAAATAATTTTTACTATCCCCTTGACATCGTGACGGTTTTGTGCTAGGTAAACTGCTGTACCGAGGGCGATCGCTGTGTGGCCATCGTGACCACAGGCGTGCATTTGGCCCGGATGTTGGGAACGATAGGGGACTTGGTTTTCTTCGGCGATCGGTAGTGCATCCATATCGGCCCGCAGGGCTAAAACTGGCCCCGGTTGACTGCCTGCGATGGTGGCGACAATTCCGGTGCCGGCGATACCGGTTTGATGGTCAATTCCGTATTTAGTCAGGGTTTGACTGATTAAGGAGGCGGTGAGATGTTCTTGAAAGCCTAGTTCTGGTTTTTGGTGTATTTGTCGGCGCCAGTGGACTAATTGCGGCTGCAGAGAACGAATAGCAAGGCGAATTTGAGGGCAATTTAAGCTATTGGGGACAGGAAAGGAGGAAATCATCGGGTTCGGACGGCTAGTTTTTTTGATCACTGGTTTCTAGTTTAACTTCAGGAGACAGGGGACAGGGGACAGGGGACAGGAGACAGCTTTGTTCTCCCCACACCCCACGCCCTTCTTTACAAAACTTCATCGTAATTTGAGCGCCGGAAAGGGCAATCCTTGGGCAATAGGGGAAGGGAAAGCGGGAAAATATAAAAAAAAGCTTAAATTTTCTATCTTGCTGGCCTTTATACCCTTAAAGCCTTGCTGTCTCTGATTTCCTGACGGTGAGAGGCTTTGAGCCATGTCAGGAATTGATGACCAACTCGATCGAGTCATTGTTAAGTGACCGTTACAAAAAGACAGCAAAAAACTTAATAATATGTAACAAACAAAGTTTCGACAGCAGTGTATAAATTTAACTTGAGGGGCCAAGATAACAGACAAAAGTTAAGCTGGATACTTGTTTAACCTCCTTAGGTGATTTATGAGAGAGCAGTGAAGTTTTTTCAGGTTTCTTAAAGTAAATCGCAACAATCACGGTCAAGGCTCGTCCAGACTCACCGTGAAATCCCTTAAGAGGGAAAATTTTAATTGCAAGCAAATCCCATTTAAATTTAGGAGATTGTCACAATGTTTGACGCATTCACCCGGGTAGTATCCCAAGCTGATGCTCGTGGCGAATATTTAAGCTCTTCGCAACTAGACGCTCTCAGCGCCATGGTTGCCGACAGCAACAAACGGATGGACTCTGTTAACCGGATCACCAGTAACGCTTCCACCATCGTTGCCAACGCCGCTCGTAGCCTGTTCGCTGAACAGCCCCAACTGATCACCCCCGGTGGTAATGCCTACACCAGCCGTCGTATGGCCGCTTGCTTACGCGACATGGAAATCATCTTGCGCTATGTTACCTACGCTACCTTCTCTGGCGACGGCAGTGTTCTCGATGATCGTTGCTTAAATGGTCTGCGCGAAACCTATGTAGCTTTGGGAGTACCAGGAGCTTCCGTAGCTGCTGGCGTAAGCAAAATGAAAGAAGCTGCTTTATCCATTGCTAACGATCGCAACGGTATCACCCCCGGCGATTGCAGTGCTTTAATGTCTGAAATTGCCAGCTACTTCGACCGCGCCGCCGCTGCTGTCGCCTAGTCCCTGGGGCTAGTCTCAATTAAACCGTAGGAAACTTATTGCAAGATTATTGGGAGATACCAAAAAATGAAAACCCCCCTTACCGAAGCCGTAGCAGCCGCTGATTCTCAAGGTCGTTTCTTAAGCAGCACCGAAATCCAAACTGCTTTCGGTCGTTTTCGTCAAGCTTCTGCTGGCCTCAGCGCCGCTAAAGTGTTGACCGAAAAAGCCAATTCTTTGATCTCTGGCGCTGCTCAAGCTGTGTACAACAAGTACCCCTACACCACCCAAATGCAAGGGGCTAACTTTGCGGCGGACCAACGCGGTAAAGAAAAATGCGCTCGTGACATCGGTTACTACCTCCGCATGGTGACCTACTGCTTAGTTGCTGGTGGAACCGGTCCGATGGACGAGTACCTCATCGCTGGTATCGACGAAATCAACCGCACCTTCGACCTGTCTCCTAGCTGGTACATCGAAGCTCTCAAATATATCAAAGCCAACCATGGTTTAAGTGGCGACCCTGCGGTAGAAGCCAACTCCTATATCGACTACGCTATCAACGCTCTCAGCTAGTCCAATCGAAAAAACTGCTGGTCTGGAAAGACAGGAGGTTGTTAGCAAAAGGGTTAGCAATCACCTGTTCTTCCAGACCTTGTTATATCCATCGTCAAGGCGGCCAGGTAATCGAACTGATCCTCCCCTAGTTTTGAGGGGTCAGAAAATGATCATTTTTTTGTAGGAGAACTTTAGTGGCAATTACTACCTCAGCTTCCCGTTTAGGGACAACCGCTTTTAGCGAGGTTGCTCCCGTGGAATTACGTCCCGATTGGTCCCGTGACGACGCACAGGCGGTTATTCGCGCCGTCTATCGTCAGGTGCTAGGCAATGACTATATCATGCGTTCCGAGCGCCTTACCAGTGCCGAATCCTTACTCTGCAACGGTTCGATCACCGTGCGGGAATTCGTCCGCGCCGTGGCCAAATCGGAACTGTATAAGAACAAATTCTTCTACGGTAACTTCCAAACCCGCGTCATCGAACTTAATATCAAACATCTTTTAGGTCGCGCTCCCTACGATGAGTCGGAAGTGGTCTATCACCTCGATCTCTACGAAAACAAAGGATTCGAGGCCGATATCGACTCCTACATCGATTCCGCCGAATATACCGAAAACTTCGGCGATAGTATTGTTCCCTACTATCGTGGTTTTGCCAGCCAACCCGGTCAAAAAACCGTGGGATTTACCCGGATGTTCCAACTCTATCGCGGTTATGCTAACAGCGATCGCTCTCAGATTGCCGGCAAAACCTCCCGTTTAGCGGTGGAATTAGCTCAAAACGGTGCTTCGGCAGTAGTCGGTCCCTCCGGTGGCAGCGATGGTTGGGCCTATCGTCCCTCTGCTCAACGCAACACCCCCAGTAAAGCTCTGGGTGGTAGTGTGGCCTATGGTGATGTGGGTAAGCTCTATCGCGTGGAAATTGCCGCTATTAGCAAACCGGGTTATCCCCGTGTCCGTCGCAGTAGCAAAGCGATTATCGTCCCCTTTGAACAGTTAAATAACACCCTGCAACAGATCAACCGTCTCGGTGGCAAAGTTGCCAGCATCACCCCCGCTAGTTTGAACTAATTTTCTAGCTTAAGATAACTAAAAGTCTCCCGGGCAGCCGTCAGGTTCACCGGGAGACTTCTTTCTAGGGAACTGACAGAAATTGAACCTCAGCAGATCGAGCAAACCTGTAGAATGAAAATAGTTCTATCGTTTTAATGCCTGTGACTGTCACTTCGAGCGCTTTTGACTCTATCGATACTGCCTTAGCGGAAATCAAAGCCGGACGGGCTATTGTAGTAGTTGATGATGAGAATCGCGAAAATGAAGGAGATCTAATCTGTGCGGCCCAATTTGCCACCCCCGATCTGATTAACTTCATGGCAGTGCAAGCTCGCGGTTTAATCTGTCTGGCAATGACGGGAGAGCGTCTTGATGCTCTCGAATTACCCTTGATGGTGACAAAAAACACCGATAGCAATCAAACCGCTTTTACTGTTAGCATCGATGCCGCTCCCCATTTAGGGGTTAAAACTGGCATTTCGGCAGAAGATCGGGCGAAAACCGTGCAAGTTGCCATTAATCCAGTCACTCGTCCCGACGATCTCACCCGTCCCGGTCATGTCTTCCCGATTCGTGCTAAAGCCGGTGGAGTCTTAAAACGCGCCGGTCATACGGAGGCAGCCGTGGATCTAGCTCGATTAGCCGGGTTGTATCCGGCGGGAGTTATCTGTGAGATCCAAAATCCCGACGGTTCCATGGCCCGTTTACCGCAACTATTTGAATACGCTCGTCAACATAATTTAAAGTTAATTAGCATTGCCGATCTGATCAGTTATCGCTTAAAACACGATCGCTTTGTCCATCGGGAAACAGTCTGTGATTTTCCCAGTCAATTCGGCACTTTTCAGCTTTATGCCTACCGAAATTTATTAGATCAAACCGAACATATCGCTATTGTGAAAGGCGATCCCGCTCTCTTTGATGATCAACCTGTAATGGTACGAATGCACTCAGAATGCCTGACTGGGGATGCTTTGGGATCCTTGCGTTGCGATTGTCGGCAACAGTTACAAAGTGCCTTAAAAATGATTGAAAACAACGGTTTAGGGGTGGTGGTTTACCTGCGACAGGAAGGCCGGGGAATTGGTTTAATTAATAAGCTAAAAGCCTATTCTTTACAGGATATAGGATTAGATACGGTGGAAGCCAACGAAAGGTTAGGATTTCCCGCCGATTTGCGCGATTACGGCATGGGAGCGCAAATGCTCAACGATTTGGGGGTGAGAAATATTCGTTTAATTACCAATAATCCGCGTAAAATTGCTGGATTAAAAGGCTACGGTTTGGAAATAGTCGAGCGAGTACCTTTGCTGATCGAGGCTAATGATTATAATTCCAATTATCTAGCAACAAAAGCGGAAAAGTTAGGACATCTATTCTTACAAACCTATCTAGTCACCATCGCTCTCAGTTGGGGGGAAAATCCGCCGTCAATTTCCCAAAGATATCATCAATTGGAGAAATTACGGCAGTTAAGTCGCGCTAATCAATTATCTCTCCAAGAAGAAACCCGACCGGTAGCCAATGCCCTTTTTGATCGCGCCCCTTTGATCGTACATTTAGGTTTAGATATTCGTCAGGGTGTCAGCAGTAATTGGTATAAAAATCCTTCCCATCCTTATCTTTTGGTTATTGACAAAATATTAAATGACGTTAAAGATTGGTCGGAAATTGAACGCTTAGAATTTTTAATTTCCGACGGAGACGATTCGATGACGGGATTACAAATGAAACTTGATCATCAAAAAATGTCCGATGAAGATTTCTCACAATTACCACAATTAGCTACCCAAATTATCTACAGTTTTACTCGTGATTCAACAAAAAATTAGTTTTTTATGACCAGAAAAGAGCGTAACAGTTATAATTAAACAAAGCTAGTATAACGGGGAAAAACTATGACAACTCTCGACATTTTACCGGAAGTTACCTGTCCCCCCACCGATTTATGGAGTGATGAACCACCCTTGGAAAGTGATCTACATCTACAACAAATTACAATTCTGATCGGTTGTTTAGAAAGGTTATGGCAACAAAGAACTAATTACTACGCTTCCGGCAATCTTACCATCTACTATAACGAAGAACAACTAAAAAAACGTGATTTCTGCGGTCCTGATTTTTTTGTGGTTTTAGATACAGAAAAACGTCCCCGCAAAAGTTGGGTGGTTTGGGGAGAAGGGGGTAAATATCCCAATGTGATCGTGGAAATTCTCTCCCCATCCACTGCTAATATTGATCGCAATAAAAAGAAAAATCTCTATCAAAATACCTTTCGGACTCCTAACTATTTCTGGTTTGATCCTGAAAGTTTAGAACTGCAAGGATTTAGATTAATTGCTGGACAATATCAGGCTATTGCTGCTAATGAAAACGGCTATTTATGGAGTGAACAGTTAGAACTATATTTAGGCATATTTGACCGTAAACTGCGTTATTTTACCGTCGATGGTCAATTGGTTCCCACTCCCCAAGAAGCTGAATTAGAGCAAAGACAAGCAAAGGAACAGATTTTTTTAGAAAAGGAACAGGAACGACAAGCGAAGGAACAGGCTATCCTTGAAAAAGAACAAGCTATCTTGGAGAAGGAAAAATTAGCCCAAAAATTACGAGAATTGGGCATTGATCCTGAAACTATCTAATTGATAAATATCTCTAGGATAGGTAATTCCTATCCTAGAAATGTTGGTGATTTAACCTTATTTTTCCTGTCTTTCTAAGGCTAATTGTACCAACTTATCGACCAATTTATCAAACTCTAAACCGGTGGCTTTCCAGAGTTGGGGATACATACTAAAATTAGTAAACCCTGGCAGAGTATTAATTTCATTGAGAAACACTTCCCCAGTCTTCTCCACATAGAAAAAATCCACCCGCGACAATCCCGCAGCATCCACAGCTTTAAATGCTTCTACAGCCATTTCTCGCACTTGATTAGCAATTTTATCAGGAATATTAGCGGGAATCACCATACTCGATCGCCCATCAGTATATTTAGTTTCATAGTCATAAAAATCACTATCAAAAGTAATTTCTCCCACCAAAGAAGCTTGGGGATTATCATTACCTAAAACCGCACATTCGATCTCCCTTGCGGTTACTCCTGCTTCAACAATAATCCGTCGATCATAACTAGCAGCACTATCTAAAGCAGCCTCTAATTCTTGCCGGTTGCGTGCTTTACTAATACCCACCGAAGAACCTAAATTAGCCGGTTTAATAAAACAAGGATAACCTATTTCCTCGGCGATTTGATCGCACAATTGCGGAAAAACACAGGCATTTGACCACACTTGTGAGCGGGTTACGGCCTTATACTTAACTTGGGGTAATCCAGCGGCTGCAAAAGCAGTTTTCATGGCAATTTTATCCATTCCTAGGCATGAACCCAGTACCCCACTACCCACAAAAGCAACCCGCATGAGAGTGAGTAATCCTTGTAAAGTGCCATCTTCTCCATTCGGTCCGTGGAGAATTGGAAACCAAACCTCAATTTCGCTCACTTCTGGAGGAAATTGCCAGATATTGACTTTTATATCACTCTCAATAGCTAGGGGTTGCCCAGAGGTTAAAATTTGTCTAGCAGTTGCTGCCGAATGCCAACAGCCATTTTTATCGATATAGAAGGGGATAACGGCGTATTTGTCAAGATTTTCGGGATAATTAAAAGCTTGCAGGATCGATCGAGCCGAATTGATAGATACCTCGTGTTCTCCCGATCGACCACCAAACAACAATCCTACCTTGATCTTATCCATATTATCCTCTCTAGACCCAGCTAGATCCTAAATTAGAGTTCAACTATCATATATACTATGGGCGGAGTTGACAATAGTTGCCAATGATTTAGATGCGGCTGTTCCTCGTGAGATAGGAGTTTTAACCCAAACTTTCGATAAATTAATTATCGCTCATGATGAGATGTGGTCGTTCTTTCCCTAAAAAAATCGATAATCACTTTGGAGCTATTCACCCCCCGAAATTGAGTGATTATTTAGCTAATTTTTCCAGTTTTTTCTTAGTTTTCTGAAGTTTTAAGGCTAAATTACCATGATGTTCGGGATAGTAAACGTGCAAGAATTCGATAAAATCCTCGATGGTACAAGGTTGATGAAATCCCCCTAAGTTACCGTGGAATTCTTGGTGAATTTCTTCTTTAATAGTCACCAAATTCAGATCTAATGTCGCTAGATGGGGATATTTCTGGGCAGAGTAAAGATGATGGACAGCGAGATTAAATTTATTATTTCTATCCGGTTTTTGCCCTGTCACCTGACAAGTGTTTTTATCTCTAGTTTTAGCTCGTTTTTTAGCCTTTTCAATCTCGATTTTTTGTTTGGTATCGTCATCTAGATTTTCCTGAATTTCTTTAAAGGCAAGAGGAAACTCCATTGCAATCATTTTACACATTTCTTGGCGCGATTTATTCGTCAAAGTTTCACTCATGGATTTAGAAATCATCACTATTCCACTTTCAGAGAACCAAAACTCTCTTTTTTCATCTTCGTAAAAATCTACTCCTAATTCTAGAGGTTTATCAGTTCTTTGCTGAAGATGATTCACGGTTTTATTTAGCTTGGTTCCATTAGTTTTTAAAATTCGCCGCAAACTCTGTTTATGAATCATAGGCCGTCCTTTATAAACTTGAATTTCGCCGGAGTCAGTGAGTTCAGCAAAAATTAATTTTCGTGCTAAGGAGCGACGAATTTTTTGATCGTGCTTAGTAAAAAATTCTCTAAATCTGTATATAATTCCTCGCTTTTCATTCTTCTCGATATAGGAAGCAATTTTTAAAGCACCTTCAAAAGAAAACACTCTAACTTTATCTTTTTTGTTGACAAATTGATAATCGACACCTTCAACTAAATCCCAATCATCATTAGGATCAGCATCAAAAATATCAACAATTTTTTCTAGTTTTTCAAGAGTAATAGAAAACCATTGAGCTAATTCGGTATCCCGGATCAGGAAGGTATTTGCTTTCTGAGGCATGATTATTTTATCTCCGTGGTGATAGATTTATACATCACAGTCAAACGATCAAAGATGTGAGAGTTTCCTGTTTCTTGGTTATCGGGATGATAGATCTTAGAAAGACGATAATAGGCATTTTTAATGTCTTCCTTGCTGGCAGTATTTGGATCAAGATCGAAAACACGATAGGGACGAAAATATTTAAAAATATTGATACCGTTGATACAATCTTTCCCCTGTTCGTAATCTTCTTCAGGAAGAATACCGATATATTTCCTGTAGATAACCTCCCAACTTTCTCGCTGAGATAAATTGATGTTATCAAAGGCTCTAGTAGCCATTTGAAACATACTCGATTTTTTTAATTCTGTGGTATTGCTAACCTCAAAATAGGCATAAACTGCCTGTTTAAGTTGCGTTAGAGTTAAAGGTTTAACTTTTGAGCTTGTGGTGGTGGTGGCTGTAGTTTTTGATTTAGTTAACGATGGTTTAGGAGACTTTTTACGGTGGTTTTTGATGACAAAATCGGCAAAATCTTCGAGAATACGACTTTCGATCGAGTATTGCTCACAGATATGACTAATCTGCTCTAAAATGAGCGAGTTAAGAGGATTAGTGGTCATAATTTCCCTAAGAAGCTGCAAAAAATCTAGCCTTTCCTATCAAGATGAAGTGTAGGCTAATTTGGTATGAACGACCGACGACTGACTCCCGAAAACTTCCTATCCTAAATTAATACCACAGCAGTGGCCACTTTGTCATGTGGTTAATAATCAAAAAAATTGCTGGCATATTATAGATCTAAGTCGATAATTGCAATGAAAACTCAAATCTGATCACTGATAACTGGTCACTGATTAGGTACTAAAGTATTTAGCGGTGGGGTGATAGGTAATAATGGCGGTGGTGGATTGTTCTGGGTACAATTGTTCGCTTTCGTCCATATACATCCCAATGCGATCGCATCCTAACAGATCTAGTTGCTTGTATTGGTCCTGAATATTGGGACAAGCGGGATAGCCGAAACTATAGCGAGAACCCTGGTAACGCTGTTGTAGTATATCGCGGATATTATCGGGATCGAACTCTGCGAAACCTAACTCGCGACGGATGCGGGTGTGGGTCCATTCGGCCATGGCTTCGGCGGTTTGGACAGCCATGCCGTGATAATAGAGGTATTCGGTATATTCGTTGGCATCAAAGAGAGATTTAGCGTATTCTGTGGCGATTTCCCCCACTGTCACCGCTTGCATCGGGAAAACATCGATAATACCGGATTCCTGCGGGGCGAAAAAGTCAGCAATACAGAGACGACGACCGGATTTCTGGCGAGGAAACTCAAAAATGGCGATTGGTTGCAGATTTTCGGGTTTTTCGCCTGCTTGTATCGATTCGGGATCGTAAATTAACAGGGAATTACCGGACGACTGACAGGGAAAATAACCATAAATTAATGTGGGGTTTAGTAAATTTTCCTTGACAATTTTCTCTTTCCATGCTGTCAGAATTGGATGAACTTTTTCCTGTAAAAACTGGTCGTATTCTGGCTTCGATTGGCTTTTGGGTTTGCGGAATTGCCATTGACCGACAAATAAAGCTTGTAGGTCCAAATACCAGAAAACCTCCTCGATGGGAATTTCTGCTGCTGTTAATATTTTAGTACCCCAGAAGGGCGGTGTTGGTCGGGGAATATCAACTGCCACCGCTTCGGAACGACGGGTATCAATAACTAATTCTTGGTTGACGCTGCCATCGGTAAAAATAGTATCGGGATTAACCTTTAATTCTTCGGCAACAACCGGGGGTTTTTCTGCCTCGGCAAACTTACCTAAAAAGCCTTTACTATCATCCCATTGACCGCCAGCTTTAGCGGGCATTAATTTATCCATAAAATGCAGGTCAGAGAAGGCATCTTTACCATAGATAACCTGTCCCTTGTAGGTTTTTTGACAGTCATCATGGACAAATTTGGGAGTTAAAGCTGCCCCACCAAGAATAACAGGAACGGTGATTCCTTTTTCATTAAAAACCTCTAGATTTTCCTTCATAAAAGCCGTCGATTTCACCAATAAACCGCTCATGGCGATACAATCGGCCTTATGTTCTTTGTAGGCTTCGATGATATTTTCTACGGGTTGTTTAATGCCCAAATTAATCACCCTATAGCCGTTATTGGTCAAGATAATATCAACTAAGTTTTTACCAATATCGTGAACATCCCCTTTAACCGTTGCGATAATAAAAGTCCCTTTGGCATTATTATCCCCCTCTTTTTTCTCCATAAAGGGTTCTAAAAAAGCAACGGCAGCTTTCATAGTTTGGGCAGATTGGAGAACAAAAGGTAACTGCATTTGTCCCGAACCAAATAACTCACCCACTACCTTCATCCCATCCAGGAGGAAAATATTAATAATATCTAGGGGTGGATAGTCCTGTAAAGCTTGCTTTAAAGCGTCTTCCAGTCCCAATCTTTCCCCATCAATAATATGCTGTTTTAAGCGTTCCTCCACGGGTAAATTAGCATTACTAGAGGGGTCTTTTTTAGTAGTTTTCCCCGCAAATAATTCGGTTAATTTGGTCAGGGGATCATAAACACATATATCGCCATCAAAACGACGATTATCATAGATTAAATCCCGACAAATTTGCTGATATTCTGGTTCAATTTTTGCCAGAGGAAGAATCTTATTGGCGCTGACGATTGCCCCATCCATCCCCACCTGCATCGCTTCGTTGAGGAAGACGGAATTTAATACCTGACGCGCTGCCGGATTCAACCCAAAAGAGATATTAGACACACCTAAAAGAATGTGACATTCGGGCAGTTCTTGGCGAATTCGGCCCATTGCTTCGATAGTAGCCTTGCCATTTTCTCGGTCTTCTTCGATACCAGTAGAAATCGGTAAAGCTAGAGGATCAAAAAAGATTTCGTAGGGAGGAATTCCGTATTCTATCGCCGCATAATAGGCCCGTTTAGCTATCTGGAATTTTTTCTCGGCAGTGCGTCCCATTCCTTCTTCATCAATGGTTCCAATTACTACCCCCGCGCCGTATTTTTTCGCTAAATCCAAGACTTGATAAAAACGCGATTCCCCGTCTTCGTAGTTAGTAGAGTTGAGGATACATTTACCCCCCGCTACTTTTAACCCCGCTTCCATTTTTTCCCATTCGGTGGAATCTAACATTAAAGGTAGGGTGACATTATTAACTAAACGAGAGGCTAATTGGTGCATATCGCGCACCCCATCCCGGCCCACATAATCGACGTTGACATCGAGAATATGCGCTCCTTCTTTTACCTGAGCTTTCGCCATCGATACTAAACTATCCCAGTCTTCAACATTGAGCAGTTCCCGACATTTTTTAGAACCACTGGCGTTTAATTTTTCCCCGACAATCAGGAAAGAATTATCTTGAATATAGGGTTGGGTACTGTAGATAGAAGCGGCGGAGGGTTCATAATGATAATGACGAGATTTCGGAGTTAAACCCTGACTTAGTTCCGCTAAAGCTTGAATATGGTCGGGACGAGTACCACAACAACCGCCGATAATTTGTACTCCCAAATCTTCAATAAAGTGCATTAAAGCCATTTTTAATTCTACGGGAGTGAGGCGATAATGCGCTTGACCGCCGACATTTTCTGGTAAACCAGCGTTAGGAATACAAGAAACAATAAAAGGGGAATTTTCCGAGAGATATTTAATATGGGGTTTCATTAAATCTGGACCAGTGGCGCAGTTAAGTCCCAAAATATCAATTTTATAGGGTTGTAAAATAGAGACAACGGCGTTAATTTCCGTTCCTACTAACATCGTTCCCATGGTTTCCATCGTCACCGAAACCATGAGGGGCAATCGTTGACCTTTTTTCTGAAATACTTCTTCAATAGCATTTAAAGCCGCTTTAATTTGCAGGACATCCTGACAGGTTTCTACTAATAATAAATCTGCCCCGCCATCATACAGACCCTCTACCTGTTCCACATAGGCATTTTTGAGGGTATCAAAGTCAATATGACCCAAAGTGGGCAGTTTTGTCCCCGGCCCCATGGAACCCGCCACAAAACGGGGTTTTTCGGGGGTAGAGTATTTATTAGCGCAAGCTTTGGCCAGTTCGGCGGCGCTTTTGTTGAGATAATAGGCTTGATCGGCTAAATCGTACTCGGCTAAAACTATCGAGGTTCCCCCGAAGGTGTCGGTTTCAATCACATCCGCACCCACGGCTAAAAAGGCTTCGTGGACTTTCGCTACGGCGCTAGGTTTAGTATGGACAAGATACTCGTTACAACCTTCGTATTCTGCCCCACCAAAGTCCTCGGCCGTCAGATTTTGGCTTTGTAGGGAAGTTCCCATCGCTCCATCAAAGACGAGGACGGGATGCTTGGGACCGTTGAGGTAGTCGAGAAAGGGGCTATTCATAGAGAGATTTACTGCTATAGCATTTTGAAAGTTTATTGTAATACAGTTACTAGAAATCTGCTATGGTCGGCATTTCAGTTATCAGTGATCAGTTATCAGTGATCAGATTTGAGTTTTCAGTCGAGAAAGCCTATCAATCTAATTTTGTAGAACTAGACGAGCTAAACCAACTCCGGGATAATAATTACCGAGAATTTGTTGATAATCTAGGCCTTTTTCCGCTAATTTATAGGCCCCAGTTTGACTCATACCGCGACCACCGTGAGCCCAAGCGACAATTTCATCGGTGGCAGCATAAAGAGACTCGACTACACCCCCTTTATAGCTGAGAATCTGCCCAGCAGTGGCATTAACCGCCTGGTGAGTCGATTGATACTCCGAGCGAATGCCTTTATATACCTGCCAGCGTTGGCTATTACCCAGATGAAACCAAGCATTAGCGGGGCGGATCATGTGTACTAGGGCGTAGGAACGGGCGGCGATCGCCTGTGCCTTTAAAGCGTGCATTGGCGCGGTGGAGTGCATTTCACTCCCCACCACACTATAGAGATAGGCCTCTAAATTAACATGATTGACCACTAACAAGCGATCGCCTTGGGCAACCAGCAGCACTTTACCCCGATACCAACCATCATCCACATAAACTAAACCATCGGCACTGGTGGGCTGCACAAAAATCACCTCTGGCAGCGATAAATCGCCCATTTTTAAGCCATTGGCACCTGGAATGACCGGTAAACCCTCGTTAGTGGCAATCGTTTTTAAACCACGACCTTGGCGATCGGTGATCACCGCCGGCCCGTTAACTCCAATCAAAACACTGGCCACATCCCTTTTAATCGCCACGCGAATTTCTATGGCCGGCGGCGTATAATTAGCGGGAACCACTAAGGGTTGTCTAATCACTGGTTTGGCCGCAGCAGCGGGGGCAGTATTAGGGGCAGTATTGGGGGAAGTATTAGGGGACGTTTGAACCGATGGTGCTATTTTTTTCGGCGCTGAGAGGGAAGACTGAGGAGAGGGTGCTGATTTTGGAATCGCAGAAGATTGGGGAGAGGGGGATAGTTTCGGTGATGGCGCGGTTAAGGGGGCGATCGGAGATGGGATAATAGGAGCAGGGGAGGCAGCAGTCTCTAGATTTGCCTGGGGTTGCGGGGTTTCTGGTTTTTCCTTGGCTAAATAAGTTAAGAGAATTGGCGTAAAAGTGGCGATCGACAACAAAGGAACGGCACAATGACGCAGCAGGGAAAAATAGGTACTAGCAGCAAATTTCACTTTAATCACACCATCTTTAATTTTCTTATCTAACTTTATCATTCCCCTCTCAGGCCGGGCAATTCTAGACAAAAAATCTCGTATTCTTGAGCTTGTCAGGACAAATCAGGCTGAAATAGTCAAGAAAAGCCGAAAAAATTCTTAACCACCCATCCTTAGATTAGCCGAATCTCCTCTAATCCAGGCTCTTCTAGGTTCTGTGTGATCAGCTTAACTTACCATAGAAGCGATCGATCTTTGTGTCCTTTGTGTCTCTGTGGTTCATTCCACCCCCTCGCTAGACTGACAGAGATGTTTAAGGATTTTGAGAACCTCGTATAAATCCCCCGGATTTCTCATGGCAAATAAACGAGAGGTTCCGTATAAAGGTTTACCGTCCCATAATAATTTAACAAATAAAAACTCGGAACCATTGGTCAACATTCCATAATTAGGACGGTTTGGATGAGGATTGACCATTAAATAAGCTAATAATTGCGGTAAACCTACTTCAACGGAATAAATCACCCGTTTTGATTCAATAATCATTACCCATAATTGCTCTTTTAGAATTAAAGTATCTAACCTTCCTTTAATTATTAAATCTTGATCTTCTGTAATAATTTCAACAGACTCTTCCGCTTTAATCTGAAAGGGAAATAGACAAAAGTTACCAATAAATAATAATGAATCTAAAACCGTCATCCTCACCGAAGTTTCTAAAAAGGGAGGATAATTTAATAAGTTTAAATAACCTGTTTTGATTTTATCTAACAATTCTTTTTCTTGTTCAGAGATTGCTTCTAGGTCTTGCTGCCATTCCCCAAAAAAATGCTTATCTTCTATAAACTGTAGTTGAAAATGATTAATTAAATTTCTAAGAGTGACTTCTTTCGCTTGTAAAATTTGAACCATATTTACCTCCTTAATTAAGATTTACGTTAACTGAATTGATAGCCGCAAACACGCACCCTGCGCCCAAACAATCCCTACGCCCAAAACCCATCCTAACCCTCCAGCAAACCCCGCACCTCCTCAATCCCAATCCTCAAAATATCAGTCACAGCAACGAAAATATCCTCATCAAACCGGGTTCGTAGCGATCGTGAATTGGGATTCTTAGTTATTTTAATAAGATTATTTCAATTTGATCAGGTTAACGGTAAATGAATAATTTGGTTTTCATATTCATTGTCAAAAGAACCTTTGGCAATTACAATTAATTCTAACAAGTTATCACCAATACTTAAATCTTGATTGAGAATAAAAATTCCAGGAATGTGACGGTTTTGGTTGAAGTGTTCTCTTAAATGTACTGGCATAGAAGCACGATTATTTGTCACTAAAATAAATCCCATCACCTCACACCAAATCAAGATTTCTGGATCTAATGTACCTAATTTTGGTGTATCTGGTTCACCAACTACTCGAATAATGATTTCTGGTTCTCGGCGACGCAATTGTTGAGGATACACCGAATTAACATTTTCATCAATTAAATATTTCAGTGTCATTAGCTTTCTGCTTGGCTGTTATTTCAGCTTTCAATTTTCTCAGTCGTTCAACCACAGGCGGAGGATTTTTTCGCTGTTCTTCTCGCATTTTTCGCCCCCATTCTAGCCAGTCGGCGATGTATTGGCTCACTTTTTCTTTATCATGAAGATAATAAAGAATCGTCGCATATACCTGTTCGAGGGTTAAAGATGGATAAGTATTAGCAATTTCTTCGGGAGTTTTGGCTTGGTAAATGAAATCGTGTAAAATGGTTTCAATACCGACGCGGGTTCCTTTTAGCCGAATATCGTTAGGAGCAAGAAAATTAAAATAGTCTTCGAGTTGCATGATTTATACCAATTGAAGATTCAAACTTAACTTTATTCTTTAAGTAACATTGTTATCTTAATTATACTTGATCGTTGCCGAATAGTGTGATCGCATTGGGTTCTTAATTATTGACCTCTCCCCTGGCCTTTCTCCTACAAGGAAAGGGGAGAGAATTTAGCGAAGAGAGTGCAACAACAAACTGGGTTTGTTGTCAAGGCTCCAGCCCGAACAAGTTTAACCTGTTTTCTTTAGATAGTGAGAAGCTAAATGGACATAACCCTATTGCCCAAATTGGGTAACTTATCTAGAATAAGTATATGAAGAGAGGAGGAGACGTGATGGAGTATCAGAATTTTTCGCTCATTAAAGAAGATATTCAGGCTGATGCTTGGGGACGGATTAGCCTTGGGACTCAATGTAGCAACCGTCACTATCGGATACTGATGAATACAAGCGGGGAACTTCTTTTGGTTCCCATGGTGGCGATTCCAGAGCAAGAGCTATGGGTATTTCAGAATCCTAGTGTCCGCGAGTCGCTCAAACGGGGGCTCGCGGAAGCCAGCACGGGAAATTTAGCTGAAGAACCCGTCGATTTAGACGCTATGCTTGAGTTTGCTGCATCTATTCCTGAAGAGGTCGAGGAGTAGGTGAGTTTTTCTTTACGACAGACACAGGAAGCTCGAAATACTCTATCTGAATTGCGAGCAGAAGCGGAACAGGCTCAAAAGACTCGCCTAGCTCAAGGTAGGACAAAAGCATCGAAACAAGAGGGTCTCTACAAACAGGTAACAAAAGCCCTCAAGCTCCTCAGTACAAACCCAAGACATCCAGGACTAAAAACCCACGAATTTAATTCCCTCGACAACCCTTATGATTCAACACAGAAGGTTTTTGAAGCCTACGCCCAACAGAATACACCGGGAGCCTATCGAATTTTCTGGTGCTATGGACCTCATTCGGGGGAAATCACCATTCTCGCTATTACACCTCATCCGTAGATCACAACATTGTAGGGGCGAAGCATTCGGGCGATAACCTATCGCTGAAACCGTAGATTTCCTATCCGAATGCTTCGCCCTTACTTTTTCAGCAAGCCCGAAATAGTTAGCGCTGAAGCGCAACAACAAGCCAGGTTCGTTATTCCCCCCTTATCAAGGGGGCTATCCATTAGTCAGATCTTTCTTAACAAAAAGAGAAGAAACTTAAAAAAAGGGGAAACGATTGATAGGTATAGTTTTGAAAGAAGGAATTAAGGTGGAGGTAAGCAAAAAAATGGAGAAATGGGCAGCCCAAGAATTACAGTATGCAGACCTAGGGGACACCAGAAGAAAGAAAAGGTTAATCAGTATCGTAGAAAACTTGGCCAGCCAACCTAGTACAAGTGTGCCACAAGCTTCGGGAAATCTAGCCGCAGCGAGTGCCACCTACGACTTTTGGAATTCCCCCTATTTTCACCCCTCAGATATAATTGCCGCCCAAGCCAAAAG
>NZ_JACJSV010000065.1 GCF_014698335.1 Microcystis viridis FACHB-1342 | reverse complement strand
ACGTTCTCCTTGTAACTGCCCTCGATTCCACATTCTCCAAGCAGTGTCATAACTGATCCCTTTTTTCTTAGCATAATCTGATAGTTTCATGTGAACTGCAACGTAAACTTGTACTAACCATATTAGCAGTTGTTTGCAGTCATTTGCATATATTTTTTACAAAACTTTACAATACAATCTTTTTAGGCTGCCGCATACTGATGAGCCTTTCTTTGTCAACTCTTGAGGTTGATGCTTTTCATTTTTGAATTGGCACTTTCTTGCGTCAGGCTTTGGCCTCTGTCCATCACCCCTTGAATAGGTTTGTCTCTCTTATCCCCACTGCTGATTTTTCTCTCTTTGTCAACCCCTAGACCTGAATAGCAGCAATTCTCAGTTTTAGACACAGCAAGCCTTTTAAGGGATTTAAAGAACATTTTAAAGGGGGATTTTTGGCGCAACTTTGGGTGTACTGTCACGTCAAAAGCCCGAAGACTCGTCAAATGAAATTCGCCATCCCATTGAATTTCACCCCGTATTATGCGAACTAACTCCCAAAAGCCTTGCTACAGGGCAAATTTAGAATTGCTGCCTGAATAGTTACTCTCAATTTAAGTCGATGGGGATACACCAGGCAAGCGTTTATATTTCAAGTAATAGGCAAAAACTGTTATTACAACAATAATTATTGTGCCGATACCCAAATAGTTAGGAACCCAAAAAGCCGCGCCAATGGTGTTAATTTCTCCCGGTTTTAAATGCCAAATTAACTGATTGTCAACTTGTTCTACTGGGGGATTTAATCCTGAGTCATCTTCAATATTTTGACCAGCTAAGGGAGTCTTTAAAGCGAAGTCGATATCAACTAAGGAACCGGGGCTAATGATAATATTTCCCTGTTCGGAAAGTACACCCAAAGCCCGCAAATCAACGGTTAATTTTAAGTTTTTCTGGGTCAAAAAGAACCAATCTTTTTCTGTAACTGCCAGTTTTGAATCCAGTTGCAGTAACTTTATATCATCAGTATTAGCGGAATTTTTAATTTTAAAGGAAGAACTAGGATCAAAAAATTGATTGAATTTTTCCTCTAATTCCTGACTATTACTAAAGGGAATAGTGACAATTATTTCTCGTTCGGAAATATGATCGGTTTTCCCCTTAAGTAATTTTGCCCTCTGTTCGATACTATTTAACCATTTAGTGGCTTCGGTTTGACTGAGACTGGTTAAGCGTTGTCCGAGGGTGATATGTTGAATAATTTCCCCGTGGTGTTGGTGGGGAAAATTAATGCCCACATCGTAACGGACACAGCCAGTTAAAAAGAGAAAAATACCGCATAAAAAGGGCAGAATAAAGCGGGTTTTCCCGATTTTTTCGGTGGTTAATTGATTCATAATTAATCTTCTTCTAAGTCGTCATAACTTGCTGAACTGCCACCGCTAACCGTAACTAGATCGATTTGCTGACGATAATAGTCTACATCTTTTATCTCCACTTCTACCTCATCACCGAGACGATAGGCAACGCGATTTTTCCGTCCTACCAAACAGCTATGACGAGCGCGATATTCGTACCAATCATCCTTGAGAGAAGAAACATGGACCAACCCTTCCACTAATAAATCGGAAATTTCCACGAAGAAACCATAGGATTGTACACCGGTAATTAAGCCGCGAAAAACTTGACCCATTCTTTCTTTCATTTTCTCGGCTTTTTTCAATCCTTCTAGGTCTTTTTCGGCATCTTCAGCAATTTTTGAGCGATCATTGAGATGGGAAACAATTAGATGGCTTTCTTCTTCCAAATCCTCCTGAATTTGACTTGGGAGAATATTCCAATGAATCTGTCCATGACAGCTATTACTGCCCAAATTAACCCCGACTTTGACGATTTTGCTGCGGCGATCTTTCCCCTCGGTTAATAGGAGTTTTAACACCCGTTGTACCCAAAGATCCGCATATCTTTGTAGGGGTGAGAGACAGTGGGTATAATTGCTAGGATAGGCCAAACCAAAATGGGGCAGAGGATGACTACTATATCTAACTAATTTGAGAGTTTCTTGCAGGAGATAATTGAGGACTTTCACCGATGAGGAAGCGGAAAAAGTGCGGGTGAGATTTTGATAGTCATTGGGTTTAATCTCCTCCTCGGCAGTTAAATTTAATTCTGCCCCTAAATTATTGGCCAATTTGAGTAAATCCTCCAATTCATCCCAATCTGGTTCCGATTGTCCACAGTAGATACAGGGCAATTTTAAGGCCTGTAAATGTTCAGCGACGACTTTGCCGGCTAAAATTGCCACTTCTGTCAGTAAAGAACGGGCAGGTAAATTATTAGAAGCGAGAACAGTCCCCCCCCGTCCTTCGTCTTTGTAGGGAGAGATTTTGTCTAATTGAATATCAAAACTACCCCGCTGCAGACGTTGGGATTTTAGGGTGGGGCAAACGCTGAAAAATAAATCTTTCAGGGTTTCAACGGTATCGGTGGGGGCAGCTTCGCTATCTTCTTCACTGAGCAGATCGCGCACCTGTTGATAGGTAAAATGTTGATCCACTTGGATGAGGCTGCGGGTGATTTCGTACTCCACTAGCTCCCCCTTGTCATCGAGGGTGACGAGGATAGAAATAGCGGGGCGCTGTTCTTGGGGTGACAGGGAACAACGACTGGCAAGGGCAGCCGGGACTAATGGCAGCACTTTTTCGCCTAAATAGACGGCTGTTCCCCGTTTTTTGGCAACTTTATCCAATAATCCGCCCCGTTCAATGTAACGGGTGACATCGCTGATATGAATGGCGACTTGCCAGCGATTTTGGTTGATTTTCTCTAAAGAAAAGGCATTTTCAATGATTGGGGGATAATCTAGAGGGGTGTCATCTTCGATGGTAAAGGTGAAGAGTTGGGTTAAATCTCGCAGTTGTTCTTTTTCGCCACTATCGAAGAAATCCGCTAAATTATCGGCAATTTCGAGGGCTTCTGGCGGAAAATTATGGGGTAGATCGTGTTTACAGGAGACGATATCCGTGTCGGCAGCGGCCTCGGCCGTGGAACCGAGAACGCGAGTAACTTTACCGATGGGAGGCATTTCCCCTAGGGGATAACGGAGGACGGAAACATGAACGAGGTGATCGATGTTTTCTAGGAGATTTTGACCATTTTCGAGGAGATTAAGGGTAAATTTCAGACGATCATCCAGGGGAACCGCCACAAACTGCTCATTTTCCTGTTTTACTTGCGCTAGAAGCGAAGGATTAGCTCGTTCGAGAATTAATCTCACCTCTCCTTCTGGGGAACGACGACGGGTTCCCTCGCGGATGATTTTGACTAAAACTCGATCGCCATTCCAAGCGTTACTGAGATGATTTTTCGAGACGTAGATGTCATCAGCATCTTCGATATCTTGGATAGCAAAGCAAAATTCTTTACTGGAACAGCGCAGCTTTGCTTCTACAATATTTTCCTCGATCACACGACGATAGCGCCCCCGTTCTTTGACAACCATTCCCAGACGTTCCAAAGCATCGAGAATCACTTGCAATTTTTCGCAGCTTTCGGGATCGTCTTCGCAGCCTAATTTTTTTTCGAGAAGTTTACCCGTAGCTAATTTATCATCACTAAGATGAGAGAGGAGTGTGGCGATCGAGAAGTCCATCTAACAATAATCCTTACTTACAAGACACTGACGGAATGGTGGACAATTAAGTTTAAATACTTATATAATGAGAGGATTGATTTAAACCATTGACTCGAGAGATTATCTCTATCGGGCTAATTGCGATCGCTGGTGGTGACAGTGAAGGTAAACTAAGCAAGCATCGAACACCCGAACCTACCCTGAGAATTATCGAAGCCTTCGTTAGTATAAGCCAATAGCGAACACTGGCAAACCTTTTGGCGATCGCTCATCTTGCTGGCAGAAGCTTCAGCCTAGTAGAATCTTGTTACTGTGGGCAAGGCTAATCCTAGGACTGAAAATTTTATCTAATCTTTAATCCTAGCAAGAACTTGCTACATTTTTCCATAATTACGATAGAGTATTTTAGTATAAGTACAAAAGAACTCGAAAAAGTCACCATGTTGCAAAAGTTACGCCAACGTTACCCCCAAGTTGCCCTGATTAGCGAGTTAGTTCAAATCGATCACGGCAAGTATATTGTGAGAGCGATCATCGAAATTGAGGGAAAAACGGTCGTTACAGGTTTAGCAGCGGCAGATACGGTGGAAATCGCCGAAGATAGAGCCAGAGAACGAGCTTTACTGCTTTTAGAGGCTGAAAACACCCCCGATCTCCAGCTTGTGGAAAAAGTCAGCCCCAATAATATTTCTCTACCGTCCGATTTACCTAAAACCGTCCCTAGTACCAAAAAATCGACTAAAACGGCTAAAGTCACTGAAATACCTCGTCCTGAAGCTAAAATTGAACCGGAATTACCCCAAGTTCAGGACATTCCCCCGGCTAAAATTGAACCGGAATTACCCCAAGTTCAGGATATTCCCCCGGCTAAAATTGAACTGGAATTACCCCAAGTTCAGGATATTCCCCCGGCTAAAATTGAACTGGAATTACCCCAAGTTAAGGATATTCCTTTACCGGAACCAGAGCCTTTATTATTAGAAATGGAAACCGATAATTACTCCTTATTATCAGAATTGCCAGAAGAAGCGAGTTTAACTGAAGAAGAACCCCCGGCACCGGAACCAGTTGTTGTTATTCCCGAAGAAATCGATTATTCAGTGCTTAAAACTAAAATTGATGTGGAGATGAAACGATTAGCTTGGACTACAGAAAAAGGTCGAGAATACCTGATTTCTACCTATGGCAAAAAGTCCCGTTTACTGCTAACTAATGAGGAGTTATTAGAATTCTATAACTACTTATCTAGTATCAGTGCCTAATCACTAAACCTGCTGCATAAATCAAAAATCTTCCGTTAAGTGAGGAGTCCCCGATCCAGTATTCTCCGAGTCAGGATAAGCGGAAAGAAATAGATTATTTTCTGGCAGTAGAAAAGCGATCTTTTTCTGTAAAAATCCTTAAATTAAGGACTTTAATAGCATCTGCGATTAAAAACTCACTTTTGCGGGAGATATAATAAAAAAGTAAGCTATTAGCTGCCAGTCTTTTTTTCCCTATCTCACTGATAACTGATAACTGATAACTGATAACTGATAACTGATAACTGATAACTGATAACTGATAACTGATAACTGATAACTGATAACTGATAACTGATAACTGAATTAATTTCTTACTGCTTCTGTTTCCGCTTCTTTGGGAACAACCACTGGCACTCCGCTGACTGTTTCAATTTGATAAACAACGCGACTTAATTGGGAAGGACAACAGAGAGGATCAGTATCTTTATAGCGATTAAAAACCACAATAATTCGAGTGCTATTTTGTAAAACAATTCTCTGAGATGCACCATCAGTGCGGGAATCCATCGGTCGCGGGGAAAGAGTGCCAGCGAATTTACCATCGACAAAAACAAAGTCTTGATAACCCATTGGTCGGCACATTCCATCCACTCCACTCATAGCCGAAATAACGCTAGTTTTGCCATAGGTTTGCACGGCCCCGTAGAGTAACCATCCTGCTTTATTAAGTGCTTGATCATTGGCAGTAATTGCCGGACGAACCTGTTCACGACACTGGTTATCGATCACGGTTTTAACGGGAGATTTGGGGATAGGGGACTTGGCTTTATTCCAATTAGTTAACGGTCGATCAAACCAAGCTCGCGGAGTCTCTTTTTCTGGGGTTTGGCTAATAACTTCTAATAGCTTCCATGTTTCGGAATTTTGATTAGTAGCTGGATTGGATACGGTTTCAACGCTAACTTTAATTTGATAGAAAAATCCTGGTTTATAATCAAATCCCTCGATACTATTAGGGAACAATCTCCAGTTTTCCTCGGGTTTTTCTCGCATCTGTAAACAGTCTTTGGTTGTGCCTTGGCCACAGGGTTGTTTCCGAGAATGGATATAAATGGTCTTTTCCGTGCGCGTAGTGGTTGGTGCGGGGGTAAAAGTGAGTATTCCTAAACCTTCGGGAGTACGATAAAATAATTGTAAATCGCCTTTAGCTGTCACTTGGAATTGTTCCACTCCTTGCAAGGCAGCAAGATATTGATTTTCTTGTTTCATCTGCGGTTCCGGACAGGCTTTTTTGGTAGTAGCGATCGCTTGATTGATCTGAAGCGTGTCATCATTGACTTGATAGCCAGTATTATACTGGTTGCATCCGGCCGAACCACTGAGGATATTTTTCTGGAAAGCGGCAGTAATTTCCGTTTCTTTCACCAAACTTCCGGCTGTCCACCCCCTTAGTTTCCATCGAGTCCCCTCCAAAGGGGAAGTATTAGCGATCGCTGCTTTCCCCGCTAAAGCACAACTTAGGGCAATTGTCAAGAAAATTCCCGTTTTTTTGGCGTTCAAAATTGCTATTCTCCTCGTCAAAGCAACAATTCTATTATGGCGTGGGGTAATCGACTCAGTGGTTAGGATAATTTTTCAGATTTCTCTTTCTGACCATCTCGTGACGGATTAAGAGAGAACAAGTTCCCGCAAACCTTAACCCAGTCAGAAAGTCAACGTTGTCATTAATCACTTTTTGCCTTCACAGGGCCAAAAGTTGACCCCAGTTCACCTTAAGCAGTACAATAAAAACCTTGAATGACCCCTTAAACAAAAAAAACATCATGGCACAAGGACAAGGATTCGGATTCGGTCTCGGTAAGATTAAAGAACTACAAGACGCTTTCCAAAAAGCGCAACAGGTGCAACAAGGGGCCAAAGTTCTGCAAGAAGAACTGGAAACTATGGAAATTCCTGGCCAGAGTGAAAATGGCTTGGTGACAGTCTATCTCAGTGGCAACCAAGAACCCCGGGGGATTGAAATCGACCCTTCTCTCCTCTCCCAAGATCTGGAGATTGTGGCTGGGTCTATTCTAGAAGCCATGAAAGCCGCCTATGATGCCTCCACGGAAACTATGCGCAGCAAAATGGAAGAACTGACCATGGGTTTAAATATCTCCAGTATGTAATCGCTTTTGACCGCAATGGTAAGATGGAAAGTTGGACTAACAAACAAGGAGGTTCAACTTTGCTGACTTTGGGTGTCAATATCGACCATGTGGCCACAATTCGCCAAGCGCGTCGGACCGTGGAACCGGATCCCGTGGCGGCGGCAGTTTTGGCTGAAATCGGCGGTGCTGATGGCATTACCGTTCACTTGCGCGAGGACCGTCGTCATATCCAAGACCGCGATGTGCGGCTCCTCCGGCAAACGGTGCGGACTCATCTGAATCTGGAAATGGCCCCGACGGAGGAAATGATCGCCATTGCTCTCGATATTAAACCCGATTATGTCACCCTTGTCCCCGAAAAGCGCGAGGAAGTGACCACGGAAGGGGGGATCGATATGCTGGGCAATTTTAACCGTTTTTGTCAGGTTGTCGAGCGCCTACAAGCGGCTAATATCCCCGTTAGTTGGTTTATTGATGCCGATTTTGCCCAAATTCAAGCGGCCGCTAACACGGGGGCGAAATTTATCGAACTCCACACTGGTCAATACGCCGAAGCACAACAGGAGAGCGATTGTCAAGCGGCATTAACAATTCTTAAAGAAGGTTGTGAATACGCTTCCTCTCTGGGTTTGCGGGTGAATGCTGGTCACGGTTTGACCTATTGGAATGTTTATGCCGTCGCCTGTTTGCCCAATATGGAAGAATTGAACATTGGTCACACAATTATCAGTCGTGCGGTTTTAGTCGGGTTGGAACGGGCTGTTAGGGAAATGAAATTGGCTATGCGTGGGCAATTGTAAAGGCTATCAGCTATCAGCTAATCTCCCGACTAGGGAACAATTACACTGAAAAATTAAAGGAAAAATGATGACAACTTATTATTATTTGGTAGCCAGTCAAAAGTTTTTAGAAGAAGAAGCGATCGAAAAGGAAGTTTTGAAGGAAAGAATCAGGAATTACCAAGAAAAAGGTCAAGAAATTGATTTTTGGTTAATTGCCAATCCAGCTTTTTTAGATACCCCCGCTTTTGCCGATATCAAAAAGAAAACTCCCCAACCAGCAGCGGCAATTGTTTCTCTCAACCAACAGTTTATTACTTGGCTGAAATTGCGTCTAGAATACGTGATTACTGGACAGTTTGAGGCTCCTTCCGATAGTATTCCCGATCCGTTAAAATAGTCCCTTTTGGACTGGGGCAAAAAATACAGACGAGACAATCATCACCAGCTAACTTTGCCTTGCAGCTTGTTAATTTTTCCCTTACCGATTCCCGATACTCGATCCAAATCTTCTAGGGAAGTAAAGGGTTTTTCTTGCCGGGCTGCGATAATTTTTTCGGCTAATTTGCCACTGATACCGGGTAAAGTATCTAGTTCCTCTTTTGTGGCGGTGTTTAAATTAATTAAGCGATCGCTTTTAACTGTTACGGATTGGGGGCAGTTTTTTCTATCCCGTTCGATCCGATTTTTAATAGTTTCCGGCAGTCCTAATTTAGCGGTACGGTAAAGATATTGAAATTCTCGATCAAAATGAGCGGCAACGGTGGGATTATCGATAATAACTAAAGCTTCATCATTTTGATGGTTAGCGGCTCTTGACCAATTATGAGAACCAGTGATCACAATTTTATCATCGATTAAACCGAATTTATGGTGTAATTTATCTCCCGCCGCTAGAGCGGGAACTCCTAGGGTATTAATTGGGTTTTGCCAAGGCTGATTATCTAGTTCATAACGACATTTATTACTGAGAGCAACTCCTAATAAATCTAATCCTTCGCTATAGTATCGGAAGGCAAAACTAGGATCAATTAAAGCTTTAATTTCTATCCCTTTTTGATGTCGTTGATCGAGAATATTAGCTAAAGGCTGTTCTGTAAAGACAAACAGGGCTAAATTCACGGATTTTTTAGCTTTATTTAAAGTTTCACCGATCAGACCATTGCTAGTAATTGCCCAAGGATAAGCGGTAGAATCGGGGGAAAATTTTACCGTCAGACTACTATTACCGATAGTAATTGTTTGCGGGTTTCTCTGGGGTTTATCTAACCCAAATCTAGGCCGATCTTCCCTTCCCCACATCAGGTTAAATTCTTTTTGAAAAACTCTAGCTAGTGGGGGATTAGTAATTACTAATAAGTGATTGGCATTCCCGACAGTTTTGGGATTAGAAAAGTCTCCATGAATATCACTTAAGGTATAGTTAGCTGAACTGATTAAAGTAGTGTGATGATCAATAACCATGAATTTATGGTGCATTAAACTGCTACCTTTTGAGCGATCTGCACTATCATCAATTAGGGGAATACCAGCTTTTTTGAGGATAGTAATTGCATCTCTTTGGGCGATTTCCTCCGCACTTAATTTACCATCTCGATTTAGATCAACTAAATCAAAAAGGTTTTGATAACGTTCCTGTTCTCGATCGCTTAATTGTTCTTGGTTTTTGGCTAAACTATGAATAGGTTGATTGTAAATATTTTCGAGGATAACCCTAACTTTAATTCCCTGCTGCTGACGAGCAACTAAAGCTTGAGCGATGGCGGGTAAACGTAACTCTTGCACCGCTAGATCGATCGAACTTTTTGCCGAGTTAATATTATCAATAATAATCTGTTCTAAATTATCCCCTGGACGATTAATTTGGCGATAGGGATCGGTATAATTTGAACCCTGGGCCTGATTATAATTAAAATAGACTTGAATATATTGATCTTGGGGCAAGGGTTGGGGACGATTTTGGATAGCATTGAGAGAATGACAGCCACCCAAAAGAAAAACTGTTCCTAACAAAAATCCTAACTGTCTCATCGGCTGAATTTTTTTTAATCTCAATTTATCTATTGCCATTTTTGCCCATATAATTATCATTGTACTAGGATTGAGGAGGAGTCAGGAGAGAATTTTTACCTAAGGAGGTTCTCGGCAATCAGTATGTACTAAATTGATTATAAGTAGTCGGACATAAATTCTGTTGTCTATCTTAAGAAATGTAAATTGCCGCAATTCTTACTGACTACTGACTCCTTACCCCACAGTTAACTTTACTTTTGTCCAACTACTTAATCAATCCTGATTCTAGATTGAAGACGATGACTTTGTCCTTGATTGCTTAAATCGCCGACCAAAGATCTGACATCTAGTTAGTGAATTTTGTTATAATCTGGGAAACAATAGCACTGTTCTTCTAGATCTGGGTTTTACCATGACTGAACTTTTACCCCAATGCAGTAATCTGGCTGGTAATGTTAACAGTATAATTGAACTATTAAAAGGCGAATCCTCTCTCCGCAATCAACAGGATACCAGCAAGATAGAAATCGCCCTACAAAAAGCCATTTCTCCCAAATTTGAAATCGTTTTCGCTGGTGCTTTTAGTGCGGGGAAATCAATGTTAATCAATGCACTTTTAGAGCGAGAATTGCTGTATAGTGCCGAAGGACACGCAACGGGTACAGAATGTTATATTGAGTACGCAGAAGCTGATGAGGAAAGAGTGGTTTTAACCTTTCTCAGCGAAGTAGAAATTCGTACTTTAGTCGATACCGTCTGTCAAAATCTGCAATTAACCAATCCCAGTAACATTAATTCCCCGGAATACTGTAGTCAGTTAAACCAATACTGTCAAAAAATTATCGAACAGGAAGGGGGAGAAGGCAAATCCGAGCGAGCTAAACAAGCTCAGGGTTTAAAATTATTAATTGAAGGATTTACTCAAAATCGTGAGCGAATCCATACGCTGCATAATGCCACCTATTCCATGGAACAATTTCACTTTTCTAATTTAGCAGAAGCGGCCAGTTTTGCCCGTCGTGGTAGTAATAGTGCCGTCTTAAAACGTCTAGAATATTACTGTCATCATCCTCTCCTTAAAGATGGTAACGTTTTGGTAGATTTGCCCGGTATTGATGCCCCAGTCAAAAAAGATGCCGCCTTAGCCTATCGTAAAATAGAGCATCCTGATACTTCGGCAGTGGTTTGTGTTTTAAAGGCTGCTTCTGCGGGAGAATTAGCCACAGAAGAAACGGAATTACTCGAAAAAATTCGCTCTAATGCTGGTATTCGTGATCGAGTTTTTTATGTTTTTAACCGCATTGATGAAACCTGGTACGCATCCCAACTAAAACAACGTTTAGAAAACCTGATTCAAACGCAATTTCGTGATACTTCCCGCCTCTACAAAACCAGCGGACTTTTAGGATTTTATGGGTATCAGGTGAAAAATCAAACCAATATTAATCAGCGTTATGGTTTAGATTCTATCTTTGCCGAAAGTGTCAAAAATTTAGGAGGACAAGAAGAAACACCGCAATTTGTCAGCGAGTTTAATAACTATTGTGCCAACTCCGGTAAATTACTGGCAACTCCCTTTAAAGTTTCCATCCACGGTTATGAAACTCCCAATAAAAATTATTTCCGAGTTTTAAGTGAGTGGGGAACTCCTTTACTAGAGCAGTTAATTGCTGATAGCGGTATCGCAGAATTTCGCACGGCAATTACTCGTTATCTCACCGAAGAAAAACGTCCGCAATTGTTTGCTAATTTAGCCGATGATTTACAATCTCTCTGCATTACTCTGAAAAATCATTATCAAGGGATTTATCGTGATTTAGAAAGTCAACCACGAGAAATTGAGGCGATGAAAGCTCTGGAGTTAAATCACCTCAATCAAGAGTTAAAAGAAGTGGGAGAGAAATTAACTAAACATATCGATGGTTATGTCAATGCTATCGTGGTTAATAGCGATGAAAACTTTGAGGAAGACTTTAAGAAACTGAAAGCGAGAATGGTATCAAGATTGGATGAGTTATTAAATACTTTTTCTGTCAAAAATGCTTACTCACAAGCGACTTTAACCCATCCCCGCAATGCTACAGCACCTTTATTAGCAGTATTGGTAGAAGCTTTTTATTATCTGTCTAACCAGCTAGAAGATGTGTTGATTGAGGAGTCAACAAGTTTAATTAGTCGCTTTTGTCAGCGTCTTTTAGACGCGGTAAGGCAAGGTGATTATTATCGGCAAATTTATCGTTTATTGGGTAACGATAGTGGCATAGAAAATCATCTAAAACAGCTAGAAGATCAGTTAATTCATGCCTTAGTTTCCGAAGCGAGAACAGAGTGCGATCGCTATGTAAGAGAAAATCACAATTTTTACAACGAAGGCACTTTTTCTATCTTTCAATTTCGGCAAACTGTCCAACAAACTGCCCAAGGTTATGACTGTGAAAGTATTCTTGATGCTGAACCTGCTATTCGTCAATTACTTAAGTTAGATTTTGAGCCAAAAGTATCAGCGACAATTCAGAAAAACTTCCGTCAAACTATTAATAATACTCTGAAAAATCAATTGATACCAATGGCAAAAAAACAAGCCGATACTATTCTACAACAGTTCAATCAAGCTCGTTCTTATCTAGAACAAACCTTAGAACAGGAAGCGGCAGAAAAAATTGCGAATAATGCCCACAAACAGGAAGAAATTAACCAAAAAATTGAGAATTATAACCAAGCGATAAATTCTCTCAATACTTGTTTAACTGCTATGGGTTTACAGAAAAATCATTTACCTGTCATTGGTGAACAAGAATTAGAGATTGCCCCTGAAGTTGTTAATCACTCCAGCAATTAATATGGGGAAATTATCGGCATGAAGCACCAATTCCAGTGTGAATTGGCGTTGTCTTTGAGTAAAAAATGTAAGTTATACTGGCTCTTCGTTACTTGTTATGGTTCGATAGGGGGGCATAGATCGACTAAATCCTTATCTGGCAAGAGACTTAATTGATTAGTTCGCTCTAGATAAAAAACAATTGACAAAAATCGCTAAATGACTTTCTATATAAGGGTTCCATCCCTTATAACCCCCGTCCATTGCATAACACAAACCGAAGAGCCATAATCAATCCCGATTCTAGGCAGTAATCTGGCTGGTCATGTTAACAGTATAACTGAATTATGTCGTCCTTTGTATCCGGTAGAAGAATGTGCGGTTAGGCAGTTTTGATCATTACCCTTAATTAGGGTTTGATCAATAAATGTGAAATGTAGGCAAGGTAAGGGTTTTGTGGCTTTTCTGGCGAAACAGGTGCCAGATTTTGAGAGAATCGTGCTTCAAAACCTTGCGTCTTCATCGGCCCGCGTCCCGTAGGGGCGAAGCATTCGGGCAATAACCTATCGGTGAAACCGGAGATTTTCTATCCGAATGCTTCGCCCGTACTTTTTCAGCAGACCCTAATTAGAACTTAAAGTTTATGCTAGATTGAATTCGACCCCTAAAACCAGAATCACTATGACCCAGATAAGCTTCTATGGAGAGCAAAGATGAAGGATTATTGTATTTGATTACCAAGCCATAGTTAGGATCTTCAAATTGGTTATCAAAACCCCGAGTAGCGACGGAATAGTTACTATAATAAAATCCTAGTCTCGTACTACCAAGTTTTTGATCTTTAATAATGGGATAAGTTGCCTCAACAGAATAAAAAACTTTATCGCCAAACGAAATAGGAAAAATAATATTTAATCCTGAAGACTCGGAAAAATTAAGAGAACTAAAATAGGAAATATTCCCAAGACTAGACCTGGGAGCTGCCGCATTTAATTCTTGAGGGCTGAAGCTAAAGTTACTAAACCAAGTCAGATTCCAATTTTGTCTCACGAACTGAAAAACATTACCAAAATTGGCACTGGAAATATTCAAACGATTAGGACTACTATTCCAACTAAAATTGACAAATGGCGAATTACTAATAATTGTCTCCCATTGTTTGTTCTTATTATACCAAATGTTATTAAAATTCCACCTTAAGTTAATACTGGAAAATATTCCAACTGTTTTTTCCTGGAGATCGGAAATATTTTCATCAATTTGAGGAGAAGATTGAGGATATAAATTTGTCCAAGCTCCCAGGGATAAACTATAGCTGAAACCCTTGCTTGTACCGGAGAGTATAAACTCCAAAGCGGGTAAATACAAATAACCGATGTAGGACGTATCTTCAAATTCTCTTTGACGAAATCGACTAATTTCTATTCTGCCAAATTCTATGTCGGCGGCTTTCCCAGGACCGACAATCGGAAGAGCAGTAAAAGCTTCGGATTGTACTGCCAATTGTTGCTCGAACAATACATCTCCCTGGCTATTTTGAACTTTTGTAAAAGCAAAACTTGTACGATTCAAAGGTTCTATATTCGTAAATTCAATGGGGACATTAACACCAGTATAGGCTAAGGGTCCAAAATCATTGGGAGATATTACAGAAAAGAATAGAGGACTTTCCGGAGTCCATTCACCAATTTCTCGACTAAAAAATTGAACCGCCCTTTGATAAGTACCAGTACGCAATTGAAAAAGCAGAGAACTATTAGGAGTAACATGATCTGTGATTGTATAACTACCAGATACTTGATTTAATTGACTAACAAGGTTTGCATTCTGAAGACTATTATTTAATCTTAGGTTCATTGCTCTTCTATCAGCCGAGGTGGATTGAGTAGAAAAAGACTCGGGAGCTTGATTCTCTTCATACTTTTGTCTGGCTGTGGTTAGAGCGCCATTAATATCATTCGGGTTGAGTAAGTAAAATAGCCCCCCCAAAGCTAAACCCAAAGTAGCATTCACCATTTGTCTCTCATCTACATCACTCAAAAAGGGAGATACGGTTAGGGAAACGCCAGGATTAGCAAAGACATTTGTATAACTTAATTCAACTTTTTCAGGGTGATATTTTAGAAGAGTTCGATTCTGGGAATAATTGAAAATATAACGATACCAATTATGAGTTTCTGGCTCAAAAGAACGAGTCGTAATTTCGGGCGCTCGTTGACCGCCACTATACCAGATAAGAGAATTCAGGTAATGAAAATCTCGCTGCTCTTGAGTTAAAAAAGGATTGCTCATCAAAGCGACAATATCATTATTCTGCAATTGTGAACTATCAAGATTTAACGCACTAGCATAAATTCGAGACAATTGATCCTCAAATCCTTTGTCAAATTGTAAGGTTTTTACCCCGGGTAAGGAACTGAAAGACTGATTGAAGTTAAACCCCGCCGTTGTGAAAAAATCTCCTACTGTAACCCCGATTTTGGCTAAATTTTCTAGGGGAATTCTTTGGCCAATTTGCAATCTGACTTTATTGTCTAATAAACCTTGAAAGTTAATAGTAGGAAACCCTTGTAAAAATTTGGGAGCATTTTCTGCATCTAAGTTACCGAAAGAAGAACCTCCCCCCTGTTCGGTAAAAGTTGAAGCTTTACGAGTGTCATCCAAACTAACAACCTCAATCTCTCCGTTAATATTAAAAACTACTTGAGGAACACCTGGCACACCTTGAGGAGAAACAACCTCAACAGCACCGCTAGTAATATTTAAGTTGTTATTATCTTTTTCAAAACCCCTAGCACTTTCAAATGCTTGAGGTAGGGCAAAGACTGTCTGAACTCCGAAAAATGGGATCGTGGAAATTGCCGTCTGTCGAGATTTTTGAGTAATAACGTTTCCCTGATAATTGATGTTGCCATGAAAGCCATTTGTTTCAATCACGACATTGTTATCATAAAGCCAATAAAATTGCTGATTATTTGGATAGTAAGAAAAATTAAAGTTTTTAAGTAGAGGATCATTAAACTCTTTAAAACTTAATTGATTACCCAGGGAATATTGATCTAAATCAAAAGTAAGATTAACATAAAAATTAAGAATAGTTGGCCTATATTCGTAGGGGTTTATTGTAAGTAAGTCATTGGTATTAACAATAAAAGGATAGCGTACCGCAACACTTTCCAGAAAACTCTTGACGGCAATATCTTTAATTTTCAATTGTTCCTCAGTTAACGGGGATTGACTGGGAACTTCTTCCTCTGGTTTAATAATTTCTGGAACTGGAGGAACTGGAACAGTGGGTACATCTTTGGGAATAAAAAAATCTGAGGTTCCAGTTTGTGCTAAATTTAGTTGGCTAATTTCTTTGTATGTAACTATACCAAAAACAGGTGCGTTAATGATATTTTGATTTAATTCTAAGTCATTCAATATATCAATTATTGCCGGCGTAGCAGGAATAGTAAAGGGAGCTAACTGAGTATCTGCCGATAAAAATTCTTGAGCGGGAATCTGAGCTATCGATCTATCGCCGGAAGAATCAATCTCCAGTTTGATGGTGGTGGTGGGAATTTCCCAGGTATCAATTATTGCCGGCGTAGAAAAAGTGGTAAAGGGAGCTAACTGAGTATCTGCCGATAAAAATTCTTGAGCGGGAATCTGAGCTATCGACCTATCGCCGGAAGAATCAATCTCCAGTTTGATGGTGGTGGTGGGAATTTCCCAGGTATCAATTATTGCCGGCGTAGAAAAAGTGGTAAAGGGAGCTAAACGAGTATTTGGTAAGAAAAATTCTTGAGCGGGAATCTGAGTAATGACCTTCGGTGAGGAAGAACTAATAGTTACAGTTGCAGCCGACCCTTGATCCGTTTCGGCCCGACGGTGATATTGCCCCTGGGTGAGGAACTGACGCAAATCCGAGTCATCCTCCACTGACGGTTGATCAGATAGATTCAGAGACCCGGTTGAAGCAGAATTTGGAGAATGGGGCAGAGACTGATCCAGGGTTTGACTGTCCAACGGCATTAAATCTGACGCTTTTCCCGAGAGATTCTCCCCAGAAAAAGCTTGAGTTATCAATACCGACTCCGTGGAGGGCTGCTCGGAGCGTTTAGAGAGACTCTCTGAAAGGTTCGGGGAGGAGGAACCAATAGTTACAGTTGCAGCCGACCCTTGATCCGTTTTGGACTGACGGTGATATTGCCCCCGGGTCAGGAACTCAAATAAATCTGACTCATCTTTGGCTGAAGGTTGATCAGATAGATTCAGAGACCCGGTTGAAGCGGAATTTGGAGAATGGGGCAGAGACTGATCCAGGGTTTGATTGTCCACTGGCATTAAATCTGACGCTTTTCCCGAGAGATTCTCCTCAGAAAAAGCTTGAGTTATCAATACCGACTCCGTGGAGGGCTGCTCGGAGCGTTTAGAGAGACTCTCTGAAAGGTTCGGGGAGGAGGAACCAATAGTTACAGTCATAGCCGACTCTTGATCCGTTTCAGCCCGACGGTGATATTGTCCCCGGGTCAGGAACTCAAATAAATCTGACTCATCTTTGGCTGACGGTTGATCAGACAGATTCAGAGACCCAGCTGACGCAGAAGAAACGGTTTTTTCTGTTTCAGCGACTTGAATGGTCTCTTGACGAGATTGGGTTTCTCGGTTCGCCGATGCTGCCGCAATCGTAAGAGACACGCCCTTAACATCGAGGATTTGTTCGGACGATCGATCGAGTAAGATTTGCCCCGAATCAGAAGTCAGAGCCTGATTTTGGGCAGAACACAAAGAAGGATAAAACCATTGCAACAGTTTAGCTTCTATGGCTTGCCAGTTAACCAATGGGAGCGGGTCAAATTTGCCAAACAAATGATCGCTTGATTGGTAGCGATGATCAACATACAGTATAATTGAACTAAAGCGTTTGACCTGCCCGTTAACCAATAACGATTCATGAGCATCATAAAATAACAAAATGAAGGGGGTTGAGCTAATAGCTAAACCCGACAAAATCACAAAAACAAAGAGGTGATTCGGAGACTCATTCGATCGCCTTGTCATCGAGATTCAGAAAGATAAATATTTTAGGCACTCCATACCGGATAAGCAATACGGCTCACCACTACTACCAAATCATCATCGAAAATGTTATCTAGAAGAGGGCGTGTGTTTTATGCCCCTACATAAAACGGATTTGCTCCACATTTGTGGGCGCAGGTTCTTTGCGCCCACAAATGTAATACACTAGAACGTTTCCGCCCGTGATATTGCGAAAGTCATTGGGCTTACTTACTTATCACCGTTCATCCTAGTCTAAAACCGGAGGCGTGAAATTAACAGTTAAAGTTGATGACTGAATTGTAAATGGGTTGGAAGGATTGCTGAATGAATTGTTAAAACTAGAAGTTATCCCCGTCGCTTGTTGACTAGATGGAAAAACTACATTAACTGTAGATACCGTGACAAGCTGACCATTGACTGCTGTTGGTTGTGGAATAGCAATACTTGTGCTGCCAACTCCGGTCGTTTCGTTTGTCACTCCATTATTGTTAATAACAGAAAGAAAACTAGGTTCTGTATTACCTTGGTTTCCCGTGACGGAAAAAGTAAGGGGTTTTAACTCAGGAACAGCAGTAGGAACACCATTATCATTAAATGTGACATTTACTGTCGGAATTACCGGAGTGGGAGAATTGATTAGGGAAGTAGATGGAATATTATTTGTTGTTGTTACGTTTACCGTCGGAATGATCGGTTGAGATCTGAGGCTGGTAGCAGGAATATTATTTGTTGTTGTTACGTTTACCGTCGGAATGATCGGTTGAGATCTGAGACTGGTGGCAGGAATATTATTTGTTGTTGTTACGTTTACCGTCGGAATTGCTACATTTGGGGTTATTACGGGAATAACAGGAGTAGCAAGACCTGGAATAGAAATTCGGGGAATTGACTGGGCAATTACCCGATGATTAACGAGAAAAATTTGTGAAACAATAACTAAGACAGTTAGTGCTGATTCTTTGGAGTTGAGTCTGCTGAGAGTTTTCATTTTGTTAGCCTCATTTTTAATTGTTGACAAGGGAATCACGCTGTCACTTGTTTGGATTGTAAACAGCAATTAAATTTAACTGACTGTTGAGCTGGTTGGCATCGGTGACAGGAACTAACTCCTGGATATAGGGGCGGTAACTGTAAACCTGATAACCCTTTGCTTGGATGTATTCCATTATAGCACCATTGCTACCGTGGGCTCCAGCAATATTTTCATAGATAATATTGGGCTTAAATTCTGTTAATAAACGTTCTGCTCCCTGTAGAACTTTTATTTCATGTCCCTCGGCATCTATTTTTAACCAGTCAACCCTCGTCAGGTTTTCTGTTTCAATTAAACTATCAAGGGTTAAACATTGAATAGTTACAGTATTAGCCGAATCGGAACTAGGGGAATTATCGCTGATAACTTCATTTAACTCACTGGCATTATGGAGAGATAGTTTCGCCGAACCACAATGATCACTGGCCGCCGCTTCGTAAATTTTAACCCAAGGGAGTTGATTGATACGGCTTGTTTCTTGTAAGCAGTTTACACAAGCTTTAAATGGTTCGATAGCGATGACTTTCCCTGTTTCTCCCACCCTTTGAGCAGCACTAAAGGTATAAACTCCCACATTTGCCCCCACATCAATAACGGTCATATCATGACGGATTTGGGTACGCCATAATTCCATTTCCGCTTCAAACCAATCTCCTTGGGCGAGTAAAACAGCAGTGGTAATACTTTTTAAGTTAGCTTCCACTGTCAGAATGAGATTATCATAGGGAACATAAGTAAAAGGATTTTCCGGTCTGGCTTGGGTCCAAATCCACTCTCCCACATCGGGAGAGTTGGGGTTAAAATGAGTGACCCCTTGCTGAAGCCAATATTCTGCCGCTTTTGCTTCCGGTAAGTTACGATAAGCCAAATAAAGAGCTTGTATTGAGGGTGCGTAATTGGGATTAATCTGATGGGCTTTGAGCAGGTAAAAAATACCATACCCTTTTTGCCCATAAAAATGATCAATTCCTACTTGTAGAGCAATTCCTAGTTGTAACTGTACGATGGGAGATGTTGCAAGGGATTGAGAGATTAATTGTAGGGTATCTTGCCCAGAAGCGTTGTAAAAGGAGGGTTGAGATAGATTAAGAACTTCGGCACATAAAAATAATATTTGCTCGTAGCAGTTTTCGGCTGCTAGAATTTTCTCTAAATATTCAGCTTTGTTTAATAAAGTACGGGCGGTGGAAGGTAAATAGACAAGTCCTTTGTTTGAAGCGGTTTTCCTAAAAGCAGGATCAAGAATACCGACAAAAACAGAATAAGCTAAAACATAGGCTTTGCTGTAATCGCCTATTAGACTATAAATCAGCGCTAAATGGACGGCGGCTAAGGGATGGGCTTTTCCCTGCTCCAAAACCGCTATCGCATTGTTTAATAGTTGTTTGCGAAAGGCAATATCTTGTGTCTCTTCTGCCTCAATAAGCATAATAACTGCTACATTGTTCCATTCTCTGAGCGTAGTGGGTTGATTCCAGTTAGTATTATCAGCAAAAGCTAAAAGTTGATCACAATCTTCTGAGGTAATTTGAGGGCAATTTTTCTGCACATATTGACTGTAATAATTGAGGGGACTTTGCGTCTCTGTTTGAGAGCGCATTGCACTTATTTGTTGATCACCGGACTCTAATGGTTGTATTTTTTCCTGTTCTAGTTTGTTCCACATCTGTTGATAAGCATTTTCTAAGGCTAGAGTTAAACCTTCTATATCTCCTAGTTGAGATTTTTGAAAACGCTCTCTTAAGCTAGTTCGTAATTTAGCGATCGCATCTAGATCCCGAGCAAAAGTAATGGCTTTGTTAACGTACTCTTCAGGAGTGTGAGCGATCCAATCCCCTAAGCCGATCGCCTGTAGGAGACTATTACCCATCCGTTGAATTTTACGATCGCCAGCAAGGGTTAAAACCGGAACCCCCATCCACAAAGCATCGCAAGTGGTAGTACAACCATTGTAAGGAAAAGTATCAAGGTGAATATCGATACGATGATACAAGGCGAAATAATCCTCAGCCAATGTCGGTGAGTCAATTAATTCAACTTGTTCGAGATTCAAGCCCTGTTCTTGCAGGAATAATTCAACACTTTGTTTTTCTTCGGGATCGTCTAAATTATGATAGTGGCTTTTGAGGATGAGACGGGACTGAGGTAATGCCTGAAGGATTTTTGCCCAGAGGGATAAAAGGAAAGGATTAAGTTTAGAAAAATTGTTCAAACAACCAAAAGTAATATATTCTGAACTTAAAGCGGGCAGGGGATTGACTTCTAGGGCTTCCGGGGAAGGTTGATAAGCCACATAGCATCTGGGGAGTCGCCAAATCGTCTCGCTGGTTTTTTCTTCCGTATCTACGGGGTGTAAATGATGATCGGTAATCCAATAATCGATGGTAGGGATACCTGTCGTGGCAAAATAGCCCAAGTAGGAAGCTTGAATAGGGGCAGGTTTGCTAAAAAAGATCGGCAAGCGATTATCTTCCGTATGACCGGCTAAATCAATTAGGATGTCAATCTGATCCTGTTTAATTTGCTCGATTACCTGCTCATCGGTAAGTCCGAGGGTTGATCGCCAATGATCGCAAGAAGACTGAATTTCTTCCGTTATTTCATCAACTTTTTGGATTTCCCCATAACAATAAATCTCAAATTTTTGATGATCGTGATGTTTAATAATTGGGGCAATAAACTTGCCCACGGGATGACGTTTAAAGTCAGGGGACACATAACCAATTTTGAGTTTGTGTTGGGCAACAGACCCTTGGTTAGGGATATTTGGTTGGGGAATAGTCAATTCTGTAATATTATTACTTGTATTTCCCCTGAGGATCGATAGGCCAATATTAATTACTTCTGTGAAATTATATTGAGGATTAGAACCATAATTGACGGTGAGATATTCCAGTAATTCTAAAGCATAATCAGGAAAGTACAATATGTCCGCGATACAAGCCTGTTTTAATAGTTTTTCCGGGGATACAGAGCTAGGTTGACTAAGTAAATCTTGAAAGTAAAAGGCATCAGACCACAACAGTTGTCCCGAAAGATACTGAGGAATACCCGCTTTAATCTCAACAGGAAAAGATTTTTTGGAAATACAATGTAATCCTTTAAAACCTTGAAGAAAAAAACCTTGCTGCCGTAAATGATTATCTACGTCAGCAAAAAGCGGTTGATTTTTATAGATAGGGGCAAATTCAACTTCGGTTTGAATAGCCAAGGTGCTGTTTTTGATGATCTGTTGCGCCCCTTGAAAAATATTTAATTCTGCCCCTTGTACATCTACTTGCAGAAAATCGATGCTGTCAACCAATTCACTGGCACAAAAACTATCCAGAGTGGTTGTTTCTATTTCTGATACATAATCTAGGGTAAGAAATTCTGGTAGAAAATTGCGAAAACGAGATACATAGCTGTGATTTGGTTCATAAAGAGAACTACACATTTTCTCTTTAGTAACGTATAGTTGGGATTTGCCTTGAGTGTTACTAAGGGCGATGGGAATATGTTTTTCTTGATGCCTGATATTTCTTTCCTTTAAATTCTGATTCATGCGCTTACATTCATCAGCATCGGCCTCAAATCCATAGATAGTTAAGTTAGGGGCAAAAATTCCCCACGATTGACTACTATAATCATCAGCCCCAGAAATTTTTCGAGAACCTATCTGGGCGATGGTAATATGAATGTTATCTAAAAAATGTTGAGCTTTTAGCGTTTGTAAGAAGATAGTCATGGTAGTAAATTTAATGATTATAGAAACAACTGTAACTATTGACAATATTTAAGTTTGGATTTTGTTCCGATACCAACGAGAGGAAGCATCGTAAATTTCCTCGGAACTAACTTCTTTAATACCACTCAGCGCAAAAAGAAGTGCTGTATGGGCTAATTTATTTGCGGGATCACAGCGGAGGGACTGACGAAAACAATCAACCGCTTTCTTCTCATCAGGTTGACAGCTATAAACCACTCCCAGATTGTAATAGGCCATCGCATAGTCGGGATCTAACTCGATCGCTTTTTCAAAACAACTTTTTGCCTTGGTTAACAATTTTTGCTGCTTATAACTGATTCCTAAGTGTAAATAGGCGATCGCATCTTGGGGTTTGGCTTGAATAATTTTTTGGAAGCAACTGACTGCTTTATCAAACTTTTCCTGTTCGTAGAGAACGACTCCCAAGTTATAGCGCAATTCTAAGTTATCGGGTTGCAGCAGTAAGGCACAACGGTAGTATTTTTCCGCTTTGGCATAGTTTTCTTGACGATCATACAGTTGCGCCAGGGATTTATAAACCTCCACATTAGTGGAATCTAATTGTACACTATGGGAATAACAAGCGATCGCCTTTTCCGTCTCTTTTAACTGTTCATAAACCAAGCCGAGATTATAAAAAGCGCTAGGATAATCAGGCTGAGATTCAATCGCTTGTTGATAATAACTAATCGCCTCCTCTAATTGTCCTTGTTGTGCGGCTAAAAAGCCCAGATTATGATAGGACTTGGCATAGGTGGGATCTACTTTTATCGCTTGCAGATAGAAGTTTTTGGCTGACTCCAATTCTCCCGTAAGGGTTTTTTCCCTTCCAAGTTGGTGATAATATGCCGCACTGTTCTCCTCTGGGACCACGGGAAGGGGAGGAGAATTAACCTTATTTTGTTCCTCTAAATAAATTTGCCACATTTGTCGATAAGCCTCCTCCATCGCCGCTGCCATTCCCTCGGCATCTAACAATTCCGATTGAGCTAGGCGATCGCGCATCGTGGCTCGTAAATTGGCTAAATAGACAGTATCTTGAGCAAATTGCACCGCCTTCTGCACATAATCTTCGGGAGTATCCGCAATCCACTCGTCTAAACCCACTGCTTTTAAGAGGGTGACACTCAAACGCTCCATATTACGTCCCCCGGCTAAAGTCAGGGTGGGAACTCCCATCCACAGAGCCTCGCAGGTGGTAGTACACCCCCCATAGGGAAACGGATCAAGATGAATGTCCACATTGTTGTAGGACGAAAAATGTGCTTGATCGCCGGAGAATGCCCCTTGAATGAACAGTCGATCGGCACTGACACCTCTCTCTGTAAAGTTAGCAATTAAATTAGCTTGAACTTTCGGGTCTCCTCCTGCATGGCCAATTACTTTAAGAAAGAGACGAGAGTTAGGAACGGCTTTCAGTATTTGGCACCAAACATCAAGGGTTTCAGGGGTTAATTTTCTGGTGTTGTTAAAAGAACCGAAGGTAATTAAACGCGTTTTCTCAAAAGGCGGGGGTGAAACCGCTGGGGTGTCGAGATAGTTGTCATAGGTTAGATAACAACGGGGTAAACGCCAAATTGTCTCACTGGTTAATTCGGGAGTGTCGGAAGGATGTAAGTCCTCATCGGTAATCCAATAATCAATGGTGGGTAAACCCGTGGTGGCAAAATAACCTAAATAGGTTGCTTGAATGGGGGCGGGTTTTATTCCTAGCACTTTGAGGCGATTCCCCGTCGTGTGACCGGCTAAATCTACCAAAATATCGATTTGATCTGCCTGGATTAACTCCGCTACTTCTAAATCCGATAAACCCACGGTAGAGCGCCAGTGATCGCAGGTCGCTTGGATTTTTTCGGTAATCTGATCTTCTTTTTCCACTTCGGCGTAGGCAAATATTTCAAACTGATCGTGATGATGATTTTCTAGTAAAGGTTTAATAAAAAAACTACAGGAGTGACGACGAAAATCAGGAGAAATATAGCCGATACGCAAGCGGTGATCGGGGTCTGGTTGTCTCCGGTGGCGTTTGAGGGTAGGAAGGCTCTGTTTAACAACGTGGTAGATATACCAAAGATAGGAACTATCGAGAATCTCCTGGGGAGAAACAATGGTCAATGCGCCAAGACACCACAATAAAAATGAGTGGTTAACAGAATCATGCGGATCTAGTTGCAGGAATTTATGGCAATAATCGACCGCGTTGGCTATTTTGCCGAGTTTTTCAGCACAAACAGCTAATTCTATGAGGGCTGAAGGATGATCATTGTCTATAGTTAAGATTTTTTGATAATAGGTGATCGCCTCGTGAATATAACCAATTTTTTCTAAGACCATGCCACAATTTTGTAGCGCGGGAATGTGATTAGGGTCAAGGGTTAAGACTTGGCGATAATAGGCGATTGCTTCAGGTAGTTTTTCCTGTTTTTCAAAGATGAGGGCCAGATTAAATAGGGGTTCAATGGCCGAAGGTTCAAACTCCAACGCCATCTCATAACAGTTTTGCGCCTGAAGGAATTTTCCCCGTCGCTCCCATTGGTTGCCTGTATTAATTAAATAGGCAACAAAATCTGGCAATAACTCCCATTCCTTCGCCGTTAAAAGACTTTTGGCTTTTGCCGATTCCCCTTGATCTTGCCAAAATTTAGCCAATTGAAACTTGATACTAGGATGATTGGGGTCAAGATTTAAAACCTGAGTCAAGCATTCGCCTATTTCCAGGGTGATTGCTTGCTTTTTCTCGTCTTCGAGGTTTTCTCTCTGGTTAATTAATTGCTGTTTGAGATTTAAGCCTAAACGATAGTAGGCTTTAGCGTATTGAGGATTCAACCTAATCGCTTGACGATAATAGTCGATCGCCGATTGCCATTGTTGTTGTTTTTCATTGACAACCCCCAAATTGTAATAGGATTGGTAACGTTCAGGCTCTAACTCGATCGCCTTGAGATACCAAGACTGAGCCAAAGCAAAATGACCCTGCTGTGTGAATTGATTGCCCAGATAGTGGGCGATTTCCGCACCTTGATTCCCTAAACCGCAATCGGCAAAGGAATCGATCAAAGAATTTTTTATTGCTTGATAAACTAGCTCCCGCTGCTCGGGTAATATTTTCCAAACGTCTTTTTGTAGGGTTGCTAATAAATCCAGCCAAGTTTGCCAATTTATTTCTTTAACCAAATTTAAAAATATTTCCCTAAAGGTTTCGCCGGTTTCATCTCCGCCGAATAGCAGCAAGGGTTTAAAGAGACAGTGGATTAATAACTGCTCTTCCTTGGTGAAATATTCCTGCCAAGGCGCAGACTCGGTTGGAAAATCTAATAAATGCTCGATCGGATAATCTTGGCTATTAAACCTTAACCCAACGGACTGGGCTAGAGCCTCTATCTGCCCTAGGGGTGTTTGCCTGATGTCCTTTTCTTTTAACCAAATAACTCGATGGGCTAAGGGCAGCCAAATATGGGGCTGACATTGCAACTGTTTGGCCACGGCTTGGGTAACGGTCTCTTGACTACCCGTGATGGCGTTGCCCAAGGACTGACGCGGATCCGCGTGGCTATAGACCACTAACGCCCCCTCCCGTTGAATCTCCTGAAGGGCATCTTGCCCCAATACCTCAAACTGCAATAAAAGGGGGATAGCTTCTTCCTGCCGTAACCTTAAATAACGGTCAAGAGACACCGCGTCTGGAAATACCCCCGCCTGAAAATCGAGGCCCGATTGAGTGTACAGTTCACCCAATACTCGGTAACTCCAAGCGGTTTGATAGTAGGGAATACGATTACAGAATATGATCATTACAACGACTGCATTCGCAGAGCTAGAAAGATTCAGGTTATTGGCAACCACTCAGAAGACGTTTGGGGAGTAACATCAGTAAAAAATTCTCCCCCTACCCTTCGGCTTTGCCCAGGGTAACAATTCCCTCACTGAAGCGCCGACTTTAAAAAGGGGACTTGTTGCTAATCTAAGACGGAAGTAACAGCAGTCCAAGCCCGGACGATACCAGACACATCCCCAAACTGACCGGCAGCAGCAGCCTGCGAAATAGCATCGGCAGTGGCACGCTCAACTGTTAGTTGCGTACCTGAGTTTACCTCCACCGTAGCGGTCAATACTGCGCCTGTAATAGCAACGAAGTTTTTGTCCTTATCCAGGGTATCGTAACTTATTTGTACTGAAATAGGAGAACTGAAAACGTAGTCACTGGAGGGCAATACTTGCTCGATGGCAAAGCTATTGGTGGCTGCAGTGTTGCCGTCGGTGAGAATGCTAGTGGTGGCACCGGACACTCGAGATTGGGATGCTGCACCGATAAATTGGGCTTGGGTGCTTTCGCCAACGGATAATACACCCGCAGCGGCGAGACCACCGGCTAGAATAGCTGCTCTGGCGATTTCTTGGTAATTAGAGGCCTTCATTGTTTGTCTTTTTTGTTAAGGAGTCAATGATTTTAAGGTCATGAGGCAGACTATGGCTCAGTTCTTCGTCTCGATAAGCTGTTGACTATCTCAATTACTCGTTAAGATTGCGGGGGAGCGGGCTTCGTCCGTGAGCTTAACCGAAAGGGAGCGGGGAGAGGCAGTTTGAGCATTTGTACCAAAATTTCCGATAGCGCAGTTTAAATTCAGTACAGCTTACCCGCGTTTTCTTGGTATGGATCGTTACAGACTCGACCGTCATCAGCTATATATAACTGCGGTTGGCCACTGTCAAGGTTTACCCCCCAGAACTCTTGGCTTTGTCAATCACCCATTGCACGTAAGTACCTAAGCAAAATTAATTACACATTTCGATAAAGCTTTTGCCTATTGCCTCTTGCCTGTCTTCACTAGGAGATTTATTTTGCATGACTACTTATCCCTTGCGATTGATCGATTAAAAAGAGGCCACCCAGGGCAATCCTGGGGGGCAACTGCACCACTTTTCTACTAGCGAAAAAAAACAGCAAGAGTTAATTCGGGTAGTATGTGGCTACAAAGTGGTATTTTTCACCTGGGTTGAGACGGGTTACCCACTTCAACTAATCTAAGACGGAAGTACCAGCAGTCCAAGCCCGGACGATACCGGACACATCTCCATACCGACTGGCGGCTTGAGCACCTGAAATAGCAGTAGCAGTGGCACGTTCAACCGTTTGGTTGGTAGATGCGTTTGACGCCACAACAGCACTAAGCTGTGCTGAGGTAATAACAGGAGTGACCACGCTGCTATTCGCCCCAACAGAAACGGTTGTAGCGTAACTCACGGATACCGTTTGAGTGCCGCTGAATACATAGTCAGCAGAGGGCAATACTTGCTCGATGGCAAAGCTATTGGTGGCCGCAGTGTTACCATCGGTGAGAATGCTAGTGATGGCGGCGGACACTCGGGATTGAGATGCTGTACCGATAAATTGGGCTTGGGCGCTTTCGCCAACGGACAATACACCAGCAGCGGCGAGACCACCAGCTAGAATAGCGGCTTTGGCGATTTCTTGGTAGTTAGAAGCTTTCATCGTTTGTTTCCTTTGTTAAGGGGTTAATGGTTTTGAGGTCATGAGGCGGGTTATGAACTGTTTGGTCGTCTCAATGCCCTCGTTTTTTTTGGTATGGATCGCCAATTCAAAAATGAAACGCATCAACCTCAAGAGTTGACAAAGAAAGGCTCATCAGGTACTGTCTGATCATTAACAAAAACAAATCAGACCCAAAATG
>NZ_JACJSV010000064.1 GCF_014698335.1 Microcystis viridis FACHB-1342 | reverse complement strand
GAAACTAGGAGCAGATTTTTATTTTGCTACTCCTTATCATTCGTGGGAGAGGGGATTAAACGAGCATACCAATGGACTGTTAAGACAATTTTTCCCCAAGGGAACGAATTTTAAAATCGTTAAGCCAGAGGAGGTGGAAAGAGCCGTAAACTTGATTAACAATCGTCCTCGAAAATGTCTTGACTATCGTACCCCGAATGAGGTATTCTATAAAGGTAGATCAGACAGTGATGCAATTCAGACTTGAATTGGCCCTTTATGAGAAAATGGAAAGGTAATGCAATCCTCTAAGCCAGATGACTATAGCAGAGCTATTCCCTACTTTGAGAAGTCTGCCTCGTGCAGACAAGTTGAAGGTGATGCAATTTCTGATCGCAGAACTAAGTAAAGACGAGGAGCCAAGCCTACAGCCAGGAGCAACATATTTACTCTCATCGCCGCTTAATTCACACGCAGCGGCGCAGAAACTTGCTCAACTCCTAGATTCGGAACAAGCAACGCACAATGCGTAACGCCTAACGATTTAACTTTACCGAAGGATTCGATGGATTTGGTGTCCCCGATGCCTTGCCTCAACTACCTATATCTCTGACATACCAAGATAGCTCGGTAGAGTTTTCAGCACTGTTAGACACGGGTGCGAGTGTTAATGTCTTACCGTACAGCGCTGGAGTTCAACTTGGTGCGATTTGGGAAGAGCAGACAACCTCTGTCATCTTAGCTGGTAATTTGGCTTCGATCGAGGCGCGAGGTTTACTGGTTTCGGCACAGATTGGTAATTTCAACCCAGTTCGGCTGGTTTTTGCTTGGAGCTTGTCTGATGATACACCTTTACTACTGGGTCGGATGAATTTTTTTCTAGAATTTGATGTCTGCTTCTATCGTTCACAACTTGTTTTTGAAATCTGCCCTAAATCCTAAAATACACTGCGATCGCCGATTTTGTAGGGTGCGCCCGATGGCGTAACGCACCTGAGATTAATTCTGATTAATTGCCAATTCATTGCCGACACAAGAGTTAAAGCGATAACAATTCATTGCTGTATGTAACAATATAAGAGGAGTTTATCTCAGGAGTTCCACAGTGATTAAAGAGCTAGACCGTATTACTGTTAATCCACAAATATGTCTTGGACAGCCAACGATTCGAGGAATGCGTATCACTGTGGGATTTGTTCTGAAACTGTTGGCTAGTCAGTTATCTATTCAGGAAGTCTTAGAGGCTTATCCAGAGTTAGAGGAGGAAGATATTCGTCAGGCTCTTAATTATGCAGCTTGGGCTGTATCCGATTATATCGTTAGCTTCACTTCGGCATGAGTAGTCTGCGTTTACTGGCTGATGTTCATAAGTAGTCGTGCAAAATTAATTTCCTAGTGAAGATAGGCAAGAGGCAAGAGGCAAGAGGCAAGAGGTGGTTAGATATGTGTAATTAATTTTGCTTAGGTACTTATCTCCCCTTTGACAGTTGCGGCTTTAAGGTTACAGGGCTACGACATAGTACGCACTACAGACTTTTTACCTGCCACTGCTGCCGACGCGGAGATTTTGGAACTTGCCAGAGTGGAAGGTCAAGTTATTTTAACACAAGACTTAGACTTTTCCCTGCTGGTAGCCCTCAATAATTATGGACTGCCTAGCTTGATTACATTACGGTTATCTTCTGCCAGACCTGATGTAGTTGCTCAAAGGCTTCTAGATGTTTTACTGACTGTGGAAACGGAACTGACAGAAGGTGCGGCAATTACTATCAGCGATGACTCTGTGCGTGTTCGTAAACTTCCAATTCGATGAACCCGCACCTCAAACGATGTCCTATAAAGAAATAGAAACGATTTTCAAGGAAAAATTAAATCAAATAATTGAGGAATAGAAATCGTGTGTTATGCGATTATTATCGAAAAAATTGATAGGGTTTCGATTCCTGTTACAGGTTGGCGATATAATATTGGTTGGATAAATGAAAGAAGTTCGATTTAGTGAGCATTCTAGAATCAAATTGAATTTGCTATCCGCTCGTGGAATTTTTATCACTCCTGAATTTATCCTCGAAACTGTACAATTTCCTGACAAAATAGAAATCTCTGAAGACAACAAGCGAATCGCACAAAAAAAGTTCAATGATAATTTAGTGATTCGAGTAGTTTATCGAGAATTCAGTGCTTTTTTCTTAATCATCACCCTTTACCCCGGTAGGATATCCCGATATGAACAAGATACACTATAGCTCAGATGTGGATGCTTTATTAATTGAGTTAAACAATAATCCAATTGCTTACGCAGAGGAGGAAGGGAAAACAATATTACATTATTCCGAGGACGATCAGTTAGTTTTAATCGAGATTCTAGATTTTGGTTGTTCTCTATCGGAAGATGCTAGACAAGAACTGGCAAAATCCATATCTTCTCGTGAATCGATTAAAATATAGTTATTAGTTAATATCCATCTCACAACAATTTAAATCATGAAAGGTATTCAGTATATTGTCGATGAAACAGGAGAAAAAACAGCAGTTGTTATCGATCTAAAAGAATGGGGTCAACTGTGGAATGAGTTTTATCAAAATTTAATCGATCGCTCTCCCGTAAACGAAGACTGGATAAATCGATCGCCTTTTCGAGAAAAATTAGATCAAGCTCTGGCATGGAATGCTAATCATCCACCGCAGTTATCATATCTAGAATTACTAGAGAGCAAACTCGAAAATTATGAGTGCGGTTTTATTTGATTTATCAATAATAATCTAGAGAACTTTTAGAGGAACTACAAATGCTAGAAATTACCAAAAACTATGTATTAGACAAAGATCAAAAGCCGATTGCTGTTCAGATTCCCATTGCTGAATTTGAAAAAATCGAAGAAATCCTAGAGGATTACGGACTAGGAAAACTCATCGAAGAAGTTGAAAATGATCAAATCCTAGACAAAGAAAAAGCCTGGCAATACTGCCCGCATATACTGTAAAATCTATTTTATAGAAGTCTATAAAGAAATTGGCTAAATTACAATATAAATGCCTTATTTAAATCCCAATGCGACAATCCCACCAGCTAAATTAACCCAGTATTTGCTAGTTTTACAACCCAAAGATGATAAATCAGGCTTTCTGGCACAAGCGGGATATAATTTAGACAACTGGCAGGTATTGGAACAAGATTTAAGACGTATTCTTCTCAACGAGGCCACCTTAAATAAACAAACAAAGTTCGGTGATATTTATGAAATTAAAGGACTTTTACAAGGGGTGAACGGGATAAACTTACGAGTCTCTACCTATTGGATTATCGACTCACTTACGAAAGAAACAAGATTTGTGACTTTATTACCAGATTAAAAGAGTTAGACTATGAAATTTGATATGTTTTCCGAAGTTCAATTAACCGAAGATTTGCCAGAATCTAATTTGTCTCGTGGCACTCACGCGATTATCGTGGATTATTGTCCTCGACCCGAAGGCCAAGAGGATGGCTATGTTTTAGAAGTGTTAAATAATCAGGGAAAAGCCTATACAGTTATCGCTGTAGAAGTTTCCAAGATTGAATCAATTCAAAATCTTAAACAGGATGAATTTCAAATTATATAATTCTGTTATTCTTCGCTGTGATTTCCTAGAAAACTGAGGTTCAAGAAGCTTAACCCACCATCCTTTTTTTGTGTATGTCCCCAGGGATGACGACTGTTTTCAGTTTGTTACTCTCAAGCGCCAATGAAATATTTACCGTCCGCTCTTTGGTGAAAGTTAGATAAGTTAAAATCAAAGAGAATATCCCTATCGCTACAATCTCAACTATCGATGAATCTCCTGAAAGATAGTAAAAAAATTCGTTTTATTGACCTCTTTTGTGGTTTGGGAGGGTTTCGAGTGGCGATTGAACAAGTTTGTCGCCAAAAAAACTTAGAATCTGATTGTGTTTTTTCCTGTGATATAGATAAAGATGCTCGGTCAATTTATCACGCTAATTTTGGCGACCAACCCCGGGGAGATATTACCGAAATCGCTGCCCTAGATATTCCCAATCATGATATTTTAATGGCGGGATTTCCCTGTCAACCCTTTAGTATTTGTGGTAATTTAAAGGGATTTGAAGATACCAGAGGCACGCTATTTTTTGAGATTGCTCGCATTTTAAAAGCCAAACAACCCGCAGCATTTATTCTGGAAAATGTCAAGCAATTGCAGGGACATCAACAGGGAAAAACCTTGCAAGTTATTCTCGATACTTTACAAGATTTAGATTACTATACCGATTATCGGGTTTTGAATGCGCTTAATTTTGGTTTACCGCAAAAACGGGAAAGGATTTTTATCGTTGGTTTCCGAGAAACTAGGGGTTTTATCTGGCCAAAACCAGCTTTATCTAGAACAAGTTTAACAGAAATCTTAGAGGAAAATGTTTCGGATTTTTATTATGCTTCCGAAAAAATTCAAAAAAGTCGCCTGCTGAAAAGAGAGGGAAAAAAACCTTATAGTGAACCGACTATCTGGCACGAAAATAAAGGAGGAAATGTCAGCGCTTATCCCTATTCCTGTGCCTTGCGAGCAGGAGCATCCTATAATTATTTGTTAGTGGATGGGAAAAGACGCTTAACAGCAAGAGAAATGCTCCGTTTACAAGGTTTTCCCGATGATTATCAAATTGTCGGCAGTTATCAAACTATGCGAAAATTAACCGGTAATAGTGTAGCGATTTCCTGCGTAGCTGCTGTGGTTAATTCTGTAATCGAGTCTTGGTTAGATGTTGAGCAAGCATCAACTAATTCATTCTCGTTCAATCGACACCTTAATTAAGTTTATTTTTGACTTAGGAGTTTTAGATAGTGGTAATTATTCAAGACGCTTTTAATTCCCTATATAGACAGTCAAAACCTAAGAGATTATAGCTTATTTGAGTCCTAATTTATATCTCTAAAATTAGCTGACCCATTGCCTTGAGAATTTGGAGCAGATTAATTGCTGATTCAGGATACATTAAATTAAGTTCTGGCATTATCTGATAAGTGGGGTTAGTTTCTTGTCTGAGATGGACGAACATATATTGTAAGCCATTAGTTGCTAATCCCCAAACTGAGGGTTGTCTTTCTAAGCTATTGTAGGCATAAGTCAATAATTGAGGTAATCCCTGACGCACTTCGATTCCACTCTCTTTAGCTTCAATGACTAAAATCCAAAAAGGGATATCATTGACAGTTGCTATCGAATTATTCACCGTGACAATATCAAACCATCCGCTAATAGTTTTATCTTCATCCACAAGGATAATATTATCAATCCCTTCTTCAACCCTAATCTTAATCGGATAACGATAAAAACCCGCTAACCGCAATAGGGGAAATAGGGTTAAAACTTTAACTTGTCCTTCTGATGCTTTATCTTCCATCAAATAGGGTCGAAAATCGTTGCGGATTTGAACAAGTTCTAATTTTTCTGCCTCGCTGACGGTTTCCAATGTTAAAAGCTCTGTAAATGAAACATCCTCAAGCTTTTCTTGGAAATTAAGATGACGTTGAACATCAGCAAGGGTTAGTTTACTCGTTTTGAGGGTAAGCATTGATTGAGCAAGCAGTACAGCGCTGTTCCGATTGTAGCGGAAAATAGAAAAAGCGAAACCCAACCACCCTACTCTTGATTGGGTTTCCTTGCATCAACCCAAGTACAATAATCTCTATAGGTGAGTTAGCAATGGGTAACTAGAATAATAAAGGAGAACCATTGCCGAAAAACGAGAACGTTATGCCAGAAGAAACTATTTGGATTATCACCGCAGAAGATACCCCCGTCACCCCCGATAAAGATGCCAAAGGAAACGACACCTATGACAATCCCTGGGACAAGGGGAAAACTATCACCGCAGCTGCGACTCGTGGCGTAAAAGTGAGCATAGAGAAGCTAGAGACAGAACTCTCCCATTTTCTCCAGCTTATCGGCAAAGTCTTCAATCAAGCACAGAAACAGGTCAACCAACAAACCGGTTTTAAACTCGATGAAGTAGAGCTTTGCGTAGAGATTACCGGGGAGGGTGAGGTAAAATTATTAGGGACGGGGATTAAGACCGGCACCAAAGGCGGATTAACCCTAAAATTCAAGCGAGACGAGAAAAACACACCGACCGCAGACTAATGGCGAACTGGGGATTATTTATCGGGATAAATCAATATAAGCGCTTGAAACCGCTCAAATGTGCCAAGCAGGACGCGGTAGAGATGGCGCGTTATTGTCGTGACGAGATTAATTTTGAGGAAGTTTTCCTGTTTACCGATGAGTCTGACCCAATAACCGCGCCGAATGGTTCCCAACAGGAGACGAAACCGACGTACACAAACCTAATGGCTTTCCTGCAAGACTTTTTCGAGTCGCAACGCTTAGAAACCGGCGATAATTTCTGGTTTTTCTTCAGTGGTCACGGATTACGCCATCAGGGACAGGATTACCTCGTTCCCAGCGAGGGACACCCGACCTTAATCGAACAGACGACCATTCCCCTCAATTACGTTACCCAACGTTTACGGAGATGCGGTGCAGATAATATCATTCTCTTTCTGGATGCCTGTCGCAACGAGAACGATTTTAGCAATAAATCCGTAGGCTGGCAAAAGCAACAGGGAGTGATAACCATCGCTTCCTGTAGTCCGACGGAGGAATCCTACGAAATTCCCGAACTACAACAGGGTTCCTTTACCTATTCACTTCTAGAGGCTTTACGAATCCAAGGGGAAAATAACTGCGCTACAGTAGAAAGACTCTGTAATCGTCTCCGCGAAAGGATTCCAGAAATCAACCGACAACACAACAACCCCCCGCAAACCCTCCATTCTATTGTCGAACCGCATTATAAAAATCATCTGATTCTGTTACCGAAACAGGCAAAGACTCCCGATATAGAGTTATTGCGAGTGGAAGCTTTAGAGTTGGAAGTGGAGGGAAAGCTAGAGGAAGCGCGACAGTTGATGAGACGAGTTCTGGCTTTGGATACAACCAGACCTAAATACTGGCAAGATTACGACAGAATTAATCGAAAATTAGCACAACAACCCGTCCCACCGTCCCCTAAAACGGAACCGATAAATGGCGAGTCGGCGAAAACGATAACAGAACCCCCGAAACCCGCAGCACCGCCAGAAATCGAACTAAAAAGCGAGAAAGGAATCGATTACAGGAAGCTACGGGATTTACTGGAACAACAGCAATGGAAAGAAGCGGACGAGGAAACAAGAGTCGTGATGCTACAGGGAGCCAATCGCAGGTCAGAAGGATGGCTACGGGTAGAGGATATGGATAATTTCCCCTGCGAAGATTTGCGAACCATTGACCAATTATGGGTTAAATATAGTGGCGGTCGCTTCGGGTTTTCCGTGCAGGCGAAAATCTACCGCGAACTCGGTGGGACGCGGCAGTATAATAGAAGAGTTTGGGACGCTTTCGGAGATAGAGTAGGCTGGCGAGTGAATAATAGCTGGATATTCTACAATGATGTTACTTTTGACCTAAAAGCACCCCTAGGACACCTCCCAGGACAGCGAATTTTATTGGGAGGACCTTGGAGGGTAGGAGAGGCTTGTCGTTCTATCTTCTCTCGCGTCGAGACTTGTAAAACGATAACAGAAACCCCGAAACCCGCAGCACTGGAAGAAATCGAACTAAAAAGCGCCAAAGGAATCGATTATCGGAACTTAGAAGATTTATTAAAACGGCAGCAATGGAAAGAAGCGGACGAGGAAACAAGAGTCGTGATGCTACAGGGAGCCAATCGCAGGTCAGAAGGATGGCTACGGGAAGAGGATATCGATAATTTTCCCTGCGAGGATTTGCGAACCATTAACCAATTATGGGTTAAATATAGTGGCGGAAAATTTGGTTTTTCCGTGCAGGCGAAAATCTACCGCGAACTCGGTGGGACGCGGGAGTATAATCAAAGAGTTTGGAACGCTTTCGGAGATAGGGTAGGCTGGCGAGTGAATAATAGCTGGATATACTACAGGGATGTTACTTTTGACCTAAAAGCACCCCAGGGACACCTCCCAGTGAGACTTTGGGACACCTCCCGGTACGTGGTGAATTTCGGAGGAGGAGGTAGTTTCTCTTCTCTCGCGTCGAGACTTGTAAAATGTAACATATAAAGGTTACAGCCAATTTTTAAGAATTGTATCGGAGGGAAAACCAAATGCTAGAAATTAACAAAAGCTATGTATTAGACAAAGATCAAAAGCCGATTGCCGTTCAAATTCCCATTGCTGAATTTGAAAAAATCGAAGAAATCCTAGAGGATTACGGACTAGGAAAACTCATCGAAGAAGTTGAAAATGATCAAATCCTAGACAAAGAAAAAGCCTTACAATATTTAGAATTGCTTAAAAATAAAAATGTAGAAGGTTGAATACAACAAGAGATTTTTAAAAGAATTAACCTCTTTGCCAAAGCACATACAATCTCGTATTGAGTTGATCGTATTTTCCGAGTTAGAAACTGACAATCCTTTTGAATTAGGCTATCTCGATAAAATGAAAGGACATAAAGATAAATATAAAATTAGAGTTGCAGATTATAGGATTGGCCTGACTATTGATAAACCCAATCAAACCATCATCTGTCAACGAGTCGCACATCGTAGAGAAATTTACAAAACTTTTCCTTGATAGAAAAATACCGCTATCTTTATCTGTCAATTGCTTTCTAATCATTTTAATCGATGAACAGGGGAATTGGAACTTTGAATTATGAAAAAATCACCTTCGGAAATGACTAACGCAGAACTCCGTCAGTATCTTTCGGAACATCGAAACGAAGAAGCTATTTTTAGTGAAGCACTAGAAGTATTATTAAGCCGAAAAAAAGACGGGTTTAACTATCCCGCACCTCAAACGATGTCCTATAAAGAAATAGAAACGATTTTCAAGGAAAAATTAAATCAAATAATTGAGGAATAGAAATCGTGCGTTATGCGATTATTATCGAAAAATTGCGATCGCCGATTTTGTAGGGTGCTTTAACGTAGTGTAACGCACCGCTAACTTTAATCATCGTGGGTTATCAATCAAGATAGATTATGATCTGAAATAGCAAACAGTACAAACCCTTGAATTTCCCATGACATTGACAACTGAGGATACTCAAGACAACCAACAACAGATACTCACTGAGTTACGAGAATTAAAAAAGTAACTTGAGCAATTTAACTAAAAATTCGATAACTATCAAAAAGCTACACAATGGGTAGTTCAGTTAGCATTTAGCTTAATTGCAGCCGCTACTGTAACTGTGATTGTCTCAACTGTGCTAGGTAATACTAAATCCGTTGAGTATAGGCTACATATCAGGATAGGCAAGAGGAGGAATAAATAATCAGTCTTTAATAACCGGATTTAGTAAGTACCTAAGCAAAATTAATTATGCAAGAACTCTAGTAATCAGTGGACATCTTCAATAATTAAGATTTTAGCTTGGTTGAGAGTTTGAACATTTGTACTAAAATTTCCAAGACGCAGTTTAAATCCCTGACAGCTTATAAACTTGAAACTTTAGCCGCTTAAATCGCACCATTGAGGGGAAATCCCCCTTAACTAGGTACGGTAAGCCCCTAGGAGCCGACGAACTGGTCAATCTAGAATAATCTCTAGAGTATAAAAGTAATCTCTTATAGAAAATGCAGCCAACCAATCCACAACAATTTACAGAAAAAGCTTGGGAGGCAATCGTCAAAACGCCGGACATTGCCAAACAGAACAGCCAGCAACAAATCGAAAGCGAACATCTAATGAAAGCCCTTCTTGAACAGGAGGGATTAGCGGGCAGTGTCTTTAGTAAAGCTAATATTAGTCTAGCCCGTTTGCGGGATCGAACCGATGACTTTATCCGTCGTCAACCGAAAATCTCTAACCCCGGCGACTCGATTTATTTAGGTCGTAGTTTAGATAGTTTACTCGATCGAGCGGAAAATTATCGCCGAGAATTTGGAGATGACTTTATCTCGATCGAGCATTTAATTTTAGGTTACGCTAAAGATGATCGCTTCGGGAAAAATATTTTTCAAGAATTCGGACTTACTGAAAACAAACTCAAAGAAATTATTCAACAAGTCAGAGGTAGTCAAAAAGTGACCGATCAGAATCCAGAAGGCAAATACGAAGCCCTAGAAAAATACGGACGGGATCTAACCCAATTGGCACGGGAAGGTAAATTAGACCCAGTAATTGGACGAGATGACGAAATCCGTCGCACCATTCAGATCCTCTCGCGTCGGACTAAAAATAACCCGGTTTTAATCGGGGAACCGGGAGTAGGAAAAACCGCCATTGTCGAAGGATTAGCCCAGCGGATTATTAACCGCGATGTGCCAGAATCTCTTTTAGATCGGGCTCTCATTTCTCTCGATTTAGGCGGCTTAATTGCGGGAGCAAAATATCGCGGAGAGTTTGAGGAAAGATTAAAAGCTGTCCTCAAGGAAGTCACCGATTCCCAAGGCAATATCATCATGTTTATTGACGAAATCCATACCGTTGTCGGTGCGGGAGCCACTCAAGGGGCAATGGATGCGGGCAATTTATTAAAACCAATGTTAGCCCGGGGTGAATTGCGTTGTATTGGGGCCACTACCCTCGATGAATACCGCAAATATATCGAAAAAGATGCGGCGTTAGAAAGACGCTTCCAAGAGGTTTTAGTAGATGAACCAAATGTGGTCGATACTATTTCGATTCTTCGCGGTCTTAAAGAACGTTATGAGGTGCATCATGGCGTAAAAATTGCTGATAATGCTTTAGTGGCAGCGGCACTGCTTTCTAATCGTTATATTAGCGATCGCTTTTTGCCCGATAAGGCCATTGATTTAGTTGATGAAGCGGCGGCCAAATTGAAAATGGAAATCACTTCTAAACCGGAAGAACTCGATGAAATTGATCGCAAAATTCTCCAGTTAGAAATGGAAAGACTTTCCCTACAACGGGAGTACGATCCAGCTTCGCGAGAACGGTTAGAAAAGTTAGAAAAAGAACTGGCTAACCTCAAGGAAGAACAATCGGGATTAAATGCCCAATGGCAAGGAGAAAAAGAGATTATCGATAGAGTTCGTGGAGTTAAAGAAGCGATCGAACAAGTTAATCTAGAAATTCAACAGGCCGAACGAGATTATGATTATAATCGGGCCGCCGAATTAAAGTTCGGAAAATTAACCGATCTGCAGCGGCAAATGTCCGCCCTAGAAACCCAATTGGCCGACAAACAAACCACTGGTAAAAGTTTATTAAGGGAAGAAGTTCTCGAATCGGATATCGCCGAAATTATCTCGAAATGGACGGGAATTCCTCTCAATAAATTAATCGAATCGGAAAAAGAAAAACTCCTCAATCTGGAAGACGAATTACACGAAAGTGTCATCGGTCAAGAAGAAGCGGTCACAGCCGTAGCCGAAGCGATTCAACGTTCCCGCGCTGGTTTATCAGATCCCAACCGTCCCACGGCCAGCTTTATTTTTCTCGGTCCGACGGGTGTTGGTAAGACAGAATTAGCGAAAGCTCTAGCACGCAATCTCTTTGACACGGAAGAGGCTCTAGTTCGCATCGATATGTCGGAATACATGGAAAAACACAGCGTTTCCCGTCTCATGGGTGCGCCTCCGGGATACGTCGGCTACGATGAAGGAGGACAATTAACCGAGGCAATCCGGCGTCGTCCCTACTCTGTCATCCTCTTTGATGAGATTGAAAAAGCCCATCCCGACGTTTTTAACGTTATGTTACAAATCCTTGACGATGGGCGCTTAACCGACTCTCAAGGTCATCTGGTTGATTTCAAAAATACCATCATTATTATGACCAGTAATATCGGTTCTCAATACATTTTAGACGTGGCTGGTGATGAGTCTCGTTACGAGGAAATGCAGGCACGAGTGATGGAAGCAATGCGGAATAGTTTCCGTCCCGAATTTCTCAATCGTATCGATGAAACGATCATTTTCCATAGTTTACAAAAAGCGCAACTGCGATCGATTGTCAAACTACAGACAGCCAATCTCAGTGATCGCTTGATGGAACAAAAATTAGCCCTGAAACTTGCCGATATTGCCCTCGATTATCTAGCAGAAATTGGTTACGATCCAGTGTACGGTGCGCGACCCCTAAAACGGGCAGTACAAAGATATGTGGAAACTCCGATCGCTAAGGCAATTCTGCGCGGCGAATTTAAAGGGGGAGACACGATTTTTGTCGATGTGGCCGATGAAAGATTGACCTTTAAACGGTTAGCTTCCCCGGTAGTAACTGCTTAATTAAGTAGGGTTGGCTGAATCTTATTGGAAGCCTTACTAGAAAACGGTTTTGGGACTTTTTTAGTCAAAAAAGTCCCAGAGACAAACGTTGAGAAATCGAGGGGACTTTTTCAGCAAACCCTAGATCGTGATATTGGCCTCTTTCAGTTTACAGGCAGCGATCATGGCTTCAGCCCTACCGCGTTTCCTCAAGGGAACATCGACCCATGCAGTGAATTTATTGGCCGCATTCCAAAGACTTTGGCCGTGACGAATTAATACAAGTTTTGACATGGGTTTTCTTGGGAAGTGGGGTTTGGGGTGTGGGGTGTGGGGAAGTGGGGAGAATAAATAGAAATAATCTCCTGTCTCCTGTCTCCTGTCTCCTGTCTCCTGTGTCCTGACTCCTGACTCCTAGAACTTAGGGAATCCTGTGAATTTTGAGGAAATTAGTGCCTTTAGTTTTCTGCATGGGAATTCCCGCCATAATCAGGATTTTATCGCCGGATTGGGCTAGATTTTTCTGAAGCAGAATTGATTCCGTTTGCTTTAACACATCCTCAAAGACGGACACCTGATGATCAAGAAGAATCGGGATCACACCCCAGACTAGATTGAGACGGTGATAGACTCGTTTGTTGGGAGTCATGGCAATGACAGGAACCGAGGGACGTTCCTTAGAAGCCAGTAGCGAAGTGTAGCCAGAGGTGGTAAAAGTGACAATATAACGGAGATCAAGGGTTTGATCGATCGCCACTAAAGCCTCACTGAGAGCGTGAGTTTCATCGGACTGATTGGGGGGAGCATTATCAAACTTCACATCCGCTTCCACATCATGGGCGATTTTGGCCAACATAGCCACAGCTTTGACGGGAAAATCTCCCACTGCTGATTCCCCCGATAACATCACCGCATCGGTTCCATCGATAATCGCATTAGCCACATCACTAGCCTCGGCCCGAGTCGGTCGGGGATTGTGAATCATGCTTTCTAACATCTGGGTGGCAGTGATGACGGGAATAGTTTTCATGTTGCAGAGTTTGATAATGCGTTTTTGCAACATGGGGACTTTTTCGGGACTTAATTCTACCCCCAAATCGCCCCGGGCCACCATAATTCCGTCACATTCCTCGATAATTGACTCCAAATTTTCGATCGCTTGCGGTTTTTCAATTTTAGCCATCACTGGCACATCCCCATGATTTCTCTCGGCTAAAAATGCCTTAATCGCCTTGATATCTTCTCCTTTACGAACAAAACTAAGGGAAACCCAATCAACCCCCTGAGCAAGACCAAATTCTAGGTCTTGTTTGTCTTTTTCGGTCATGGAAGGTAAGCGCAAATTGAGACGGGGTAGATTAACTCCCTTGCGACTCTTGAGAATTCCTCCCTCCAATACTTGACATTTTAGATCTTTTCCGTTAATTTCAACGATTTTTAGCTCTAATAAGCCATCATCAAGGAGAATTTGCTCACCTAGCTGTGCTTCCTCGGCCAGATAGGGATAATCGATCGAAACGGTGTTCGGTTCTCCCCGATACTCATCCATGGGTACAAGGGTGAGATAGTCGCCGTCGTTGATGGTAATCGAACCATTGGGGAGATTACCGACGCGAATTTTCGGCCCTTGTAAATCTTGCAGGAGAGTGATCGGATTGTCTAATTCTTGAGAAATTTGCCGTAAAAGGCTAACAACTCTCGCATGATCCTCGTAGCTACCGTGGGAAAAGTTTAGCCGCGCTACATTCATCCCCGCACCGATCATTTCCTTGAGGACTTCTGGCGAATTACTGGCAGGGCCGATCGTGGCTACGATCTTAGTTCTATGGGTAATAATTGACATGGAACCCTTACTAATCGATCTTGGGACGATTACATGATATTCACTTTAGGTTAACTAACGGTGAAGCGAAAAACAAATTAAGCTTTTCCACAGACTTGCCATCGCTCCCGGTCCTCTCCTGAGCAGTCAGGAGTCAGCTATCAGCAGCAACCGTTGAGAGCTTTCACGGTAGGATAAACTAATAACCATCTCCGCTCGTTTAGATTTCCTTATGACCAACACATTAGACGATAAAGCCATAGTCAAGGACTATTTTAACGCCACGGGATTCGATCGCTGGCGCCGGATTTATGGGGATGGCGAAGTTAACAAAGTACAAAAAGATATTCGCATCGGTCATCAACAGACGATCGATACCGTTATCGGTTGGTTAGAAAGTGATGACAATTTGCCTAATCTCTCGATCTGTGATGCTGGTTGTGGAGTCGGTAGTCTTAGTATTCCCCTTGCTAAAGCGGGCGCAACTATTTTCGCCAGTGATATTTCTGAGAAAATGGTGACAGAAGCCAAGGAAAGAGCAGCCAAAGAGTTAGCAGATACCGGTAAACTCACCTTTGCCGTTCAAGATTTAGAAGCATTAACTGGTCAATATCACACAGTCATCTGTCTGGATGTTCTCATTCACTATCCCACAGAAGAAGCCTTAGGCATGATTAAACACCTGGGGTCCCTAGCTCAATCCCGTTTAATCCTCAGTTTTGCCCCTAAAACCTGTTTATTAACCATTCTCAAGAAAATTGGTCAATTTTTCCCCGGTCCGAGTAAAACCACTCGCGCTTATCAACACAAGGAAAAAACTATTATCGCCGCTCTCAACGAAAATGGCTTTAAAATTGAACGGACGAGTATGACTAGCACTCGTTTCTATTTTTCCCGTATCCTTGAAGCTGTCCGCAGTGAATAAATAATGGCAGTCACCACCAGCAAATTAATCGAGTGGAAACAGCAAAAACGCGCGATTGTCACCCTCACAGCTTGGGATTATCCGATCGCGCGACTGCTCGATCGGGCAGGAATTGATATTATCTTGGTAGGTGATTCCTTAGCTATGACCGCTTTGGGCTATCCTACCACTTTACCGATCACCCTAGAGGCGATGATTCACCACGCGGCGGCCGTGTCTCGCGGGGTAAAACAAGCTTTAGTTGTCTGTGATTTGCCTTTTCTCAGCTATCAGGAAAGTGTCAGTCAGGCAATTCACTCCGCCGGAAGGATGTTAAAGGAAGCGGGAGTGCAAGGGGTAAAATTAGAGGGAGGTTATCCCGCTATGATCGAGACTATTAGCCGTTTAACCGAGATAGGCATCCCTGTTATGGGTCATATCGGATTAACTCCCCAGTCAGTCCATCGGTTAGGATACCGTCAGCAGGGAAAAACTCCATCGGAGGCACAAAGATTAATCGAGGAAGCTTTAGCCTTGGAGAAAGCGGGAGTATTTGCCCTGGTTTTGGAACATATTCCCGCCAATTTAGCCGCTACTATTACCGATAAATTGACTATCCCGACGATTGGTATCGGTGCGGGGGAAGATTGTGATGGTCAGGTGTTAGTAACGGCGGATATCCTAGGATTAACCGAAAAAGCTCCCCCTTTTGCCAAAGTTTATGCTAATTTAAGCGAGACAATTACAAAAGCAGTGGTAGAATTTGCCAAGGATGTGAGGAGAAATGAATAACGGCGAAAAAGCTACCTTTGGGGCCGGCTGTTTTTGGAAAACCGAGGACGCATTTCGGCGTTTACCAGGGGTTTTAGCGACTTCTGTGGGTTATATGGGGGGAAATTTTCCCAATCCTAGTTATCTCGATGTCTTATCGCGAATTACCGGTCATGCGGAAGTGGCACAAATTGAATATAATCCCCAAGAAATAAGCTACGAGGCGTTATTAGCTGTTTTTTGGTCAATCCATGATCCGACTCAGTTAAATCGCCAAGGACCGGACCGGGGAGAACAATATCGATCAATTATTTTTTATCACACCCCGGAACAAAAGTTAATCGCCACTGCTTCCAAGCGTCAACTACAACTATCGGGAAAGTTTCAGCAGGATATCGTTACTTTGATCGAACCCGCAGGAGATTATTATCTGGCCGATCAGTCCCATCAACAGTATTTAGAGAAAAAACAGGCTCGATCGGTCGGGGATTTGCAGAAGAAAATATAAATACAGGTTCGGGGTATAATGTAAAATTGCTTTCGCAGGAGATCAGGAAAAATGCCCGAGGCGGTCGGAGTCATTCAAACGTTGGGTTTTCCCCCCGTTTTAGCGGCGGCGGATGCCATGGTTAAAGGGGGACGAGTCACCCTAGTTTATTTTGATCTAGCGGAAAGGGGCGAATTTTTGGTGGCGATTCGCGGTCCGATTTCCGAGGTTAAACCAGCAGTAGAGGCAGGATTAGCGGCAGCGATGACCGCTTTTGGTGGCAATGTGGTCAGTCATTACATCGTACCGAATCCTCCAGAAAATGTCCTGGCGGTTTTACCAGTGCAGCATACGCCTAAGTCAGACCGTTTTCGCAGTTAATTTCCCTAGCGATTGGCCCCAAACTAGACTATAGTTAAAGACTGGAAAATAGATTGGATTCTATCAATTGAACTTATCTGATTTTTGTTATTAGGAGTTAATTTATGACAGCCCAACCCGCGGTGGGATCGATCGAGACAAAAGGTTTCCCCGGTATTCTAGCGGCCGCCGATGCGATGGTAAAAGCAGGACGGATCACGATTGTTGGTTATTTAAGGGCAGGAAGCGCCCGTTTTACCCTCAATATTCGTGGGGATGTACAGGAGGTAAAAACCGCTATGGCTGCCGGCATTGAAGCCGTCAATAAAACCGAGGGGGCAGCTTTAGAAACCTGGGTAATTATTCCCCGTCCTCACGATAACGTGGTGGCTATTTTACCGATCGATTATAGCGAGGCAGTGGAACCTTTTCGCGCTGCTGCCGACGGTGCGATGGCACCAATCCGTCGTTAATCTTCAAGGTCAATTTTTTGTTACTGGTTGGAACTTGTCTAGTTCCAACTTAGTTTTTAGGGATGATTTAAGTTTTAGTCAGAAAACCGAATTTGATAATTGCTGCAACAGTTGCACCGATAACAGTGACTATCAAAGCCCATATTTGAGCCGTTGCCCTTTCTTTCAAGTCTTTGACATCTTCTTTGAGTTGGGAAACTTCGGCCTCTATTTTCGGTAATACTTCTAGTTTTGTTTCGATTCGCTCTAACCGATTGTCAAGTTTAGCGAGAATATCTTTTAAGTCAGTTTCAATGATAATAGGGTTACTCATGGGGAGATTCTTCTTTTGGGGACTAGGGGGGATCAATTTGTGTTAACAGTTCCTCTGCTAGATCAATAAACAAGTCTTTTTTGCCAATTTTAAGACTTAAGGGATCATCGGTAACTATCCAGCCATCTTTGATTAGGGCGTGTTTTACACAATCATGGAAAATATCTTTGGCAGGCATTTTTTTATGGTTCGGCGATCGCGTTATTTAGCCAGTGACCAATAGTCTCGATTAGGTTGGGACGGATAGAGGGGAATTTTTCTGACTTGAAGCAACCTGCTAGTTGATTGATTCTTAAAAAATCAGTATCTTGAGTAAAAATCACGCGACCATTGGATAAAGCAAATTGCAATTGTATTTCATCGGACATTCAATTGTTTCATTTAAAAGAGCAAGCTTTAGGAAAATTGTCTGAGCAATTTTTTGATAATTGACCACTGTTACATTTGGTAAATCGAGGAGTTGATCAAAATTTATCCACATAACCCACCTCCTGTTCTGTTTTACTATTATATACCATGCTCACACAGAACCTAGAAGAGCCATGATTGGTTATCTGCTATGAATAATAAGCTGTCCGTGTATTTAAACTGCTTGTTGAGATGAGACAAGGGGCAATAGTAAAGGGATTGGGGGAGATTGTTGCTAATCTAAGGATAGGCGGTTAAAATGCGTCTTAGCTTATAATGTCCAACTGGCAAAGCATTAAACCACCATCACTGCTACCGAATCACCAGCGCCTTTGTTGAGTATTCGACCCAATTACCCTAAAAATTCTATTCACCCCTAAATTCTGACTTTTAAATAAGGCTGAGGTCGATTTTTTAAGCATTATTGACCTTCTCACCTCTAAGAGCCGAAAATAAACAGAGACGACCTAAACCCAAGATTGCTGGTGAGAAGTTTTCCTGACTGGGTGCCTCTAGATGGCAGCCAGCAAATTCTTGCTGAATTTCTGTTAGAAAATAGGGCCAAATGGTTAAGAAAAAATTACCGCTAAAAATTATTTGATCGATATCTTTAAGACTTTTTTGCTGTTTTTCTAACAAATCATTAACTTTTTGTCTTAAATTATCTAGATATGGCATAATGACCTTCTTATTTAAATCCAGGCGACTGACCGTCCAAGTATGACCAGCTAGAGAGGAGGTAAATTCGCTTTCTTCTTGCAGGATTAATTTAGTTAATCTAGCGGCTGCTAGTAAAGATTTTTTAAAGGGATTAGTATCGGTGAGATCGGAGAGCGAAAGGGGTAAAAAAGAACGCCAGAGAGGATAAATTAACTGAGAGAGTATGGCCTGTTCATAGGTGTTTTCCCCGTAGTTAAAATGGCTTAGAGCGATCGCTTGACGGGATAAAGAGCAAGTTTGCGGTGGTACTTCCAGCAGCGCTAAAGTGGTAGTCTCTCGTTTACCTTCGATCACCAGTAGGGTTTGGGGTTGGGGTTGGTCGCTAGTGGGAATATAGGCCAGAGCAGTAGCGATCGCTGTTTCCAGACTAGAGAGGCGATCGGGGGGTATTAGTTGCGCTGTGAGAAGGGCTTTTTTTAGGTCATCCGTGGGGGTTTCCCCGTCATCGGTAATAATAATAGCTTCTAATCGCTCTAGGGCTTCCCACAGCCAAGAATCGGTGCTAAAATCCCGATTAGATAGCCAGCTAATTAGATATTCTTCCACCTGAGAGCAGGGTAAGAGATCGCTCGTTCCCGTTGCTAGACTCCAAGAAAGAGGATAAAAATCGATCAATCCTTGGCTTTCCCGAAAAAAGACGATTTTCACCCCTGGTGGTTGTACCTCCATTCCCAGGGACCAACGGACAACTTCAGGGGTTCGATCGGGGGATAATAAAGGAAAAAGAAGCGCTTTGGCCGATTCTAAATGTTGACGAGTGGCGATAATTGTCTCGGAAGTAACTTCTTGCGGGTTAACTAGAGATGAAATCACCTTGGCAAGAATCCGATCGATCTCGGTCAGTAGAGAGGAAAAATCCTGTTTATCGGTCACTAGATAAATAAAAATACCCACAACTGTCTATTGTAGAATCACTCACTTGAAACGAACAAAATTTAAATATTAAACTATGGAAGAAAAACGCTATCCTGCCGAAAAATCGGCAGAGATTCAAAAATTATTGGATACAGCCACCTTATTGGTCGGTTTACCCCCTGAAACCATCGATAAAGTTACTTCTCATGTTGTCACCCGCACTCATCCCCCTAATCGGGCGATTTTATTAGAAAATGATTGGGGGGGGTCAGTTTACTTTATTCTGGATGGTTGGGTGAAAATTCGTACTTACAATATGGATGGCAAAGAAGTCACCTTAAATATCCTCGGTAAAGGGGAAATAGTCGGAGAAATGGCCGCTTTAGAAGAATCTACCCGCTCCACCGATGCTATCACCTTAACCACGGCCACAATTAGCAGTATTCCCGCCCAAGATTTTGTTAATCTGCTCAAATCGGAGCCTTTAGCGGGAATTCGTCTTTCTCAGTTAATGGCCAAGCGTTTGCGTCAAGTTAACCAGCGTTTACGTTTGCGCGAGGCCGATAGTCTCTCCAGAGTCGCCGATACTTTACTCTTTTTAGCCGAAGGTCAAGGAGAAAAAAGCGGTCAGGGTGCGATAATTCCTAATTTACCTCACCGGGAATTGAGTGGTATTAGTGGACTGGCCCGGGAAACCGTGACCCGATCCTTGACTAAATTGGAGAAAAAAGGCCTGATTCAACGAGAGCAGGAATCTCTCTGTATTCCCGATCTGGCCGCTTTAGAAAAAGCGATCGCCTAAATTCAGTTATCAGTTATCAGTGATCAGTTATCAGTTATCGGTTATCAGTGATCAGTTATCAGTTATCGGTTATCCTACTAAAATCTGGTTATTAAAGACTGATTATCTATTCCTCCTATTGCCTGTTGCCTGTTGCCTTTTGCATGAGTGCCTATCTTCACTAGGAAATTTATTTTGCACGACTACTTATGACTGAAAAATTAACCAGTTTTGGAGTGGTGCTGGTGACAACGGCCAGCGAAACGGAAGCGGAACACCTAGCGATCGCCTTACTTAACGAGCGCCTGGCCGCTTGTGTCAGTATTTACCCGATGCGTTCCATTTATCGTTGGCAGGGACAGATTGAAAACGAGCGCGAATGGCAATTAGTGATTAAAACCGATTTAAAGCAGTTTGAGCAGTTATCGGCGAAGATACAGGAACTTCATAGCTATGCCGTCCCAGAAATCATCGCTTTACCGATTGTGGCGGGTTCTCAGACCTATTTAGACTGGTTAGCCTCCCATACCAGTGGGGTGTCAGAATAGACCAATCGGCAACTTGAGCGAAAAAAATCTATATAATTCTTAATAAACTATCTCAGGAAGCGCAAAAAGTTTTAATCTAGATGCTGATTAAATGTTTAAACATCTGGTTTTAAGACCGATCGCCTCCACGATTGGAGAACTCAGCACATCGTCAAGGGAGATAGTTAAAATCCAATGAGTCTTAAGGCAAGCGGTGGCAGCTCCTTAGCGCGTCCCCAACTCTATCAAACCGTCCCGGTATCTGCCATTACCCAAGCAGAACAACAAGACCGCTTTCTCGATAAACCCGAACTCAACGAACTGATCGCCTACTTCCAATCGGGGAGCAAGCGTTTAGATATTGCCCAAACGCTCACCCGGAACTCCGATTTGATCGTCTCGCGGGCAGCTAACCGGATTTTTACCGGTGGTTCCCCCATGGCCTACCTAGAAAAACCCCCCGTGGAAGAATTGGCCCTGGTGGGTGCGGGTAAAATGATCAACGTCCAGGAAGGGATGAAATTAGGAACCGTTACCTACGCTGAAAGCGGGTCTGGTGGCGGTGGTGGTTTCCTTGGTGGTTTAAAAGGGATTTTCGCCTCTAGCGGCCCGATTCCCCCCGGATTCCGACCGATTAACGTCTCTCGTTACGGTCCGAGCAATATGCAGAAGTCCCTCCGGGATTTATCCTGGTTCCTGCGTTATATTACATACGCGATCGTGGCCGGTGATACCAGTATCCTGATCGTTAATACCCGCGGTTTAAGGGAAGTTCTCGAAAATGCCTGTTCTATTGATGCCACCATCGTGGCCCTACAGGAAATGCGGGCCGCTTCGATCGAGTATTTCCAAAGAGACAAGGATGCGGCCACTTTAATCAGTGACTATTTCAATATCCTACTAGGGGAATTAAAGGCCCCCACCCCCTCTAATAAACTGCGTCAGCGTCCCAGTAGTGACCAACAGGGTTTAAGTCTTCCCCAAAGCTACTACAATGGCGCCGAAAAACGGCAAAAGTTTGTCATGAAAACCGGTTTATCGGAGTCGGAAAAATCTTCGATTATCAAGGCCGCCTACAGACAAATTTTTGAACGGGACATCACCCGCGCCTATAGTCAGTCCATTTCTGACCTAGAATCGAAGGTGAAAAACGGCGACATCTCGATGAAAGAATTCGTCCGTCGTCTCGGTAAATCGCCTCTCTATCGCAAACAGTTCTTTGAACCTTTTATCAATAGTCGCGCTCTAGAATTGGCTTTCCGTCATTTCCTCGGTCGCGGTCCTTCCTCCCGGGAAGAAGTGCAGAAATACTTCTCGATCGTCTCTAGCGGCGGTTTAGGGGCGTTAATCGATGCTTTAGTGGATTCTCAGGAGTATTCCGACTATTTCGGCGAAGAAACCGTTCCCTATCTCCGGGGTTTGGGTGCAGAAGCACAGGAATGTCGTAACTGGGGGATGCAGATCGACCTGTTTAACTACAGCGCACCTTTCCGCAAAGTTCCCCAATTTATCACCACCTTTGCTAAATACGATCGCCCCTTACCGGATCAGCACGTTTACGGTTCCGGAAATGATCCCCTAGAAATCCAATTTGGGGCAATTTTCCCGAAAGAAACCCGCGAACCTAGTTCTAGTCCCGCTCCCTTCGGTAAAGATAGCAAACGTATCCTCATCCACCGCGGACCGGCGACTAATAACCAAAATAGCAACCCCGGCGCCCGAGGTGAATTCCCCGGTACTTTGGGACCGAAAGTTTTCCGTCTCAATAACGAGTTACCCGGTTCTAGCAATGGGGTAAGCGTTAAATTTGGCGAAAGTTCCACCCAAAGAGTGATTTTAGCGGCTTATCGTCAGGTTTTCGGTCGAATGCCCTACGAAGGTCAGCGTTTATCCGTGGCCGAGATTAAGTTAGAAAATGGCGATATTACTCTGCGCGAGTTTATCAAAACCCTAGCTAAATCCGAGGCTTTCCGGAAAATCTACTGGACTCCTCTCTATGTGGTGAAAGCGATCGAATATATTCACCGTCGTCTGCTCGGTCGTCCCACCTACGGTCGTCAGGAAATGAATCAATACTTCGATCTTTGCTCGAAAAAAGGCTTCTATGCTTTAATCGATGCCATTATCGACAGTCCTGAATATACGGAAGCTTTTGGCGAAGATACGGTTCCCTACGAGCGCTATCTAACTCCCCAAGGGATGCAGTTACGGATGGTGCGTTTGGGTAATCTCCGCGAAGATATCGGCCAAAGAGTTGATAAAGAGGAAACCCCGCGCTTTATTGAATTGGGTACACCTTCGGTCTCGATTCGCACTGAACCGGATATTCAATCCCGTGTCGGTCAAGGTGTCACGGTTCAACGGGAACAAACTAAGATCTTTAAACTGTTAACTAATCTGGATAAAGTTGCCGTACAAAATACTGTTCGCGCTGCCTATCGTCAGATTTTTGAACGGGATCTCGAACCCTATATCATCAATGCCGAATTTACCGCTTTAGAGAGTAAATTAAGCAATGCTGAGATCACGGTGAAAGAGTTTATCGAGGGTTTAGGTTGTTCGGATCTTTACCTGAAAGAATTCTATGCTCCCTATCCGAATACGAAAGTAATTGAATTGGGAACCAAGCACTTCTTAGGTCGCGCTCCCTTGAATCAAAAAGAAATCCAGAAATATAACCAAATTCTGGCAACTAAGGGATTAAAAGCCTTTATCGGTGCCATGGTTAATAGCATGGAATACCTACAATTATTTGGTGAAGATACGGTTCCCTATCGTCGTTTCCCGACTCTACCGGCCGCGAATTTCCCCAATACGGAACGCTTATACAATAAGCTGACCAAACAGGATAGTGAACTGGTTGTTCCCAGTTTTAAACCAGTAGTTAAGGTCGGTGGCTAATTAGTCCTTGAAGTTAGTTAATTTAGCTCGTGTTCAACACGAGCTTTTTTCGGGACAAATTACCGGCCAAAATTTATCATCGTCAATCAAGGGGGTAACAATGAGCCAAATTAAAGTTAAAAACTTCGGTCCAATTAAGGCGGGTTTAGTAGAAAATGATGGTTTTATCGACGTTCGGAAAGTAACGATTTTTATCGGTAATCAAGGAACTGGAAAAAGTAGCATTGCTAAATTAATATCAACATTAAGCTGGTTGGAAAAAGCTCTATATCGTGGAAATTTAGAGGAAAAATATGTGACTAAATATAATCGTTTTGTTAAATCTTTTTGTCAATACCAAAATTTAACCAATTACTTTTTACCCGAAACCCAAATTGAATACAATGGAGATGTTTATCGAATTAGTTTTGAAAATGCTAAATTATCGATCGAGCGTACTGATAATTCAAAGTATCGAGTACCAAAAATTATGTATGTACCAGCAGAGCGAAACTTTTTGAGTGCAGTAAGATGGCCAGAAAAACTCAAAGGACTGCCAGAATCATTATATACTTTCTGGGAAGAATTGGATCGCTCACAACAGGAATTATCTGGCAGTTTGACTTTGCCAGTAGGTGAGGTCAAATTGGAATTTGATAAACTCAATAGACTGGCCAAGATTGTGGGTAGTGATTATCAACTAAATCTATCAGAAGCTTCCAGTGGTTTTCAGTCTTTTGTTCCTTTATTTCTCGTTTCTCGAAATATTGCTTTATCGATTAATCGAACTCAAGAAACTTCCCGCAATGAACTCAGTGGAGAGGAGCAAAAAAGATTAAAAATGGAAATCGAGAAAATTATCTCTAATGATAATCTTTCCGATGACCTAAAAAGGGCAGCACTGGAAGTGTTATCTTCTAAATACCGCAATGAGTGTTTTGTAAATATTGTGGAAGAAATCGAGCAGAATCTATTTCCCCAATCTCAGAAAAAGATTTTATATAAATTATTTGAATTTGCCAATTTAACCCAGGGAAATAAACTAATTTTAACTACTCATAGTCCTTATATTATCAACGATCTAACCCTAGCTATCAAAGCGGATAAAGTTATCAAAAAAATCCTATCATCAGCGATTTCTAACGCCGATTATCTCCAAGAAAAGCTCAACCAAATTGTCCCGAAAGCCTCTTGTATAGCGGCACAAGATGCTATTGTATATGAATTAACAGAGCAAGGAGAAATCCGAGAACTTGCTACATATAATGGTTTACCTTCTGATGAAAATTATCTCAATCTTTCCCTGGGAGAGACAAATCAGCTTTTTGATGATTTACTAGAAATCGAAGAACAGTTATGAAGATAAATTTCTTTGATAAAAAATGTCAGAGTCAAACCCCTCGGCATAAATTTGGAATTTGTGATCAGCCACCTCCCCCAGAAACTCCCGCTTATTTAGATACAGAAAATCCCAGGGATTGGATTGCTATTGTGGAAAACTCTCAAGAAATTGAAGTGACATTTACCGCTATTGATAAATGTATTGAAATTAGAAAAGTCGATGGTAGTGGTATGGATAAACGCTGTGATGGAATGCTGACCTATGCTAATTGTTTGATTTTTGTAGAATTAAAAGAACGAAAGGGGAAAAATTCAGGGTGGGTAGGAGACGGAGAAGAGCAACTAAGAAACACAATTCGGGTATTTATTGAAAATCATGGTATAGAGGATTATTCATCTAGAAAAGCCTACATTGCCAATAACAAAAAGCCTACCTTTCAGACTTCACAAACGGAGAGGATGGAAAAATTTCGCCAAGAAACTGGGTTTAGATTAATCATTCAAAATATCATCAAAATTGACTGATTTAATTCTCTTTGATTCGGTGGCTCTGAAGATATTGATTTTCTAGAGTGTAGAGATATCCTAGTTTGATGTTGAATCTCACCCTGCCGACCGCCTTCGTTATCTCAATATCCCAAAGCTAACCCATCGGACCGAGGTTCGCAATTTGCCGGATAATTTGACCCTTGCCAAAATGGGAGGAATCTGCGAGCGCCACCTGATGGACTCTGGGGGTTAATCCGGGCAGTAATTCGGGGGCTGCACCCCTTTCTAAAAGTACGCTGTTTCCCCGTAAAAATCGCCATCTAGGGGCATCAAGGGCGGTTTGAGGATTGAAATGATGGTCAACCATGTTTACCGCCATTTATCGGGGGACTTGGGGGGCATAGGTGCGCCCATCAAAAGTGCCATTATCCCAACGGAGAAAACTGGGGATAATCAGATGAAAAGGGCGTTTAGCGGGGGTAATGGGGTTAGGATGACCCAATTCGAGGGTAAAACCACTAGCAAGGTTAGGCAGGGCGATTCCCGTCTGGGGGACTAAAATACCAATGGCAAAACCATCAAAATTGGATTGAAACTTTACAATACCGGAAAATCTCGATCGCTTGTGGCCAGATAGACGGTTCCCTTCTGGGGTTTTTGGTAGAATTAATGGTGCGAACAAGTGTATTAATCGAGAATTTCTCACCTTCCCCGATGGAAGTTGGAAGCATTAAGTCTCGGTGACTTCTAAACTGTCCACAATTGTCCGAAAGCTTTCTAATCCAGCTTCGAGGTTTTCCATAATCTCCAAAGCCAGCACATCGGGGTCAGGCAGGTTGTCAAGGTCGGTTAAACTTTTATCTTTGAGCCAAAATATATCGAGGCTGGTTTTATCCCTGGCGATAATCTCATTATATGTGAATTTTCGCCAACGTCCTTCGGGATTCTGTTCTGAATAGGTTTCGCTGCGTTGATGACGATTTTGGGGATGATAGCAGGTGATGAAGTCCTGTAAATCGGCGGGTTTTAAGGGGTTTTTCTTGAGGGTAAAGTGAATATTGGTGCGAAAGTCATAAAACCAGATAGCTTTTGTCCAAGGGTCTTTAGCGGCGGGTTTATTATCAAAAAAGATGACGTTGGCTTTCACTCCCTGTTTATAAAATACGCCGGTGGGTAATCTGAGGATAGTATGCAGGTCGGTGGTTGATAATAGTTGTTTGCGGACGGTTTCCCCGGCGCCACCCTCGAAAAGGACGTTATCGGGGACAACCACGGCAGCTTGTCCTGTGCTTTTGAGCATGGAACGAATATGCTGGACGAAGTTGAGTTGTTTATTAGAAGTGGTTGCCCAAAAATCCTGACGATTATAGGTTAAGTCTTCTCGGTCCTGTTCCCCGTCTTCATTGGTAAAAGTTAGGCTGCTTTTTTTGCCGAAAGGGGGATTAGCAAGGACATAATCGACGCTAAGGGGAGAAGGAGCAATCAGAGCATCGGTGGAGGCGATAAAGCATTGCTCATCGTTAATATCGCCGATATTATGCAGAAACATATTCATCAATGCCAGGCGTCTTGTATTGGCGACGATTTCATTACCGTGAAAGGTGCTTTTTTTGAGAAATTCTTTCTGTTCTCGGTCTAAGGGATGATTTTTGACCAAAAAGTTATAGGCTGCCAGAAAAAAGCCGCCGGTTCCACAGGCAGGGTCAGCAATAGTTGCCATGGGTTGGGGACGCAAGCATTCTACCATGGCCCAAATCAAGGGCCGGGGGGTGAAGTATTGGCCGGCGCCGCTTTTGGTGTCTTCGGCGTTTTTTTCTAGAAGTCCTTCGTATATGTCGCCTTTGACATCCGTTTCCATCATCACCCAGTTTTCTTCATCTATCATGGTGATGATTTTGAGCAGTTTGGCAGGGTCTTGGATTTTGTTTTGAGCTTTGGTGAAGATTTGCCCTAATAAGCCTTTTTTTTGCCCTAATTCGCGTAATATGCCGAGGTAATGAGCTTCGAGGTCGGCCCCTCGTTTGCTCCGCAGACTTTGCCAGTCGTATGCAAAGGGGATGCCGATTTTGCGATTATAGGGCGGTTTGGCGTATTCATCAGCCATTTTCAGGAATAGGAGGTAGGTGAGTTGTTCAAGGTAGTCCCCATAACTGACCCCATCATCCCGCAGGGTGTTACAAAAACTCCAAACTTTTGAGACAATTGAGGCGGTATTCATGACATTGGTTTGTTTATTAGGGTTTTATTGGCGTTTTTTGGCTTTTTCATAAGCAGGGTCATGTTCAGCAAAGCTTAGAATAACCACTCGTTTAGGAGAAGGTTTGTCATGGATGCGATAAACAAGACGGTAGGGGGTTCCATTCCAATCGATTTCTAAGGCACGACATCCTTTGAGTTTTCCTGTTAAGTTATGACTAGGAAATCCTAACGTTTGATAGGGGTCTAAGGCGAGTATTTTTTGATAGTTTTGCCATTTTTGTTGCAGTTTTGGCGGTAATTGCGAGATGTCATTTTGTAATTCTTTGACGCTTTGAACAATATAAGGATTTTTAGCTTTGCTCATTGGCAACCCACTGTTTTAGCTCATCTTCGTCAATTTCTTGGTCTGCTTGGATAAGAGTAATTAATTGACTGGGATTATCTAATTGGGGCAGTCTTTCTATAGCTAAAGCTTCGGCTGACAGGGTTTGAGGATTGTCTTCGAGGATGACAATAACTTCGACTTTTGCCCCTTGGGGAAGTTGGGGGGTGTCGATTTTTATTGTTCCATCGGATTGAACGAAGGTGGTTTGACGAATTGCTTGTGCCATTTCTGTACTATGATTTATGTGATTTTTTGATTGGCTATGATTAGATTTTACTACGAATATCAAAAGTTTTTGAATTGAGCATCCCATCAATCCGTACTGTGATTTATGTGATTTTTTGATTGGCTATGATTAGATTTTGCTAC
>NZ_JACJSV010000063.1 GCF_014698335.1 Microcystis viridis FACHB-1342 | reverse complement strand
AAAAGAGCGAGCTTTAGGAAAATTGTCTGAGCAATTTTTTGATAATTGACCACTGTTACATTTGGTAAATCGAGGAGTTGATCAAAATTTATCCACATAACTCACCTCCTGTTCTGTGTTACCATTATACCATGCTCACACAGAACCTAGAAGGGCCAATGCGTCTTAGTCTAGAATTGTGATAGAACAGATAGTAATCCCCTAAACCCTTGACAATAAGCAGCTGAACAATGGGATTAAGCTCCTTGCCCGTTCACGAATCATTTAGAATTGCTGTAGCTACTCAATTAAAGTAGTATTTGCCTGAAAGAGGGCAAAAAATCTAGAAAATCTACATAACTAAACCCAAAATCTAGGACAGAAATATGGAAACTCTGACGTTTAGTCAACCAATGCAGTTAACTGCATTACCCACCCAAGATGAACTTCCCTGCGATGATGGAGTACCCATGGAAACTCAAAGGCATAAATGGCAGATGGATCTGTTAATAGACAGTATATCCCCTTGGCTAGACCGACGAGAAGATGGTTATGCCAGTGGCAATATGTTTGTCTATTTCAGTACAGCACAACTGAAAAATCAAGACTTCAAAGGACCTGATTTTTTTGCCGTCTTAGGTGTACCAAAAGGGGAGCGAAAAAGTTGGGTTACTTGGGAGGAGGGAAAAGCTCCCGATGTAGTGATTGAACTCCTCTCGGAAAGTACCACCCAAATAGACAAAACCGAGAAAAAACAGATTTATCAAGATAAGTTACGAGTGCCTGAATATTTCTGGTACGATCCTTTTAATCCTGAAGATTTTGCCGAATTTGTCTTAGTTGATGGACTATATGAACCGCGGCAACCCAACGAGAAAGGATGGCTAATCAGTGGTCGTTTGGGATTAGCTTTAGTTCGTTGGCAGGGAAAATATAGAGGGGTAACAACCGTCTGGATTCGCTGGGCGACTTTAGATGGAATGTTGTTGCCAACCCCGCGAGAGTTGGCTGAAGAAGCACAACAGAAAGCTGAAGAAGCACAACAGAAAGCTGAAGAAGCACAACAGAAAGCTGAGGCAGCACAACAGCAAGCTGAAGAAGCACAACAGAAAGCTGAGGCAGCCGAAGAAAAAGCCGAACGATTGGCGGCTAAACTCAGGGAATTGGGGATTAATCCTGAAAGTCTCTGAATTCCTCTGGGTGGATTTTGGTAGTCCCACTAGCCTAGGGTTGACAATTTGGTCAGGCTGGGTTAGGATGCTACGAGTTAAAAGTAAATTCGTCTATGACTGACTTCCAACTAACCACTCCTGTGGCCTTCCTGATTTTCAATCGACCTGATACGACAGCGAGGGTATTTGAAGCCATTCGTCAGGCGAAACCACCTAAGTTATTAGTGGTTGCCGATGGTCCGCGTCCCGATAGACCAGATGATATTGAAAAGTGTAAGGCGGCCCGTGCTATTATCGAGGGTGTGGATTGGGATTGTGAGGTATTGACGAATTACTCTGATTTAAATTTAGGTTGTAAAAATCGGGTATCGAGTGGTTTAGATTGGGTTTTTGAGATGGTTGAAGAGGCGATTATTCTTGAGGATGATTGCTTACCAGATCCTAGTTTCTTTCGATTTTGTCAGGAATTGCTTGATTACTATCAAAATGATGAGAGAATCATGTCTATTATCGGTTGTAACTTTCAGTTGGGTCGCCAGCGTACCGAGTATAGCTATTATTTTTCTCAGATTAACCTTATATGGGGGTGGGCAACTTGGAGGCGGGCGTGGCACTATTATGATGGCGATATGAGTCTGTGGCCCGAAGTCAAACAGGATAATCTGCTTCAGTATATTTTACGGAATCCTCAAAAAACAAAATATTGGACAAAAGTATTTCAAAAAACTTATGATGAAGAGATTAATAGCTGGGGCTACCGCTGGATACTCTCTTGTTTTCTTCAGCATGGTTTAGCTATTATTCCTAATATGAATCTAGTTAGCAATATTGGTTTTGGTGCAAACGCTACGCACACAATAAATGCTAGAACTCCGGTTAACAGTGTTAATGTAGAAGAGATGGACTTCCCCCTACGTCATCCACCCTATGTAATTCCTCATATTGATGCAGATAACTTTACCTATCGTGTTTATTGTCAGGCATCTTTGATTGAGCGCATAGAGAGGAAATTAAAAACAATCTTTAAGCTTTGAATACAATTCTTACTTGTTTGCTAATATTGAAAATCTGAGACTTTCAATAAATACTTGGAAACCAACAACTTTCATTTTTTATATTACTATGTTTAAAAAAATGTTCAAAAATACGCTTAAGAGTGTTGCCTCAGCTTACAAATCTGCTGGATATCCTCTACTGCCAATTACAAAGTCTATTCGAGAACCGATGCGTTGGTTCTATCACCAATCCCTCTTATTACGTCATGATAGTAAATTCTATCTGAAACCTTTTTTATTAAAACAATTTCATGATTTATTGGTTGTAGAGCATCCCCAAGACTTCAAGATATATGGAGGAAAAATCAATTTTCGCTCTTCTGGCAGTTTAATGTCAGTTCAAGGATATTATGTTGGTGAAATAGAATACCACTTAGTTCAATATATTGTTAGTCAAATTAAACCTGGATTTGTCATGTTAGATGTAGGAGCACATCATGGTGTTTATACCCTAATTGTTGCCTATGAGCTAAAATCTCGTGGTTGGTCAGGAGTTATTCATAGTTTTGAGCCAAATCCACTAAATTTTTCCTTGCTCGAATACAATGTAAAGCAAAATCAACTAACTGATTACGTGGTTCTTCATAACGAAGCCGTATCCAATACAGAAGGAAGACAAAAATTACTGGCAGATTCTAGTGAGAATAGTGGCTGTCAATTAGAAAGCGTAGAAGTATTAGAACAAGGAAATAATCGAGATTTAATTCAAGAATATGAAATACAAGTATGTACCCTAGATGGTTTAATTGACCAGGTGCAAAATGTAAATATCATAAAAATGGATATTCAAGGGGCTGAGCCTCTTGCTCTTCAGGGATGCGAAACTATAATTAAAAGAGATAAGCCAATATTGGTGGTAGAAGCAGTTGAAAATTGGTCGTCAACTGACAAAACAAAAGAGTTCTTGAATGAACATAACTACGATATATATGGAGTCAGTTCCAAAGGAAAATTATGTCAAATCAATAGTCCTGATGTATTTGTTTCATGGGACTGGGTTGGATTGCCTCTTGAATAAAATTAATTATCACTCAAAATTTATGCCTAAAAAAATAATCAAGAAACTCGCCAGAAGTTTAGGAATTGATCTAAAAAGATACAATGTACAAACATCCGAAGCGGCGAAAATGCAGCGCTTGTTAGCCTATCACAATATTGACTTAGTATTCGATGTTGGTGCTAATATTGGGCAATATGCTAAATTACTGCGAGAGTTAGGCTATTCGGGGAGGATAGTTTCCTTTGAACCGCTGTCAAGTGCTTACTCTCAATTAAAAGCTGTCAGTGAAAAAGACCCTCTGTGGGAAATTGCTCCCCAAGCTGCCATTGGCAACCAAGAAGGTGAAATTATCATCAATATTGCTGGTAACAGCCAGAGTAGTTCAGCTTTGCCAATGCTGGATGCTCACGTACAATCTGCCCCCGAATCAGCTTACTCTGGTTCAGAAACAGTAAAATTGAGCAGGCTAGATACCCTGGCCAAGGACTATATCAAAAGCGAAACTAAATCCATTTTTCTCAAAATAGATGTGCAAGGATTGGAAAAACAAGTGCTAGAAGGGGCAACAGCAATTTTGCCTTTGGTTAAAGGTATTAAGCTTGAATTATCTTTAGTCCCTCTCTATGAAGGTCAAGTCCTGTTTAAAGAAATGATTGATATCGTAGAAAAATTAGGTTACGAACTGTACGGTATTGAACCAGGTTTTACTGCCGAAAAAACTGGGAGGGTGTTGCAGATGGATGGTATTTTCTTTAAACCAGATTAAATTTTTAATCTGGTAAAACATGAGCAAAGTTATTTGTTAATATCCTTTCTCAAATAGTGCTACACTATGTACACAATACATTGAGAAAATTGGGGTGCGAGAATTTCGGAGCGAACTCCCTAAATACATATACGGTGAGACTCCCGTTGAGGTACTACGTCACAGTCATACTGTTGGGTTCTATTTCCCCGTTAAACAGCAGGGGGAAATATGGTGGCATAAATTAGAGTTAGTGGTCTTCGGTGCCTCTGAACCAGTGAATCCGCCTGATTTTGGCTTAAAAACCCATTATTTAGGCAGATTAAATGATGATATTTCCCTAGCTTTAGTCTATGCCGCCGCCGATATTTTTGTCGCTCCCTCAATTGAGGATAATCTTCCCAATACAGTCATGGAAGCTCTCGCTTGTGCCACTCCATCTGTTGCCTTTAAAATTGGTGGAATGCCTGATATGATCGAACATCAAGAGAATGGTTATCTGGCTCACCCCTTCGAGGTGGAAGACTTAGCAAGCGGAATTAATTGGGTATTAGAAGATACAGAAAGGTATAACCAATTGTGCATTCGGGCAAGGCAAAAAGTGGAGCAAGAATTTACTCTTGAGATTCAAGCATCTAAGTATTTAAAGCTGTACAATGAAATATTGTAATATAAGCAACCTCGAAAAATTGCCTCTCTTTTCAATAACAGAAGCCTGAAAGCGCCTATAGCGTTTCCTGTTCGCAAGAGGTATATTATCGATGTTGAAAACCCTAATTAGCAAAGGTTTAACTGTGCCTCACAGGTGTGAGAAACGCTATATATCACGACACTACCCCTAGTGGTCTCCTGACTTTTCAAACATCCTTTAAGAAAAACATGGGACAATTAAAATTATTTCTATTCGGGCAAGCTTCTTAACTAGAAAGACTTTTAGTCTTGAGATAATATTAGGTCGAGGTCTAATGACTCTCAAGATAAAACAGTCAGCATATTAGAGCAAATCTCTCAAAGCGACTCTAGAGTTAAAATTATCATTAACGCTAGGAATTTTGGCTTTGTTCGTTCTAGCTATTACGGACTTTTACAAGGAACTGGGGATGCGGTTATTTTAGTCTTCGCCGACTTTCAATATCCCCCCGAACTAATCGTCAATTTTTTGGAGAAATGGGAGGAAGGCTATCAAGTTGTTAAAAAAATTAAAGACAAAAGTACAAATGTGAAGACAAAAGAAGGAATTTATCCAGAAATGAGAGAGTTAGGTTTAAGTCCAGGAACTCAACTATTTTTGAAGGATGTCAATATTACAAAAGAGCAGGGATTTGGACAGTTTAACTTAGCGGGTAAGTGGAAAAAAACCTATGGGGGTTTTCAAACAAAAGAACCTTAATATATTCTGACAAATTTTGGGGATTTAGAGACGGCAATAATTGCCGATCAAAAAAGATTTGATATTGAGGAGATGTTCCGAGATTTTAAGTCGGGATGCTATAGCTTAGAAGGTTCTCAATTAGCACCGCAATACCTATCAAAGCTGATAATTGTTATAGCTATCGCCTATACAAGTGCCACACTACAAGGTAAAAAAATTAAGGATATGGGAATCCAAAAATATGTCACAAGACCCGAAAAAAGATATAAAGGTCAACGCAGACACAGCAGTTTTTATGTGGGTCAACATCTCTATCATTGGCTCCAGCTACATCAAATGTTCCCAAAAAATATAGAAGAGCTAATGCAAATTAGCCGCTATCGGTTGAAGGATTGCATCAAAAGACAAAGAGCGATATTGCTTGCCCTATCTACCTTCTGGCTCGCTTGTCCCCCTCTCAGGAGTTTTATGAGATTAAGACAGCATCATACAATCCGCTATGAATCGATGATTTATGAGAGAGTAAAAAATTGTAGTATCGAAGAAATAAGTCGAGAAGAAGGGTTAGGATGGGAAGAAGTTCAGTTAATATTTAATCACTGTGCTAAAGAACTAGAAAAGGAAGAGTGGGAAGCACCAGAACGAATAAGCTTAGATGAATTTAGTAACTTAAAAGGACATAAAGATTTCATAACAACGGTCGTAGATCTGGACAAGAAAATTTTACTAGATGTGATTAAAGGACATAAGCAAGATGAATTGGGAATCCTTAAAAGCACAGCCAGAAACAGTTCGGGAGAAGGTGAAAGAAGTGAGCGTCGATATGTGGTCAGGATTTACAGCAGTGAGCAAGGAATTATTTCCCAATGCTAAAATCATCTATGATCGTTTTCATGTAATGGCTATCATCAATGACGAGCTTAATAAATTGAGAAAGTTAATGGGGGTGCATGAAAAAGGATTACCTCATTTATTATGGAAGAATAAAGAGGACTTAAAGCACGAGCAAAAACAACAACTAGAAGTTATCCTGAAAGAACATTCATGCTTGGGAATAGTCTGGTAAATTAAAGAAGAAATTAGACAAATTTATCAAAGTAGTAAAACGTTCAGAGGTGCTGAGAGAAAATTGGAAAAGCGGGATATTATATCAAAGTAGTGCCAGCATGATCCAGAAGCATTTGCCTGGTATTTGTAATTACTTTGAAAATCATACAACTGGCGGATTAATTGAGGGAATGAATACCAAAATAAAGCTTATTAAAAGAATAAGTTATGAATTTACCAATTAAGCTGTTTGCTTGCTTTAATTCATAACAAAAATTAATACAGGAAAACCAGGATAGCCCGCAATTTAAATTACGAACAGCTTACTGCTGAACTCCCAATACTCACCACCAGAGGAGCCGATCCTTTAACAAATACAAAGAGACGATACCCCCTCAAAACCAGTTGATAGGATTATGGTAGTGACCGAAATCAACTTTTAAGAATCTATAATGGGCTTTATTGTCCATTATTATCTAATATAACGGCTTTAAAGCCTGTTATATGTACTTTTTCTCGGTATTATCATGGCCTATCCTCTCTACGTCGCTTTTATTTGGCATCAACACCAACCCCTCTACAAATCCTGTCAAACTAGCACCGATGCTTCGGGACAATATCGCTTACCCTGGGTGCGACTGCATGGGGTGAAAGATTATCTCGATTTAATCCTGATTCTAGAACGTTTTCCCAAATTACACCAAACCGTCAACCTTGTCCCCTCTTTAATCCTGCAATTAGAGGATTACGTCAACGGACTAGCTATAGACCCCTATCTTGCTCTCACCGTCACCCCAGAAGCGCAGTTAACCCTGGCACAAAAACACTTTATCCTCGAACACTTTTTCGATGCTAACCATCGTACCCTGATCGATCCGCACCCCCGTTACGCCCAATTATACGCACAGCGTCAAGAAAACGGTCATAGTTGGTGTATTAGCCATTGGAATCTGCAAGATTATAGCGATCTCTTGGCTTGGCATAACCTCGCTTGGATCGATCCTATCTTTCACAGTGACCCAGAAATCGCTGCTTGGTTAGAACAGGGAAAAAACTTTACTTTAAGCGATCGCCAGCGAATTATCTCCAAACAGCGTCAAATTCTGCGTCGCATCTTGCCGCAACACCGGTTAATGCAGGAAACTGGACAACTAGAAATCATTACCAGTCCCTACACCCATCCAATTTTACCCCTGCTGTCCAACTCGGAAGCCGGCCGGGTAGCGGTGCCGAATATGACCCTTCCTCGCCAATATTTCCACTATCCTGAAGATATTTGCCGCCATCTCCAGAAAGCTTGGCAAATCTATATCGATCGCTTTGATAAACAACCTCGAGGACTTTGGCCCTCGGAACAATCCGTTAGTCCCGCAATTCTCCCCGCTGTCGCTAAACAGGGTTTTCAGTGGTTATGTTCCGATGAGGGGGTGTTAGGTTGGTCTCTGGGACATTACTTTCATCGCGACGAAAAAGGCAATATTAGCGAACCGGAATTGCTTTATCGTCCCTACCTTCTGGAAACTAGCAACGGCAATTTATCGATGGTTTTCCGCGATCATCGTCTCTCGGATCTGATCGGATTTAGCTATAGTGGCATTAAAGCGCAAGAGGCCGCTACAGACTTAGTTAAACACCTAGAAGCGATCGCCGAACAACTGAAAACTAACGCAGAAACCACGACCCTAGAAAAACCCTGGTTAGTTACCATTGCGCTAGATGGCGAAAACTGCTGGGAAAACTATCATCAAGACGGTTTACCCTTCCTAGAGAATCTTTATCAACTTTTAAGCGACCACCAAGCGATCAAATTAGTCACCGTCTCGGAATATCTCGATCGCTTTCCGGCTAATGCAAAAATACCCAGCCATCAACTTCATAGCGGCTCTTGGATCGATGCCAATTTTACCACTTGGATCGGCGATCCCGCTAAAAATAAAGCTTGGGAATATCTAATTTTAGCCCGTCAAACCCTCGCTAATCACCCGGAAGCGACGGAAGATAATAACCCCGATGCGTGGGAAGCATTGTATGCAGCGGAGGGTTCCGATTGGTTTTGGTGGTTTGGTTATGGTCATTCCTCCAATCATGACGCAATTTTTGATCAACTTTTCCGCGAACACCTGATCGCTCTTTATCAAGCTTTAAATGAGCCAATTCCCTCCTATTTGCTCGAACCGGTGGAAGAACACGGAGATAAACAAAGTAATCGTCCACTAGCTTTTATTCACCCCATTATCGACGGTTTTGGGGACGAACAGGATTGGGATAAAGCTGGACGGATCGAAATTGGCGGCGCCAGTGGTACAATGCACCGGACTTCCTTAGTACAAAGGCTCTTTTTCGGTTGGGATCACCTCAATTTTTATCTGCGTTTCGATTGGAAACCGGGGGCAGAATTAGGCAAAGATATCCCGCCTGAAGTGCATTTATATTGGTATTATGATGAAGTGCATCGTCTGCAAAGTCCAATTCCCCTAACAGATATTCCCCCTCGATCGCCCCTCAATTACGGTTATCATCATCATCTAGGGGTTAATTTAATCACGGAATTTACTTGGTTAGAAGTCGCTCAAGAATATTTGACTTGGCAACGAGTTCCTAGTAGTGCCAAAGCTTCTTTTAATCAATGTTTGGAGATTGCCGTCCCCTGGGAAGGATTACACATTGAACCCGATGCTCGTCTCCATTTAATCGCAGTTTTAGCTAATCAAGGTCAATACTATGATTTCCTCCCCGTTGAAGAATTAATCTTCCTGCAAAGACCTTAAATCAGTGATCAGTAATCAGTAATCAGTTTTTTAGTTATCAGCTATCAGCTAGAATCATTTATTAGTAAGTGATCAGTAATAGTAGAAAGATAAGTAGTCATGCAAAATAAATTTCCTAGTGAAGACAGGCAAGAGGCAATAGGCAATAGGCAATAGGCAAAAGCTTTATCGAAATGTGTAATTAATTTTGCTTAGGTACTTATGTTTTAGCTTTAACTAATCAGATAGATTTAGTTTTTGCTCCCTAAAAAAAAACTGCTCTGGTATTCTAGAGAGAGGAATTCTGGAGACGGAGAGAAGAAAATAGAGAATAATTGCTTTCTGTCAATTTTGCCATTAAAGCCCAATCTGCTCAAGAAGTGCAGGAGAAATTAAACGCTATCCTTGGGGAAATGGATGCGGATCACTGGGCAAATTCATCACATCTGTGCAGCGGGAAATTAGCTATATAGTTCTATGATCTAGCTTTTTCAGGGCGCTAAGAGCATGGAGACGGACGATTGCTTCCCCATCGGCTGCTAAAGTCAGCAAAATACTTTTATTATCCCGCTCTAATTCTCCTAAAGCGATCGCTAGAGACTGTTTAACTCCCGTATCAGTGAAGAGTGCCGGACGGGAGTGATAAAAATTACTGAGAATTTCCCCTGCTTGTTGGCGTAATTTCTGGGAGGTTTGCCGGCCAAGAATAGCGATAATTTCCCGACAAATCAAGACATTTTCGCTATATAAAGCCTTTTCTAGATAATTTAAAGCTTCTCCATCCTCGATCCAGCCTAATGCTCGCACTACAGTTAATTTTAAACTATCGGGAGTTAAGGAAGATTGCAGGAGTGGATTTAAAGCTTTAGCTGAGGTTGCTGTGCCGATACGACTGAGAGCGATCGCAGTTTCTTGACAGATCTCAAGGTGGACATCGAATAACAGCGGTTGCAGATGGTTAACTAAATCTGCTTGGGGATAATTCGTCCCTAGGTAACTACTAGCTTTAATTGCTTCCCGTCGCACCTCGATGGCCGGATCCTGTAAAGCATCGAGGATAATCACAGTAATCTGGGGATGGTGAAAACTGCTTAAAGCTTCGATCGCCATAGACCGAATGGCGCTAGATTGATCCTTAACTACGGTTAAAAGCGGTTCGATAATTTCTGGTCGGCGAATTTGTGATAAAGCTTGTACGGCTAAAAAACGGGTATTAGAGTCGGACAGTAATTGTCCTAAACTGGAGATGGCAGAACTGCCGATATTAGCTAAAGCAGCCGCAGCCATTTGGCTGAGTTCCTCCTCCTCCGATCTTTGCAATAATTGACTGAGAGCGAGAATACAGGCTCGATCGTCAAATTGACTGAGAATTCTCGCCAGAAACCAGCGCATTTCCCCATCTTGATCCTCGGATTCTAACAGGGCAATTAAAGGAGCGATCGCTGGTTTGCCGATTTGGGGAAATAGTTTCGCTATTTCCCATCGCTGTTGAAAATCGCATTTTTGTAAAGCTTCTAGGGCTAAATCGAGGATTTCATCGTTAATAATCGATTCAATCGCATCTTTTTGGTTTAAAAGTCGCTGTATGCTGGCGTTTACTGTCTCCCAGTCCTTTTTATTCAACGCTATCTGAGCTTTTTCTAGCAGAGCTTGCATCGTGAGAAATGGCCTCGATTTTCGTGCTACCTATCTCAAGAATGTCAGACTTTCTCGCTTTTGTCCTCTCTCATAATGCAAGAAACCAATAATAAATCTCCAAATTGTGCATCAGACATCAGTAGAGGGGGCATCAGCGATCGCACAGTAGGGACGACTATAACAAAGGGGTATTTCCAAGTCGTGTTGTTCCAAAAATTCCCGATTACTTAAAATCCTAGCGGTTTCTCCCTCAGCTACCACCTGACCACGACTTAACACCACCGTGCGATCGCATAGTTCTAAAGCCAGATCGAGATCATGGGTGGCGATCACTTGGGTTTGGGGTAAAGTGGCCAACAGTTGTATTAATTGCCGACGGGACCGGGGGTCCAGTTGGGCGCTAGGTTCATCAAAAACTAAGACCTCGGGCAACATGGCTAAAACCCCCGCAATTGCCACGCGTTTTTTTTCACCCCCCGATAGATTCTGACTGTTTCTCTTACCGTAATGCTGGGAATCCAATCCCACCGCGTGTAAAGCATGATGACAGCGATGGTTTAAATCCTCTCCCCGAATACCCTGATTCATCGGGCCAAAAGTCACATCTTCCCAGACAGTGGGCATAAATAGCTGATCGTCGGGGTTTTGGAAGACTAAACCGACAAAATTGCGGATATTTTCTAAATTCTCCGGTTTAACTTCGTAGGGACCGACGGTGATTCTCCCCGTTTGCGGCGGGAGAATACCGTTAAAATGCAGTAATAAGGTGGATTTTCCCGATCCATTTGCCCCTACCAAAGCCACCTTTTCCGTAGCTTCAATGGCTAAATTAATACCTTTTAACGCTTCTGTGCCGTCAGGATAGGTATAAACTAGGTTTTCAATAAAAATCGGGTTGTGGTGCATGAAAAACGAGACTTTTACCTGAGTAGATGTACCATTTGACCCCAGAGGATCAGAATTACTATGGCAATTATAGCGAGATAATCGTTCAGCTTGCTTTGGGGAACCTGTAGAGAAGGCAAGGAACCAGTGTAACCCCTCGATAACATGGCTTGATAAATGCGATCGCCACGTTCGTAGGTGCGGATAAATAAAGAGCCGATCATGTGTCCCACTAGCAACCGCTGCCATCGGGGACTACTCATTAAATTACGCGCAATTGCTGCCCTTCGCATGGAATTAAATTCAGCGATCAAAACCGCTAGATAACGGTACATAGAAGCCAAAATTGCCACCAACAAAGGGGGGGTTTTTAGGGTAACTAAGGCTTGTAACAGGTCGGGAATTGCTGTGGTTAAAACCAGAATATTGACCGTACAAAGACAGAGAAAAGCTTTAAAGGCCACACTGCCTAAAACCAGCAATCCCTCGCTAGTTATCCGCAAAAATCCCCAAGACCAAAGAATTTCGCCGCCATCACGAAAAAGAGTTCCCAATAAAACCACACCGATAAAGACAAACTCGATCGCTACTCTTTGTAAAAGTACGCTAATAGTCACCCGACTGATCAGAATTAAAATAATTAATCCTAATCCGTAAATCCCCCAAGTTTCCCAGCTACCATTCGGAGTTAAGGCTGTAGCAAAAACTAACAAAAGAGTCACTAAAACCCGGGTATGGGGCGCAAGTTTCTGCCAAAAACCCGAATTTTGGCCTGTATTTTCGCGAGAAAAAGTGGCAATGTGTAGCATTTATTCAGTTATCAGTTATCAGTGATTTAGGTATTTAGGGATTTAGGGAAATTTCAGCCAAATGCCGCACTACCCCACTACCCCACTTCTCGACTCCTATCCACTTATTCCTGATTTTGGGATTTTGGAATGACTAATTTACCGATACCCCAAGCGATGCCGAAAGTGGCAAGAGTTCCCAGAAAACCGGCGAGGGGAGTGGCCACACCTTCGGGAACACCTTTGAGGGCATAACCATCAAAAATTCGGGCGGAGGGTAATTGATTACCGAGGGCGTTAGGGTCTTCTTTTTGGCTAAATTGTAAGTCTTCCGCCACTCGATCGAGTCCGTCGGGATCGGGACTGGCAAAGGGAGAAAGAAAAACGGCGATAATTAGGGACAATACCAAGCCAATCAGGAAAAATTGGCTATTTCTGCGAATATTCATCGACTTAATTGCTTTATTGACGAGAAGCTTAGGAAGGGGAAACAGAAGTATTAACGGAATGGGGCGGATCGTAGAGGAGATCGGGACGGGTTCGCCAGATATAACCGACAGCGAAAACGGTAATCACCGCTTCCCCGATACCGATAAGGATATGCCAAGATAACATGGCCACAAGGGCGACTAAAGGCGGTACAGTCCCCGATAAAGCCAATTGCAGGGCGCAAGCTAACGCCGCCACCACCACACTTGTCCAAGCAGCCACGGCAACAGCGATCGCCATACTGCGCCAACGATGAAAACCGAGGGTTTTTCTAATCCCCAGATAGAGATAATAACCGCCAAACGTCCCGATCAGACCCATATTGACGATATTAGCCCCTAAAACCGTTAAACCACCATCTTGAAAAAATAAAGCCTGCACGATAAAAACCACCGCCATCACCAGAGAACCCGCCCAGGGACCGAGTAAAACCCCCGCGAGAGTCCCCCCTAACAAATGTCCGGAGGTTCCCCCCGGAATGGGAAAATTAATCATCTGGGCGGCAAAAATAAAGGCGGCACAAACTCCCATCAAAGGTACAGCCCGTTCAGCGTAGTGACCGCGCACTTTTTTGAGAGAAAAGCCAATCAGGACAACGGCAATTATCCAAGTAAATAGACTCACCGATGGACTCAAAAAGCCGTCGGGTATATGGAGGGCGAGATAAGGGGTCAGGAGAGGGTGAAACAAACCAACCCCTAGAAAATTAACAGACATTAAAATTCAGTCTCCTTGGCAATTTGGGTTAAAGATTTCCATAGAATTGCGTCGCTAGGACGGAAAAGTCCTCTCTTCTAGTAGATAACTAACCGCTTCATTTTACAATGCCCTCTCTGGGGATTTAAACCCTTTAGCTTCTTAAGAATTTCTGTTATTTTTCTGGTCGTCAGGGTTTAGCTATCAGCCAAAATCTCAATTATTCTCAAGCAGTCAAATTATTTAAATTATTATTAATTTTTCGAGGTTTTTTCAGTTTTTATGCTATTCCTTAATCAGTGAGCAGTTATCAGTTAGAAGAGGCTGGTGACTACATTGACTACGCGATCGGTAGTCAGGGCAGTGCTTTAATTGGTTTAGAGGTCATCTAATGATAAGCTATCAGAGATAACTCCCTCTTTTTCGCTTTTTCTAGCTTGGTGTGAAACCGTGATCAACTCTGAAGAAAAAAGACCGACTTGGGACGAATATTTTTTAATGATCGCTAAATTAGCCGCCACCAGATCCACCTGTTTAGCTTTTCCCGTCGGTGCGGTAATTGTCAAAGATCGGCAGGTTTTAGCTACGGGGTACAATGGTTCCCCATCGGGAACGGTTCATTGTACTGCCCAGGGTTTTTGTTATCCCGGTTTGGGAACCTGTCGAGAATCTGGAGAAATTCCCTCTCGGGCAATTCATGCTGAAGCTAATGCGATCGCTCAAGCGGCTAAACACGGTATTTCTACCCAAGGTGCTAGTATCTACGTTACTTTAGAACCCTGTATTTCCTGCTTGAAACTAATTATTTCTTCGGGAATTAAGGAAGTTTTTTACGAAGCTGACTTTAATAGTGGGACAAAAGCCATTTTAAGGGATTCTTTTCTAGAAACGGGGATTATTAAGTATAAAAAGATTTATTTATCAGAAGAAATGGCTAGTCATGCGGCCTTATTTTTATTAAATCCCATTTCGATCGATCCCAGGTAGTTATCCTCAACGGCGACATCAATGACGACCCCGCAACTTTTCGAGTGGGATGAAAATAAGCGTCAGGCTAATATAGAAAAACACGGCATAGATTTCGCCGACCTGGAAGCGATTTTTAGGGGTCCAATAATTGAGCGCGTGGATACCCGTCAGAATTACGGCGAAATTCGAGTGATTCTAGTGGGTACAATCGATAATATCGTTTTGGTGGTGGTTTATACATGGCGTGACTCGGTTCGTCGAATAATTAGTGTTAGGAGGGCTAACAACCGTGAACGAAGAACATATTACCAGAGTCACCCGCGAACAGTGGGCGAATTTGAAAGGCAAAACGAACTGGGAGAAAGTTAAAGGGATGAGTGAGGCGGAAATTGCCAAAAACGCCCTAGAAGACCCCGATAATCCACCGCTGCCGGCTGATTTTTTCGATGAAGTTCTGGAATGCGCCCCGGGTTCCTTGAATCCCTAACCCTCCGATTAGTAACTGGATTTAGGGATTTTATCGGGGGCTGTATTAGCCTAGACTAACACAGCCCAAAGTTACGGTTTAAATGTCCAAATCCGTAAGATTTAAACGCGATCCGTGGGTTTCGATAAATTCTCGCCGGGGGGCAACTCGATCGCCCATAAGAATGGTAAATAATTCCTCTGCTTTGGCTGCGTCTTCGATTTCCACCCGTTTTAAAGTGCGAGTTTCGGGATTCATGGTAGTATCCCAAAGTTGTTGGGGCATCATTTCTCCTAACCCTTTAAAACGTTGGATTGTGTAGTTAGCATTGGAGGGAAATTCCGCTATCTTTTGCTGTAATTCTCGATCGCTATAGCAGTAGGAATGATTTTTACCGCGTTCCAATTTATAGAGAGGAGGACAGGCGATATATACATAACCTTGATCAATTAAATTCTTCTGATAACGATAGAAGAAAGTTAACAACAAAGTTCGGATGTGGGCGCCATCCACATCAGCGTCAGTCATTAAAACAATGCGATGATAGCGCAATTGTGAGGGGTCGAAATCTTCTCCTTTAATCCCTAAACCGAGGGCGGTAATTAAGGATTGAATTTCCGTATTTTTGTAGATTTTAGCATCATCGGTTTTTTCGATATTGAGGATTTTTCCCCGCAGAGGTAGAATCGCTTGAAAACGACGATCGCGCCCCTGTTTGGCACTGTTATGGACGAAAACGCCGGAAGCAAGGGCAAAGTTATGGGTATGAGGAACCTCGATATCATAGACATCGAATCTTGTTTCTAATCGCTCGATCGCCACAACTCGATGATTGTAATTAGCCACCGCTTCTAAGGCTTTATTTTTATCACCATCAAAGTAGCGATCGCAGAAAGAATCAAATCGCAATATTGATTTATCCCGCGTCTGAAGCCGATATTTTTGATAAGCTTCCAAATCAATATAACCTCGTTCGATCTCAATTTGTTTTAAGGTCGCTAGGGTTTTTTGATAGTAAGTTTTATTCAAAGCATCACGACGTTTTGAACGAAATTCCCCTGTCCATTGTTCTTTAGTTTTCTCCCGTCGCCATGATAGTAAATCCTGATTTTGCCATTGTTGTTTGGCAGTTTCAGAATAAACTTGACGCTGTTCAGGATGGTCGATAAAGTATTGACGAACTTTATCCGCTTGTGCTTGGCGATTTGTCTGGTTACTCCAATATTGCTGTTGTGCTTGATAAAGTTGTTCGGCATTGTGTCGGCGGTATTCCTCATTTGTATCGTAGAAAGTGCGCCATTTTTCGGTCATGTAGGCTTTATATGCTGCTACTTCCCATTGTGCTTTGGCTTGTTCTGATAAAATTTGCCTTGTTTCTGGTTCTAACATTCGTTGACTCATCATCAAGCGAAATTCATCAGTCTGACGAAGTTGACGACATTTTTCGATCACTTCAGGACGATGTAAAGTTTTCTGAATGTGATAACGATGTAATTCCAAATGATCCTGAATGGATAATCTTTGAAGATTGGAGGGATTATTGTTCAGTTTATTGAAGTCTATGTGATGACAATGTTCTCCATCTTCGAGTTGATAAATTCCCTGCCAACGATTATACCAATCAGCGATCGCATGAGTGAACAACCAAGAATCGGAAGCGGGATTCCAGACCATTTCATAACCGTTAATGGTGATTCCGGGGTCACGAAGATCGGACAATTTCCGATACAAAGGCATTAAAGCATCTTCTGGAGTTAAAGCCGCAGCAGGTTTATAGCTACCATCTCTTAACAGGAAAAGATGGTCAGGAGTACAAATAATCGCTTCACCATGATCGAGAGTAATTTTAATTACTTCTGCGTCTTTTTTGGTGATGCGGGCATTAATAACTCGTTCAACCCCGATCGTGCCATTGTCGCGAATGGTATAACAAAAATGTTCCTTTCCTTGGGCTTGTTCGGTCACTAGCTGTTTAAAACTGAGGTTGCGTCCATCGACAAGGGCGATTTCTGTATCACCATGAAAACAACCGCCGGCGCTGTCACCTTCGACGATGTAAATTTCTGACTTTTCCGGGTCTCTTTCGCTACAATCAGCCAATTTACCCGGTAAAGGTGAGGATTCCAAGACCGATTTCCGTCGTACTAAGTCCCGGGCCCGTCGGGCTGCTTCCGCCGCTTTGTACGCTTGTACTGCTTTTTCGATAATCGTGTCGGCCACTTGGGGATTTTGTTCTAGGTATTCGTTGAGAGTTTCCCCCACCAGGGAATCGACGATACCCCGGACTTCAGTGTTACCCAATTTGGTCTTGGTTTGGCCCTCAAATTCCGGTTCGGGGACTTTTACGGAAATAACGGCGGTTAAACCCTCGCGGACGTTTTCCCCCGCTAGATTAGGCTCGTTTTCTTTAATTTTATTGCGTTTACGAGCAACATTATTTAAAGTACGGGTCAGGACTGCCTTTAATCCTTCTAGGTGAGTTCCCCCGTCAATGGTGCGGATGTTATTAGCAAAACCGAGAATATTGTCGCTATAGGCATCTATACACCACTGAAAAGCCACTTCGATATTAATTCCCGTCTTTTCCCCCGATACATAGATAATATCTTTGTGCAGGGTTTCTTTTTCCCGACACATATAGGCGACGTATTCTTTAATACCCCCCTCATAACAATAGGTTTCGATGTGGGGTTCTTCGGGACGGTAATCGCTAAAGGTGATTTTAACACCAGCATTTAAGTAGGCTAGTTCTCGTAAACGTCCGGAGAGGGTACTGTAATCAAATTCGATGCCTTGGCTAAAAATTTCGGTGTCTGGCAGGAAATTAACCCTAGTTCCCGTTTTTTCCTCTTGACTGGGACTGCTGACCAATTCTGTGACGGGGATACCTCTTTCGTAGCGTTGGGTATGTACTTTATGATCGCGCCAGACTGTCACATCGACCCATGCAGAAAGAGCATTAACGACGGAAATCCCGACTCCGTGTAACCCTCCCGACACTTTATAACCACCACTGCCAAATTTACCGCCGGCATGAAGTATAGTGAGAACGGTTTCGAGGGCAGATTTACCCGTGGTGGGGTGAACATCGGTGGGAATACCCCGGCCATCGTCAGTGACGCTGACGGAACCATCGGCCTTGATATCCACTTCGATATGAGTACAGTAACCCGCTAGGGCCTCATCGATCGAGTTGTCCACCACTTCATAGACTAAATGATGTAGTCCCCGCGGCCCGGTCGTACCGATATACATCCCCGGCCGCTTCCTGACTGGTTCTAACCCTTCGAGAACTTGTATCTGTTCCGCGCCGTAGTTACTTGTCATAAAATTTCCCTAAAAAGGCTGTGATCCCTGATTGAACCTAAATGAATGGCAAAATCTTCAAAAATTGTAGCACATAAGGGTTAAAGACTGCTTAAATGCCTTTAGAGAGAATTTTTTATTAGGGTTGGGGTGTGGGGGGTGGGGAAGTGGGGTGTGGGGTTGGGGTGTGGGGAAGTGGGGAAGTGGAGAAGTGGGGAAATTGAACTAAAACCCCAAAACCCCAAAACCCCTAAATCCCTAAATCCCTATCTCCTGTCTCCTGTCTCCTGAATGCTGACTCCTGATCACTGCCAATTACTGATCAATAGTCTTTAAATAGGGTTGGCTGAATAAATCTAAAAACCTTGTTGGGTAAGACTTTTAGACCTTTTGGCCATCAAAAAGTAATGGTTCTGGGAGTGATCGGGGGAAAAATTCCTGGACTTTTTCCCTGAAAATTAGGTAATTGACCCCCTCAAAACCAGTAAAACCCCACACCCCACACCCCACACCCCACACCCTGCCCCCAGGAAAAACTTTTTCAGCAGACCCTAAATAATGTCATCCTCAAATTTATAACCGACACCGACCACAGTTTTGATAAAGATCGGATTAGCAGGATCGGGTTCTACTTTTTTGCGTAAGCGTCGGATATGGGTATCTACTACCCTTTCATCGCCAAAAAAATCATTTCCCCAGAGATTATCGATTAATTGGGTGCGACTCCAGACGCGATTGGGATAACTGACAAAGGTAGCGAGTAGATTAAATTCTAAGGTGGTTAAATCGAGGGTTTCCTCTGGCATTCCTTCCAATTTACGAACAGCAGAATGTTGATCTAAGTCGATAATAAAATGACGGCTGCGATGGAGTTGTTGGGGTTGACTATCGTGTCTTAAACTACGTCTTAATAAGGCTCTCACGCGAGCGGTTAATTCCCGGGGACTAAAGGGTTTTACCATATAATCATCGGCTCCCGTAGATAGGCCGATAATGCGATCAATTTCTTCTCCCCTAGCGGTTAACATTAAAATATAGGGGTCTTTTGTCCCCGGTTTTTGGCGGATTCTAGCACACAATTCTAGTCCGTCTAATTCGGGTAACATTAAATCTAAAATAACTAAGTCTGGTTGCTTTTGATAAAATAGTTCTAGTCCTACCCTACCATTATAAGCCAGATGACAAGTAAAGGACTCCCGCTCTAAAGTTTGCTGAATCAAATGGGCGATTTCAATTTCATCTTCGATAATAACGATATCCATACAAGGGAAAAAGTTTACAAATATCTAGGCAGATTTTAACATATTAAAGGCCGATTCAAGTCTGAATTGCATCACTATCTGATCTACCTTTATAGAATACCTCATTCGGGGTCTGATAGTCAAGATATTTTCGAGGACGATTGTTAATCAAGTTGAAGCAGCAGCGATTGCTTTCTATCATCAACAAACTGATTGGCCAGTAGTGCAAACTCTGGTCTGTGATCATGCTCCCCAATTCAAATTACTGACTGATAATATTACTTTGTGTTGGGTACATGAGGAACGACATTATAAGAAGTTGACTCCTTATGTTGCTTGTCACCAAAAAGCTCTTGATCAATTGCTGGATGATTTCTGGGATTACTACCGAGACTTGCTGGCTTACAAAGATGCACCCAGTCAACAGATGGCAGCAAAACTCCGATCTGAGTTTTGGAAACTTTTCGATACTTAAAGCGGTTATCAACAGTTGAATGAGCGAAAACAATTAACACTGCTGAAAATTTCGGAGTTGCTTTTAGTCTTAGAGCATCCCGAATTGCCCTTGCATAATAATCCGGCGGAGTTAGCTGCTAGGACGATGGTGCAGCGACGTAATATTAGTTAGGGACTTGCGCTTTGATAATGTGCCATCTGGCTGGTCTGGTTCTTCTACAGAGCGATTTTCTGGCTGGGATATTATTCCTACGCAAGTCCCTTATGCTACTCAAACTCTGACAGGGGACTCAGGCTTGGGATGCTTTTATGTCCCTTGTTGCTACTACTCGGAAATTAGGAATCAGCTTTTTTGAGTATGTTCGTGACCGCATTTCTCAACTTGGTAATAGTCCCTCTTTGGCAACTATTATTCGTGAGCAGTCTTCTCTCAATCACCTTGCTTGTTCATGAATACCAGAATAACTCCTGACCCCGATATATTGAGGGGATATGGGAGATCGAACCCAAAATCTATCTTCAATTTAATTATAACCAGCTACCTAGCCAAAAATTTGGTTAGGTATTTTTTTAGTAAACTATCATAACTTCTACTGTTTCTCCTGCTTGTATAGTAGTTTTACCCTGGGGAATTATGACCAAAGCATTAGTACCCGCTAAATTAATTAAATTAGCTGAATTGTGTTGTCCAGAAGCGAGTTTAAATTGATAGACTCCCTCGATAATTTCTATTTTTCCCCAGAGATAAACTTCTCTTTGTCCCTTAGATTTGAGAGTATCGCGGGTGATAACTCGCAGAAATTTGTTCTGATAATCTGTCAATCCTGATAATTTTTTAATGGCCATTTGTACGAAGCGCCAACAGGAAACTAAAGCAGAGACGGGATTACCGGGGATACCAAAGTAAATACAACCGTTAGGAAAAGTAGCAAAGGTTAAGGGTTTACCCGGTTGAATAGCAACGCTGCGAATCAGAATTTTTCCCCCTAATTCCTCTAAAATTCCCTCAATATAATCGTAATCTCCCACGGAAACACCGCCGGTGGAAAGGACGATAGCACTAGAATTAATGGCTTTTCTGATAGTTTCTCTGAGAAGTTCGGGATTATCTTTGATTATACCTAAAGGTCTAGGAATTGCCCCTAAACTGGTGATAAATGCCGTTAAAGCGTAGCGATTTGAGTCAATAATTTGACCTTTTTGGAGGGTTTCATCGGGATTAATTAATTCATCTCCCGTGGAGAAAATTGCCACTTTCGGACGGGAAAAAACTGTTAATTCGGTAGCTTGTGCCGTGGCTAAAACTGCTATTTCTGGAGAATTAAGGGCAATACCGGCTTTTAATAAGGCATTTCCTGCTTGATAGAATGTGCCGCGTTGACGCACGAAAAGACCTATTTTTTCGGGAGGGATAAGAATCGCCACCCGCTCCCCTTTTTGTTGAGTATTTTCCTGCATAATAATCGTATCACTGCCGGTGGGTAACATCGCTCCTGTAAATATTCGGGCTGTTTCTCCCGGTTGAATAATTTTTTCGGGGACTTTGCCGGCGGGAATTTCGGCGATAATCTTTAGAGTAACGGGATTTTCTGGGTTAGTGTCTTTAACATCTTCGTAACGGACAGCATAGCCATCCATTGCGGAATTATCCCAATAGGGAAAGTCTAAATCACTGCTGATATCTTCGGCTAAAATGCGCCCAAAAGCTGCCTCTAGAGAAACTTTTTCTGTTTGCTTTTGGGGTTGAATTTGAGTTAAAATTATAGATTCTGCTTCTTTGACTGAGTACATGGATTAAAAAAATGAACCGATTAACTAGATTAAGGGTGGAAGATATACAAGCTTGGATTGGGGAAGTGCATTTATTGGATAGGAAGGGTCAGACTCCCTATTATATACCAGTTTTGAACCGAGTTAATCCCGAGGTTTTCGCTCTTCAGATTCACTGTCTTGAGGGGGAGATTTTGTCTTGGGGAGATGAAACTGTAACTTTTCCTTTGATGAGTGTGATTAAACCTTTTTTGTTATTATATCTTTTAAACCATTTAGGGGAAGATGCTGTTTTTCGTCGCGTGGGAAAACAAGCTTCTAGTTATCCTTTTAATTCTTTAACTCAACTGCAAGAGGATAGCGGTTTTCCCCGTAATCCTCTGATTAACAGTGGTGCGATCGCTTTGGCGGATTTATTAGGAGGGGAAACGCCAGAATCTCGCTGTGAAAATTTGCTTTTATGGTTAAATAAAATGGGTAATTGTCAATTATTTCTTGATCGCTCTGTGCTTGAGTCTGTTCACTCTTATCCTAATGTTCACAATCAAGCTCTAAGCTTAGAATTAGAAAAAAATGGTTATATCAGTCATCGTTACTTAGCTCTGGAAACCTACAATCGAATCTGTTGTTTATCTGGAAAAATTGCCGATCTTGCTAATTTAGGTAAGTTAATTTTAGCTGCTCCTTTTAGCGAAATTATTCTAGAAATTATGACTAATTGTGGACTCTATGAGGCTTCCGAAAAATTTGCTATTGAGGTGGGTTTTCCCACTAAATCGGGAGTTAGTGGAGCTTTATTATCTATTCTGTCAGACGAGGGAGTTATTGCTTGTTATAGTCCTCTGTTAAATGAGCAAGGTAATTCAGTTTTAGGTCTGGATTTATTAACAAAATTAAGTAATTTTTTCAAGGAAATTTAAGCCATGAAAACAAGATTGAACTTTCCAAAAAAACACCGATTCTATTTAGTAATTATCTTGCTGATATTTATGGCTTTATGCGTCACCAGTTTATTTTTTCCCCTACCAGAATCCCTCAACTATGATGAAGGTTATCATTATGAAAGTGGAGTAGAAATTCTCAGAGGTACGGCAGCGAAACGGGGCAATGAAGATATTTATCATCGCAATATTATGCCAGCTTCAGCACTGCATCCCCTAGTTGATCAAACAATACAAAATATTTTTCCTATCTCTAAATATCTAAACTTAGAAAATAAGTTTTTTGGACGGTTTGCTACGATTATTATCTCAGTAATTTTAGCCATATATGTTTTTATCTGGTCAAAACAACTCTATGGAGTGTTAGCAGGATTTTTAGCCTTAATTCTCTATGTTCTCGATCCTAATATTATCGGAAATTCACGGATAATTACTCAAGATTTATTCGGAGCAGCTTCAACTTTTATTGCCATTTACTATTTCTGGTCTTTCCTAAGATTTGGTAGCAGAAAAAATCTGGTTTTAAGTATATTAACTTTTGGAATTGCCCAGATTTGCCGCTTAACAGCCGTTTATTTAGTTCCCATTTATATAATTTTAGGTCTTGGTTTTTACCATCGGGAAATTATTCAATCTATTCAAACCAAACATATTCGCGTAATTCAACGGGTAATTAAGCGCAGTATCTTCTATATACTAGCTCTGATTTTATCAACAATATTAATCATAAATATTGGTTATTCTTTTGAGAGAAGTGGCACTCAATTGCAGAATTATCAATTTCTCAGTCATAGTTTTAAGCAACTGCAAACCTATCCTGTCTTAAAATCTTTGTCGATTCCTATTCCCGCTGCTTATTTGCAAGCATTAGACTTCGGTAAGTATAAACAAGAAACAGGTTTTGGTAGTGGAATGCCCTATCTTTTGGGACAGTTAGGATTTATAGTTGATCCAGTACAAGGATTTAAAATTAAGGGATTTCCCCAATATTTTCTGATCACTTTTCTCTATAAAGTACCGATAGCTACCCAAATATTTATCTGGTTGGGATTTATCAGTTTATTTCTCTGGAGAAAACAGTTAAATTTTTGGCAGAATGAAGCTTTTTTGATTATTCCCAGTCTATTATATTTCATCTTAATGAGTTCTAACACTGCTCAAATAGGTATTAGATATATTTTAATGATTTTCCCCTTTTTATTTGTCTTTGCTAGTCGGATTGTTACCGGTTGGCCAGCTTATAAAAGACCCTATCGCATTTTAATTATTGTCCTGACCCTTTACCTACTAATTTCCAATCTCTCCTATTTTCCCCATTATATTTCCTATTTTAACGAATTAGTTATTGATCGCAAAATGAGCTATCAAGTTCTGGTCGATTCTAATTTAGATTGGGGACAAAATAAAAACTATCTGCAAGACTATCTCCAAAAACATCCCAACGCTCTCTTTATTCGTTATGACGGAGATAATAAACTTAATTTAGTCATCGATAATCAAAAAGTTGCACCCTCACAGGTTTCTCTCGATAATCCGATTAATTTACTGGTGATAGAAGCTAATCAATTAATCGGTATTACCACCGATTCTAACCATTTTTACTGGCTGCGTTCTAGTCGTCAACCTATTGATCATCTTGCTTATAGTTACCTAATTTTCAAGATTTCCTCTCAAGACGCAGCCAATATTTTTGGTAAAAACTAGAAACTGTTCACCAATACTTTTTCTGATTTTTCTTGCCAAGTACCATAAAAAATGGGAGGGATAACACTGGGTAATTGCAGACAGCAAAGGGGTTCTTTTTCTAACTGCTGACTATCATAGATTCTCCCTTGGCTGCTGTGATTATTGCCGTCGTAAACCACGACGATTAACCATTCCGTTTCTGGAGATAAACCATCGCAGACAAAAATCGGTTCACTTTCATAACAGTTATTTTCTAGATAAGCAATAGTTAACTTACCCGTGGAGTGATTAGAGTTCTTAAGTACAGGGTGAGAGCATATCAAACGCTATTGACAATTGGCCAATTTTGTGATCCGCTTGCTGTGTGAGCATTTCAAGTGATACCAGTCAATTAGAATAGTTACGAAATCGACCAAATGGGTCGATTTTTGCTTAACAATTGAGATGGCAAATTCTCCTTGAATATGCCTAAATCGCACTCTGGGTAAGCAACTCACATAAAGTTCATTTTGTCAAGGATTGTTAAGATGCGTTTACCCTGATAATTCCAGTGATCAATTGGCTATCCTGATCATCTCTGGTGATTTTCCCGCAGCATAAATATCCCACATTGTCCGATAAGCTTTTTCTAAATTGCGGGTAAAATGAAGGGTCTCAAATAACGGATAAGTAAGACGATTTTGTGCTAGTTTCTGTTTAATTTTGTGCAATTTATCAGGAGATTTTGCTAAATTAATCGCTAAATTTTTATACTCCTCTAAATTCTTAGTAATTAATTCAGGTAGGCCAATAGCTGTCAGTAAACTAGCACCAACACGGGAAGGAAAAGTCTCCCCCAAACAAGTTATAATCGGTAAACCTGCCCATAAAGCATCACTCCCAGTAGTATGAGCATTATAGTATAAAGTATCAAGAAATAAATCAGCTAGTTGATGCCGCGCCAAATGTTCCGACTTAGGTTCGAGATGGGCAAAAATTAAGCGATCGCCTTCAATTCCTCGCGCTTTTGCTTCCCGACGTAGATTTGCTTCAGCTTCAGCTACTCTCGAAAATAACCATAATACACTACCGGGAACATTGGCCAGAATTTCCATCCATACAGTGAATATTTGCGGTTCAATTTTATAGGTGTGGTTGAAACAACAAAAGACAAAACCCGATTCAGGAAGACCATAATGGGAACGAGTAACAGGTTTAGATGATATAATTTGTTGATAATCATTAGCCTGATAACTATCCGGTAAAATTACCAATTTTTCAGTAAAATTATCAGCAGACTTTGGTGGTGTAACTATGGCATCACCAATAATATAGTCGATAAAATCTGCTCCCATTGTCCCCGGATAAACCAAATAATTAACTTGAATCGGTGCCGGTTTTAAAGCCAATATTTGTGTCCGCGCTTTATCAATATATCCCATCAAATCAACTAAAATATGCACCCCATCATTGAAAATCCGTTGTGCAGATTCCGTAATTGATAAAGTAGCAATATCATAAAAGCGATCGCAATCATTAGCAATGCGATGACGATACTCACTACCATCATCGGGACCATAGGAATAGGCAATTATTTCAAAGTTATTGCGATCATGTAAACCAAAGACACTTTGCATCAAATGACTGGTAGGATGATTACGAAAATCATGGCATAAATAACCTATTTTTAATCGTCCAGATCGGGTGCGGGAATGGTTAAAGTTGAGGGGTTTAGTAATCAATGCTAATTGTCTTTTAATTTCTTGAGCATAGTTAGAAGCTACTTTTAACTGTTGAGTAGCAGACCAAGGTTTATATAAGCTATCAAAGGGAGTTACTGCGGTAGTTTTTCTCTCTTGTAACTGTTTTTCTGTTAATTGCCAAAGTTGAATTAAATCAGCTTCTCTTGTGTCCCAATTACAAGTCATTTCCTTCATAGAAAATAAGCAAGCAAAAGCCTCTGGGGAATTAGGTTGAATGGCTAAAGCTTGCTTAAATACGCTCATAGCTGCTTCTACTTTGTCCTGTCTTCCTAACGCTAAAGCTAAACTATTGTAAGCTTTAATGTATTTAGGGTTAAGCTTAATTGCTGTTTGAAAATAAGCGATCGCTTCTTCAATTTTTCCCTGTAGTTGTAACACATTTCCTAAATTAAAGTGTGCCTCTGGATAATTAGGGTTTTTCCTGATTGCTTCTTGAAACTTTACCCCAGCATCCCCTAACTTATCCTGCATTTGTAAGACTAAACCTAAATTATTCTCAGCAAAAGCATAGTTTTGATCGCTACGAATAGCTTGGTTAAAGCAAATAATCGCCTCGTCTAAATCTCCCTTGCTAACTGCTATTATTCCTAAATTATTGTGGCTTTCTGCATAATTAGGGTTAATAAGTAAAGCTTGCTTATAAGCCAAAATAGCTTGATCAATTTGTCCTAAACTATCCATGATTACCCCCAACTGATGCCAAGCGGGTGCATATTGGGGAGATTGATTAATTAATTGTTGATAGAGAGCGATCGCTTCTTCAAGCTTAAGCTGTTTTTGCAAGGTGTATGCTTGCCGATAAAGGGTATCTGCTGGGGAAGTATCAGGCTGATTATTTGCTATATTTCCTCCAACTAAAGGAGAAATAGGATCAAGAGTAATAATTTTACTGATGTCATCATTTTGAAATCCTAAAGCTTGGGGACGTTTAACTCCTTCTAAGACTTGTATATCATAAAGTTCAGTCACTTCACCTTCTAAGCGTATCCAGTGAACAACTTCACCTGTTTTCAAGTCAATAATTAGCAGACCACAGCGAGGCTCTGCTTCTTTAGCCATTAAATTATCATCTAAGATTAACCCCGAAAAAGTCTTATCTCCCCCACGACTTTTAGATAATCCAACAATGGCATAATTTCCGACAAATGCTAAACCACGCAGAAAACCAGGACAAAAAGTAACAGGCTCAAAAATGCCCTTATTTTGATCAATATAACCAAAGTAACCCGTACCCGCATTTAATAACCATAACTTACCCTGATAAAATCGGGGAGAATGAGGCATAGATAAACCAGTAGCAATCACTTCATTAGACTGAATATCAATGACACAACCGCCAGTTTGTCTTCTGTCTCTCCACCCATCCACCACATCTGATTGACTACAAGCGGTAACATAACGTGCCTTCCCATCTACCAAAGCTAAACCATTGAGATGACAACGATCTTCATTGACTAAAGCGGAAATAAACGATGGTTTCCATAGGGGAATACAACTATGGCGATCGCTGACTGTCGCCAGACAATTTAACATGGTACTGATAAATATAATTCTTTTAGAGAGATTTTCTATTGCCAAATCGTGAATATCTAAATCCCCAGTAGTATAACTAATGCGGGGGATATAAAGTTTATCGTAACCATCATAAAGCTGTTCGGATGATAGCACATTATCTAGTTGCCAGATTTGATAGCGGGAACTAAGATAAATCCTTTCTGGGGTAGTATATAAACCCATGGCGCGGTCAAATATCCGCTCAAATCCCGACATCCCTCTTTCGGGGTTAACTCCTAAAAACATCAGTCGAGAACTTTGATAGGTAGTAAAAGCCAGACTAATCTGCTGAGACTCTAACCAATCAATGAAATTACGGGAAGCAATTATCTCTACGGGGATAGATTGATTAGTATTGGGAGTTGATTGATTCATCATAACCACAAAGACACAAAGACTAGCCAGTAGGGTGTGAAGCGCGATAGCGTAACGCACCAATTTAATGATAGAGGTGGTGCGTTACGGCGGCTTGTTAATTTTGGTTTTTTGACCGAATTGATGGCCGCAAATACGCACCCTACACCTAAATTAGGTGTGTCAGTCCACTACGATTTATGTTTTTGTTTGAGCGCGATCGTTTATAATCAAAATATCATTATTTTGGGTTTGCTGAATAAGTACGGGCGAAGCATTCGGATAGAAAATCTACCTTTTCACCGATAGGTTATTGTCCGAATGCTTCGCCCCTACAGGACGCGGGCCGATGAAGACGCAAGGTTTTGAACGACGATTCTCTCAAAATCTTGCACCTGTTTCGCTCGTAAAGCCCCAAAACCTTTACTTTGCCTACATTTCAAATTTATTCAGCAAACCCTATTTTGGAGTAAAAGAAAAATGCGTAAACAGACCATTCAATATACATCATCTTTAGATGCTTTGATTGCTGTTGCCAAGCGACTTAGCGTTTATGAGAACCAACATAAAATGGATTCCGAAGATTTTTATAACCAATACAATCAGGGAACATTGTCAGATGATATAATATTTATAGAATCGGCAAACCGCCAATTCAAAAATGAAACGCATCAACCTCAAGAGTTGACAAAGAAAGGCTCATCAGGTACTGTCTGATCATTAACAAAAACAAATCAGACCCAAAATGA
>NZ_JACJSV010000062.1 GCF_014698335.1 Microcystis viridis FACHB-1342 | reverse complement strand
GAAACTAGGAGCAGATTTTTATTTTGCTACTCCTTATCATTCGTGGGAGAGGGGATTAAACGAGCATACCAATGGACTGTTAAGACAATTTTTCCCCAAGGGAACGAATTTTAAAATCGTTAAGCCAGAGGAGGTGGAAAGAGCCGTAAACTTGATTAACAATCGTCCTCGAAAATGTCTTGACTATCGTACCCCGAATGAGGTATTCTATAAAGGTAGATCAGACAGTGATGCAATTCAGACTTGAATTGGCCGTTGTTAATTATTTTGTTTACCTCTCTACTCGCTAGAGAAATTAATTGAATGGAAACTCACAGCACAAATTAACTTGAGGGATATACCCATCGTCTCTCTACTCGCTAGAGAAATTAATTGAATGGAAACCAAATCGCGGCTACGGACTACTACTCTTCGTTCTTCACTACCTCTCTACTCGCTAGAGAAATTAATTGAATGGAAACTCTATCCAATCTGGGTAACAAGGAATAGGTAACTGCGAAGGAACTCTCTACTCGCTAGAGAAATTAATTGAATGGAAACAGCCACTGGGTGACTTCTCTAGGCGTTAGGTATTTTTCTCTCTACTCGCTAGAGAAATTAATTGAATGGAAACTAAATAATCAATTATTCCCCAATATAGAATTTTCTACTCTCTACTCGCTAGAGAAATTAATTGAATGGAAACTGAATGAAAAGTGTTACCAAAAGAATTGTTTATGATTAATCTCTCTACTCGCTAGAGAAATTAATTGAATGGAAACAAACGACGAGTTGAAGCTTTATCTATCGTGTCTTCTACTCTCTACTCGCTAGAGAAATTAATTGAATGGAAACAGCTTTTGCTATAAAAGAGGCTATGGTGTGACTTCCCCAGCTCTCTACTCGCTAGAGAAATTAATTGAATGGAAACAGAAATGAGCAGTAGGTACACCGAAAGCATTTTCCACTCTCTACTCGCTAGAGAAATTAATTGAATGGAAACACCAGGATCGCCAAATACAATCGCACCCGATACCGATCCGCTCTCTCTACTCGCTAGAGAAATTAATTGAATGGAAACTTAAATGAAAGGCTGTCTAAGTCTGCCAATAAAGTTTTACTCTCTACTCGCTAGAGAAATTAATTGAATGGAAACACGGACTACTACTTTTCGTTCATCGCCACTTGTAAGCTCTCTACTCGCTAGAGAAATTAATTGAATGGAAACCTCTTCAATAGATTGAGTTAATTCAAGGGTTTCCCATTTCCTCTCTACTCGCTAGAGAAATTAATTGAATGGAAACTCCCCACAAAAGACTTTAAAGCCCCTAAATTTTTCCACTCTCTACTCGCTAGAGAAATTAATTGAATGGAAACGCCTTAGTATCGGGTAATTGATGAAGATTTTTACTGTGCTCTCTACTCGCTAGAGAAATTAATTGAATGGAAACTTGTAATTGTTCCGGCGACGCATGGGATTGGCTAAGAACTCTCTACTCGCTAGAGAAATTAATTGAATGGAAACTAGAGAGTAATCTTGTAATCTGACAAGATTTAAGTCGGAACTCTCTACTCGCTAGAGAAATTAATTGAATGGAAACCCAAACAGCAATAAACTTGATAAACGGCGCGGCGGACTCTCTACTCGCTAGAGAAATTAATTGAATGGAAACTCTTCAAAAGCTTCCCTAGACTTAGCAACATACATCTTAGACTCTCTACTCGCTAGAGAAATTAATTGAATGGAAACGATGTCTAGCCTGACATTAAAGGCAATTGAAGGTAAGGTACTCTCTACTCGCTAGAGAAATTAATTGAATGGAAACAGCCATAGAGTCTTTTGACGAAATGGTGGGCAAATTCCTCTCTACTCGCTAGAGAAATTAATTGAATGGAAACTATTTCTGAACAGATGTACTACTGTAAATACTCATGGTTTCTCTCTACTCGCTAGAGAAATTAATTGAATGGAAACGCCTCAAGAAAAACAAATGGAAAAGGCCCTGCTTGCCTCTCTACTCGCTAGAGAAATTAATTGAATGGAAACAGTTAAAAAGATAGAACCGATGTACTCACATACAGAGTGCTCTCTACTCGCTAGAGAAATTAATTGAATGGAAACATAGGTACAGGTTCACCTAATAACATATCGACAAGTTGCTCTCTACTCGCTAGAGAAATTAATTGAATGGAAACCATTCTTTTTCTGTTCTGGGTTTTGGCGGATCTGTCAACTCTCTACTCGCTAGAGAAATTAATTGAATGGAAACTGGGCATCCGCCCACATAAACCCAATCTTCATAACTCTCTCTACTCGCTAGAGAAATTAATTGAATGGAAACCAGGAGTATTGATACGTTCTATTTCGATTGGATTCTTCTCTCTACTCGCTAGAGAAATTAATTGAATGGAAACTAATCTCCAGAACTGAATCTGACTTAAATCTTGATTCTCTCTACTCGCTAGAGAAATTAATTGAATGGAAACACTAGGTTTTTCTATAAAAGTACCCTTGATAGGATACTCTCTACTCGCTAGAGAAATTAATTGAATGGAAACTTAAAACTCTTGCCATGTCATCGGGTCGGTTGCTGGCTCACCTCTCTACTCGCTAGAGAAATTAATTGAATGGAAACATTACACCTTTACTTTTTCGAGTCCACGCTGTTCTACTCTCTACTCGCTAGAGAAATTAATTGAATGGAAACTTTTCCTCGATAGGAATCAAGGGAAGCGATAGACCGATCTCTCTACTCGCTAGAGAAATTAATTGAATGGAAACAAAATAAATCACATCACCAACCACTAAGTCAGTGATTTCTCTCTACTCGCTAGAGAAATTAATTGAATGGAAACAGGATTCCGGGGATGCAGTCTCGCTCGTCGGTTGATCTCTCTACTCGCTAGAGAAATTAATTGAATGGAAACTCTGGAAGGGGAAAATCGGTAAAGGGTATCTTTTGTTCCTCTCTACTCGCTAGAGAAATTAATTGAATGGAAACTATTTCTGAAATTCCCAAGGATCGGCCGCAAGTGGCTCTCTACTCGCTAGAGAAATTAATTGAATGGAAACTTCTTTCATCTTTTGCAAAGAAATCTCATGATCTGGCTCTCTACTCGCTAGAGAAATTAATTGAATGGAAACGACGAGGCGGGAGTCTCGAGTCTTGCTGCTAAGTTCTCCTCTCTACTCGCGCTTAGAAATTAATTGAATGGAAACCCGCTTTAAATTTTGGATTGAAATTTTGTGTTTATCTCTCTACTCGCACTTAGAAATTAATTGAATCTCCCCCAATCCCTTTCCTGTTGACCCTTGCAAAAGTGCCTCATCTCAACAGACGATTTAAATGCGCTGGCAGCTTATCCTATATGGTAATGTTTAATTATATTCCCACAAAAGTTGCTTATGTCCTTACCTGAACTCCCTCTTCATCTTCAATTAACCCAAATGGTTTCGGGTTATTGGCTATCTCAGGCCATCTATGCTGCGGCTAAATTAAGTCTAGCCGAGCATTTAAGCAAAGGAACGAAATCCTGTCAAGATTTGGCCTCCCTAACTGAGACTAATCCTGCTGCTTTATACCGACTGATGAGAGCATTAGCTAGTGTGGGAATTTTTCAAGAAACTGAATCTCAACAGTTTATACTAACTCCCTTAGCCGAACATTTATCTAGTGACCATCCCCGGTCAGTAAAAGCGACAGCGATTATGTTAGGAGAAGCCCCCCATTATCAAGCCTGGGGAAATGTGTTACATAGTATTAAAACGGGACAACCATCTTTTGATGATGTCTTTGGGATGGGAGTCTTTGAATATTTTCAAACTCATCCGCTAGATGCAGAGATTTTTGAACAGTCGATGAATAGTTTTTCTTTTTCGGAGGAGAAGGCTATTTTAGCTGTGTATAATTTCTCGGAATTTCAAACCCTAGTAGATGTAGGTGGGGGATACGGTGAGATGTTGGGGACAATCTTAGAGCAATATCCCCACCTCAAAGGGATTCTTTTTGATGAAGAATATGTAATTTCCCATTGTCAACCGACTTTAGAAAAACACGGGATTCTCCATCGTTGTCAAACCGTTGGGGGTAATTTTTTTGAATCCGTACCGTCAGGAGGAGATGGCTATTTATTAAAACATATTATTCATGATTGGGATGATCGACGAGCGATTGCTATTTTGAAAAACTGTTGTCAAGCTTTAGATAGTAACGGTAAAGTTTTGGTCTTGGAAATGGTTGTTCCTTCGGGTAATAATCCTTCGGCCGCTAAAATGTTAGACATAAATATGTTAGTTATGTGTCCAGGAGGTAAGGAAAGAACCGCAGAGGAATTTGAGGAATTGTTGAGTCCAGCGGGATTAAAATTAAATCGAATTATTCCAACTCAAGAGGATATTTGTATTATTGAATGCGTTAAAAAATAATAGAATAGAAAAAGGGTTTCTTCAAGAAACCCTTTTTCTATTGTTTAGATATAGGTAGCCCAAGATTTTGCCCAGGCGAGAATTTCATGAACTCGATCGAGGCTTGAAGATTCACAGTAGAGACGCAAAACCGGTTCTGTGCCACTAAAGCGAATTAACAACCAACTGCCATCTTCTAAACGGAATTTATAACCGTCTATAGGATTACAATCAGTCACTTGTTTACCAGCAATTTCCCTTAAGGGTTCCTGATCCAAAGCAGTGATTAACTGATCGCGAGCTTCCATATTAGCTAGGGGTAAATCAATGCGATCATACTGAGAATGAAAGCCAGTTTTATCCTGTAATTGCGCGTAAAGATCGCTTAAATCTTGGCCCGATTCCACCACTGCTTCCAAAACGTATAAAGCTGATAATAAAGCATCCCGTTCGGGAATGTGAGTACCATAACCGACACCTCCGGACTCTTCCCCACCAATTAACACAGGAGTGGTCAACATTCGATCGGCGATATACTTATAACCGATCGGGGTTTCAAAGACCGATAAACCGTATAAACTGGCTAATTTGGGGATTAAATCGGAACCGCTCACCGTTTTGACAATTTCCCCTCTCATTCCCTTTTTGCCGGCTAAATGCTCGATTAAAATCGGGATGAGATTTTGGGTGCTTAAAAAATTCCCCTGACCATCGATCGCCGCCACTCGATCGCTATCCCCATCGAAGACCAAACCTACTCGCAAAGGGGCTAAATTTGCGCTGTGAGACAGCTTATCGATGATTTCCGTCAAATTTCTCGGTAAAGGTTCCGGAGAGCCGCCACCGAACAAAGGATCGCGATTGCCGCGTAATTCCGTGATCCCCACCCCCAAAAGACGCTCTAAACCGGTAGCCGCCGCACCGTGCATGACATCGGAATAAACTTTTAGTTGTCCCGATTCGATCGCGTTGGCAATAGCGGCAATATTAACTTTTTGGCGTAAACCCTGACAATAACCTGACCAGGGTTCAAAAGTGCTTAATTTACCGGCAGCTGCCTTAAATTGTGGCGGATTAGACAATAAAGCTTCAATTTGTTGGGTAATTTCCGGCGAGACAGAACCACCAAAATAACCTTTAACCTTCAAACCGAGATATTTAGCCGGGTTATGACTGGCGGTTAACACGATCGCACCGAGAGCATTTTCTGATCGAGCTGCCCAACTAAAAGCGGGAGTGGGAGCATAGGATTGGGAGAGAAGCACATCAAAACCTGCTTTTTGCAGCGATTCCGCCGCAGTTTGAGCAAAATCCTCCGCCATAAACCGCCGATCATAGCCGACGATTATCGTCCGCGAACCCGTGATCTGACCATAATTATCGGCTAAAACCTGAGCCGCCAAGGGAGCGAGCAGAGCAACTCGATCGAAAGTAAAATCGGCGGCGATAATCCCGCGCCAGCCATCGGTTCCAAATTTAATCGGGTTCACGGTGGTCATGATTTACCCCTAAATATCCATTTTTTCAATACTGTAACCCGCTCCGTAACCTCTGGAAACTCATTTTTCCCGATCATCGGTTTTTGCCGCCGAATCGAGCGCACCGACTTCACTGGCTAATAATTTTTCCATTAACATTTGTAACTTCATCCGTTCTATATAGGGCCATCCCCCGGTTTCCTCGATATCCCGGAGTAATCCGTATAAATCCTTACGAGTATTGGGTAAAGATGGCTCGAACATCTGCTCGCGAATTTGCCGATGTAAATTTTCTAAAGTTCGCAGCAACCTTAACAAACCGTTACAATCTCCCTGTTGTTCTTCGGCGATCGCTGTCACTGTCGTTACAAGGGAATGTAGTTGGCTATCTAATTGGCTATTATCTCCAGGTAATCGGCTATTCATCGGAATTTCTGCATCTGAAAACAGTCACACCAATCATATCAGTCATCAGCTATCAGTTACTTAGAGCCTCCTGACTTGAAAGAGGGTGTGGGGAAGTGGGGAGAACAAAGCTGCCTATTGCCTATTGCCTATTGCCTATTGCCTATTGCCTATTGCCTATTGCCTTCTGTCTCTCCTCTCCCTGTCTCCCATCTTCTCAATGGTCACTGATCTTTGATAAACTGAGTTTCGGTGAATTGGCGCAACCGATTCGATAATTCATCAGGCTATGGATCAAGGGTAGTAATTGTAAAGATTGACAAAGAGAGGTTGACATAGATGAGATTTCGTGCCTTGTTAGTTGCCTTTTTAGCCTTGTGCTTAGGGGTGTTGACAGCTTGTAGCGACGCGCCTAGTGCCGTCCTGAATAGAAACGAGCTAACCTATGATGAAATTTTAAACACTGGATTAGCTAACAAATGTCCGCAGATTTCCGAGTTTACCCGGGGGACTCTCCCCTTAGAAAGCGGCGAAAGTTATGTAGTGACAGATTTGTGCTTGGAACCCCAAGAATATTTTGTCAAGGGTGAACCCATTAATAAGCGGGAAGCAGCCACTTTTATCCAGGGTAAACTCTTAACCAGAGATACCACCAGTTTAGAACAGATGACAGCGACCTTAACCGTAGGCGAAGACGGTGTTTTAACCCTCAAGGAAGAAGACGGTATCGATTTCCAACCCATTACCGTACAATTACCCGGAGGTGAAAGAGTTCCCCTCTTCTTTACCATTAAAGGTTTCACCGGCAAAACCGAAGCTGGATTTAGCTCTATCAACAGTTCCACGGATTTTGAAGGCGACTTTAAAGTTCCCTCCTATCGTGGCGCTGGTTTCTTAGATCCCAAAGGTCGGGGTGTGGTGACGGGTTATGATAATGCTGTCGCTTTACCCGCTAGTGCTGATAGTCAAGATTTCCAGCGTGCTAACGTCAAAGCGACGGAACTGGGTAAAGGTACTATGTCTTTACAGGTGACTAAAGTTGACGCTTCTACTGGCGAGTTTGCTGGTGTTTTTGAAAGTGAACAGCCTTCCGACACCGATTTAGGCGCAAAAGATGCTGAAGAAGTGAAAATTCGCGGCATTTTCTACGGTCGTCTCGAAGCTCGTGCCTAATTAATTTTTGGCTAAGTTCAGAATTTCTGGAAATTAAGGCGAATTTCTCCCTGGAGAAGTTCGCTTTTTTCTAAGCTTTGACACAATTAATACTAAATCCGTTGAGTATAGGCTACTTATAGAGGAGAGGCACTTATGCAACAGGTAAAAGTTATATTGAGAGAATTAAGCATTAGTTGGTAACTCCCCAGGTTTGCCATGACATAGACATCATTAAGGTTAGTTCTGGTTAATTGCTCGTACAAACTATTTGGCAACACCTCTAATTTTCGCTTTTACTTTTTCAATATGTCAGAGGAACCTTGACAAATCAGAAATTTTCTAGAGCTATTCATATTTTTTATTGAGTATCTACTAAACTATAAACCCAGGCGACGGCGAGTTTTTTTGAAACTAAAGGGGGAGTGAGCCATAAATAGCTTCAAAAATTCTAGGCGACTTTGAAGATCACGATATTTTTTTAGGTAGTAAAATAGTGCTTCTAAATCAATATAAACACCCTTGCGATACAGGTAATGCGCCAATTCTATGCCACTAATCTCATTTTTTAAAAGGTCAATTAACTCAAGGGTGCTAGGTAAGCTATTGGGGCAGAATGAGGAACTATAGGCAGAGTTTACCCATGATGCTTCTTTCCCTTTATAGGTTTTAGATTCTGGGTGTCCGAAACCAATATTATAGATCAAAGAAGTTTTAGGAATAAGATGAACCCGATCTTGATACAAAGATGCAAGAGTAAGAGTAATAACCCAGTCAGTTTGACCATTTCTCTCTAGCCAGAACTGGTTTATTATAGTCATTTTTGTTTGCACGGTGGCGGGTATATTATAGAATTTTCCAAAAGGATTATATTGTTTAGGCTGATTGATGAGAGCGATATCATTCCAGCGATCGGCCCAGATACCGAATCCCCAAGAAAAAACTCTACGAGAGAGAGCAAAATCCTCTTCGAGCAGAGGATATGCTTGCTCTGGAAAGGTTGCATATCCGCTAATCGAAAAGATTTTTTTATGTTCACGGTATGCCTCTAGCAGACGGCACATACTATCATAAAAATATGGATTGGGAAAGTCATCATCTTCCAAGTAAACAATAGATTCATAAGTGGACAGTATTTCTGTAAAGGCCAAAATGACATTTTGATCACAGCCCAAATTTTGTGATCTTAACCTTATATCTACTGGAATTTTACTAGAGAACTCTTGCAGTAAAGCAATTGTTTGATCGATCAGGGGTAGATCAAGTTCACTTCTTGCTCCATCCACATAGGCAATGATCTGAGGAGGAGATAGAGTCTGTTGGGTTAAACCCTTTAAAACTTCCTTGAGTAGATCGGGACGAGTAAAAACTGTTAAAATAACTGGCGGCAAAGAACTAGGTAAAGTCACCTCATCAAGAGACATTGGTAAATTTGTTAAATTCATAGACTACCGCAAAACAAAAATTTTAACATCTGCATAAATCATGCCCAATATGGTAACACCTTAATTTGACTGTGTCAAGCTTAATCACACTTCGATAACTCCCAGCTAGAATTTTTTGAACTTAACTTGAGAGAAAACTTTTATTATAATGCTCGGATATCCTGTCTCCTTTTCATGACCACTTGTTAACCGTAACTTCCTATACCTAGATAAAATTTTACAACCATAATCAGCGATTACTAAAAATCATATCCTTAAAAACCCCTATCGGTCATTAAAGAGATAGGGGCTAATTATTTTAGATACTTTCCGTTTTTTCTGACTTGCTTTTATAAATATCTTGAGTCAGATAGCGGATACGAGATTTCAGAAATTCAGCGACTCCATAAATTTCATCAAGACTGTCTATATTGGTGGCTGCTTCTTTACCAGTTTCGACGTTATCGGGAATACTGATTGATTTCTTGCCAGTTTTTTCATTGAAGCGCAGACGACAGACTGTTTTGGTTACTTTTCCATCTAAGTTGATACCAAAATAACTTCTAGTGTCTTTGTATTGAATGCGTGCGGTATTGATTTCTTCCCGTAGAATTGATTTAATAATGTAAAATCCTTCCAATTCTTCGGGGGTCGTATTAATTTTATCTTCCCCTGTTTCTTCTGGTGGAGTATCTTCTGCTGCTGGTGTATCAGGAGGATTTGGTTCAGGTTCTTTTCCTAAAACTTCCTCAAATTTTTCTTTGATGATATCATTGATATACTCTTTGAGAGAACGCTTAATAATTTCTTTGAATTTTTCGACAACCGATGCAGTTCTCACCCCAGAATACACATGACTAACAAAAAACTTAACAAATTCGGGGGAAGGATCATTTAATTGCTGGGCAATCACTTTTTTAACTTCTTTTGTGTGCAATAAATTGCGAGCAACCTCTTCTAGTTCGTCAGAATTAAAGCTAGATTTAGAAAATCGTTTTAATTCGTTAACAGAAGAGTCGTCAAAGTCGAGAATGTTAAACTCAAAAAATGGCTTATCGTCCATGATATTATCCTTGACGATATCCGTATAAAACCGATAGATAATCCCATTAGTTAAAACTCCAAAGTTAGCTCCAGTTGCGTTAAAATATCGATGCAGTTGGGAACTATGTTTAGGATGCTCAAGATTTTGATGACAGCTTTTACATTCCATCAAAATAATCGGTTGATTGTCCAAACAAATAGCATAATCTACTTTTTCCCCTTTTAATCCAGTTAAATCGGCACTATATTCGGGGTGAACTTCCATGGGATTGAATACATCGTAACCCCATGCTTGCAAAAAAGGCATAATAAAAGCTGTTTTGGTTGCCTGTTCGTTTTGGATTTGAGAACGAGAGATTTCAACTTTTTGAGCAATTTCTTTGAGTTTATCGATTTCCATGATAGCCTCATTATCTAGGATGTGTGAGTTATCTTCTCAGCCTAACCATAATTTAACCTTTTTTTTACCTCATGGTCAAGCATTTTTGACGGTCATCATCATTAATTCAAGAATATTCACACTAATCCCGTGTCATCCGGATATTTTGTGCTATCATTTCTAGGAATGGGTTATTTTTAATAATGTCCCCATTTGATCAAAGACAATGCTTGCTTTAGAACAGCTTTATGAACGGGAGTACGATCGCTGGTTAAGCGAGACGATCGAGTTATTAAAAAATCGTCAGTTAGATCAGTTAGATTACGAACATTTAATCGAGGAGTTGGCAGCTTTGGGACGAAGCGAAAAAACTGCTGTTAAAAGTTTAAGTTTACAAATAATAATCCAGCTGCTACTCTATCAATTTTGGACGACAGAAAGAGAAAAAAATAGTAATCATTGGGCGGCAGAGATTATCACTTTTCGAGTACAATTAGAATATAAGCTCACCACCAATTTAAGTAAATTTCTAGAACTAGAACTAGAGTTAGAAAATATCTATGAAAACGCTCGCTTAATTGCAGAAAAAAAGACAGGATTAAAAAATTTACCGATAATTTGTCCCTACTCTCTGAGACAAATTCTTGAGAAACAGTGGTTTCCCGATACAGATAATCAATAAACTCTCAAAAATATGGACTCTCACAACAGTGAACCGATTATAATTGCCGAAGCGGTGGAAAAATGGTATGATAACCGCTTTCATGCTTTACGGGGAGTGAATCTCACCGTTAATAAACAGGAAGTTGTCGTGATTATGGGGCCGTCCGGTTCAGGAAAATCCACCTTTATTCGCACTTTTAACGGTTTGGAATCCTATCAAAAAGGTCGCATTATTATTGACGGAATAACTGTGTCCCACAACCTGAAAAATATCGAGGTAATCCGTCAGGAAGTCGGCATGGTTTTTCAACAATTTAACCTCTTTCCCCATCTGACGGTATTAGATAATGTCACCCTCGGACCCATGTGGGTGCGCGGTTGGAAAAAAGCGCAAGCGGAGGAAATAGCGAGAAAACTCCTCGAAAAAGTCGGTATTCTCGAACAAGCACTTAAATATCCCCCTCAGTTATCGGGAGGACAACAGCAGCGGGTGGCAATCGTTCGCGCTTTAGCTATGCAGCCGAAGGTGATGTTATTCGATGAACCCACCTCAGCTTTAGATCCGGAAATGGTGCGAGAAGTCTTGGAAACGATGCAAAGTTTAGCCAAATCGGGGATGACCATGGTTTGTGTCACCCACGAGGTAGGATTCGCGCGAGAAGTGGCCGATCGAGTGGTATTTATGGATCAGGGTTTAATTTTGGAAATTGCCCCCCCAGCAGAATTTTTTAATCATCCCCAATCCGATCGAACTCAGCAATTTTTAGCAAAAATTCTTTGATTTTCCATGACTTGATCATTAAACCATCTCTTTTTCTTCTTCTACCTCCACTAAAAGGGGAACGAGATTTTCATTTAAACGACCGGCTCGAATTAATTCTGCGTAGGTATTAGCTTCTATATCGAGTAAAGTATCTTGAAATTGTTCGGCCACCACATCTTTTAATTGTGGATGTTCCTGTAGTAATTTTTGCAACTGATCCCGCAAGGACTTTAATTGTCCTTCCACCAGAGTTTTTTTATAGCGATAAAATTCGGGATCGATATCGGGAAAACGTTCTGGTTGTTGTAGATAATTAGACACCCTAGTTAAAGCAATTTGACGAGCAATTAAGGCCGAATATTCGGTGCGAATTGGTTGATCACCGATAAGATTGAGGGCATTTAACAGCCATTGTATAGATAATCCTTGCACCAATAAAGTAAATAAAACCACCCCAAAAACCACGTCAATAATTTCTTGACGGTAGGGGATAGACGTGGGAACACTTAACGCTAGGGCGATCGAAACCGATCCGCGTAATCCTCCCCACCATAACACCGTTCTTTCCTTAAAATTGATGCTATTGCCCGTAATTAGATTACTAATTGCCCCTAGTCCAAAAATGGATAGCAAACGGGAAACCACCATAGCGGCGATCGCTATTAAAATCCCGCTTAAGTGACTGCCGAGACTCTCAAAACGGGTTTGATCGCCGATCAGTAAAAAGATGATAGAATTGACAAAAAAGGCGATAAATTCCCAAAATTCGCTAACTACCAGGCGCGTGCGGGGACTCATACCAATGCGCGAACCGAGATTACCGAGAATAATCCCGACAATCACCACCCCAATCACACCGGATCCGCCTAATTTTTCCGTGACGAGATAGGTTCCGTATGCAGAAACTAGAGTCAGAGACTGTTCCACAAAAGGCAGATCAAAGCGTTGGGTAAGGTAGGAAATGCCGAAACCGATCACGCAACCCACACCGATGCCAATCCCCACAAAGGTGCAGAAACGAGCGATCGTCACGGGGACGGAAAAGGTATCGACTCCCAAGGGAATACCCACCAAGAGGACGAAAGCGACCACAGCGACCCCATCATTAAAGAGACTTTCCCCTTCCATCAGGATCGTCAGTTTTTTACTGGCCCCCAATTCTTTAAATAGGGCAATTACAGAGACGGGATCGGTGGCAGCTAGGGCAGCACCCAAGAGAAAAGCGATCGATAGGGGTAAATTAGCAAAGATATGTAGGGGATAGGCGACTCCCAAAACGGAGATAATCACCCCGATAACGGCAAAAAGGACGATAGTAACCCAATATTCCTTTAATTTAGCCCAGGGAATATTCCAAGCGGCTTCAAAAAGGAGGGGAGGCAGAAAAATTTCCAGAATTAATTCCGGGGAAAGATTAACCAAACGCAAATCTAAAAAAGCTAAACCCATACCGACAATAACTAACAGCAGGGTGTAGGGAATTTTGCGGAGGAAAGCAACGGTTCTCGATAAAGTGGCGACACTCAAGGAAATGGTCAAAACTAGCAGGAATTGCTCTAAATTATGAGCGATCGCTTCGTTAGCAGTAGATTCTAGGGTCATTAGTTATCAGAGATGGGTGTGGGGTGTGGGGTGTGGGGTGTGGGGTGTGGGGTGTGGGGAGGTGGGGTGATGGGGAAGTGGGGTGATGGGGAAAGTGGGGAGACCACTTCGTGCGCGTTGCGGGGGGAAAGTGGGGAGGTGGGGGAATTTCAACTAAAACCCTAAAACCCTAAAACCCTAATACCCTAAAACCCTAAAACCCTAAAACCCTAATACCCTAAAACCCTAAAACCCCAAAATCTAACACCCTAGTCATTCCCAGACTGAGGAGAGATTTTCAAAGAGGAAATGGCCCCTTCTTCTATGGGGGTTTCCGATGTATTTCTTTCCCCACCCAGAGAGGGAGTTTTAATATTGCCAGAACCGCCACTTTTCGGGGGTTTCGAGGAGAGGAATCGGGCCTCGAACTGTTTGATCAGCACATACAAAACCGGGACAAGAAATAAACTCAACACCGTGGAAATCAGATAACCGCCTAGGATTGCAGTTCCCAGGGACCAACGACTCATCGCTCCGGCACCGGAAGCGATAACCAAGGGCAAGAAACCGACTAAACCGGAAATAGCCGTCATCAGAATTGGTCTTAAGCGTTCCGTCGAGGCCCGGGCTGCCGCGTCGGGAATACTTAAACCCAAAGTACGGGACTGGTTAGCGAATTCCACGATTAAAATCGCATTTTTAGCCGCTAAACCGATCAACATGACCAAAGCCACCTGAGCATAGATATTATTATTCACCGCCGGGAACAGACTACCCACTTGTAGGAAATTCGCCCGCAACAGTAAGGCCCCCATGGCACCTAGGATCGCTAGGGGAACGGTAATCATGATGATAATCGGGTCGATATAGCTTTCGTACTGGGCTGCGAGTACGAGGAAAACCACGATAAAGGCTAATCCGAAGATAACTGGGGCAGCCCCGGCGGAAGTTTTTTCTTGGAAAGCTGTACCCGTCCAAGCGTAACCGAAACCGGGCTGCAGGACTTTCCGACAAACATCTTCCATCACTGCGATCGCCTGTCCCGTACTAAAACCGGGAGCGGGACTACCCTGAACGTTAATCGAGGGATAGAGGTTAAAGTTAGTGATAATCGGTGGATAGGTGAAGCGTTTGACGCTAATTAAACCGGATAGGGGAATATTGGCCCCGGTACGGGAACGGACGTAAAGACGGTTAATATCTTCGGGATTAGAACGATAATCCGCTTCTGCTTGGGCAAAGACTCGATACAAGCGATCGCCTAAGACGAATTGGTTAACGAAGTTGGAACCGAGATAGGTTTGCAGGGTCCCGAACACGGCCTGCATATCGACGTTTTGGGCCTGTAGCTGGTTGCGATTGATGGAAAGTTCCAGCATCGGCGTGTCGGTGGTAAATTGGGTGAAAATTCCCGATAATTCCGGTCTTGTTCGGGCCTCGGCCATGACTTTATTAGCGTTGTCAATCAAAGCGTCCATGGGGAAAGAAGCGCGGTTTTGGATAAATAACTCGAAACCGCCAGTAGAACTTAATCCATCCACGGGGGGCGCATTAACGGCGAAAGCGCGAGCATCTCGGATTTTAGTGGCTAATTGTTGGTTAATTTTCCTGAGAATGCCGAAAACTGACTTATCTTCCCCTGGCCGTTCCGACCATTCTTTTAACTTGACAAAAAATAGCCCTTGGTTGCTGCCACTTCCGGCAAAACTAAAGCCCGCCATACCGACAAAGTGATCGATTTCTTCGATACCGTCGAGAATTTCTTCGTTAATCTGACGGATAATCTGGTCGGTGTAGCGCAGGGAAACCCCGGGGGGGGCTTGCACCAAAACGAAGGCATAACCTTGGTCTTCTTCGGGGATAAAACCCTGGGGAGTGGTGCTATAACTCCAAGCTGTGAGAAAGAGGGCGGCGATAAAGAAGGGTAAGACCAGAAACCGAACTCGGATCAGAAATTCGATCGAGCGTCGATAACCTTCTTTAACTGCGTTGAAACCCCGATTAAAGCCCTCGAAAAACAGTCCCAAGGGTCCGCGGGTGCCTTGGGGCGGTTTCATGATAATCGCCGACATGGTGGGGGAAAAACTGAGGGCGTTAAAGGTGGATATCAGAATTGAAGCGGAGATGATGACGGCAAATTGTCGATAAACGATCCCCACCGTACCGGGGAAGAAAGTGACGGGAATAAAAACCGCAAATAGTACAAGAGAACTGGCAATTACCGCCGAGGTTAACTCACCCATGGCATCGAGGGAAGCTTGAAATGGCCGCATTCCCTGTCGTAATTTTTCCGATACCGCCTCTACAACCACGATGCCGTCGTCCACCACTAACCCAGTGGCCAGGATGACGGCAAACAAGGAGAGGTTATTGAGAGAATAGCCTAAAGCCAGGGCGACGGCCATGGTTCCGATCAAAGATACGGGAATAGCGATCGCTGGAATGATCGTGGTGCGCCAATCCTGAAGGAAGATAAAAATGACTAGAATAACCAGTAAAATCGCCTCCACCAGAGTGCCAACGGCTTCTTCCAGGGAAGCGGCGACAAAGGCGGTATTATCGAGGGTAATGGCGATATTTAACCCCGGGGGGAAACTCGGTTCTAGTTCCGCCATTTTCTCTTTTACCAGTTTGGCAGTATTCCAAGCGTTGGAACCGGGCAACTGATAGACGATATAGACGACAGCGGGGGATTTGTCGAAATAGGCGGCGGTACTGTAGTTTTCGGCTCCGATTTCTGCGCGGCCTACGTCTTTAATGCGGATTAAATCGCCATTTTCCCCGACTTTGACGACGATATTTTCTGCTTCCTCCCCGGTGGCAACCCTACCAACGGCGCGAATGGCGATCTGGAATTGCTGCTCTTCGGGACTGGGATCACCGCCAATTGTCCCCGCACCCACCTGAATATTCTGTTCTCGGATCGCCTGTACTACTTGTTCCGCCGACACACCCCTAGCGGCTAAAGCATCGGGATTAAGCCAAAAACGCAGGGCGTATTCCCTTTCCCCGATGATGGTTGTACTACCAACCCCCTCGATCCGGCGAATCTCGGCATCGATGACTCGATCAACAAAGTTACTTAAAAAGACCGTATCGTAGGGATAATTGCCCTTTTCGTCCGGTTTGGCGGAAATCCCGTAGGCAAGGGTAACGCTGGGGGATTGGGTATTGGTTGTCACCCCCTGCCGGTTCACTTCTTCTGGTAAACTAGCGGCGGCGGTACTGACGCGGTTTTGTACCAAGACTTGGGCAATGTTCCGATCCATTTCCACCGGGAAAAAGACATTCACCGTACTTTGTCCAGTGTTGGTACTCTGGGACTGCATATAAACAATCTGTTCTGTCCCGTTAATCTGGCGATCAAGTACCGTGGTAACGTTATCCTGTACGGTTTTGGCATCGGTTCCCAAATAGTTGGCATTTACCGCTACCTGAATAAATGCCAACTGCGGCAGTTTTTCTAGGGGTAAAAAGGGAATAGCGATCGCCCCGATCAAAACGATTAAAATCGAGCAAACTGTGGTCAGAACGGGTCTTTTAATGAAAGTATCGGCAATACTGAGGATCATAGGGCGTTACTGGTTCATTTTTTCTAGGATAGTTGCGGCAGTGGGAGATTTACGAGTCAGATAATTAAATATTAATAGTTTAAAGATGGTATCTAGGATAACGGGAACAGTGGCCACAAACAAGCTGATAAATGTAATATTCTCGCGCCAACCAAAGTGCCGGAACAAAGTTTCTAAGATTACCGTCCAACCTTCCGCTGAGTGAAACCCGACAAATATATCGGTAAAGAGGATAAAGATAAAGGCTTTGGTGATATCATTTAAGCTGAGAAAATAACGACTAACATAAGCTCGCGTAATTGCCAATTGTTGACGACCAAAAATTAAGATGGCAATAAAGGCTATTACTCCAGTAATATCGGAGAGTAAGTTTTTCCAACCATCTTGACTTTCATAACCCGCTTCTCTGAATAATTCTTGCACCTGTTCCCGAAAGGTTTCTTCTGATTCTTGCCCTGCTTTTGCTACTCCTAAAACGTGCTTGATTTCTTGTATTTCTTGAAGTCTAGCAAATTCCCTGAGATATTTTTCACCAATTTCCTGAGAAATATAAACTTCTGATATTTTCGCTCTATCCACACCAAAATAGTTGAAGACAGGGCTAAAAATAAAGTTTCTACTAATAACCTGCACCGAGAGAGGAACTAAAATAATAATCAGGATAAAACGGATAGCGATGCGCTGCTGTTGTCGCAGGGTACGGAGTTGTTTGATGACAGTTTGTTCGTATTCGGGGGTTAATTCTTGCTGGAAGTTAAAAAATTTATTACTGGTTGCAGGAGAAATTATCTGGTTATCTTTATCCCTGGGTTTATCACTGGTGAGATTGGTATTGGGCAGATTTGGGGTTTGATTATTCGGTAATGGGGGCAGCAATTCCCCTAAATCTAGGCGATATTTACCGATAATATCCTCGATCACCTTTAAAGTCTCTAGGATGTTATTATTTTCTGGGTTAGTTTGCGGGTTAAGAAAATTACCCAGACGCACTTGAGTTAAATCGAGACGTATCTGGAACAATTCTCGCTCTAGGGTACTTTGAAAGTAATCATAAACACTTTTTCCTCCCACGGCAGCTGGGGAAATTTTTTGTCCCCCAAAATGTTGATCTTCGATCGCTTTAATTTTCAGCGCTCTCTGATAAGCTGATTCTAAGGCCACTAAAGAGCGTCTTTCTACCCATTGATTAACTCGATTCCAAGGCACGGCTATAATCCTCGCTTTTCTGTCATCACAAGCACCACGGTAAGCTATCAGCGTTGGCTAGATAGCTACTTTCGAGAAATATCCATAATATTACATTTTGGGCGCATTGACTGCATCCTCACCATTGGTGAAATACAAAGTTTCTCATCAAAATAAAGTGTAACCTAATTTGTTATCGACTACCGATGACTGACTCCCTAAAACGAAAACCTCCTAGCTCACCATCAGGATAACTGCTCTAATTAAACTTAGCAATAATTTTTAGATATTGAATGTTCCTCTATAAACAAACTGTAAGCATTTCTAAAAACCTCTGGAGTAAATCTATTAGCCTGTTGCCGACAATTTTCTGGATCAATTTTATCACCGTTATCAACAAAATATTTAACCGCTTCCTGCAAGGATTGGGGATTTTGTTCCCCAAAAAGTAATCCTGTTCCCTGGGGAGAATTTTCCCGCAGATCTCGCACGGTTTCTAAAGCACCTCCGGCAGCAAATGCAATCACGGGAGTACCACAAGCTTGCGCTTCCACTAAAGCAATACCAAAATCCTCACAAGCAGCATAAATAAACGCTTTTGCTTTCGACATATATTCTGCTACCATTTGATCGGATACTGCCCCTAAAATCTGAATATTATCCCTCGCTAACTGTCGAATTAAAGCCATCTGGGGACCATCTCCAATAACCACTAGGGGTAATCCCAATTGATTAAACGCTTCCACAATTAAAGGGACTTTTTTATAACTAACCAAACGAGAGACTACTAAATAAAAATCTTCTTTTTTCTCTTGGTAGGGAAAACGCTCAATTTGTACGGGAGGATAAATAACTTTTGCCTCCCGTCGATAACAGCGCCAAATTCGTCTAGCGGTGTGGTGGGAATTAGCCAGAAAATAGTCCACACGATTAGCAGAAATCACATCCCACTGACGCAAACCATGCAAAAGATAACGGGTGAAAATACTGGGTAATCCCTGTCCTAACTTACTATTAGCCAGATAGTCAAAAGTTAAATCCCAAGCATAACGCATCGGAGTGTGACAATAACAAATGTGAACCTGATCCGGTCGTATTAAAACCCCTTTAGCCACACAATGGGAAGAGGATAAAATCACATCATAATCCTCTAAATTTAACTGCTCGATCGCCAAGGGAAGAAAAGGTAAGTATTTTTGTACGCCATTTCTCGCTTTCGGGAAATTTTGCAGAAAAGTTGTCCCGATCGAGCGACCATAGAGATAACTATCGGGATTAGTGGACTCAAAATCGATCAAAGCGTATAAATCCGCCTCTAGACATTGTAAAATCTCCCTAACCACTAATTCCGATCCCCCCGTCGCTTTTGGGGTTAACCACTCGTGAACCAGAGCGTACTTCATAGGATAATCAATAATCTCAGCCGTAATTATAGCAGTAAGGGATTAGCAGTTTAAGAGTTTACTTTCCGGCTTTCTCTTCGCCAAAATTACCGACACATATCCGATCACGGTAAAAAACCCTAGGAAGAAATTGTTAAATTTTTCAAGAAAAATTGCAAAGTTTAGTAAAAATTACTAGCCAGATCAGATGATCGAGTTCATAATGGGGATCAAGGAAAAAATAGGCTTAAACCGATTGGGATCAAGAAAAACTAGCTTTATATACAAAACATAACTAATTAATGAGGTTTGCTATGATCACCCTGCAACAAGTGCGCTGTCCTAATTGTGGAAATTTTGCCGAAAGACAGCATATTTTAGAACACCATCTCGTTAGCACCGCCTGTTCTCACTGTGATTATCTGTTAATTAGTTGCAGTCTCACGGGAAATGTACTAGAGTGCTATGCACCCGGTATTGGTTTAAGAAATTAACACTGCCCCCTAGCCAGATCGAAAATGTCTTGTCAAAATTAGAGTGAGAAGACAAAATCAAGGAGCTAAGTAGCTATGGGGGGTAATTTCTTCAAGGGAGCGATCGCCCTGGGGGTAATAGCGGGGATTATGGGATTTACCAATCCCCCCCAAGAACTTTACAGCGAATACGCCGCCGAAAAACTTCTCGCTCATGCCGACAAAATCGCCTGCGAGAAAATCAGTCTCTGTGACTCGATCGATTCTTTACCGGTGGCAGCCAGAAATGTGATCAAAAATCAAATCTTAAAACCAGCGATCGAAACCTCTAGTCAACGGCAAAATTTAGGTGTGTTCAGTATTTACACCACAGAAGTACCGGGGGTGGCTAAAATTAGAACTATTGGCGCTTTTGGGCATTTCTTAACTTTCTCGGAGACTTAGGCTTTGATTAGTGCTGGTTTAACGGCTACCAGCTTAATAATGAGTTAAGATGATCATATTAACCCGCGATTTGAGCGATAGACTCCTTAAGAACACCGATTAATGCTGCCTAACCGTGTTTAATTTTCTGCCCATTCTCCGAAAAGCGATCGCCCGTTGGTGGTCCGAATTCACTCTCCAAACTAAATTAATGGCTGCGGCTACTTTAGCCGTTTCTTTGTTGATGAGTGGTTTAACCTTTTGGGCGGTTAACACGATCCAGCAGGATGTGCGTCTCAATGATACCCGTTTTGGCAGGGATTTAGGGCTGTTATTAGCCGCTAATGTCTCCCCCCTCATTGCTGAGGACAATTTAACCGATTTAGCCCGTTTTTCAGCCCGTTTTTATAGTAGTACCTCCAGTGTGCGTTATTTGATCTACGCTAACGAGGAGGGTGAAATATTTTTCGGTATTCCCTATTCTACCGCCGAAGTTAAAAATTCCCTGACGATCGAGCGTCGCATTCAATTACCGGAAAATTATGGCGAAAATGGGGAAACTCCCCTCATCCGTCAGCATAAAACCCCCGACGGTGAAGTAACCGATGTCTTTGTTCCCTTAAATCATGAAGGCAAATATTTGGGAGTATTGGCGATCGGGATCAATCCTAACGCTATTGTGGTGGCTTCTTCTAATCTAACCCGTGATGTTACTATTGCCGTTTTTGTCTCGATTTGGGCCATGGTGATTCTCGGGGCAGTTTTTAATGCTTTAACTATCACCAAACCAATCAAGGAGTTATTAGTCGGGGTCAAAAATATTGCAGCGGGAAATTTTAAGCAGCGCGTTGATTTACCACTAGGAGGAGAGTTAGGGGAATTAATTCTCAGTTTTAATGAAATGGCGGAAAAGTTAGAACGATACGAGGAACAAAATATCGAAGAAATGACCGCCGAAAAAGCCAAACTAGATACGTTAATGTCCACTATTGCTGATGGAGCAATTCTCTTAGATACTAACTTTCAATTATTATTGATTAATCCCGCAGCTCGGGAAATATTTGGCTGGGAAGATCAGGAAATTATCGGTAAAAATGTTCTACATCTTTTTCCTTCGGAGTTAACAGTTAAACTAACTAAACCTCTCTATCAAATTGCGGCGGGAGAAACCCTCCAACCAGAAGAATCCGCTAATCAAAATCAGAAAAATGCTGTTATTTATCAGGAAAATAATAACTATTCCCCGGCGGAATTTAGATTGTCTTTAACTCACCCGAAACCCTGCACAATTCGCATTTTGTTAACTCAGGTATTCGATCAGTATCGGGAGAATGTCCGGGGAATTGCTATGACGCTACAGGATATCACCAGAGAAACAGAATTAAATGAGGCAAAAAGTCAATTTATCAGCAATGTTTCCCATGAGTTAAGAACCCCTTTGTTTAACATCAAATCTTTTATTGAAACCCTGACAGAATTTGGTGAGGATCTCAGCGATACAGAAAAAAGAGAGTTTTTAGAAACCGCTAATCATGAAACCGATCGCTTAACTCGTTTGGTTAATGATGTTCTCGATCTTTCTCGGTTAGAATCCTCGCGTAACTATAACTTAGATGCGCTCGATATCGGACAATTAATCGAACAAACCCTGAGGACTTATCAACTCAATGCTAGGGATAAAGGACTAGAATTAAGCTCGGACATTGAAGCCAATTTACTGCCAATTTTAGGTCATTATGATCTACTCTTACAGGTATTAACTAATCTAGTCGGTAACTCCCTAAAATTTACTCCTGCTGGCGGTAAAGTGGTGATTCGTGCCTATGAAATCAGCAAAGATAATCCCCAAGAAACTCTCAAAATTCGCGTGGAAGTATCCGATACTGGTATTGGCATCGATGCCGAGGATCAAATTGCTATATTTGATCGCTTCTATCGGGTAGAAAATCGCGTTCATACCCTAGAAGGGACGGGATTAGGATTATCGATCGTCAAAAATATTATCGAAAAACACTATAGTCAAATTCATTTGATTAGTGAAGTGGGAATTGGCACAACTTTCTGGTTCGATCTAGATTCATATCAAGGCTCGATCGCCAGCAAAAAAATTAACGACGTGAGTTTATAAAAGCCAAAGTAATACTGCCCAAAATCATGGTTAATAATAGCAATAATCCCTTATTTCTGAGACACCAATTTTTAAAAACCCTAGGAAGAGGGAGAGGAGGAATTTTTTCGGCTATTATTTGGCTATTTTTGTATAAAGTGCAGCTGGTAGCGTAGGGACGTTGGGGAAAATTACAGCTATCATCGCCATGATACAGACAAGTCTCACACAAAAACTCGCCAGTGACAGCTTGATGTAGGGTCATGCCGGGATGACCATAAGCCTTTAAAATATTAGAACAGTAGGGACATTGTAAGGCTTGACTATCGACCTTGTGCTGACAACGAGGACAGGTAATCATGATCGCTAAATTTTCCCTTTGAGGATTGTCATTGCTGATGATCATAGACTATAGCAAAATCCCCTGGCTTTTTCCAGTTATCTCACTAAATAGCTGCGCCATTGTGAGGCAACTTCTTCCAGTAAACGCCAAGTTTTCCCCTCGATCTGTCTTTGTAAATAAAGATCAAAATTGTTGTGTTGTTTGGTATCTTTTTGATGGGGCAATTGTAGAGTTAGATCGTAATCTCCCTGCAAGTGATAAGCGGGCAAATTACCCACATAAATCGGTTCCAGACTGGTGACATTAATTTTAGCAATTTTTACCGACGGCTCATCGATCTGTAAAGATTGACTAAGGCGATCGGATGTGTGACGAAATTGTAATAAAAGGGCTTTGGTGACGATTTCTCCAGGGGGGGCAAATTCTTGGGGGGGAGTGACACTACCACAAGCAGTCAGGAAGACAAGGAAAATACTGGTTAAAAAACTGAGAAAACGGCGCATAGAATGATATTTTGAAAAAGAATGGCAGCGAGTTAAGAAAGATTATGACTCAACCAAATGAGCGAGAGAATTTCAGCCAAGCAGAAACGGTGATCCGACTACAAGAGGCGATCGAGCAGTTAAATTCGATCGTTTCCCAACTTAACACGGGAACGGGGATAGTGTTACCCCCAAAAGTTGCTATTGATAATCTTCTTAACTCAACGCAACAGTTAGCCGCTGCTTTAAAACCAGACGAATTCGCCGGAGTTGAGCAAAGTTTAACCCCAGATTCTCCCATCGAAGCAGCCGAGGGAATCGACGATATTTTACCAGATTTCGAGCAGGTGGAAGGTTGGTGGACGGCAATTTTGAACAAAATTCGCCGACTTTTACCGGCAGGAATTAGCGAAAAAATTCCCGATTGGTTAATCACCGGCTTGTTAACAGGAAGTTTAGTCACTATCCTCTTAGTAGCCGTGATCAGCTTACCGAAAAATCCGGCGGAAATTGCCGAAAATATGCCCGAAGTTATCCCTAGTCTCCCACCGGCAGCCGGGGAAATTATCGAAACCCCCCCAGAATTAACCGCACCAGAGGCACCGATTCCCGTCCCGATTACTAAAGCAAAACCACGATTAACTCCCGAACAAAGTTTAGTCGCAGCTATTCAAGAGGAAATTACCGATTTAACTACTCGTTATCCCACCGGGATTATTTCTACTATAGAAGCGGACTTTTTGGCTAGTCGTCTAGTAGTTATTTTGGGCGATAATTGGTATAGTCTCGAGGCATCACAACAGGATAAATTGGCTAATTCGGTTTTTCAACGTTGCCAAAGTCTCGATTTTCGCCGCTTGGAAATGAAGGATAATGAAGGAATTCTCCTCGCTAGAAGTCCCGTTGTCGGCGATCAAGTGGTGATTGTCAATCGCACTCAACCCACCGCTGCCATCTCCTCCGGTGAGTAGTTTTCAGCGCGGGGGGAGGGAGTTTCAAGGCAGCCTCAACAATTCTTGCCCACCAGTCCGCTTTTTTCCCTCGCTGGTTAGATATCTGAATATACACAAAGATTAGTGATCCCTGACTTAACAGTGCTATAATTGGCTAGGTAAAATTTTGTAACGATTCTTAATCTTGAACCTACCCGATAGTCAATGCTTCCCCCCGCCCGGGTGGGCCGCAGCCATTTTGGTGCGAGAAAAATTGCTCCGATCTAACCCAACTCCCTTAAAACTTTCTAGGGTCCCCCTAACCGCCAAAATTTTGCCCTAACTACCAAGAATTAAGAGATTTCAAACTATACCATGAACTCTGTTATTCGTCAACAGCGAGCGCTGATCACCGGAGCCAGTAGCGGCATCGGCAAAGAAACCGCCCTCGCTTTCGCCAAGGCGGGAATTAATCTGGTTTTAATCGGTCGCGATCAGCAAAAATTGGCAACCGTGGCGGCAATGGCGGCAGATTTAGGCGTATCAGCCCAAGCTTACCCCTTAGATTTGGCAGATATCCCGGAAGTAGCTCCTAGTATCGCTAAAATCGCCCAAGAATCCGGACCGATCGATATCCTGATCAATAATGCTGGCATGGGTTACACAAATCCCTTAGCTGACACACCTTTGTCAGACTGGCAGCGGGTGATCGATCTGAATTTAACCAGTGTTTATCAGTGTGTGCAAGGAATTTTACCTGCTATGCGTCAACAGGGAGGAGGCACGATCATTAACGTTTCCTCGATCGCCGCCGATAATTTTTTTCCTGATTGGGGGGCCTATAGTGTCAGCAAAGCGGGATTAGTGGCATTTTCTCGCATTTTAGCGATCGAGGAGCGGGCTAACGCCATTCGCATCACGATTATCATCCCCGGGGCTGTCAATACTCCCATCTGGGACAGCGATAGCGTCAAAGCAGATTTCGATCGCTCGGCCATGTTAACCCCGGATATCATCGCTCAGGCCATTCTGCAAGCGGTGTTACTGCCCAAACAGGCCGTAGTGGAAACGATGACCATTATGCCCAGTGCGGGGGCATTATAACCCGAAATACTTCTATTTATCAATCAATTCGCCTACAGGCATCCTCATTATGACCATAGCTTCTTCTAACGGTTTAAACGGTAATCTAACCGACGCTATCCAGGCACGCGTGACCACTCGCCCCGATCGCAACACCCACAATGGCAAAACCGCTCAAATTCATCCAACTTCCGACGAAAACAAAGAACAGATGATGGATGCGGTCAGAAATATCCTGATCTCGGTGGGGGAAGACCCCGAAAGAGAAGGTTTATTAAAAACCCCCAAACGGGTGGCCGAAGCGATGCAGTTTCTCACCCAGGGCTATCAACAATCCCTAGAAACCCTCGTTAATGGTGCGATTTTCGATGAAGGTCATAATGAGATGGTATTAGTGCGCGATATTGACTTCTTTAGTCTCTGTGAACATCATATGTTACCCTTCATGGGTCGGGCCCACGTTGCCTATATTCCTAACCAAAAGGTGGTCGGATTAAGTAAATTGGCCCGCATTGTGGAAATGTATTCCCGTCGTTTACAGGTCCAAGAGCGCCTCACCCGTCAGATTGCCGAAGCGATTCAAGAAATTCTCGACCCCCAAGGGGTTGCGGTAGTCATGGAAGCAACCCATATGTGCATGGTAATGCGCGGGGTGCAGAAACCGGGATCTTGGACTGTCACCAGTGCCATGTTAGGAGTCTTCCAAGACGAACAGAAAACCCGCGAGGAGTATCTTAACCTGATCCGTCATAAACCTAATTTCTTCTAGTCCCGGAGATGGGGAAATGGGGAAATTCAACTAAAACCCCAAAACCCCCCGCAACGCGCACGCAGTGACCACCCCAACACCCCAACACCCTAAAACCCTAAAACCCTAAAACCCCAACAACCAAAACCTTCTAACTGATCACTGATCACTTAATTTTTGCAGTCGCTCTAACAAGAGGGCGACTTTTTTCAGGTCTTTATCACCCGGCGATCGCTCAACGCCGCTAGACACATCAATGCCATCGGGGTGCAGCCCATTTAAAGCTTCACTAATATTATCGGGGTTGAGTCCTCCGGCCAGAAACCAGGGCAAGGGGGGCGAAAAACTGGCCAAAGCTTGCCAGTCTAAGGTTTGTCCCGTACCGCCAAGTAATTGGGGATGGTAGGCATCTAAAAGTAAAGTATCGACGCTATTGAAGTAAATTGCCGACTTTTCCCAACTTTCTCTGTCTTTGATCCGCAAAGCTTTGATAATTTCCCGGTCGGGTAATAATTGCCGCAGCCTTTGACAATATTCGGGAGATTCTATACCATGTAACTGCACGCTTGTCAAGGGGGTTTTAATAATTATTTGCTGAATAATTTCCGGTTGCTCGTCGGCAAAAACCCCGATAAAATCAATTTTGTCGGGTATTGCGGCGGTAATAGCATTAATTTGCTCGATTTTGACGTAACGAGGCGAACTTGGTACGAGGATAAAACCTAAGGCCGTAGCTCCTAAATTAGCGATCGCTCGGCCTTGGTCCGGTTGGGTAATGCCGCAAATTTTAATTCGCATTTAATCTTATTCACAAAACGTTACAAAAACTGTTAAGTATTCAAACAAAAAGCAGTTTCGGGTCAAGAGCTTTTTATAATGCCCTGTGATTAACAAAATCTTATCAAGACTGGAGTGCCAATGATCCCTTCCACCTTACTTTTAGCCACTGCTCAAACCATTCCCTGGAATTTATCCGTCGGGATTACCATGACCTTAGCTAACCTAGTAGCCTTCGTTATCGGTTATTTTGCCATCCAAAATACCGGGGCCGGCCCTGCTTTACCCTTACCGCAGTTAGCCTCGAAAAAAAGCTTCGGTCTGCCAGAATTATTGGCTACCATGAGTTTTGGCCATATTCTCGGTGCGGGACTGGTTCTCGGTCTTTCTAATGCGGGTATTCTCTAATCAGTAATCAGTGACCAGTAAACCTCAGAGAGAGGAGTAAGGAGCCAGTAGTCAGTAGTCAGGAGAACTAGGCATAAAGAGATTTTAGGCAACTTCATCCCTATTTTTCCCATTTTTGAACTCTCAAAAGTTAATTATGCCAGAAGTCTAGTAATCGTCCAGAGCGGGTGATTATTCTGGCTGCTGGCGAGAAAATTAAGAAAGCAGTGGCCCCAGTCGAAGCTGGATACTTTGCTGACGAAGAAGAAGCAGTATTTGCTAAATTAACTCATGAAAGTTAGATGGCTGCGGAAAGAAGTATCGAAAATAATTGGTAAATCCGAACGTTGCTAATCGCTTAGTTAATCGTAAATATTGCCTCTAAAGTTAATCTCATAAATAAAGATTTCGTCTGTCTCCTTGCCGATTTCAAAAATAACTCGCATTTTGCCAACACGAATTCTGGAGAATCCTTTCAACTCACCTTTAAGTTTTTTGATATCAAGTTCTTCAGGGGGATAAACGTTTTGAGTTTCAAGGCAGGTTTTGAAAATACTAATTTTAGTCAAAAAAGATTTTCGGCTATTGGCATCTAGTTTCTCCAAAAATTTATTGGCTGATTTACTGATCCTGATCTTCACGATCAAACCAGTCTGTAATATCAACGAAGCCGTCGTCTTTGTAATCAACAGGATTAAAGTTTGCTTCTATGTCAGCTTGTTCTATATCATCAACATAGGGAATCAGCATCTCGAAGAATTTAAACCATTCTTCCCGCATAACTTCGCGGACGCTTTCCTTGATGATAGTTTTGAGCATTAGAGCATCTAAGGTGTTTGCCGGCTCCATATATTTTCCTCCAATCTACTTGAATTGTAGCAGCAGATCAAGAAAACGGGTTTCTTACAGCAGTTATCTTAAGGATTTTAGTTTTCTCAAGCCACTGTTCGAGGCAAGTCAAGAGATTGGGAGAAATTCAGGTAATCTAAGGATAGGCGGTTAAAGTGCATCTTAGCTTACCTGATAACGTTCTTAAAATCTATCTTCAGTAAAAGTTACTCATTTTAGCTATCTGGCTATATAAATAAGTAACTTTACAAGGTTTTAGATAGAGTTTTGGTTTCTATATTTAACCCCGATCCTCACAAACAAAGTCCACTACTCGATCGATTTCTCGGGATGAGCGGATACGACGACTACCGCTGCCGAGTTCGCCACCACGACAATTGGCCCACCAACGCTCGCGACTGCCATTAACGATCGCATCAAATTCTCTAATTCTGCCACTATCATAATAACTGCGGCGATCGACGACAAAACGACCGATATTGGGGAGGCGAAATTCTTCATAAACATTACCGTCCCAACCGCCACCAGAATTACCGTGATGGTCGTCGGTGCGTACCTCAAACTCGCCCCGACAACCATTTCTCACCACAATATTGCCGTTTTGGAAATCCCAATTACCCTCACAGGGAGCAGCGGAGCGAGTGCGGATTAATCTGACTTGGGCCCATCTAGCGTTCACAGGACAGCGAGTAGTGCGACCGCTTTGACTTTCACAATTAACTCTCGTGGTTCTGGCCGCTGCTGGCTCGCTCCCTAGGGGATAAATTAGCAACAAACTGAGACTAGATAATAAAATTTGGCGAAACATTGTCTCTATCTCCAAGAAATTCTCTAGTTTATCTTACAGGGGTATCAAGAAAATGAGTAGTAGTTGCTTGAGGTGCTTTAATCAACAAAAAAGAAGGGTGATTTAACTTCACCCTTCCCCCTATTCGGTAAATTTTCTTGCCATCCTTAGAGAGCGTTACCGCGAGGTAATACTTCTTCAGGGAAGATAAAGTTTTCGTGGGGTTGGTCTTGGGGAGCCATCCAAGCTCTCAGACCTTCGTTAAGCAGAATATTTTTAGTGTAGAAGGTTTCAAATTC
>NZ_JACJSV010000061.1 GCF_014698335.1 Microcystis viridis FACHB-1342 | reverse complement strand
ACGGAGGGACAGAGGTGGTTAGCTGAACGTTGGGAAAAACTGATAGTTTTATCGACGTAAGAAGCAGAAAAATTAGCTAAATTAACAGGATGTACTCTCAGGGAATTTCACGAGAGATAGGCTTTTAGTGGCTTGATAAAAAGCTTTATCCATCTATTCATAATAAATATTGGCAGGGTATTAAAGATTAATTATTGTGACTAACTCTTTTGATTAGAGAAAGATAAACTTGAGAATTTTGAGTTAAATTTATTGACTCAAAATCAGCTGTACTTAATTTAAATGAAACAGCCCTAGGGAAGACAGGGAGAGGTGCGATCGAGTTTTGCCTGATATAAAAAACGACGAATTCGGGGAACTCCGGCAATGGTTTCGTCTGGGACTATGTTACTAAAACCACTCTGATTTTTTGGCAGTTCCGGGGGTGGGGGAAATCCGTCCGGTTGCGGGTAATTATTAAACTTACAAATCGAGATAAAATTAGGAGTATTTTGTAATTGTTTGGCTAGGGGTGGATAATCTTGACTGGCAGCGATGGGACGGAGGATATCTAAGGCGATAATTTGCGGTTCGTAGGGCAGTAATTTATTTAAAAGCTGCGATAATGCTTCTCCTGCGAGGGAACGTTTTCGATCGCTTCCGGGTATTGTTGGTCTTTTCATACCCATGCGATCTTGATAGGCCCAATCTTGGCGATCAATGGTAATAATTAATAATCTTTCATCGGGTTTATCTTTGGGTTTTAGTTGCATCAGGCGATCATAAATATTTAATTCTAAGGGTTCTAAAATTCCTGTTTCTCTTATTGCCAAGACTGTCATCGTTACGGCTAAACCTAAACCGAAAGTTAGAGCAAATCGTCGCCAATTTTGTTGTTTTTGAGGGGAGTTACTGAAACTATGCCAAGTGGGGGGTTCTTCGGTGGGATTGGGGCAAACTACGGGCAGCCAACTGGCACAGGGATAGTCTTTTTCCCAATCATCGTGGAGATTTTTTTGGGCTTCATGTACGGCACTATAGAGAGATTTATTATTGGTAAAAGCGGTTAAAAAGTATTGCAGAAATTTGGGAGAAACAGGATCGGGTAATTTCTCGCGCATAAAGATTAGATGGGGTAATGCCATCCCTTTTTCCCGTGATAGTTGTTGTGCTAAACCGATACCATCACAGGAGTTAAATATCGCTAACTTTAACCCGTTTTTAGTGGCTTCTCCCAGGGAAAAGCTAAAATCAGCTATCTTTAATTTATGAGTTTCTGTTAGTTGAATTTCGCAATCTTGACCATTTTCTGTACTGGCACTATGACCGCTAAAAAAGAGGATATTCCAAGTTTCTTGACGCAATAACTGATTTAATTTTTGCGGGTGGGGGGCTTTTTCCCAGATAATTTCGGCTCCTGCTTTTCCCGCAATATCGTCTAAAGTTTTGCGATCTTCTTCGAGAAATTTTAAGTCGGTGGCATAGCCTAAAATGGCTAAAATCCGAATTTTTTCATGATTTTTTAATTGTCTGGCTAAGGTATCGTATTCTGAGACAATAATGGCTATATCTGCGCCAGTATTTTGGAGAATTTCCCATTTTTCCCAGGGGAATCTTTGCAGCCAAATATTATCGGTTTGTACCCAGATACGAAAGTTATTGCCAGAGCGCAGAATTGCGGTTTTGATCGGTTCAAATTCTGGGCTATTATTCAACCATTTGTTTAAGTTATCCTCAAATAATTTGGCTTTTTCTTGGCAGTTTTTAAAAACTAAACTCTGCTGAGAACTATTGGTAATTTGTTGGGGATTGCTATCTTTTAAGACTTTAAAAAATCCCTCTAATTCACTATAGTGACGTTGCCATTGACGGTAAAAAGTTAATAACTCTAAATTAGCTGGTAGCCTTGCTTTGATCACAGTTTGGGGACGAGAATTAAGATCGGGACGAATTTCTAATTTTACTTTAAATCCCCGATCGAATGTGCCATCTAGTTCGAGAGTTAAGAGTTTAATCATTAAGTTTTTCCTCGCTTATACTTGTAAATATTCGGTTACTCTTGCCGATTCTAAGGCCACTTCAATGAAGAATTTATCCCCCAATTCAGCATCAAATCGATAACGAATAAATTCATCGTTATCTGTGGCAATTACTTCTCGAAAAACCTGACCAGTTTCGGTGAGAATAGTTAATTTTAAATGGGTGGGTAAAGTGCTTGTTTCTCCGGTGGGGTAAACAGTCGCTTGCAGGCTAAATACTTCTTCAGTTTTAGCGATAGTAATCATCAAAGCGAGGGGATTTCCCAGTAATTCTACTCCTAAATCTTTGATGCGTTTAATTTCTGTATTTTTGAAAGCTGGAACCAGTGACAGTGAGCTAAAATTGAGGATACTTTGCCAATCAATGGGGAAATTATCAGTAAACCAATTGGTTAACTTGACGGGGGATTTTTGCCGACGGGTAATTAAAATTTTTCTCCAGTTACTATTGACGATTACTGCTGCCCATTCCTGAAAAGTAACGGCTTTTCTGGGAAAGATTAACTGAGGATTAGCTAAGATGTCTAGTAAGGTTGTCAATCTATCTAAAGATAGTTTTTCTTCCATCTTTTCCCGTTCAATCTTAACTGGTTGCCATTGACACTCTTCCCATAAATCCAAAGAATATGATCCTGATTGCAGTTGATTTCTCGGTAGAGAGTAGTTAAGATTGCGCTTAATATATTGTCCTTTTTCTTTAATATCTTTATGGGTAGTAGAACCCCAAATTCTCAGATAACTTTCGGCAGTGTTTACCTGTACCGCTAGATAATAATCACCAATTAATTGAGGAATATCTACCCATTCTTGAGGAATTTTGATCGCTTCTAGATCCAGAGTTTCGCTGGCAATAACTATTACTGACTTTTCGCCTAATTTAACGGTAAAACCATTAACTCCTAGTTGCCAGAAATCCTCTTGATTTTCTACTAAGCTAACCCCAGGCATCCCTGACTGTAGATAGTTAAAAATAACTTGTTGACAGAGATAATTAATATAAAATCTCTGACGAATACTGGCATCAGTAAAACTGGCACTTTTTGCCCAACTTATCTCTTGAATATCTGCGGGTATTTCTAGCCAAATGCTATCAGGAGTTAGTTCTAACCAATCATTAACCATAATTAATCCTCCTGAGTTGTTGCGCTGGTTTGATAGTAGTATGTTAGCCATGGTTCTATTGCCTTACTAATAACTTCTCTATCGTGGGACTGGAAAGGAATATGCAGGTTTTCGCTGGCCCAGGGTAAAAACTTTTTAGCGAGGTGACGATAAACTTTATCCAGTTCCCTAGAAACCTGATATTGTTTGATAACCACCGTGGTGATTTCTGTAATCTTAGCGGCAATTGCCACTTGTCCCAACCCTGAACCATAAGTCATCTCTAGAATTAACTGAATTTGCGGATGCAGTTTTGCCTGTTGCGGCTGCTGACAAATCTGTGAAATTTCTGCGCGTAACCAAGCTAGAATTTTTTGGTGATTTTGTTGCGACTCGCGAAAATTTTCCGCCGCTTCTAATTGCTGCCAAGGGGTATCATGGTCAGTATCTTCGATCATTTCCTCCCTCGTGCTACTTTCCTCACCCCCTAAAGGTTGCTGTAGAGAAATTGTTTTTCCTTGGGGAAATAAATAATCAAAAATAGCTTGTCCCGCATCCTTTAACCATCGGGTAATTGTCGCAGAATTGATTTTGATGGTAGAGTGGCTATCCGAGTTATAAGCAGCGGCGATTTTTTGCCAGATTTCTGGACTAGGTTCCTGAATTTTACCATCGGTTTTTATTTTTGCCTGGGCATAAATTTCTTTATAGTAATCCCAAGCTAAAAGGTAATTTTCGAGAGTTTCCCCCACTAATCCCCTCGCCAGGAGAGCTTGGCTGAGACGCGCTCAGGTAGAATTAAGTAGTAGGCTCCAAGTATTATGGCCGAATGCTTGACTAATCTGACGGATGCGATCGATTAAGCGATATTTAATCCTCTGAGTGGCAAAATTATCGAAGCGAGTAGAGAATAAAGGCTTAAAGTCAGCTAAGATAGCCTCAAAACCAAGAATTCCTTCGTTAAAGTAGTCTTCGATCTGATAATCTAGTTTAGCTTGATATTTTTGATAGATTTCGGCAGCAGCCCAGTAGCAAGGTTCCTGTAAATAAGCGTATAAATGCCCACGGAAAAGATGATTTTGGGAACCGGGATTCTGATACTGTTGCTGAAAGAATAGGGCCCAATACTCCTCTGAATCGACATTAGGATCGATTGGGCCATAGCTTTCCATGTTACGACGCAAACGCCGATCGCAATTCCATTCTGTCCTATTTTGCTGCAAAACTAAAAAGCAACAAAACTTCTCCAGCAAAGTCTCTCGTTTTTTCATCTAGCTAGTCCCCGTGGAGGTCAACTAAACTCTCTATCGTTCCACTTGCAGCTTTTATGCAGTATTTTGGCATTTTGTTACAAATTGATCATACTCGGTCGAGGAGAGTCACAGTAAATGGCTTTTTTACCCACTGCCAACCCCCAACAGCTAACCCCCAGGGAGGACTACGAGGGGCATCTTTTAAAAAAAACCTGTCCACTGTTCCTGAGAAACGTTAACATAAGTTAACAACCCCTTAACAACCGATAAGATCATCCTCAATTTATCAGGAGTTCGACAGCGTGAACAAAAACGGTAATAACAAAAAATGGCGCAATGCGGGACTATATGCCCTATTGTTAATCGTAGTCCTTGCCTTGGCCTCAGCTTTCTTCGATCGCCAGCCAGCAGTGCAACAAACTTGGAAGTATAGTGAATTTTTACAGGAAGTACGGGAAGGTAAAGTAGAAACCGTGCGCTTAAGTGCCGACCGGCAACGAGCGATCGTACCCACCCAAGATGGAGCAAATGTATTAGTTAACCTGCCCAACGATCCGCAATTAATCAACATCTTGGCAGAAAATAACGTTGATATTTCCGTACTGCCCCAAAGAGAAGAAGGAGTATGGGTAAGAGCCTTCAGTAGCCTCTTTTTCCCGATTTTACTTCTTGTTGGTCTATTTTTCTTGCTCCGTCGCGCCCAAAGTGGTCCCGGTTCCCAAGCGATGAACTTCGGCAAATCGAAAGCAAGGGTACAGATGGAACCCCAAACCCAGGTTACTTTCGGTGATGTGGCCGGGATTGAAGGGGCAAAATTAGAATTAAACGAAGTGGTGGACTTCCTGAAAAATGCCGATCGCTTCACGGCAATTGGGGCAAAAATCCCCAAAGGAGTCCTTTTAGTCGGTCCTCCGGGGACTGGTAAAACCCTACTCGCTCGCGCAGTAGCTGGAGAAGCAGGAGTCCCGTTTTTTAGCATTTCCGGTTCGGAATTCGTGGAAATGTTCGTCGGGGTGGGTGCGTCTCGCGTCCGCGACCTATTTGAACAAGCGAAAGCGAATGCACCTTGTATCGTCTTTATCGATGAGATTGATGCTGTCGGTCGTCAACGGGGTGCCGGTTTAGGGGGTGGTAACGATGAACGGGAACAAACCCTCAACCAATTATTAACGGAAATGGACGGTTTTGAAGGTAATACAGGTATTATCATTATCGCCGCCACTAACCGTCCTGATGTGCTGGATGCCGCTTTATTACGTCCGGGTCGTTTCGATCGCCAAGTGGTGGTGGATCGTCCCGATTACGCTGGCCGTAAGGAAATCCTTAATGTCCACTCCAGAGGCAAAACTTTGGCCCAAGACGTGGATCTCGATAAAATCGCCCGTCGTACCCCCGGTTTTACCGGTGCGGATCTGGCTAATTTGCTCAACGAAGCCGCAATTTTAGCGGCACGTCGCAATTTAACCGAGATTTCCATGGATGAGATCAACGATGCGATTGATCGTGTCTTGGCCGGCCCTGAGAAGAAAAATCGCGTCATGAGCGAAAAACGCAAAACTTTAGTTGCTTACCATGAAGCTGGTCACGCTTTGGTGGGTGCTTTAATGCCGGATTATGATCCTGTCCAGAAAATTAGTATTATTCCTCGCGGTCGCGCTGGGGGTTTAACTTGGTTCACTCCTAGCGAGGATCGCATGGAATCCGGGTTATATTCTCGCGCTTATCTGCAAAATCAGATGGCTGTAGCTTTGGGGGGTCGTTTAGCTGAAGAAATTATCTTCGGTGAGGAGGAAGTAACTACGGGTGCTTCTAATGACCTGCAACAGGTGGCACGAGTAGCGCGGCAAATGGTAACTCGTTTCGGAATGAGCGATCGCCTCGGACCGGTGGCTTTAGGTCGTCAAAATGGTAATGTTTTCCTAGGTCGTGATATCGCTTCCGATCGAGATTTCTCCGATGAAACTGCGGCAGCTATTGACGAGGAGGTGCGTAACCTAGTAGAACAGGCCTATCGTCGCGCTAAAGAGGTTTTAGTCAATAACCGCGCCATCTTGGATCAGTTAGCGCAAATGTTAGTGGAAAAAGAAACCGTGGACGCGGAGGAGTTACAAAATATCCTCGCTCATAACGAGGTGAAAATGGCGGCTTTAGCTTAAGTTTTGTAACATTTTCTTGACAAACAGCATCCTGATGGGTGCTGTTTTTTTGTTAAATGAAAATTAATGACAAACTTAATTTCTTGCTGATCAGCTGTTAATCAGCTTAACAGGCGTTGCTGATTTGAGATATGATACTAAATCCGTTGAGTATAGGCTACATATCAGGAAAGGCAAAAGGCAAGAGGCAAAAGGGGGGATAAATAATCAGTTTTTAATAACCAGATTTAGTATGAATCTTCTCTTGTGGGATTTTTAAAACCTAGACCCAAACTAACTTTTGGACACGATGCACAGTTGGCATTCATACCTTGATTCAGTAACGCCTTCTCAGTTATCAGTTATCAGCGATCAGTCAACAGCCCTAAATGAAACTGGCATTAACCTGATAGGAGATCAAATCTCCCTCGACAAAGAAGCTGAGGCCGTAGCGACCCGGTGTTAAATTCAAGGATAATCGATAGCTGTACTGAACCGAACCGACGACGGTGGCGACACCCTTACTATCGAATCGCACTAACTCGGTGATCACGTTGGGGTCGGTGGCGAGTTCCAAACGAAGGTTACGCGAAGTCCTGAATCTTAGTCTGTCCACACTATCCCAAACGCCGCAGCGATTAGTTTCCCCTAAATGACCGTCAACCTCGAAGCTTTTACCGGTTCTCGCGGTTCCCAGATCGATCGCTCCGCCCCATTCCCGACTCAGATCGCGTCTGGCATAAATCTCGCCGTCCATTCCAGTAATGATGTCTCTGTTCATAATTTACCTCTGGGAATTTTTCTATCTCTACAGATCAAAAACTACCGATTCCGTTTTCGCCATTCCCAGGGTGACATCGGGTTTCCCTCGCAAATTCCCTTGCGGTTCGATCGAGCTTCGGTAAAAGCCCTTTCGATTTCATTCCAGCTTGGACAGTTGCCCTTGAATCGATCGTAAGCCCAAACCATACCATCTTTTACCTGCTGCAGTTGAACTAGCTGACCGTTGGCGTACACCTCGGCCACGGTGCGCCCAAATCGATCTGTATCGATAGCATTGATAGTGACTTGGTTATTTGCCCGGTTAAGAAGCGATCGCAAGTGATCACGACTGGCGATGCCGTTTTCCTGTTTGATTTCTGGGGCATCAACACAAGCGAATCTGATTCTCTGCTCTTTTCCGTCACAATCGACCCTAATCGTGTCGCCGTCGTGTACCGAACCCCTGACCACCGTGCAAGTGCGGGTATTGGCTAAGGTTGAGGAGGGAAGGTTCTGACAGAACACCAATAGTAAGGCGATCGCTAAAAGGAAAAGGCGCTTCATGGTTTTTGGGTGCGTGACGGTGGCAAGGAAAACCAAATCGTCGGGATTGGTAATCGCCGTCTATTTTACGGTGGTGAGGATGTCAACGGCAAAATTTCCGTAAAGAGGTTGATTCCCATTGATTAATATGTCAGGTTCCCTGCCGTAAAGAATCCATAGATACTTGAGGCAATGATGATTACAGAATTAAATATCCGGTTAGAGGCTCCCGAAAAAACAACGGAAGAGATAAGGCTACGGAAGGAAGCTATCGACTGGCAATCGGCCGAGTTTAACCAGTGGATGACCAGAATCAAAGCCAGGCTAAATGCGATCGCTGGTAAGATTGAAAAATAGCGAAGATTTAAAAGGGAATCCAATCAACTCGGTCAATCCATTCTTCTGCTTCGGATGCTTCCTAAATCAGATATAATTCTTCTGCCCAGATTTCTAAATTAGCACTGGGACGCAACCATAGTAAACCCCAAATATGTCCCCCCTTATCCCAATGGTTTTTCAGGTGTCCGGGCATACTGCGACAATTATTTGGTAACTAACAACCGTTGAAATGATGCAACATAATCTAGGATTTCTGGGTCTAAAGTTCCCAGTGGTGGTGCATCGGGTTCACCTACTCGCAAAATATCGAGATTAGGATTCAATCGCAACAGAGATATTTTGAGGTCTGGGGATAAGTTTTCATCTAACAAAAACCGGATTCTCAGAAGAGTTAAAATAGTCTATAGTTACTTGCGCCATAAAAGCCCTTTTCTTAAAACCTGTCAGCTTTTTTGCCGCATCTTTCAAGCTTGATTTGATTTTTTCAGTCAGTTCAGTTACCATAGTTGAGAGTGGGAGTAACAAGTTGCTTCTCTAGTCTAGATGGTAATTCATTAATACGCAAGTCCCTTACTTGTTCGTAAGTCATCTTTCAATCTTAACTCTTGGACTATTTTATCCTATTTTGTCTAGACTTATGCAAGAGATCTAATCTTTAGGTTCTATCCCCAAGGCCCTTAACTGTTCCGCTAGGCGATCGGCTCGTTGTCGTTCCTGTTCGGCTCGTTGTCGTTCCTGTTGAGTGGATTCCTGGGAAGTTAACAACAAGTTACCTTCCCCATCCCACCAGCGAAGCCAGGGAAAGAACTGATTTTGGTATTCCCCTTGCCAAATTCCTAACTCTACCTTTAAAGGAGTAATGGGATAATGACCGCGCTGATTAGGAGTCATTTTTTGGTAACGACCATTAACTAACTGGTACATCTCGATCTGAGCCTTGTTAACTTCATAAATCCCATAAAAAGGAATTTGAATCGCTCGCTCATAGATCCAAAATTTACCCTTAACAGGCGTTTTATCCCGTTCTTCTTCACCATTACCAGAGACAAATTCTAAGGCAATAACCGGTTCAATGGTTTCTTTCCACATCACAAAGGAACGGCGAACTTGACCATCAATCGTTGTGGGGACATGGGGAACATAAAACCAATCGGGAGCAACAGCACCTTTTTCTAGGGATTCTGGATACTCTGGCAATCGCCAATAAATCCCACAATCTCGACCCAGACAGTAATTACCGTCAGGATGTAATTGTTCTAAAAGGGGTGTAATAGTATGCGTTAAAAGGTCTGCTTGGGGAGGCTCTTGATAGTTTTTCACAAAACTTCCATCTTTATCGGGGAGTTGGGTGTGGTCGGGTAAAGGGGAAGCGCAATACGCTGTGGTCGAAGGTTCCTGAATTGTGGTTGAGGGTTGTACAGTTTGGGTCATTGAACTCATCTTTAATTCCCCTATTTTTGTTATCTAGCTTTTATTCTATAACTGTTCTTCAAAACCTGCAAAAACTATGCCTGATCTCAATGCTATCCTCGGAATGACCGCTCTTCGCTCCCAGACAAAAGGCGATCCACTCATCAAAATCGCTGTTCTTGATGGACTAATTGATTTAGATATCGTCTGTTTCCAATCAGCAAATATTACCCGCCTTGATACCTATTAGTCGGAATAATTTACCATCGATCCGCAACACTTACAAGCCTTTTTAGATGTAGAAAAAAGTGGCAAAAGTGAGGAAGAAAAAGAGCATCTGTTCAAAGAAGAAATCCCCGAGGAAAACATCATCGCAAGTTTGCATTTGCGCTTCCATGCTAACCATATTATCAGCACCATTTGTGGACAGGCAGATTCACCGCTCCCCGCTCCCCGCTCCTTTATACCTTCTCAACGGAATTTAGTATAACCACTGAGGCCAGGGTTAGCTGTCGATCAAATTCAATTATAATTAACTTCTTATTCAAAATTTTAGTTAATTATGCGTTACAAACTTTTAGGTAATAGTGGTCTGCGAGTTTCCGAACTATGTCTAGGGACGATGACATTCGGGGAAGATTGGGGTTGGGGAGCGGATAAAGAGGAAAGTCGGGCGGTTTTTCAGGCTTTTGCGGAAGCGGGCGGCAATTTTCTCGATACTGCTAATATCTACACTAACGGAACCAGTGAAACATTAGTGGGGGAATTTGTCAAGGGCGATCGAGAAAAATGGGTAATCGCCACGAAATATTCTCTCAACACCCGTCCCGGGGATGTCAATGCCTGCGGAAATCATCGAAAAAACCTCTTTCAGGCGGTAGAAGCTAGTTTAAAGCGTTTAGGTACTGATTATATCGATTTACTCTGGCTTCATATTTGGGACTCTCTCACTCCTATGGAGGAAGTGATGCGTGCTTTCGATGATTTGGTCAGGATGGGAAAAGTGCTTTATATCGGCATTTCTGACAGTCCTGCTTGGATTGTCTCCCAAGCAAACACCCTGGCCACCCTACGGGGATGGACACCCTTTATCGGACTACAAATAGAATATTCTCTCAAGGAACGCACCCCCGAACGGGAATTATTGCCTATGGCCAAAGCATTAAACATCGGTGTGACAGCTTGGAGTCCCCTGGGAGGAGGAGTTTTAACGGGAAAATATAATCAACCCAACCCCGTCGATGGTCGTTTAAGCATGACCGACCAACCTTTTCAAATTCTCGATCGCGATCTGAAAATTGCCGAGACCGTCCTAGAGATTGCCAGAGAAATCGGGAAATCACCGGCACAAGTGGCGTTAAATTGGCTCAGAAATCGCCCTAACCCCATAATTCCTATCATTGGCGCTCGAAGATTGTCCCAATTGCAGGATAATCTCGCCTGTGTGGATTTTAACCTGACTGGGGAACAGCTGCAACGACTTGATAATATCAGTGCCATTTCCCTCGGTTTTCCCCAGGAACTTTTAGCCAGTCAATTTGTTCGCGATATCCTATTAGGAGGAGTAGCGGCACAATTGGACCGATGATGGAAGTCTTTGTTTATGGAACCCTGAAACCTAAAGAGAGTAACTATTCTGCCTACTGTGCAGGAAAAGTGATCAACTCTAAAACCGCCTACACAAGGGGGCATTTATACCATCTTACCGCCCTCGGTTATCCCGGACTGACCGAGGGGGATGGCTGGGTGAAGGGAATTTTATTGACTTTTAACGCAGATTATGATATTGGGCTTTTGGATAGTTTGGAAGATTATCAACCCGGCAGAGCTGCAGAAGAAAACGAGTATCAGCGTCGCAGAATCCCTATTTATAATCTAGAGCGAGAATTAATCTGCGAAGCTTGGGGATATGTGATGACACCGGCAAAAATAGCTTTTCATGGCGGTGTTTGGCTGCCTTCCGGTTGGTGGACCAGTAGCGATCGAGAATAGGGATGAGGGGGCCGATTCTGTTAAGATATACAAATTAAAAGCTTAATCGTGAAAAAATTATGTATCTACTCCTAGAAGTGGCCAGTGGCAAATTCCCCGTTTATTTCGTGGCAGTTTATGTGGTCGGTTTTCTGGCTGCTGTCACCATCGGTTCGATCGCTTGGTATAATTCTAAGCGCCCGGTTGGTTGGGAAGATGCCCAAAGACCGGATATTATCCCCGAAGTGAAGACAGATATAGATTCTGATTCTCGATCCTAGAAAAAGGCAGTTATCAGTTATCAGCTTCTCAAGGCAAGAGGCAAGGGGCAAAACACAGAATCTGGCAATTCTCCTACCTAAAAAGAAGGTTAGAAACTAAGCACATCAAAGCTTTTAGCTTAACAAATTAGGTTTTAGATTCAGACCTTGTTATCAGATGTGGGTTTTCAGTTCACTGATTACTGATTACTATTTACTGACAGAACTACCCATTCCCTTCCATCTTCCCTATTCTCCATTTTGCTATGAAACTAACAGCGATGTCCTTTAATATTCGCTACGATAAACCCGATCCTGATGAGCGTAATTGGCGAGTAAGAAGGGAAGCAGTAGCGGCTTTAATTGCTCACTATTCTCCCGATATAATTGGTACTCAGGAAGCTCGCGCTAATCAACTATTGGATCTACACCGTTTATTGCCAAAATACCAAAGTTTAGGTAGTGATCGCAGAGGGACAGGATTAGATGAACATTGTGCGATTTTGTATCAACCAAGTCGGTTAAAATGTTTAGAAATTTACGAATTTTGGCTATCAGAAACTCCCGATATTGTTGGCAGTATTACCGAAGCTTGGGGTAATCCTTATCCCCGCATGGTAACGGGGGCTAAATTTGGCACTCTTGAGGGGCAAACTTTGCAGTTTTATAACACCCATCTCGATTACTATAGCGACAAAGCTAAGGACTTAGGTGCTAAGTGCATACAGGAGCGTTTTTGTCAACTAGATTTAACAAAAGATTACCTGTTTTTAACGGGGGATTTTAATGTTAATTCTCAGCAATTACCCCGTCAGATTTTAACTCAACCTCTCCAGTCAGAAATTAAATTAAAGGACGCTTTAGCCGATTTGGAATTAGCGGAACAAATGAGCTTTAATAATTACACCGATACCCCTTATTTAGCCATCGATACCATTTATTATGATAACCGTTTGCAGTTAGATTGGGCAAAAGTCGATCCTTCCCGTTGGTTGAATCTTATTCCTTCCGATCATTATCCTGTAATTGCTGCTTTTACCTTGCCCTAAAAATAGATTATTTTTGTATTTAGCAAATATATAGAGGGTGAAAGCTTCAGCAGACTTTAGTAATTCAATGGTTAAATTTTTTCGGTGTTTTCAACAGGAAAAGACTCAAGAAGTGCTATTTTCGTGGCTATTATCGAGGCAATTCTGTTTATTTTCCTCCGGGGATTAGTTACCAATCATCTGTTTATTTGATTAATTCCACCCCATCTTTGCCGTCAATCTCCTGTAGATAAACTCTGACCTGTTCCTCGGCTGCGGTGGGGAGTTTTTTGCCAGTAAAATCCGGGTGAATTGGTAATTCCCGATGACCACGATCAACGAGGACTAATAAGCGGATTTTTTGCGGTCTGCCATACTCAATAATAGCATTAAAAGCGGAGCGAATTGTGCGACCTTTGTAGATAACATCATCAACTAAAATCACGGTTTTTCCCGTGACATCTAGGGGCATTTTGGTTTTAGCCGGAGTGCGGGTTTTAATGCGATCAAGATCGTCGCGATAGAAGGTAATATCGATCGCTCCCACGGGAACTTTTACCCCTTCTAAGCTCTCAATTTGACTAGCAATTAAATTAGCTAAAGGCACTCCTCGCGTGTAGATACCGATCAAAATCAAATTATTCAAATCGCCACTTTTTTCGATAACTTCGGAAGCTAAACGGGTAATGGTGCGACGAATTTCGTCAGCCGAGAGAATTTCAATTAACTGTGGGGTCATAATTTTCTAAGAAAAGGGGGGATAGGGGATAGGGAAATTTTTACAGCAATGGTCTTTTTTTACTTTTTCCTTTTTTCTTTTAAAACCATCTCTATCATTAAAGAATATAATTATTTTCACTTACCTATTTTAACTCGATCGCTCATGAGTGATGAATTATTGCAAAAATCTGCCCTAGAATTAGCCCAACTGATTCGCACTAAACAAATCTCCCCCCTAGAATTAACCCATTTATACCTCGACAGAATTGAGAAATTTGACTTTCAAATCGGTAGTTTTGTCCATGTCGCCGGGGAAAGCGCCCTAGCAACCGCCAGCATCCAAACAGAACAATTAAGTCAAATCACCGATACTGCCGAATTACCGCCTTTTTTTGGAGTTCCCACCGCCATTAAAGACTTAAATGCCGTCGCTGGAATGCCAGTTAGTTACGGAGTCGCCGCTTTACAGGGAAATATCGCCCAATACGACGAAGGAATCGTCACCAGAATGAAAATGGCGGGTTTTATCCTTCTGGGCAAAACTGCCACTTCCCAGTTAGGGTCCTTTCCCTACACCGAAAATCCGGGTTTTTTGCCGACTCGTAACCCCTTCAACTGCGATTATACCGCAGGAGGTTCCAGTGGTGGCGCGGCGGCGGCGGTAGCGGCGGGTTTCTGCCCGATTGCCCAGGGTTCCGATGGTGGCGGTTCCATTCGTACTCCGGCGGGTTGTTGCGGTTTGGTGGGGATAAAACCCAGTCGCGGGCGCGTTTCCTATGCCCCGGTGGGGGAATTTCAAAGCGGTATCGCCACTAACGGCACTCTTTCTAAGACGGTGGCAGATGGGGCGGCGCTGCTTACCGTGATTTCGGGCTATACGACGGGCGATCCCTACTGGCTACCCGATCCGCCCTTTTCTTTCCTAGAAGCCACTCAAAGAGGCGTAAAACCCCTTAGAATCGCTTTTGCTACTTCCATATCCCCCTTCGGCGAGGCGGCTTCCGTTTATAAAAATGCTGTCCTCGAGACGGCTAAAATTTTAGAGGGTATGGGGCATCACTTAACGGAGTATTCTCCCGATTTACAGGCTTTAATCGCTCCTTTTCGGCGTATTTGGCAAGCGGGGACGGCGGCGACGGGAATTCCCAAGGAGTTACTAAGTCCCCTTAACCAATGGTTATTAGACAATTCTGGCAGCGCGGGGGAATACCTGCAAGCGGTGCGGCAGATGCACGTTATTTCGCGGCAAATTGTGGCGATGTTTGATAATTTTGATGTCTTACTTTTGCCCATTTTCCTACATCAACCCCCCGGAATTGGTGAGTGGGAAAATTTACCACCGGAAGCAGCGGTTGATAAGATGATTCGTTGGATTGCCCCTTCCCCGATTGCTAATGCGAGTGGTTTGCCCGCGATTGCTTTACCCACAGGAGTGGATAGTCAGGGTTTACCCGTGGGAATTCAGTTAGTGGGTAAACCTGCTGATGAAATCACTTTGTTAGGTTTATCGGCACAATTAGAGGCAGCTAATCCTTTCGGTTTGATGGCTAATTTTAACTAGCAAGACTTTCGGTAAATTGGGGAATGGAAGCGATAAGTTTACGCGTGTAATCGCTTTGGGGAGAGTTGATAATTTCGTTAGCTGTACCCATTTCCTCAATTTTACCTTTATTCATCACCATAATGCGATCGCTCATAAATCTGACGACACTTAAATCGTGGGAAATAAAGATATAAGTGAGATTAAATTCCTGCTGTAATTCTTTGAGTAAATTTAAGACTTCCGCTTGTACGGAAACATCTAAAGCAGAGACAGATTCATCACAGATAATAAACTGAGGATTTAAGGCTAAAGCGCGGGCAATACACACCCTTTGTCGTTGTCCTCCCGATAATTGATGGGGATAGCGATCAAACCAATTAGGATCAAGTTTAACTCGTTCTAATAAATATTCTACTCGTTGCCGTTGCTTTTGGGAATTGCCGCCAGTATGATGAATAACCATCGGTTCTAAAATTGCTTTACCGATGGATAAACGGGGATTCAGGGAGTTGTAGGGATTCTGAAAAACTATCTGTAATTCCCGTCGCAGTAGTCTTAATTTTGGATCGCTGGGGTTTAACTTAGCGAGATTTTCTCCTCGGAAATAAATATTTCCGGAAGTAGCAGGAATTAAGCGCAGAATTGTCCTTGCTAAGGTAGATTTTCCGCAGCCCGACTCACCGACTAAACCGAGGGTTTCTCCCTGTTTAACGGCAAAACTGACCTGATCTACGGCATTAAAAAAGGTCTTTACTTGCCCGAAAACTCCCTTAACTGGAAATCTAACCGATAAATTTTCTACTGATAAAATATTCTCGTGATGTTGTAAACCTTCAATTCTGCTTTCTTCCTCCTGGAGAGTAATAAATTTAACTGCTGGTGGAGTAATTTCCTGTAAGTCAATAATCTTACCTTGAGAGTCTTTTTCCACTTGTAAAAAATCGCTGACAGTGGGCAATTTTTCGGGACGAGAGTTTAAGCGAGGACGACAGGCAAGTAAACCTTTTGTGTAGGGATGTTGGGGATAATTTAATACTTCTTCTTTTGTTCCCTGTTCGACAATTTCTCCTTGATACATCACGACAATTTGATCGGCAATTTCGTTAATAACTCCTAAATCGTGGGAGATAAAAACCATTGACATTTCTCGATCGCTTTTACACAAATCGCGTAATAATCTTAATATTTCTGCTTGGACAGTCACATCTAAAGCGGTGGTTGGTTCGTCAGCAATTAATAGAGTAGGATTACAAGAAATCGCCATGGCAATCATTACCCTTTGTAATTGTCCCCCCGATAATTCGTGAGGATAACGCTTGAGAATTGCCTCTTTTTGTTCCTGAATATAAGTTCTAATTTTTTCCCTGACATGACCCTTATTTTCTAAGGTAAAAGTTTCTATATACTTCTCCTCTAACTGTTCATCACTGGGTAATAAGCGCACTTCTTGCAGTAGAGAGATTGCTTGATTTTTTGCCTGTTCGGGGGTGACTTTTTGATGCAGTAAAATTGCTTCGGTGAGTTGAAACTCGATGTTATAGACTGGATTAAGAGAACTCATTGGTTCTTGGAAAATCATTGCCATTTCTCCCCCGCGATAATAACGAAATTCTTCCGGGGGAATAGATAATAAATCTACTACTTGCATTGACTGACCTTTTGCTGGACGAAAGCAAATTTCTCCCCGGGTAATTTTTCCCGGAGAGGGAACCAATCCCATGAGTGCGAGGGAGGTGACAGATTTTCCTGAACCCGACTCCCCCACACAACCGAGAACTTGACCTTTCTGCAAGCTAAAACTAATGTTATTAACGGCGACTGTTGTTCTTTTCTGATTGGAAAATTCAACGGTGAGATGGTGAACGTCGAGAATTTTGTTATCCATAGGTCTTTAAACAGAAAAACAGATTCGATTTACTTATAAATATAGCTTTTTCTGTTCCCAGTAGCTGGGTGCAATTAATTGGTAGATAGCTGGGGGAATCTCCCTTGCAAGGGAGAATTTTGCCAGCATTAGTGAATATTTTCGTCTCTCAGCGATCGCCATTTACCGGAGACTGGTGACTTTTTTAAAGAAAAAATTTTCTTTTCTGTCTCCCCTTTGGGATTACACTGGTAATTGAGAATAATTAGCATTTATTTTTAGCGATCGCAAGTCTTAGACAGTTTCAAAACCGTTGACTGAGGCTGACAGTAGTGCAGTTCTCACCCTTTGGCTACTTCAGTAAACTCGATGAGCTATTAAGGAATTATTATCACTCTTGAATGAAAGACCTTCATTACCTTACCTTTGGAGATAAGAAAAGCATGGACGATAAAATTAGACCTAATGCCCCAGAAAAACCAGAAAAATCGCCAAATAAAGCCCAATTTTCCCCTTGGGGTGGTACAGAGGCAGCCTCAGAACGTACTAACCCTATGGGTACTGATCTAACAGTCACCTATTCCCTCGCACAAGTGGAAATGGGAAAAACCGTCTGGTTAGTGGGATTTCAGGGGACAGGAGGGATCAATCGACTCCTAGGTATGGGATTAAACCCCGGCATTCAATTACAGGTAATTAGCTCCCAACCGAGGGGATCAGTTTTAATTGGCATTCAAGACAATCGTATCGGTATCGGGGCAGAAATGGCCGAAAAAATCCTCGTTAGTGACATTCAACCGAAAAAACTGGAACCCAAAAAAGACCTACCTGAAGTAAGAACATTTCTGCGGGAGATACCCATAGGAAAAGCGGGTAAAGTTGTCGGTTATGACCGAGCATTGCGCGGATACAAAGGAAAATTGTTATCAATGGGATTAACTCCGGGGACAGAGTTTACCGTTATTCGCGTCGCACCTTTGGGGGATCCCGTCGAGATTCGAGTGCGGGGATTTCATCTCAGTCTGCGTAAACAGGAGGCAGACACTTTAATCGTCGAAGAAATAGACCCAGAAAGCAAAATTTAATCATCTAAGCCTATTCGTCACTCAATATCCTAAATTATGGTCAAACCCATTATCGCCTTAATCGGCAATCCTAACTGTGGCAAAACTACCCTTTTTAATGCTCTCACAGGATCCAATCAACGGACCGGCAACTGGCCGGGAGTAACAGTCGATCGCAAAGAGGGACAATTTCAAGTTAACGGGGAAGATATCACCCTTGTGGATTTACCCGGAGTCTATTCCCTCGATGTGGAAGAAGGGGAGACAGGAATGGATGAATTAGTCGCTAGGGACTATCTGCTGTCAGGAGAAGCGGATTTAGTGATTAATATCGTCGATGCTTCTAATTTAGAGCGTAATCTCTACCTGACTACCCAAATCATGGAGATGCGTTTACCGATGTTGATTGCCCTGAATATGATGGATGTGGCCAAAACTAGGGGTATTGTGGTTAATCCGCAACTCTTAAGCGTTCGCATGGATGCAATTGTCGTGGCGATTAGTGCAGTTAAAGGGGAAGGAATCGGAGAATTAAAGCAAAAAATTGGGGAATTAGTCAGTAATATTAGCCATACTGCCGCTTATGTCGCTTATCCTGCGGTAATTGAGGAAGCTCTTAACGAGATTGTTGCCTACATTAACGACCATAGCAGTAAAAGGATCGTTGAGCCAAGATGGACTGCTTTAAATCTACTGCAATACGAGGATCGCATCGCCCCAGAATTGCGCTCCCAGGAACTATTAAGCATTATCGTCAAGCATAGACGACAAATACACCAAGTTTTAGGGGAAGACCTTGATATTTTAATTGCTGATACTCGTTATGGCTTTATTCAACAAGTTACCCAGGGAGCCACTCAACGGACTGGACAAATAAATGATACCATGTCTGATCGCCTCGATCGGATTGTTCTCGATCGCTGGTTAGGAATTCCGATATTTTTGGGCGTAATGTACCTAATGTTCTTGTTTACCATCAATGTTAGTGCTGCCTTTATCGATTTCTTCGATTTAACTGCCCAGACTATCTTTGTCGATGGTTTTGCCCAAGTTTTACAAACAATCCATACCCCGGGTTGGCTAATTGCTCTGCTCGCTGATGGAGCGGGGGGAGGTGTGCAAACCGTCGCCACTTTTATCCCCGTAATTGGCTTTATGTTCCTCTTTTTGTCAATTTTAGAGGATTCCGGCTATATGGCCCGGGCAGCCTTCGTCATAGACCGATTGATGCGTTTGGTGGGATTGCCGGGTAAATCCTTTGTCCCCATGCTAGTGGGATTTGGTTGCAATGTGCCGGCAATTATGGCCACCAGGACTCTGGAAAATTCCCGCGATCGTTTAATGACGATTATGATGAACCCTTTTATGTCCTGTGGGGCCAGATTACCTGTTTATGCCCTATTTGCGGCGGCTTTTTTCCCCATAGGTGGTCAAAACATCGTTTTTGGTCTTTATATCTTAGGAATTCTCGCCGCTATTTTGACGGGATTGGTGATGAAAAAAACCCTACTCAAGGGAGAAGTCAGTCACTTTATTATGGAATTGCCTCCCTATCATCTACCGCGTCTAAAAGGAGTTTTAATTCGCACTTGGGAACGTCTGCAAGCGTTTTTATGGAAAGCTGGACGAGTTATCGTTTTAATGGTGATGATTTTGGGACTACTCAACTCCCTCAGTTTTGATGGTTCTTTTGGTAATCAAGACAGCGAGCGATCGGTTTTAAGTGCCACCAGTAAAGCTGTAACTCCTATTTTCTCACCCATGGGACTAGAGCAGCAAAATTGGCCGGCAACGGTGGGCATTTTTACGGGAGTTTTTGCCAAAGAAGCGATGGTAGGCACATTAAACTCAATTTACAGCCAACTAGCAGGGGAAGATAACCCGAATAAGGGGGCAGCGGTGGCAAAATTCGACTTTTGGGGGCAAATTCACCGAGCTATTGCCACTATTCCCGCCAATTTAGCGCAATTACCCAATCAATTACTTGATCCCTTGGGTTTAAATATTGGTGATCTGCAAGATCAAAAAACGGCTGCCGAGAAGCAAGAAGTAGATTTAGGAATCTTTGGCGCAATGGTGAAAAGATTTGATGGTCAAGCGGGTGCTTTTGCTTATCTATTGTTTGTTCTGCTCTATTTTCCCTGTGTTTCGGCCACATCGGCAGTATATCGCGAAACTAATGCCGGTTGGACTGCTTTTATTGCCTTCTGGACCACAGGAATGGCCTATATTGTTGCCACTTCCTTCTATCAAATCGCCACTTTTTCTCGACATCCGGGATTTTCTCTCTTTTGGATAGTCTTGATGGGTTTAACCGTAGTCGGGGTTTTATTCACCTTAAAAAATCTCCGTCCCCGAAAAATCAACCGTCCGGCAATTTAAAAGTAGGGTGGGTTAGGCGACAAAAAGCTAGGCAACTAACAAATTATTTAGATTCGCCGTAACCCACCGCAATCAAGCAATTTTTATCAATTTTTTCGCTTATAAACCATGATTTTAACCGATATACAGGCTTATCTTGCCAAAAATCAGAAAGCATCTCTGTCTGACTTATCCACACACTTTCGGATGTCAGCGGATGCCTTAAGTCCTATGCTCGATCGCTTGCTGAAAAAGGGGCGAATTCGCCTGATTTCCCTAGAAAAATGCGGAGGATGCAGCCGTTGTTCCCCAGAATCTATGGTTTTTTACGAATGGATTGAGGGCAATTCCACAGGGACAAACAACTAAAAGTTCACTAAGCTGTTCGTAATTTAAATTGCTTGTTGAGACGAGGCAAGAGGCAAGAGGCAAGAGGCAACAGTAAAGGGATTGAGGGAGATTCGGCTAATATTAAGAATAAGCACTTTAAATGCGTCTTAGCTTACTACAGAGGTAATCTCACCATTAAGATAACTGCTGTATTAAGCTGTGCCGAATTTAAACTGCGTATTGAAAATATTAGTACAAATGCTCAAACTGCCTCTCCCTTCTCTCTTCTCCCTTACCGTCTTAACAAGTAATTTAGATAGTCAACAGCTTAGGGGGTTTTGGGTTTATTCTTTTTTTCTACGAACTGATAAGTTTCTTTCCTAATCTGTCCCCATCTCTCGGTAACAGTAAATTCTATTCTTCCATTAGGTTTAATTTTAACATCACTAATACTTACGCGATCGCCTAATCCGTAGCTATCAACATGAACAGGTTTCCCGTCATCATTAATAACAATAGCTAAATCCATAAAGTTTCCACTTCCACCAGTATTTACATTAATAATTACAACAGCGTCTTTAGCACCATCACCATTTAAGTCTCCCAGTGTGATCGTTTCTCCGAGCCACACTGAATATCCTGCTAACTGTCTTTCAATGTTTGTAAAAAACTGTCCATTATTTAATTTGATTTTATTTTCATTATTTGATTTAAATTTAACTAGTTCATCCCCAGTTAAATATTCTGCATTTTTTAGTTGTTCAATTGTTAACTCTTTAGATCCGGATAATTGCTTTTCTCTGGATTTAATTGGAATCTGAGAAATATCAGCTTCTCCAACTAAAAGAAAACCAGACCAGTCAACAGGATTATTTTTATTCTTTATCATTGTGAGCATAGCTTGTCTCAAGGCTTTTGCTTTATCCGATGTCGTCCCAAGATGTTTGTAGAACTCAATCATAAGCTCTGAAGTTGTATCGTCATATACCGACCAAAGAGAAACAACAACACTTGGAACCCCATTTGCAATAAAAGGACGTGCTAAACCAATTACTCCATCAGTTGTAATATCTCCTATTCCTGTGTTGCAAGCACTCAATACAACTAATTCTGCATTCAAATTTTTTAAATTATAGATTTCTACTTCATCAAGCAGTCCATCATCTTTTGCTGAAGGTGTTAGAGCAATGACATTCACCCCTTCTTTATATTCACTTTCCACAAAGTAACTAAGATATTCGTCTCCAAATATTCCTTTACGGCGATTTAATCTACTCGGAACTTTTCGACGGTTGACTTGTACATCTAATATTGCATGAGTAGCAAAATGAATAATTTTCGCTTGGGAAATTTGATTTAGAATATTTTTTTCTGTTGCTTGTTGTCCAATCAGTGGCTTTGTACCTAATAATTTCCCAATAGCTTTAGCTTCTTGTTCTGCATAAGGTAGATTGTCATATTCTTCTGCAATGTTAGAATTAATTAACTTTATTTTGGGTATCGCTGGATTACCAACAACTAAAATTTTATTTCCTGTTTCGGAACGCTCTTGTACTTTTTTGCGAAGAATGTCTAAGGATTGAATAGAAGGAAAAATACGAATAGTATGTTTTTCAATCAAATATCTACCATCTGTTGACTTCAAAGCAGCAAAAGGAACCCGATATAAGTCTTTCTCAGGAAAAAAGATAATATGCTTTTCTGGATTATTTGGTAAAAGTTCTTCTATTGGCTTAATCAATATCTGATAGAGTATTTGTAAGCATTCATCGTCATCTTGACAGTTTTCTTGAGTTAAGTTAGAAGGTAAGTTTCGAGTTGGTTTCCCTCTTACAGCAATAAAAGTTTCTTTAGTAAAATTTTTAAATGAAAATTGACTGTCATTGGAAGAGTGTTGACTGGCAATCTCAATTTTTGTCGATTGTTTTTGATGATCACGAGAATCGCTAATCTGAGCATTTAGAAAGGGTAAACCTCCAGCAACTACACAAATAATTATCAAGCTTGGTATAATGAAACTTTTTTTATTTGCAATAATCAAAATACCAATAAAAATAACACCAATAGTTAAAACTAGAATTACAGGAAATTCAGATGAGCGAAGAGTTTGATTATAAGCTTCATTGTAAAGATTTTCTTTTATTTGTTCTAAATTATTTAGATTCACACTCCGAGAATGGAATTTGCCATTTGGCTGAATAACATAGATAAAAAGAGTATTATTATCAATAATTGAATATTCAATCAAAGTGGCTTTCTGTTCTTTAGCGATCACTCGCAGTTTTTCTATATCATATTTAGGCTCTTGAAATTGTTTAAAGGGATCATCTTTGACAGATAATAATGAAATTAATCCGAGTGATCTTCCCCTTTCCGAAAACTCCAAAGCTTTTTCTGGTTGATTTCTCCCTACCTTGATTTTCTGTAAAAGCGAATAAAGTTCTTGATATTGGTCTGTTAAAGAACTTGCACCTCTTGGAATCAATTGGTTATTATAAGTACGATATACATATTCACTACTATTAATGAGTATTTCAATTATCTTAAGTGCTTTAAATGCCTCTTGATCGGACTCTTGTAACTTTTTTGCATTATAAAAAGATTTGCTTAATTTTATATATAGATTAATAAGGCGCAAATCTGTTTCAGAAAATTTAGATAAATAACTTGATGCTTCTTTATAATGTTGAATAGCTTTTGAATAATTTTGCATTTTATAATAGATATCTCCTAAACTTTCTGAAAGATCATCTATTTTCAACTGCATAGAAGACCTATTATTCTTATTTTCCCAATATCTGTAGTATCTTGCGTATAATAAACCTCTTTGGAGATATTCAATAGCTTGCTCATAGTTTCCAGATTCTTGAGATAACTGTGCTTTTATCTCTAACATACAAATTCGCTTTTCAATATCATTTCTTTTATATTGACATAAATCTTTTTGGGTAGTAGATTGCACAAGTTGAACAGTAGAATTTTTATGATCAGACACTTGTGCTGAAGTTGTCTTCATTCCTAAATTACCAAAATTAGAATAAGTCAATAAACCTATCAGTAAAAATAAGCGAAAAAGTAAACTTCTTAAGTATTGATGATTCATGATAACAACATTGTCGGCTAATTAATGACTAATGACTCGCTTTTTGCTTTGAATCCGTGGTGCTTCTTTTATATATTGTTCGATATCCAATATTATCTCAGAATTACTTGAATTACCTCTTTTGACTCTAATAGCTTCAGTTTGAAAGGCGATAATTTCCCTAAGAACTTTAGACTTATCTTCCCCTTTTTTAAGGGTAATTAGCAAATTATCTTCATTGCAATTATCACTATTATTTTTTGTTTTGCTAATACAAAATACTGGATAATTATTCAAAGAACCGCCAGTAATGTATTTGAAAAAGTCGCCATGTTTTTCGTTAAAAACTTGCAATCTTCTGGCAACTGCTTGACATCGTTCTACAGGAGACCATTTATCTCCAAATGATTTATCTTCCCATGTAAAAAAAGGAATATCAACCTTATCCGTTGTTATAAGTGTAGTTGGTAATGTTTTTCCATCTATGGCGTGATAAGGATCACACCAAAATGAGTATTTACTCCTTTGTTCTTCTCTACTTTCCTCTGGTGGTTGAGTTTTTTTATATTCAGTTAAAGAATTAATAACTAGAGCGACACCTGGCAATATTGCAGCAATCCCTCCGGTGAACATTATTTTCCAAAAATCAGCTTTTTTCTCGCTCATCGTTCTATCATCAAGAAAAGCAACACTTAGTCAATTTTAACATATAGTCATTTCAATTAAGATTGAGAATATCAATACCAGATTTCATAAGGGTTTTATCGGTCTAGATTGTATCAGACCTATCTGAAATGACTACATCTACGAAAACAGTGTATTTGTATGAACGAACTCGGTCGAAAGCAATCAAGCAATTTTTATCAATTTTTTCGCTTATAAACCATGATTTTAACCGATATACAGGCTTATATTGCCAAAAATCAGAAAGCATCTCTGGCTGACTTATCCACACACTTTCGGATGTCAGCGGATGCCTTAAGTCCTATGCTCGATCGCTTGCTGAAAAAAGGGCGAATTCGCCTGATTTCCCTAGAAAAATGCGGAGGATGCAGCCGTTGTTCCCCGGAATCTATGGCTTTTTACGAATGGATTGAGGGCAATTCCACAGGGACAAACAGATAAAAGTTTAATACTACAGAAGTGATCTAACTATTAAGATAACTGCTGTATTACCAGTCGCTTTCAACTGGGATAGTTAATTTCTGGCGAGGAACCAAAGTCACTCAACCGCAGAACCTCAAGGTTGTATAATCTTTAAGAGTTATTAAGCTTTGTATCAGTTTGCCCGGCATCATTTAATGAATATACTTTTGCTGACATCATCTTTAGGTTTACTCCTAGCGATCGCTATCGTCGTCTATTTTGTTTCCTCTCGCAAGTACCAATCGTCGGACTCGGTGGCCAATTCCTACGACCAATGGACCGAGGACGGGATTTTAGAATATTATTGGGGCGAACACATCCATTTAGGTCACTACGGTTCACCACCAGAAAAAAAAGACTTTCTAGCGGCAAAAGCCGACTTTGTGGCGGAAATGGTCTCTTGGGGAGGTTTGGATAAACTACCCGCCGGTGCAACTCTCCTCGATGTCGGTTGTGGTATTGGTGGCAGCAGTCGCATTCTGGCCCGCGACTACGGATTTACCGTTACCGGTGTCACCATTAGTCCCAAACAAGTGGCACGGGCCAAAGAACTAACACCCCCAGATGTAAATGCTCGCTTTTTGGTCGATGATGCCATGGCCCTTTCTTTTCCCGACGAGAGTTTTGATGTGGTCTGGTCAATCGAAGCCGGTCCCCATATGCCGGACAAAGCCGTTTTTGCACAGGAATTACTGCGAGTTCTTAAGCCGGGGGGAGTCCTAGTGGTAGCGGACTGGAATCAGCGAGATGACCGTCAAAAACCGCTCAATTTCTGGGAAAGTCCTGTAATGCGCCAACTTTTGGATCAGTGGTCCCACCCCGCTTTTGCCAGTATCGAAGGTTTTGCCGAACAGTTAGCGGCCACAGGATTGGTAGATGGGGAAGTGATGACTGCTGACTGGACAAAAGCCACTCTACCCTCTTGGATTGATACCATTTGGCAGGGGGTGATTCGTCCCCAAGGTTGGTGGCAATTTGGTCTAACTGGGTTGCTTAAATCTGTCCGAGAAGTGCCGACAATTCTGCTGATGCGTTTGGCCTTTGGTACGGGTTTATGTCGTTTTGGGATGTTCCGCGCTGTTCGCGCTCAATCCCATCTGCAAGTAAGTCAGCAAGAGTCTCTTACCTCAGTTATCTAGCTGGTTATAATTAAATTGAAGATAAATCCCCCCTTGATCCCCCTTGATAAGGGGGGTGTCTGATAATTTTTAACACCTACCTACTTAAATTAATCTTTAATATTTAATTAATCTCTGAAAGATTAATAAGGTACGGTTCTAAACTCCACGCAATTATTACTAGGATTATAGAGAGTGTAAACTGCTTTATTTAATTCTTTACCAACGCTACCAACCCCAATTAAACGCTTATCTTGAATCGTCAAAGTTTGACTTGGTTGCCGTTTATCTAAAGTAGTAACAGTGCTGGTTAAATTAGCGGACTGTAAAGAATAATCAAAAACTTTTCCCGCACGACCACAAAATAGATTATTAACTCCCACCCGTTGCAGTCGATCTAAAATTTGCCATGGGGGAGTATCGGGGGTTAATTCTTCACTAACACTGACACTACTGCCATGAATTAATAAACAATCCAACTCGACAAAACCAAAATCGAGATTTCGTAACCATTGCACTGTTTCTAAAGAAACTGCGTCCCAGAGTTGTTTAGTGCTGTCAATTCCATATTTATCGATTAATTCCGTCGGTTCTCCTGTGGCTCCTAAACTGTGTAAAATTAGACATTGTTCTTCCCACCATCCCCGACAAACCTGCGGATATAAGTTATTTTTAGTAGGATAACGTATTTGTTCTACTAGCATTTCACTATCGGGATTAACACCGATAAAATCTCCTAAAATATATAAATTTTCTACAGTAACTGACCGTTGCTGAAGATCTTCCAATACCGCTTGATAGGCTGGTAAATTGCCTTGAATACCGCTTAAAATCGCCCACATAATTTCTTGATTTATCACAAATTAACGTTCGCAAACATGAGTCGGATCATCGGCTTTTTCCGCATATTCTAGACCCTTAGCCAATCGCCAAGCGAAAATAGGAGGTAAACCCGATGCTAAAATAGCCTGACAGGTTTCCTGATAGTTATAGGCCACTTCTCGCAGTTGTACCGCTGCCGTTTCTCGATCGTAAATCACATAGGTGGCATTTGGACGACCGTGACGCGGTTCTCCCACCGATCCCACGTTGATGATACGTTTAACCGGTGTGGTAAATTGCCGCGACTGTTCCCCATCGGGTTGATACACTTTTATTTGCAAGCTTCCCGCGTCGAGAGTGCGAATGTAGGGGATGTGGGTATGTCCACAGAATAAAACCTCTGTATCTACCGATAAAACCCGTTCTAAAGCCGTAAAAGCGTCCATTTCGGCTAAAAGGTACTCATGGTTACTTTGGGGACTACCATGGACAAAACAGAGGTGATCTAGCTTAAAAATTTCGGGCAGTTTTGACAAATAATTACGGTTTTCTGGGGTGATTATTTGATTTGTCCACTCATGAGCTAATCTACCGCGTTTTTCTGCTAAAAGCGACGGATAACTGCACTCACAGGCATTTAATCCCTCAACGATATCCTCATCCCAACACCCTTGTACTGTAGTAATCCCCAGTTGACGGATTTTTTCCACCACTTGGTTAGGATGGGGTCCATACCCAACCAAATCCCCTAAACAGTAGATTTCTTGACAACCCTGTTGGTCTAAATCTTGCAAAACAGCATTAAAAGCGGGCATATTGCCATGAATACAGGATAAAACGGCTATTTTCATCAGATTAACTCCATTTCTGGCTCTAAAGATTCTTGAAATTGTTGTTGATAATAAAAAAGTGCCTCATCGGACAGACAACAATCACTCAGGGTATCGGCAATTGTCGGTTTATCGAGATTGCGACCGACGATTTCAATCCCACTAAAGCGATTCGGTCTCCCATCGAGATTTAAGGGGAAATTTAAGCTTTGAAAGTCTTTTTCTGGCCATTCATCCATAAATTCCCCATAAATACACTGACCATCAATGATATCGAAGATACTTTTAACCCGCAGCACTTCCCCATAGGCCCCTTGGGTTAATTCTGTCCAAAAGGTGGTTAAACTGGAAAAATCGAGGATTTCTCCCGTTAAAACGGCTCTATAAATCTGTATTTCCCGTTTTTTTAACCATTGATCACCTTTTATGGTTGTTTTGACGGGACTGATGACCATTTCATCGACGGGAACTTGTCCTTCGGGGATTTCTTCGTCTGGAGACGTAATCGCTACCCGATGACAATTGAGGGGTTTTAGAAAGCTTTCGAGGGATTGCGTGTCTAAATGCCATGGTACTTCCATATAGATCGTGTTTTCCATGGATAAACTGCTCAAAAGGTCTTCTTCTTCCCTAGAAATAGAGGACAACTGGGGAAAGTCACTCTGTAAAGTGAGATGATCAATGGGAAAAGTTTCCGTCTGGGGACTAAAATATAGACTTGGCTGCTTGCTTTGGGCGATTTGTTGGCGAATCCAATGGGTTTTTCCCGCAGCTATACCCCCCGTCACCACGATAATCATTTTGCTCCTTCTTTATTGTGGTAATGATAATCATTCTAGCATAAGTCAGATTGGGGCAAGTAATCTTCCTTAAACCAATCCTCTAGACTTAGTAAGGTTATTTTGGGAAAAATTGGCGGTTTCTTGGGATATTAATCATGGTTATGGCTCTTTTCTCTAGGATACCATTGGCTTTGTCCATCGGGTAAATCAACTAAGATAATTCCCCTCGTTTTTAATTGTTCCCTTAATCGATCGCCGCTTCCGTAAAGTGCAAGGGTTTGCGATAATGAACTTAGAGAACAAAGAGATGTAAAACCATGGGATCGAGGGTTCGTTAAATTTTAAAGTTTTTATCCATAAATTATTCATAAGTAGCTGGTTATAATTAAATTAAAAATGGATTTTAGGTTCGATCCCCCCTGCCCCCCTTGATAAGGGGGGTGCCGATCCCCCCTGCCCCCCTTGATAAGGGGGGTGCCGATAGGCGGGGGGATCCCCCCTTTAATCCCCCCTTAATAAGCTATCCATTAGTCACATCTTTCTTAACATAAAATTTGACAAAAAGAGAAAAGTGTGCAAGATGGCTCAAGGGGGTTCTATGGGGGGACTAATTTGATGAGATAGTTTC
>NZ_JACJSV010000060.1 GCF_014698335.1 Microcystis viridis FACHB-1342 | reverse complement strand
ATACTAAAATTAAATTGGCAACTATAGATTAGAGTTATTCTTAGTCGTGCTTCGCTGTTCTATGCTGGCGGAACTTTTCATCTCCGAGGTGAAACCGAGAGCCTTCAAGCCGACATTATAGGTAAATCCGTCGGTGCGAGATTAGGATAAACCACTTCACCATCCTTAAACCAAATAATGCGCTGAGAGTGACGCGCCACATCAGCCTCGTGAGTTACCATGACGATAGTAATGCCACTGTTATTCAATTCCGAGAAAATAGCCATCACCTCTTGGGTAGTTTTCGAGTCTAGCGCCCCCGTCGGTTCATCAGCAAGTAATAATATGGGTTGATTGACAATTGCCCTAGCAATAGCAACGCGCTGCTGTTGTCCCCCCGATAATTGATTGGGTTTATTGTGCAGTCGATTATCCAATTTCACCCTCGTTAAAGCAGCAATCGCTCTTTCCTTTCTTTCTTGGGGAGGAACCCCACCATAAATCATCGGTAACATGACATTTTCTAGCGCACTCATCTGGGGTAAAAGATGGAATTGCTGGAAAACAAAGCCGATTTTGCGATTGCGAATCTGAGCTAAATCCCCATCCGGCAGCGTGGAAACGTCCAGATTTTCTAGATAATAAGACCCCGAGGTGGGACGATCAAGACAGCCGATAATATTCATGGCTGTGGATTTTCCCGAACCTGAAGCCCCCATAATAGCGCAATATTCCCCTTTTTTTAGGCTTAAATTGATGTTATTGAGGGCTTTAACTATGGTTTCGCCACTGCCGTAGATTTTAGACACATTTTCGAGGCGAATAATTACCGGCTGATAGACTTCGGCTTTATCGTTGCGTTCGCTGAGAGAGGAAGTATCAAAACTCATGAAATAAATTCGTGGGGGCAGGGTGTGGGGTGTAGGGTGTGGAGTGTAGGGTTTTACCGATTTTCAGGGGGTCAATTACCTAATTTTCAGGCAAAAAGTGCCTAAATTTCCCCCCTGATCACTCCAAGGGCTGGCAGTTTTTGATTTCAAACAAGCTTAAAGATATTATCCAACAAGGTTTTTAGATTTATTCAGCAAGCCCTAAATAGAGATAAAACCAATAAATGCAGCTATTCTAACCTGAGCAATTCTCCATTCAAGCAACATCCTTGAGAAAACCGACTAAAGGCAAGAAAACTGGCGCTAAATTCGATCGAGCCACGGCTAAACAGGGATAGGATCGATCGCTATAATTTTCCCCCACCTGTAAGGGAAAAATCTTTTCTCCTAAAGAGATAAATACCCCGCCGGCGGCCTGTAGAATTGCCCAAACCGCAGCAATATCCCAGACTTTCGGGGTTGCTTCCACTCCTCCCAAGACAGTGCCATCGGCAACCAAAAGCAGATTATAACTAGCCACTCCTATCATCCGCACTTTGCAGGGAAAGGGGTTTTTAAATACACCTGTACTACGAGCGCAGAGATTAAACAGATGATTTTTGCTGGGAAAATCGTCACTGGTGTGAATCGGTTGACCGTTGCAGTAGGCCCCCTCTGGACCGGTTAAACCCGTCTCACCGTACCAATAACCATAATAGGACTGTTTCAGGCAGGGGAGATAAACAAATCCGAACACGGGAGTCCCCCGGTAGAGAAGTCCTAGGGAAATGCCCCAGATGGGAATACCGCGAGTAAAATTAGTCGTGCCGTCGATTGGATCCACTACCCAACACCATTCTTGATCCGGGAAAATATGGGTAGTTTCCTCGGTTAAGACTCCATGATCCTGGAAAGTGCGGGCAATTAATGATCGCAATTCGCCATCGGACCAACGGTCGGCAGCCGTCACTAAAGTCCCATCTGCTTTATTGGTGGCCTGTAATTTGCCAAAATCAGCTACTAGGCGATCGCCCACCTGCTCGGTAGCCTGATAACAAAAGTCTAAAACCTGACTCCAAAAAGTTTCCATAATTTTCTCGTTCGTTTTCTAGTAGAATATTAGCTTAGTGTCTAAACTTAGGTAGTCGAGATTGAGCGCGGAAGCCCACCAAGAGATCAGACTAGCTACCCGTCTAGAAGCGATACTTTACCTAAAAGGGCAGCCTGTCCCCTTAACCGAGATGGTGACATTAACCAACAGCGATCGCTTGACGGTGGAAGATGCTATGATCGAGTTAATGTCCGATTATGCCCACCGGGATAGTGCCTTGGAAGTGGTAGAAACCCCCCTCGGTTATAGTTTACAATTGCGGTCAGCTTATCAGAATTTGATCGAAGACCTGATCCCGGCCGAATTAGGCACAGGAACCCTCCGTACTTTAGCAGCGATCGCACTGAAAGAACCGATTTTGCAAGCGGATTTAATTAATTTGCGGGGCAGTACGGCCTATCAACAGGTTCAGGACTTGGTAGAACGAGGATTTGTGAGAAAACGCAAGCAAAATGAAGGTAGATCCTATTGGTTAGAAGTAACCGATAAATTTCATCAATATTTCGAGGTTGACAATCTTAGGGAACAGGGTATTCTAGAAGCTACCGATCAGGAATAAGGAGGGAGAGGGTATATTAAGGGTAAATATTTCTGATCACTGAGCTAAACTTGAAGAAGATAGGGGGGACTTCGGGCAATCAAGAAGAGCGATTTGTTAACCTAGATCCAATAACCACTACAGCGTGGAAGTTCTGATGACTTTTAATCCTGATTTTTTTCCCTGGGAAACCGAAGAACAAAATGATAACTGTCTGATGCAGTATCTCCAGCAGCAGCATCCTGAAACCCTTGACAGAATAGCCCAATCCGTCAGTAGCGAAATTAAAGATATTATCTCGCAAAACGTCAGGGGATTGGTGGGAATGTTGCCCTCAGAGGATTTTGCGGTACAAATTACCACTGACCGCGAGAATTTGGCGAATCTTCTCGCTTCAGCGATGATGACAGGTTATTTCCTCGGTCAAGTGGAGAAGCGCCATCATTTAGAATCAATTTTGTTAGCTACAGAATCAATTAAATTGGGCAAAAAACCAAAAATAGATTAATCCTCACCCCAAAAAGATAGAGACACTTTCATCGGTGTCTCTATCAGTTTTTAACCCCCTTTGGCAAAACTCACCATCACCAAAATCGAGAGCAGGATACCGGGGACAAGTAAACCCGCTAATAATCCAAATTCAGTCAACGTCATAGGAAAATATGCCCAAAATTCCATCACTTCCCACTCTAACCCCCTCTTCTGTCCACCTCAACAAAGCTTAAGGAAAATTTAAAGCCTTTTATCGGTTTTTCTTCCTACACAAACCAAAGAGAGTCTTTTTGATGTGGGTAAGCGGTTTATAATTCTTTTTTCAGCGCCTCATATAAAGCTGAATAATCTTCCTCTGCTAATCCCATTGCTAAAGCTTTTTCCAGAAGACGCTCTACTCCTGTTAGGGGAAAAGTGGTTAAATCTAACTTCTCCGATTCCTCTAAAAAGAGATTGACATCTTTGAGTAAATGTTTAGTGGGAAAGTTAGGGTTAGCATAATTTTTCTCTAACATTCTGGTTAATTTTTTGTCAAAAGTAGGCGCATATAAGGCACTTTGACGCAGGATAGTCATGAATTTTTCTAGATCTACTCCTTGCTGGGATAAAAAAGCTAAACTCAAAGCAAAAGCACTGGTTAGAGTGGCAATTAATTGATTTAAAGCTAATTTTAATGCCGCAGCGGTTCCCACTTCCCCGATTAACATCGGTTCTTGACCAAAATGTGCTAATAAATTTGACCATTGATGGAACTGTTTCTCCGTTGCTCCCACCATAACTAAGAGAGTCCCCTTTTTAGCTTCGGGAATACTTCCTAACACGGGTGCTTCTAGATATTCTCCCCCTTTAGCCACAATTTGATCTCGCAGTTGTTTACTTTCAGAAGGGGCAATGGTTCCCATCTGGATAATAGTCCGATTATTGAAGTTAGATTGATCGTAATTTAATCCTAAAACCTCTTGGATAGCGGCGGCATTAGTTAACATTAAAATCAGACAATCTGCCTCTTGAATGACTTGTTCAGGAGAGTTAACTGTTTTGGCTCCCAACTGCTGTAAAGGTGCTAATTTTTCTAAGGTGCGATTATAGGCAATAACAGAAATTTTCTGATTTAATAATCTTTCTACCATTGGCGTTCCCATTAATCCTGTTCCCAAAAATCCAACTTTCATAACTCAATTTTTCCCTGATTTAGTGATTAGTTTTTACTGGTTTTTATGGCTGTCCAATGACGATTAGAAGACTGATAAATTTTAACATTTTTTAATCCCGACTGCTGGATTAAATCGGCGATTTCTGCTAGGGTAAAAGCTGCATGGAGAGAATCTTTAAATAGCTGCGCTTGTCGGGGAGAAAAATTAGGATCGATTTCCCTCACCATCCCCTGGATTATTTCCTCGGAATCGGGACGGAATAAATCTCTTAAAAAAATGCCGCCATTCGGTTTTAAAACTCGCTTAATTTCGCGTAAAAAAGGCAGAGGATTTTCGAGATGATGGATTAAACTATTAGAAATAACTAAATCAAATTGCTCGGATTGGTAGGGAAGATTTTTTCCATCAACTTTCTCCAATTTGATCTGTTCTTGACAGTTAGCATTAAGGATATTTTTTTGACCAATTTCTAACATAGAATCGGCCAGATCAATAGCGATAATTTGCCATTGGGGACGTAGTTGACTGAGTATAATCGGAATGCGTGCAGTACCAGTTCCTACATCTAAGACCCTAGCATTAATACCGGCTAATTGTACGGCTTCTTTGGCGAAATTAGTATTAACTTCCGTGAAGTCCATGGCATCATATTCGATCGCTTCTTCCCGATCATCCATTACTTCTGGTTCTAAAATTCTTTCCATAGAAAAGCTATCTTTAGGGATTACAATATTCACAATACATCGGATCGGCGGTTTTTTCACCATTGGGAAAGAGTTTTTCCTCTCGATAATCACACCTTTGACAACCGTATAGTTCCAGTTTAATTAAAGAGGTGGGAAAGTGACATAAACCACAGGGTAAACCCGATGTTCTTTCGATAATATCAAACCCCGGACAACCACAATTAGGGCATAATTGATTAAGTTTTTGAACAAGATTTGCTGTCGCAGCTGCAATTGCTTTCATCCGCGTGGGATTGTGCATAGCGCGCATATCGGTTTCTAGGTGTACTTTGCCGTTTTTGTCAAGAATATCTTCAACAATTTTAACGAAATTTTTCTGGTCAGTAATTCCCTTAAAAATATGCTCAGAGTCGAGAGAATTTTTATCAAACATCACCACTAAACCATGACTAGGAAAGCCAATTTTTTCGGCAAATTCTAAAGCAGCTGCTAGATTAGTGACAGTTTGGTGAGCGTGATTAGTTTCCGTGACTATTGCTTGACCAATTATTTCTAGATTATGGACTCGATCGAGCAATAAAATCAATTCACGATTACAGGAAACTAACGGCAAGTTAGGATAGGGATAAAAACTACCCTCACTAGCAATTCCGATATCGTATCCCGAAAGCTCGATCGCTTGTTGTGCCTTCCTGCGAGCGGTTTCAATTTGTGTCCCGATGCGCTTAATATCCCGGGTAAAAGTGCCAAAGCGATCGGTATCAAAATTATCGGGTACAATCACCTTAAGACCTATTTCTTGCGCTAAAATCGGTGCAATCACCCGCTCTTTTCTGTGCATAGTCCCTAAAATTGCTATCCGATCTTGAAACATCTTTTCTTGAAACATCTTGATCAAGGAAAAAGTAAAAAACAGCAATCAGCGAAAAGAAAACGGCAATTTCCTACTTAAGACTGTCCACTTAAAACTCACATCTGATAACTGATAACTGATAACTGATAACTGATGGTGGGTTACGGCGAATACTAAATAGGTGGTAAAGTATCTAAATTATTGTCGCCTAACCCACCCTACACTAAGTTTCTGGGGTTTTTCCCTGAGCTTGTTTTAATCTTTCTGCTGCTGTTTCCATGACTTCTGCAAAGTTTTCGAGAATTTCGCCGGGGTGTGCTTCGAGGATTTTTGTGGATAGGGAAATGCGGTTTTTATATTCGTCAATTTCCGCGACTACCACTTGAATTGCTTGACCAACTTTAAAGAAAGTCATGGGAGAATTAAAAGAGGCTCCTGTCACCTGTTTAGCATGGAGTAATCCCGTCACTCCACCGCAATCGACAAAGACACCGTAGGGTTGTAATTTAACCACAGTGCCACTTAATAATTTACCCACAGCTAATTGACTGATAGCGTTAGCGCGAGCAATTTCTCGCTGAGATAAAACTAATTTATTATTTTCTTGATCGATTTGAATAAAAGTTGCGGTTAAAAGTTGTCCGATCAGGGAATCTAAATCATTTTTTTCGATTAAATGGGAGCGAGGGATAAATCCTTTTAATCCTTCCACTTCTCCCGTCACTCCCCCCTTATTCACCCCCGTGACGCGCAGCTGTACCGACTTGCCACTTTCAGAGATTTCCCTGACATTTTCCCAAGCTTTTTGTAGTAATAATTGCCGCAGAGACAGGGTAACTTGTCCTTCCGCGTCCTGTCCACGGGTAATCAGAAAATCGAATTCTGCACCTATGGGTAAAGCTTCAGCAATAGAAATAACATTTTCGAGGGAAATTTCCCTTAAAGGAATAAAAGCGGAGGATTTGCCGCCAATATCGATGAATGCTCCATCGGAGGTGTGTTGATCGACTCTCCCGCGCACGATTTGCCCTTTTTCAAATTGATAATCGTATTGATCAAGAGCTTTGGCAAAATCGTCCATGGAAAAGGCTGGGTTCGGTGTCATGATAAATAGAATAGTTACAAGTATGATTTCGAGCTGCTTCCAGTGTAAGCTGAAGCTTGAGGAGTCAGACCATTAAGATTTAAGAAGGCTAAATAACTCTAGCACATGACCCCAGGCAGATTTGGCCGCCTTAGCATTATAACTAGCCCTTTGGTCGCAGAAAAAGCCATGGTCGGCGTTTTCATAGCGGAAAACTCGATGGGGGATTTGATAACGGGTTAATGCGTTTTCTATCTCATCCACTTGCTTTTGAGGAATACTGGTATCTAACATCCCGAAAAATGCGTAGATTGTCCCCTTGATTTGGGGAGTCACCTTCACTGTCCCTTGACCACCCCCAGGGGTTCCCGTGGTGATTCCTGCACCGTAAAAAGAGGCAGTAACTTTGATATCCTCTAGAGTGGAGACAAGATAAACCACATGACCACCAAAACAAAAACCGATCGTGCCGACACCGGTTTTTTGCACCTGTGGCAAACTATAAAGATAATCGATGGTGGCTTGGATATCGCTGATTAATTCGGCTGCTTTGGTTTGTTCCTTGTACTGACGACCGATTTCGATATCTGCCATACTGTACCCCGTTTCAAAACCAGGAGCAAATCGCTGATAAATGGCAGGAGCGATCACTATATAGCCTTCTTGGGCAATTCTGCGGGTGACATCTCGAATATGGTCATTTACGCCGAATATTTCCTGAATCACGATAATTGCTGGATAAATTCCCACTCGATCGGGAATGGCTAAATAGGCATCTATGTCAATATCTTTGTTAGAAATCGTAACAGTTTGCGTATTAATAGTCATAATTTTCTCGGTGAAAAGGATGTTGGTTTTCTAGTAAAAAGTCAAATCTTGCTCAAATTAAAACAAACTTTGCCAAGGCCGCAGCCACCCCATTTAAGTCTACACTGGGGGCAACCCAATCGGCTTGATCCTTAACAGCTTGGGGAGCATTACCCATGGCGACACCGACACCCGCATAGGTGAGCATAGAAACATCATTAAAATTATCACCGATCGCCATAACGTTTTTTGGTTGTAATCCTAGGATATCTTCGGCCAAAAATTGGGTGGCGCTTCCCTTGGTGGCCTCAACGTGGGTAACTTCAAAAAAAGTCGGACTCGATTGGGTAAAGTATAAATCTTGATTTTGATAGCGTTGCTGTAAATGCTGCCAAATCTCGGCGATAAATTGCTTATCTTCCCCCATGGCCAGGATTTTAGTGGTTTTGTGGGCGACTTTGCGTAAATCCCCCACTGCTTCGGCAATAATACCCGATCGCTGGCGATAGAATTCCGTTTCCGCGTTTAATTGCCGCACATAAAGCACATCGTCCATATAAAAATTAAGGGAGATTTTCTCCTTCCATTGGGGTTGTTCGAGATAATCCAAAAGATCGATCGCCAAGTCGGGGGAAATAGGGGTATGTCGATGGTGAACTTGGGAAACAGGATCTTGAATCCAAGCGCCATTGTAAGCAATTATAGGTAAAGTGGATTTAAGGCGTTTATGAAAGCGTAAAGCCGAGCGGTACATCCTACCAGTGCCAATAGCGACGGAAATCCCCTTTTTTTGGACGGCCGAGACAGCTTGCACCACGGCCGGATCAACCTGATTGTTATCCCCGGCGATCGTTCCATCCACATCGACAACGATTAAGCGAATATCCACAGTCTTTTCCCATTCAACGGTAACAGTTAATAGTTTGCCACTTCCCCCATCAAAAAGGGTAAATCTTGGTATTCAGCAAGCCCTAGTTAAAACCCGATGGCTCTGGATGGGTAAGATAGGGATAGAGAATTCCCCAAATAACCATCGAGATAGTCGATCTGGCTAGAATTAAACTAGCCAGATCGAGACAGAGCTTAATTCTTTCAGCTAGGGGCATTTTAGCCCGCAATTCCGCCCCCGATTGGGGACGATGGATAATCAGGGAGGCCACCGCACCGATCGCCGCCCCTGTACCGATAATGATGAGGGTGCGTCGCTGCAAATTCCCGATTCCTAAGCTGGATAGATGCGAATACGGCGATTCGGTTCCTCTCCGAAGCTATCGGATTGGAGACGGTAATGTTCCACTAATTCGTGCTGCATTTTCCGCACTTTCGCCGAGCGGGGCAGTAACTCCACCGGTTGGCCGGTAGGGATAACGATTTGTTCCACCGCTAACCGGGCCTCCTCCAAAGCTTCGATCTCGTCATCATTACCGCTGCGGGCAAATAAACGCAGATCCGCACCTTCCTGATTCATCGGGTCATCAATGCCCAAAATCCGCTTTAAACCGCGAGAAATTTGGGGCAGGGTATTGGATTTGATGCCGTGGATGGGAATTTGTCTTACTTTGGCAATTTGCCGCAATTTTGACTGATTTTTAACGTGGGAACGCAGGGCCAGCACCGCGTCGGCCTCCTGTAAATCTTTGGTCAAAACGATCGGCAAATCTAGGGCCTGTACTACCTGCTCGATCGGAGCGCGACTGACTCCGTAGGGATAGACATAAACCGGCCAATCTTCGCCATTGGGACCGGGTACGCGGACTTTTTCCGTTTCCGGTTCCTCCTGTAGCCAAGATTGTTCGAGGAGGCGATCAAAATCGTTTTCCCGGTTGAGAGGGCCCGCAGGGAAACGGGCCACGGGAGTCATCCGGCCATCGGCCCGCCATCCCTTGGGTTTATCCATTTCTGGCAGATAATTGCCGCGCAAAGGGGTGAGGTTTTCCGGTTTTGGTTCTTCCTGAGCGACCTGTATTTTTCCCTCCTCATCTACCCAACGGATTTGGGCAATTGCTTCCCGTCCCCGCAGCAGTTGGTCGATAGTGGTGGATACGTCCTCGTGGATGACCCAGCGCTGACGTTCCAACATTTCGATGGCAATATCAAAGGTGGGGGGTGCTTTGCGTTCTAAAACGGTCTTCTGAGAACCCCGGCGGCGTGCTTCTTCGTCTCCGAGAGTTACTGCCTGAATTCCCCCGACTAAATCCGATAAAGTCGGGTTTTTAATTAAATTTTCCAGTTGATTGCCGTGGGCCGTTCCCACTAACTGCACCCCGCGTTCGGCGATCGTGCGAGCAGCCAGAGCTTCTAATTCCGTACCGATCTCATCAATCACGATTACCTCTGGCATATGGTTTTCCACTGCTTCGATCATGACCTGATGCTGCAATTCCGGACGGGACACCTGCATCCGACGAGCGCGACCGATGGCCGGATGGGGAATATCTCCATCTCCGGCGATTTCGTTGGAGGTGTCGATAATTACTACCCGTTTGTTAAGATCGTCGGCTAAAACTCGGGCTATTTCCCGGAGAGCGGTGGTTTTTCCTACCCCCGGACGACCGAGCAGCAGCAGGGATTTTCCTGTTTCCACTAGGTCGTTAATCAGGGTGATCGTACCAAAAACAGCCCGACCGATACGACAGGTTAAACCGATAATTTCCCCGTCTCGATTGCGAATGGCACTGATCCGGTGCAGGGTGCGTTCAATCCCAGCGCGATTATCGCCGCTAAAACTGCCCACCCTGGCGATCGAATACTGGATTTCTTCTTTTGAGATCGGTTCGTCTCCCAGATCGATCGCCCCATCGGGAAAACGCGCTTCTGGTATGCGTCCCAAATCCATAACTACTTCGATTAGTTGATGCTGCCGCGGGTGTTCCTCGATTTTGCCGCGAATCCGAGCCGGTAGAATTGCCAAGAGTTTGTTTAAATCGTCGGTCACTGGCATCCGAGAGGAGGGTAGGGTTTCTGGCATTAATAGTAAAGGGTTTTGGCGATAATTGGCCGTTTTTATTTCCAAGATTTTCTTGGGGTCTAACACATTTATGGGTTAGTTGTCAATTAAAAAAATATTATAGTTTTTTGACCAAGGCTAGGCTTTTAATTGAGCAACCACCATAGAAGCGGCTTTAAGGGCTTCTTGGTAAGATTGGGGGTCATTTTCAAGGTTAAGCTGGTCTAAATGCTCTAAAATTGGCAAAATCAATGAACGGGCGTAACTTCCATAGGCAATACCAGCGATTTTTTTTCTCAGTCCCAGTTGCTGTAATTTGGTCACGGTGTGGTCATTGGTTCCCCCGGCTAACTGCACAAATCCGGCTAGATTGCTGGAAAGGACTTTTTTGGCCATATTAATGGCCGGGTGGGTGGTTCCTTTGCCGATATCGCCGCTCATCGGTCGGCCGTCCGTCTGCCAAATCAGAGGACAGCTTAGGGGTGAAATGGTTTCTCGCAGATAGTGGAGGTGATCAATGATATATTCATCATCTTGGCAACTTATGGCCAGGATTTTTAGGTTTTTAGTTAAAGGTGCGATCGCTTGCCAGAGTCGAGCAAATTCCTCTCCATGACCGACTTGGGTATGAATTTCGATCGCATCTACTCCCATTTCGATAATTAAGGGGATAATTTCTGCGGGTTGACAGACACGGGATCTTGTCTCGATTATTTGCGGGGGACAAACGGGTAAACAGCGACCGCAACCATAACAGCGCTGTTCAATCACTCCCCCCCCATCAATAGCATAAGCGGGACAGATTTTTTCGCAGGGACGGGGACAATCGACCGGACAGAGTTGCGGGTTAAAGACAGCTTTGCGAAAGTGGGGATCTTCACCGTCATTGAGACTGACCATTAACCAAGGTCGTCGATTTGGGGAGAATCCGGCGATTTTTTCCGCCGTTTCGATGCCTTCCTTGGCCGCAAGGATCACGGCTCGATCGGCAGCCACATCAATACAATCGGCCCCGGCGATAGTATAGGCCAAGGCGAGGTTGCGAATCGTGGGCAAATCTTGGTAACTAGCTCCACAGATGAGCTTGAACCAGTGACCCGCAACTAGGGACTGTAAGGGAGAGGGGTTTTTATCTAGCACTTTTTTATCCTATCGCGCCCAGCCCCTAAATGTCAGCCCTGTGCTGCTCTGATTCTGACTAAAGAATGATTATTAATTCTTTTTGGACGCACTAAGTCAGAAACGGTAAGTAAAACCGATTTATTCAACAACGTCAATCCCTTAACTGCTCACTTGCACAACTAGCTAGAGCGATCGCACCATGCCAAAACCACTGATACTAAATCCAGTTATTAAAAACTGATTATCTATTCCCTGTTTTGCCCCTTGCCTTTTGCCTGTCCTGATATGTATCCTATACTCAACGGATTTAGTATGACATCATATCTAGGTATCCCCAATCTCACCAGCGATCGCAATTAAAAGAAATATAGGAGACAGAAAATGGCTAACGAAACCGTTACCTATTCCCTAGAAGCTGTTCTGACAAGGATCGAGGGGAAAATAGACTCCCTACAAAGAGATGTCAATCAAAAATTCGACAAAATCGATGAACGGTTAACCAAAGTAGAAATAGGACAATCGGAGATCAGAGGGGACATTAAAGCTTTAGATGAGCGACTAACTACGGAAATTAAAGGACTAACGACACGGGTTGCTTATCAGGAATTTACCAACCGGGGGATTTTTATCGCCCTAGTTGTCGCCATTTTAGGAGGGGCTGCTAAACTTTTTGGTTTTTTTCCCAATCCCTGACAGCGATCGCCATCGGTTAGGCCGAGGTTGACACTAAAGACCTAAACCAAGTTCTAAAATCCAGTTGATTCTTTTTGGACGAATGCCATCGGCCTCTACATTCAACTATAAACCCAAACGCTGCTTTTGACGGGCTTTATAGGAAGCTAACAGCCAAATAGAGCCAGAAATCAAAGAAGGAGCAAGGACAAAAAAAGTGGCCATGGTTACGGGATGTTCCCGGGCCCAGACCCAATAAATCATCACGGCAAAAATCAAGCCACAGTAAGCTAGTCCGAGAAAGGGAATGCCAATGACTAAAATGGCGAATCGAGTATCTTTATCCATAAAATATCGTGATGGCAGCGAAAATTTGGCTGATGGGTTCCGCTTGTCCCTATCTTTACTTATAATCTTCCTTCTGGGATTGCTTGGGGAAAAATAAGGTATTTTTTAGAATTAGGCGCTGATTATTGGGAGGCCTTCCTTGCCGAAAGAAAGATTAGATTTATTATTGGTAGCCAAAAATCTCTGTGATTCCCGTCAACAGGCACAGCGATTAATTCGCGCTGGAGAAGTGAAAGTCAATCACCAAATCATCGATAAACCGGCCACAGAAATCGATCGGTCAGCGGCGATCGAGGTTAAGCAGAAACTGCCCTATTTGTCAAGGGGGGGCGAAAAATTAGCCAAGGCCTTAGAATTGTTTGCCATTGATGTCAGCGATCGCATTTGTTTAGATGGAGGCATTTCCACGGGGGGATTTACCGATTGTCTCTTGCAAAAAGGAGCAAAACGGGTTTATGGGGTCGATGTGGGTTATGGACAAGTGGCCTGGAGTTTACGGCAGGATCAACGGGTTATTTTACTAGAAAGAACTAATTTTCGCTATTTAACCCCGGAAAAGTTATACGGACAGGAAAAACCCGCCGATTTAGCAGTTATGGATCTGTCCTTTATTTCCCTGACCAAAGTTTTACCGACCCTGTGGACGCTATTAAATCCACCGCGAGAGGCGATTTTATTGGTCAAACCCCAATTCGAGGTGGGACGGGAAAAAGTCGGCAAAAAAGGGGTAGTTCGCGACCATCAAGACCAAGCGGGGGCGATTTTTCAGGTTTTACAGGCCGCAGAAGCCCTAGGATGGTTCTATAGGGGTTTAACTTGGTCTCCCATTACCGGACCTGCGGGTAACGTCGAGTATCTTCTCTGGTTATCCACCGATACCGGCCAAGTTAGTCCCAGTTTATCAGCGATCGCAGAAATCACCCAAGCAGCGATCGAACAGTTTTAAACCAGGTATTTTCTCAAGGAAGTGGGGGTGTGGGGTGTGGGGTGTGGGGTGTGGGGTGTGGGGAGATGTATTCTTATACCAATTCTCCAAAGTCTGACTACAGAAGTTTAATCCCCCTAAATCCCCCTTAAAAAGGGGAACTTAAAGGGGGATTTAAATTCGATGTGTAGTTTTCATTTAGAGAAATGGTATTACATACAAAAACGATGATCGGGGAGTTCAATGTATTGGAAAATGGGAGAGATAACCCGAAAAATTCTTGTTAAATCATGTTAAGTCCCGTAGAAACGATTAAAATTCTCGAAAATCATCCCGATCGCACTTTTCCAGCTGGTGAAGTTATTTTTGCCGATGGCACGGAGGGCGAGTTAATGTACGGTATTCTTAGTGGAGAGGTGGAGATGTATATCAAGGGGCAATTGATAGAAACTCTACAAAAAGGGGACGTATTCGGAGCAGGAGCGCTCCTGCATGGGTATAAACTGCGAGAATCCACAGCTATTGCCAAAACTGATTGTAAATTAGCCTATCTCAATCAACCGCAGTTTTTATTTGCCGTGCAGGAAACCCCCATGTTTGCGATCGAAGTATTAAGAAGTTATTCCGATCGCTTTCGCAAGTTAAAAAAAATCTTCGCCGGTGAAGCATAGAGGAGCAAAGGAAAGCCATACCCCGAAAACTATTGACCGAAAATCTCACCAATAGTTAAACGGGAACCATTGACCAAATCCCCACCAGAACGCGGAGGTTTTCCCGATAATTGCACTTCTTTTAATAATAATAAACCCGCTCCCGTCTGCACTACCGGCCCGAAATTTTTCCAGAGAGCCACGATCGATCCCACTTCTCCGCTTAGATGAGAAAGGTCTTTTGTCTGTAATTCTCGAGGCAGTTGCTCCGGATCGTCTAGGGGAATAGTGGCCATCACTTTAAAGGGTTGTCCCCGGAAAGTGGTTAGCGCATGAGGATAAAAACCCCGGACTCGATCGTGAATTGTCCGGCCTGAATCTTGCCAGTGGATTAGATAGTCAGATTTTTGAATTAAAGGGGCATAGGTGGCATCATCGTTATTTTGAGGAATTGGGGTAATTTCTGCTCGATCGAGCTTAGAGAGGGTTTCTAGGAGCAAATCCGCCCCCATTTGGCCTAGGGTTGCTCCCACCTGTTCGGCATTGTCAAAAAGAGCGATCGGGCTGTAGGCTTTCAGTAGCATCGGTCCGGTGTCCATGCCCGCATCCATTAACATAGTGGTAATGCCGGTTTCTTTTTCTCCCCTAGCGATGCACCACTGCACGGGGGCTGCTCCCCGATATTTCGGTAAAATTGAGCCATGAACGTTAATACAGCCTAATCTCGGCATCTCTAGAATTTCTGGGGAGAGGATTTGTCCGTAGGCAACTACTACAAAGGCATCCGCTCGCGATTGTCTGAGAAAATCTAAGGTTTTAGCATTTTTTTTCACACTTTTAGGCTGCCAAACCGGTATTTGCTGTTCTATGGCTATTTGTTTCACCGGTGAGGGGATTAATTGATTACCCCTTCCCCGGCGCTTGTCCGGTTGGGTAACGACGGCAATTATTTCTATATCGGGATTGGCTAATAATTTTTTGAGGGTGGGGACGGCAAAAGTCGGGGTTCCGAAAAAAACAATACGCATGGGAGAGGGGGGATTTTTCAGTTATCAGTGTGCAGTAATCATTAACGACTAACTATGCCAGACCATTGGATTTTTTTGGCTTTTTCCCGACGATAGGAGAAAAAATGCTCCTCTTGTTGATAGGTACAAAAAGGAGCGATCGCAATTTGTTGATCTCTAATTCCTAACTGTTGTAGTTGATGATAAATCACCCTTCGCACGTCCAAGCGAACTTTTCCTTTTTCCTCGTCAGCAAATAAGGGGGAAGGGGAGAGGTTAAATAAATTCGCCAGAATTTGGTCGGGATTGGTTTCTTGAGGAAATAAACTTAAACCCACTTCTGCGGCAACTTCTCTATCTACTTGATACACTTCCCCGGCAATTGCCGGCCCCAGGGCCAACACTAAGTTATCTAAACAACTACCGGAGTTTAATAACTGCTTAACTGCTTTGACAACTATTCCCTTAGCTGTCCCTCTCCATCCAGAATGAATCGCCACCCCAACACCGCTAGAGCGATCGCCTATTAGTACAGGTGTACAATCAGCACTGGCCACCCAAATCCCTTGACCGGAAGCATCGGTGATAATTCCATCCGCTTCGGCTATTTCTGGGTTAGTAATCCCTTGGGGATTTAATAGGCGATCGCCATGTACCTGTTTGACCCGATAAACTGGTACATTTGCCCCTAGAGCAGCCGTAAAAGCTTCCGGGGTTTGGGGGTAATAATGACGGGTAAAAAAGCCGTGGGACCAGTCCTCTAAGAGATTACAGGTAAGATAGGGCAATCCTTGCCATGTTTGCCATTGCCACAGAGAAGTCTCGGTTAATCGGACATCGATCGCTACATTGGTCACAGTCTAAGCCTCTCTGGCTGCAATAATACCTTATTCTTTCCTATCCTAGTTCTGAGCTTGGCAAACGGCAACCGGAAAATTATTGTCAAAACCCTTGACAAATGGCGAGACTTGCTTTAGACTTTTTATATAATGGGAATCCGTGCGCCCATATATATAGGGTTTTTGAGGGAAGATAAGAGAGAAAAAAATAGCCTCAAGAATCTGGTTGGGTAGGAAGAGGATAAAGGTATAAAGACGGAAAATTTCTCTCCCCCTCAGTACAATGAGTCTCAATGTATGCTAGGGCTGAATCAATCTGTCTATCATTAAGACCAAGTTTTTCACGAATCAGCTTGGGGGGATACTGAGCCTTTAGGTAATCCATAACATCATAAAGGGTAATTCGCGTACCGGCGATTGTCAATCCACGCTCTGTACGAATAATAGCTGATTGCCCGTTGGATACCAGAACCATACTCATAACCTTCTAGAATTTCATTCTATAGCTTATTGGCTCTCCCAGCTTTGGTGGGTAAAATGTATTCTAAGATACATTTCTCAAGAGCGAGGGGGTGGAACGAACCACAAAGACACAAAGGACACAAAGATCGATCAACCATATTGTAAGTTAAACTTATCACACAGAACCTAGAAGAGCCGCTTATTTTACCGCAAATTCAGTATAGGGTCGAATATGTTCGGGTTTAAAGGCAAGGACAATTTGCTCTTTAGGAATACCGGCGGCTAATAAATCAGTGGCAATACCGTCTTCGGTTCCGTCTCGTTGTATCCAGATTTTACCATTAATAATTTGTAAATGCAGTAAACAGCCATGTACTCTTTCTCGGTTATCCCAACCTTCTAAGAGAATTAGATAGTTATCAGAGTCTTTGTCAATAATGAGGAGGCGGTTTACCTCTCCAGTAGCATAGCGCAAGTTTGCATAATAACGGAGAGATTCAATAATAATTTTTCTCATTTTTTCTAAACTATCCATCTTAAAATAACCTCCTCAATTTCGTCAAAAATTAATAATTTTAATCGTTTATTGTCTAATAAAACTTGACCAATAGGATCTTCAAAAATATCGGCAAAAGCTTGTTGATGAATTGCTAAATATAAAGTTCTTTCAGATTTTAGTTTTGTCAATAAATCATAGTATAAAATATATTGTCCTAATGCTTTTTCTAAGTCATCGATAGATGATTTGCCAACAAAACTTTTAATTTCAATGGCAATTTTTTGATTGTCTTTTTCGGCGGCAATAATTTTTTCTGCTCCCAAGTCAATATATAAATCTCTTTTTCCCCAGCGAATAATTAGGGGGTCATGGGTAATTGTCCAGCCATCTTTGTCTAAGGCAGTTCTCACGGTATCATGATAAATATCTTTTGCTGGCATTTTTATTATAACTGGCGAGACATTTGGTAAAAATCAGGTTGATGATTCATCTTCAAACTCCACATTAGTGAGCAAGATGCTCACATTACTATTTTCATCATACCGAAATAGATGAATATCGGTATAGAAGTTAGACAGGGTTTGACACATTCTAATGCAAGTAAGCATCTGTTCGGGAGTGGGTATCATTATTGATGGCTTTTTCCTCCAATTTACGAGTTTATACCTGTAATAAGTATAGCATACTACTGGATTGAAACAGCTAATTTAGTGCCTTAGATTTAAGGGAATGCGAGCATCCTGCTCGCTAATTATTCAGGTAGTCTGCTGGCTAGATGTTATAGTCATTTCAAATAAGTTTGAGACATAAGCTTTTCATCATTTAAATTGGTATTTGAGGTTGTAGGGGCGAAGCATTCGGATAAGAAATCTACGGTTTCAGCGATAGGTTATTGCCCGAATGCTTCGCCCCTACGGGAGTGCTTACTGACAATAATAGTGAGCTAGGTGAGTCTTATCTCATTCTTATTTGAAACAACTATATATACCAAGCCAGAGCCTTGGCACAAGCAATAACTGTTAACTGTTCACTGAATCACCTTCCTCGACGACGCAACTACCCGAAAACCGTAGGCATCGCTGAGGAAAGCGACGTTGTCGCGAACCGCAGAACGGCAAGCCCAGGGACGGCTGCCCCATGACCCGCCACGTACGACATGATCTCTATTGTCTTGTAACAACACATCAAGATGTTTTGATATATCTTGATACAATTCTTCTTTTCCTTCATCCCATACCCAACCATCATTGGGCGCGTCTTTATAGTTATCATGCCAAGGATCTAGACACCATTCCCAAACGTTCCCGTGCATATCATAAAGTCCAAAGGCATTTACGATTTGAAACCTGCCTACGGTTGTCGTCCTTGCACAAGCGGTTTGTGAATAATTTGCCAAAGCCGGGTCAATTTTCCACCCAAAATGATAGGGCGGATAAATCGGATTTTGGATTAATTCTTCACTGATAACTGACCTACAAGCATATTCCCACTCTGCTTCACTGGGTAAACGGTATTGATAGCCTTTCCCTTTTTTCTGAGACCAGCGCGATAGTCTCTCACAGAATTCCACCGCATCCTGCCAACTAATACGTTCCACTGGTCGGCAGCTATTTCCTTTATAGTGTGAAGGTTCTGGGTTGAGATCCCGTTCAACTTTAGGCAAAGAAGCTACTGCTCGCCACTGCGCCTGCGTTACGAGATATTTGCCCATCAGGAAGGGAGAAATCTTGACCTTATGTGGCTGGCGTTCATTTGGATATGCTCCTTCTTCTCCTTCAGAAGCACCCATCCAAAACTCACCCCCGGGAATTTCCACTATTTCTAGGTTTATTCCGTCTTCTAACTCTTCGATTACTGTGGCTGGTAGATCGTTTTCTGCGATGATTGAGAGGGCAATATTTCCTTGCTTATTAACCTCTGCTGTCCAGATAGGAACCTCCTCTCCCCACTGCTTCAGCAACCAGGAAGCTGACAGCCTTATCTGTGCTTTTTCCTGCTCATCTCTCAGTAATTGCCATAATCTATCTTTCGTGAAGAATGATTTACGGACTGCCTCTTCTTCTAATGTCTCTCGCTCTAAATTATCAATGTCTGGACTGCGGAGATAAGTATATAATTCCTCCTGACTACTAGCTTGGAGAAACTCTTTAGCCAATTTCGTAGTCTCCACCGTGTCTTGATATTCTTGCAGAATTTTCTCTGCATCTGCTAACTTGTCACCCGACCACAAATAATCCTGGGATTTATTATTTTTTTGCCAGTCTTTGGCATCTTTATCCACCTGTTTGGCTAATTCTCTTCCCTGTCGATTTTCGTTTCGCCACTGATTCAGGTTGTCCCACTTTTCAATTAAAGCTTCATGGGCTAAATCTACCCAAGCTTCTTCTTCTCGTTCAGTTTTTCCCGTTACTAAAAGGCGACCTTTTACTAATCCTTGTTTTCCTTCAATTAGTTCTGTTAAAACTTTTTGTCCTTCTTGATTATCTCCAGCTAAAGACAAGATAAAGGCTTTTGATTGACGCAATCTGGTATCTTTTTCCCCATCTCCTATTTGCAGAAGATTCAAGAAAATTCGCTTAATTAAAGCTTTTTCTGCTTCCGTTCGCTCCTGCTGCGGTGAGTCTTTTTCATAATCCTTGTATTGATAGACTTTATCAGCTTGACAATTTAACGCTCCTACTATCCCACCTATCGCCTCATAAGTATCTAAAGTCAGCCGATGGTTTGCTTCATCTCGTTTCTGCCAAAGCTGGGTTAAAGCAAACTCTAATAATGGTAAAAATCCTGGTTCTTGTTTAATATCTTCAAGGATTTTATTGAGTAAATCATTAGTAACTTCATAGCCTTGCAGTTTGGCTGGTTCGGTGATAGCTTCTAGCAAATCTAATCCCCTTAGATCTGGCAGGTATTCGGCGTTATTTTGAATCAGTTGTCGCAAAGAATCGTAACGCAAACAGGGTTCAATGAAATCCGCCCTCATGGTAGCGACAACTGCCAGAGGAGAGTCTGGAATTGTGGCAACTTGAGTAATCAATTCAATAAAGCGATCGCGCTGTTCCGCTAGAGCAAAAGTGAATAATTCCTCAAATTGATCTACCACCAGCAAGAATTTGTGTTCGCGGGGAAAAAGCTCTAATAGCGGTTTTAAGCCTTCGCTGTCTTGATTATTGATACATTGATCCAGCAATTGTTGATCATCTCGAAAATAGGGTAACAGCAGGCTTTCCAACATTGTCAACGGCTTAAATCCAGGCTTGATCGGTTCGAGAATTTGCCATCCTAATTCTTCCAACCAGGGCATCAATCCCGCCAGAACTACCGAAGATTTACCACTTCCAGAAGCACCAATCAGAGGGACAAAATTTAGCCTATCCAGCTTAGATTTGATGTCGTCCACCACTCGCTTGCGTCCGAAGAAAAATGGGCGTTCCTTCTTAGTAAACGCCAGCAATCCTTGATAGGGACAGCGCAATTCTCCCTTCTCATCTAGTAACGGTTTCACCTCTTTAACTTGAGGTTGCGCCCCATATTTGACCAGAATTAGCGATCGCCCAACTCCCATGCGAATCGGTTCTTGACCCTTCCCGCGCAATTCCCGCGAAACGAAATCAAACAGGCGATCGGCACTAATTTCTCCCGTTTTTGGGTCCGCCTCTTTTTGGGACAATCCTTTCAGTAAGGCGGCGGTGAACAAACTGTATTTCTTATCTTCCCAAGCCACCTGTTCTGACCGACAGGCGGCGATTAGGTAGTAATCTTGCTTCTCCTTAAACGCTGAGAGGCTAGGTTCTAGCAAAGTGCGATTTAATTCCCGATTTTCGGGCAATAACGCCCCCGCATGGCAACAGTCTAGCATTACTACCAGATTACTCAAATTAGAACGCCGTAATAAAGGATTGAGTTCTCGGTCTAAAGAAATGGCATTTTTGCCGTCGGGTTGGCTATCGGAGGTGGCGAGATAGGCTTCCCCGTCACCGATGCGATTGATCAGGCGAAACCCGTGTCCTGAAAAGTAGATCAAGACTTCTTGATTTTTGGTCTGCTCTTCCGATAAGATTTTCTTTAAGGCTTGCAAGACTTCATTCCCCGTTACCTTTCCTGGAACAACTTCGTAGCGTTTTTCTGCGGCAATCCAGCGATTGGGTAGGCGTTCTACATTGGCAAATGTCCCAGTATTCTCCAAGAATTTAGCAACAGCTTCCGCATCTTTGGCGGGTTTACTCAAAGATGGCAGGAAATTGGGGTTATCGTAATGGTTAATGCCGATGACAAGGGCGTAGCGAGCCATAGACAGTCAGCAAGGGATAGAAATGTTTTTTATGTTAGGTTATTTTTTGGTAAACTGCAAGGAAAGCATAGGCCCTCCCTTAGATAATCTTTTCTTATCATCACAAGTACGGGAGAGCCAAGAAATAGTTAAGAAAAAAGTTAATTTTCAATTTTTGCATTATTTATGACTCGACTAACTCCGATCCAAATTGACGAAAACACCCTAATTTATATAGAGTCCACCGATGACCTAGAAATTCCTGCCGAGACAGTAAAAACCGAGGGAAGAGTTGCTAAAGGGGGAACTTCTATACCAGATAAACAGCAAATTTTGCAGAATTTTTAGACAATTGAAGATACAATTCGTACTTACACTACTTACACTTTAAACGCTTTTCGCAATTTAGCCATTGCCAACATTGAGGAAGTCACTTTACAATTTGGTGTGGAAATCGGCGGTGAGGTAGGAATCCCTTATATTACTAAAGGAACCGCTAAAAGTAATTTAAATATTACGGTTAAGTGTACCTTTCCTAAGCCGCCGAACTCGTCTGATTGATGGTTCAATCTTTAACGTTTTCTGGTTCTTCCGTATATTACCAAAATAAGAGAGCCAAATAATCTTGATTAAAGTCTCTGGTCTTGATTTTGGGGATAACTGGGGAATAGATCTCTGGGGAAATCCTCGGCACTTAAACAGGTTTGTAAAGCTTGGGAGGGGTTATTTTTGTCCACACCACGACTTACAGCGATAACGCACTCGGAAAAGCGACCGGGTAATAAACTTTGACGACAGGAATCTAAAACCTGTTTAGAAATCCCTAATTTATCGGGTTCCTTGGCTGTTTCTGTTTCCGTTTGTTTGAGGGAATTAGCGGCAAATAAGGGGGCAGCGCGATGGATATCGACCACACAGTGACCTAGGTCGATGGGACGACGCACTTGAAAACAAGCTTGCAGAGCCAGATTACCATCGATCGGGGTTTTGGATTTAATCATTACCACACAGCGGGATAATTCTTTAGGAATTAATGCTTCTGAACAAGCGGTGGCGGCATCTTGGGGACTGACTCCCGTGCGGACAATCTGACTGATACAGGCACTAAATTGATTATTATTGCCAAATGCGATCGCTGTTCGGTTCATTTCTACTAAGCCAAGGGAAATAGTAGCGATCGCGCTCCAACTAGCAATTTTTTTAATATGGTTTTTCATCGTTTGCTCACACCGAAGATTTTAAGGCTAACTCGCCTTGATTTTAACAGATTCACGGGCAATAATGGGGGGAGGAAATTATGAATTATGAAGTGGGGAGATGGGGGAATGGGGTAGGGTTGATTCATGAATCAACCCTACCTTGAATCAACCCTAGGGAGATGGGGGAATGGGGAGATGGGGGAATTTGACTAATACCCCAAAACCCTAACACCCCAAAACCCAGGGACCAAAATTAGTATTCTGGTACAGTGGAATCGACTTCACGACTCCAGGCACTGATGCCACCTTTGACGTTAATTCCTTCGATACCTGCCTCTTTGAGGATAGCGAGGGCTTTAGCGGAACGTCCCCCCATCTTACAATGGGCGATAAGACGATAACCGTTGACTAATTCCTTAATTTTGGGAATTGCCGCACCATTTTCGATATCGGGTAGGGGAATTAATACCGAGTTGGGGATATTAGCGATTTGGTACTCGTTGGGATTACGCACATCGATGAGAATGTAATCATTGGCATTGCTGTCAATTAGTGCTTTTAACTCTACTACGGTCATTTCTGTCATTTTTTGCTGTTCTGCTGCTTCTTGTGCCTTCGCTTGCGGAATACCGCAGAATTGTTCGTAATCAATTAGTTTTTCAATGACGGGACGGATGGGATTCGGACGCAATTTTAACTCGCGGAATTTCATTTCCCAAGCATTGTAAAGCAGTAAACGACCACTGAGGGTATCCGGAGCGCCGAGGATAATTTTAATGGCTTCTGTGGCTTGAATTGTGCCGATTACTCCGGGTAAAACCCCTAAAACGCCGCCTTCGGCACAGGAGGGAACCATCCCCGGTGGTGGCGGTTCGGGATAGAGATCGCGGTAGTTGGGACCGCCTTGGTAGTTAAAAACGGTTGCCTGTCCTTCAAAGCGGAAAATTGAGCCATAGACGTTGGGTTTGTCGAGAAGAACACAAGCATCATTAGTCAGATAACGGGTGGGGAAATTATCGGTCCCGTCGATAACTACATCATAGGGGGCTAAAATGTCAAGGGCATTTTCGGAACTTATGCGGGTTTCGTACAAATCCACCTGACAATAGGGGTTAATTTCTAGAATTCTGTCCTTAGCGGAAACAATTTTCGGTTTGCCTACCCAAGAAGTGCCGTGAATAATTTGACGTTGCAGATTGGAACTATCGACGATATCGAAGTCAACAATACCGATTCTACCGATGCCAGCCGCCGCTAGATAGAGTAAAAGCGGGGAACCGAGTCCCCCGGTGCCGATGCAGAGAACACTGGCGGCTTTTAGTTTTTTTTGACCTTCTAAGCCCACTTCGGGCAGAATAATGTGTCGAGAGTAGCGTTGAATCTCCTCTTTGGAAAGTTCGATCACCGCGAGATTAGGATTTAGCATAGATTGGGTAAATAGTGAAACCTGACTCGATTCGGGCAAGAATTTCGTCTCAGCACGGTTTAGAGACAAAAATCAGGAAGACTCGATCGCTTCCTGGATTTTTAATTCTTTCTATGCCTATGATAGTGTGAGGGTCTGGCTCCGTGTTGTTAATATTAGTTAACTTTCTCCTGCTACTTGGGCGCGGTATTCACTAGCGGAGAGGGTATCAGCCAAGGCAGTATCGGGATTTTCTACCCGCACTTTTAATAACCAACCCTCCCCGTGGGGATCATCGGCAATTAATTCGGGGGAGTCAATCATCGCTTGATTGCGATCAACTACGGTTCCCGAGACGGGAGGATAAAGATCTTCTACCGCTTTTACCGATTCAATCGTGCCGAAACTACTACCTACTTCCAGCGCCTCTCCCAATTCGGGCAATTCTAGAAACACGATATCACCCAATTGATCGACGGCAAAAGCACTAATTCCCAAGGTAGCGATTTCACCTTCGAGTCTGACGTATTCGTGGGTTTCTAGGTATCTCAAATCCTCGGGATATTCCAGTTCCATCGTCTGTCTCTAAATATTTACAGCATCAGTTAGTTTACTAGATCTCTTGGGGAAAATGTTCATCGGCTAGGGCTGTTTTATTGCCGATCGCTGCCTAGACAAAATTAATTACACCGATCGAACCCTGATTAAACAGCTAGAATTGGTCTAGGTTGATCGGGGAACGCCACAGAACACTGGAAAAGTAAGGGTTAGCCGCTTTTTTAGCTCACTTAACAATACCCAGTTTAAATGCCTCCTAGCTTACTTATGTTAAATCCCATCTTAGAGCCTCGTGGTGGCGAACATCAAACCATAAGAGCCTTTTTTGAGCCAAAAAACATCGCTGTGGTGGGATTTAATCGCCAAAATCCCCAACTTGATCGCACTCTTTTAAATAATCTCCATCATAATCCCGGTCAGCACCGTCTTTATCTAGTTAATCCTCACCCCGAAAACTGGCTCGATCTTCCCACCTATAGCAGTTTAGAGGATATCCAGGCGGCGATCGATCTGGTAATTATCACCGCCCCTGCTCCCGAAATTCCCGCTATTATCGCCCAATCTGTCGAAAAACAGGTTAAATGCGCCCTGATTCTCTCCACGGGTTTTCGGGAAACTGGACAGATGGGGGAAAATTTACTTAGGGAAATTAAAGCGATCGCTGGTCAAAAATTACGCATCATCGGTCCCCATAGCTCAGGAATCTGCAATATAAGCCAAAATCTTAACGCCACCTTTTCCCCCATCCTGCCGAAAACCGGTTCAATTGCTCTGATTAGTCAAAGTGGGGCGATCGCTGCTGCCGTGCTTGATTGGAGTTTAAGCGAAAATGTCGGTTTTAGTCACTTTATCTCCCTCGGAGTCCTTTTAGATGTGGATTGGGGCGAATTACTCTATTATTTGGGAGACGATCCCCAAACCAAAAGCATCGTTATCTACTTGGAATCCCTAAATAATGCCCGCTCTTTTCTGTCCTCAGCCCGAGAAGTTGCCCTAAATAAACCAATTATCGCCATTAGTCGCCACAGTACCGACTTTGACCCCACTTCTCTTTCCCATGCTGGCAAATTAACCAGCGATCAGCTAACTCTCTCCGCTGCCTTTGCTCGCTGTGGCATCGTGGAAGTACAAAGACTGGCCGATCTCTTGAATATCACGCAAGTTTTAGCGAAAATTCCCCGATTTCCCCGGGGAAAACGCTTGACAATCATCAGCAATGGTGTGGCTCCCGCTCTTTTAGCGGCCTCGGCTTTACTGGCGGAAGATGGACAACTGGCAACCCTTACCCCCGCAACGATCGGAAAACTAGCGCCTCTTGTTCCCGCGGATATCGTCCCCCAAAATCCCATCGATCTGCGTCGCAGCAGCGATCCCGATAGCTACGCTCGCGCCCTAGAGATCGCTTTAGCGGATGCACATACCGACGCGGTGTTGATGATTCTCTCGCCTCGCTTTAACACCGATCTGCGAGAAATTGCCTGTAGAATCGCCTCAATCGCTCAAAATAGCAAAAAACCCATTTTAGCAAGTTTGATGGGGGGAGAGGGCATTGCAGAGGGAGTAGCGTTATTAAATCAGCAGGGTATCCCCACCTATCGCTATCCCGATTCGGCAGCCCGGGTGTTTAATTTGCTCTGGAAATATGAAGAGAATCTGCGCGGTCTTTATCAAACGCCAATTTTAACCAATTCTCAGGAAAATGGCTCCGATCGAGTTTTAGTGAGCCAGATTATTGAGCAAGCAGGGGATAGAACAATTCTCAGTGAGCTAGAGTCTTTAGATATACTGAAAGCTTATGGAATCCCTGTTATTGTCACTAAAGTCGCCGAAAGTGCCGCAGAAGCAGTTAATCTCGCTGAATCTCTCGGTTATCCCGTGGTGATGAAACTGCATTCGAGGACGATTATCCATAAAAGCGCGGTGGGTGGGGTACAATTGCCGCTTTTTTCCCCTAGGGCAGTGGTGCAAGCGTATCAAGCGATCGAAGCTAATGTTAGCGCACAAGTGGGTGGGGAGCATTTTCTCGGGGTGAGTATTCAACCGATGTTAGAGATCGATCGAGGATATGAGTTAATTATCGGCTCTAATTACGATGATCAGTGCGGACCGGTGATAATTTTCGGCACTGGTGGCCGTTTAGTCGATATTTTTCAAGATTACGCCACCGCTCTACCTCCTTTAAATACTAATCTCGCTCGCCGACTTTTAGAAAAAACCAAGATTTATCGGGCTTTTAACGGGACAAATGGGCTTAAATCGCTTAATTTGGCGAATTTAGAGCAAATAATCGTGAGATTTAGTAACCTGGTTAGTGAACAACCTCGCATTAAAACTATTGATATTAATCCCTTTTTTGCCGATTCAGAGCAATTAATCGCCCTTTCCGCCTCTATCCTTCTTCATCCTCCAACTACTACCCCAGAAAAGTTATCTCATCCGGCGATTCGTCCCTATCCCGAACATTATATAGGGCTTTGGACGACGAAAAGAGGCTTAAAGGTGCTAATTCGTCCGATTCGGGCAGCGGATGAGCCTTTAGTGCGACAATTTCACCATTATCTCTCGGAAGAAACTATTTATTATCGTTATTTTCACCTTGTCAATCTCGATCGCCAAACCGCTTATGATCGTCTTACGCGCATTTGTTTTATCGACTACGATCGAGTAATGAGCTTAGTGGTAGAGATTAATAAAGATCAGACGGAAGAGCTAGAAATTATCGCTATAGGACGCTTAAATAAACTGCATGGCGTTAATGTGGCGGAATTTGACCTATTAGTTAGGGATGACTATCAAGGTCAAGGAATTGGTACAGAATTACTACAGCGTTTAGTCACTATTGGCAAAAAGGAAGGATTAGAGGGAATCGAAGGGGAAATTTTAAGGGATAATCGCGCTATGCAGATGATAGCCGCTAAAGTAGGGTTTTCTCTCCATAAAACTGCCGATTTTGTCAAAGCGGAACTTGAATTATGAAGTCTTTTTGACAAGCTGATCACTAATTTTCTGGCTGAATTGTTTGGGCTAATCCTTGCTCTAAAGTAAAGGGAGGTTGCCAATTCAGGGTTTTTTGAATATAGCTAGAGTCAACGGCAAGAGAACCAAGCAAGCGATCGATATTATAGGTATTAAAAGGGAGGTTTTTCCCTGTTATAGATTCTACCCTATCACCCAGATAACCTAAGAATCTAAGTAAGGTAGTGGGGACGGGCAGCAATTGACAGGGTTGTTGAATTTGTTGAGCAATGAGTCGAATTAATTGAGGAGTAGAAACAGCTTGGTTATCGCTAATTAAAAAAATCTGATTAGCGGCATTAGGATGATCTAAACAGGTAATAATGGCAGCAACTAAGTTACCCACAAAGACAAAACTACGACGATTTTTGATCGCACCAAAAGGTAAAGGTAATCCCCGTTTAATTAGTTTCATCAAGCGCTCCATATTAGCACGATTGCCTAGTCCGTAAACTAGAGTAGGACGAAGGATCGTCCAAGTCATGTCACTATCTTTTGCTATTTCAATTAAAGCTTGTTCTGCTTGCAGTTTACTACGACCATAGGGACTATCGGGGTGACAGGGAGAATTTTCGTTAAGAATATTATCACTTTCGGCAGCCATAGCATGAATAGAACTGACAAAAATAAAGTGCTTAACTCCCGCTTTTAGCGACTGCTTCACTAGGTTAATAGTCCCCTTAGTGTTAACTTTTATAAATGCTGCTTCTGGATTGGATATAGTCTCATGAAGTATATGAGCGCGTCCTGCTAGATGAATAACGGTATCAATGCCTAGCAATGCTTCTTGCCAATCGGTCATATCATCAATTTCACCCACCTGAATAGCCTTAATTGACAGGGATGCAGGAAACTCAAATTTCTGGCGAATTGCAGCTGTTATCTGGCAGTTATGTTGATGTAAAGTTGGCAGTAAGTGGCTGCCAATAAAGCCGGTAGAACCTGTAACTAAAACGTTTTTCATTATTAATTATTCAATTAAGTTTAGTAAAGTTTCCAACCATGTTTATTGAAAAAATACACAGCCGATTGAGCAAAAACTATTGCCAGTTTAGTAGAGTTGTGCGCTCCTCTTGCCCAATGATGATAAATATTTACATGGGGGTAAAGTATGGTTTTGTATTTTTTAGACATTCTAAGGGTCAAATCATAATCTTCAAAATACATGAACATATTTTTATCAAAATAGCCAATATCATCTAAATATTTTCTGTTAAATAGCATAAAACAACCACTAATAATCGGTACTTCTATTATCTGGTTATAGCTGATATCTCGCATTTCATACCAGTCTAATCTCTTTTTGAAAAGAAACTGCATTTTTTTAGGAATAAAACGTCTAATAAATAAAGTCAAAACCGTAGGTTGACGCTTGCAAAGGTATTGGATGTCCCCGCTCGGGTAAGATATTTTTGGAGTAATCAATCCCACCTCTTGATGTTTATCGAGGTAGTGAATAAGTTCAGTGATCACATTATTATCAAAATAGACATCTGGATTGATAACTAAATGATAATCATATTTTTTAGCTCTAGTAATAGCTAGGTTATGTGCTTGACCAAAACCAACGTTATTACCATTATTGAAGTAATAATCTATATCGTATTCCTGAAAATCATCAAAGATTTTTTTTAGTTCATCAGTAGGAGAGTTATCTACTACTGATAAATTAATTTCTATGGGTGTGCTGAACAGAGATTCGCCAATTCAAAAATGAAACGCATCAACCTCAAGAGTTGACAAAGAAAGGCTCATCAGGTACTGTCTGATCATTAACAAAAACAAATCAGACCCAAAA
>NZ_JACJSV010000006.1 GCF_014698335.1 Microcystis viridis FACHB-1342 | reverse complement strand
TTGTAATGGGAGACTCTTTGTTTTCCTAGACAAAAATAATTACTTTTTCAAAAAAACACTTTTCTATTTTTTTGTTGGGTATTTTATTCTCTGGAAGTCCCTAAATTGTCAGACTTGCTATTATCGGTGAATAGGAGGCAAAATAGCTAATAGTTGACTCCACATCCTATTTTTGACGACTACCGCCGCAATTATCGCTTTAGCACCGCCATGCCCTTCTTTCGCCAGTTGGTAAATAATTTTTGCAGACCCCTTGACAAGATGCTTATTTTATGTTGTTTAGCAAGGCAGTTAGTAGATGTTACTCTATTAACGACCTTTTAAGCTTAGAGGAGGGTAAATCGTCCGCTCTTCTCGACTTTATGTGATAATTTTTGCTTATGGAATCGTGAAATGCTTATTGGGCAAGACTTTCAGGGCTATTTTGCCAAAGAAACTATCAGTATAGACCTCGTTTCCACACAGAAACCAGAAGAGCCAATCGTCCACTATTCGGTTATGTCGGAGTTAGCAGTCACGATCAAAAATTGGTTAATAAAATCAAAGTTCCTGTCCCTGTTTTTGCTGATAATTCAGCCGAGCTTATTCGGGGATACTAGAGGATTTATTAATACAAATTTTCTATCAAAAGGGAGAATTATAAATTACTGTGATCGATAGTGCTTCTTCAGAAAAAGAGCAAGAACTTGTTCAAGAGTTTCAACAAAAATATCTCTATATTATTGATAAAAGAACTGATAAATTAGAACAGCAAAAGAATAATCAATCTTTACGAGAACAAAATCAAGTGTGTAAAAACTATCAAGTACAGCGTGGGGAAATTAGTGATTTAGAAGTTAATCATGATCTAGGTGTACCCTTAACTGAAGATGAGCAAGAAAACTTACAAGTAATTCAATCTATGTGCGAGCAGAGCAAACCTATTATTGTTATTGATGGCGTTATTTTTCAAATTAACCAAGGAGGAATAGCGAGAGTTTGGCATTCAATTCTACAAGAATGGAGTAACTCAGAATTTGGTCAACATATTATTATTTTAGATAGAAATAAAACCACACCGAGACTAAAAAACTTAAAATATTGGTTATTAGAAGCTTACGATTATAATCATAGCGGAGAGGATACTAGAAAAATTCAAGCAATCTGCGATCAGCTTCAGGCAGCTCTCTTTATTTCTACTTACTATACCACTCCCCTAAGCACTCCTTCGGCTCTAATGGTTCATGATATGATACCTGAAGTCCTAGAAGCGGATTTAAATCAACCAGAATGGCAAGAAAAACACTACAGTATTTTGTATGCGTCTCGTTATATTACCATATCAGCTAATACTGCCAAGGATTTAGTTAAGTTTTATCCCCACATTACCCAGGATAAAATTGATGTTGTTTATAATGGAGTCAGCCAAGAATTTTCTCGAAGTATAGCTCAAGAAATCGATGGTTTTAAGCAAAAATACCAGATTTTAAAACCCTATTTTCTCATCGTTGGTTCCCGCATTAGTCTCAAGGGTTATAAAAATGTCAAATTATTCTTTGAAGCTTGGAATAATTTACCTGAAAATAATAATTTAGCTGTGGTTTGTGTCGGTGGTGATTTAGAGTTAGAGCTAGAATTATCGAAATTAACTCCAGATATTACCACCTATGTCTTAAAATTAGATGATCAGGATTTAAAAACCGCTTATTCGGGTGCAATTGCCTTAGTTTATCCTTCCCTTTATGAAGGATTTGGACTGCCAATTATTGAAGCAATGGCCTGTGGGTGTCCGGTGATTACTTGCTTTAACTCGGCGATTCCAGAGGTAGGAGGTGATGCAGTTTTATACATTGACGGCACCAGTATTGATGAGATGATACAAGCTATCAAAAAAATACAAATTCCTGAAATTCGTCAGCAACTAATAGACAAAGGATTAGAGAGATATCAACAATTTTCCTGGCAGCAAAATTCCGAAAAAATTTCTCAAATTATCCTAAAAAATATTGACGAAGTTAAAGAAAATCCTTCGGGTAAAGTTTGGTTAGAATTGAGAAAATTACAAGAGGAAAAACAAAATCAATCTCTCCAGTATTTAATTACATCTAGGAGTCTTAAAGAAGTGGAATATTCTCTAGAAACCTTAAAAATTCAGAATGTAGAATTATTAGAGAATATTGAAAGCCAACAAAAGGAAATTAACAATTTATCTACAGCTAAGTCAGCTATTAAAAGACTGCTTAAGATTGTCATCAAAAAATCTAAACTTGCTTACTTGATAAAAAAGAACTATTAGTCTAGTAGGCTTGTTTAGGAATAACTAAAATATCAATATATTCCCCAGTGTTTAAATTATCTTGATAAAATGTATCGAGAAAATCTAAACTTGTTTCAACAAATTTTCCCCCTCGCAATCTCCATACTCTAGAGGCAAAAGTTTCGATAAAGCTTAAATAACTTTTCTTTCCGGCTAGTCGATTAATTCCGTAGGGCCAAAATTCCACATATAAAGGAACAGATATTTCTCGAAAAAATCCTTGTCCTCCTTGAAATATTAGTCCTTCACTACCTTGACAATCTATCCAAACAAAACCAATTTTTCGAGGATTTAAGATTCCTCGATTCTTTAACTCATCTAGAGTAATAAACTCGGCTAATTCTCGACTATAGTTGTCTTCATTAAATAAATTATCTGTGACATTGACTGGTTGAATACGGAAGTCGCCACAATTATCAGGGTTACAAACTAATTCTCTTGTACCAGTAAAATTAGCTAATCCGTAGTTCAGTGCTTGTAATCGCTCAGTTAACTGGTTAATCTGAGTATTAAAAGTCAGAAATTGATAATTTAAACCCGAAGCTTCGATAGAGATAGCGGATTGGAAATAATTACCTTTTAAAGCATAGATGGATGTGGAGCCAATATTAGCACCCAAATCAAGAAAACAAGACTTATCGGGGTGGAATAGACTATGATTTTCCAGAAATGTCATACAGACTAAAAAATCATTTAGCTGAAATGCTTTTCCCTGTAAAGCTCCTTGAAGTTGGACTTTATCAAAAGTGGGATAGAGTAAATAACCGTCAATTTCATCACTTTTGATCATAATTCCATACAGGGATTCTGGTGGCTTTTTCAGACTAAAATTATTGACCTGTTTATACTCTGCTGATTCTCCGAAGATATGTAATATTTCTGGTAAAGTATGGGAGGTATTCAGCCAATATTCTAATTCCGAGTTATCGGGATTTCTTTTTAGTAGATACTTGTATAAATTAGTAATAAATTTTCGTTGATGCTCATTATTATTTTGGCTATTTTGTTGATGCTGCTGAAATTCAGAAGACCGTAAAAAAGACTGGATAACTTCCTGAAAAGACCGTCCTAATTTGATCTGTTCTAGATAGTATATTTTACCTTCTATATCCGCAGCTCTCTGCAAAAAAGTTTCATAACAAAATTCGATAAAAGTTTCTGGTTGAATAAACATAATTAGTCATCAATTTTTATGAGTGAAAGATTTTTGGTGATTAAGTTAATAATCACTAGAAAGAAAATTTATCTGAGAAATAGCCAAGCTTAAGTTTCTATCATCATCGCTTAGTCCTAAATTTTTAGGTGATGTGGAACCCTCTATTTTTAGTTCAATAGTTATTAGAGATGAGTTTTCATTAAGTAGATTTTTAGAGCAGTAAATAAACTTACGAAGATTATTTTGTAAACGATTATATTCAAAGTTCCAAATATCCACTAATTTTTCATTTACCCATACCTCCACCTTAAGTGTAGGGTTTTCTGACGAGAGAAAAACTGTCACTATTTGCCATTCTATAAGTAGGGGAACAGTACAGTCAAGCTGGATAGTAAAAAAAGCATAATTACCTTTTAACCAAGTAAAATTTTCTTCGGGTAAGTAAAACCCTTGTCGGAATAATTGTGGATGAAGGAAATTAGCTAAATAACCAGCAAAGCTTACCCGCTTATTCAACTGGGCAACTATTTGATAAGTTCCCTCTATTATATCGGCAAATTTGCCTGTTAGTAAAATTTCTTGCGAACTTAAATATTTTCTTTGCAAAGGATCGGGAGAATGACCTTTTGCCAAATTTCTATAGGGTAAGCAGCCATAATAGTTAGGAGGCACATAAATTAACTCTGGGATATTTGTATTTAAAAAAATTAAGTTTTTTTCGCTTAAAACATCATTTCTAACCATAAATAAATTAATCCCTTGACTATCGGCATAAATAAGGGAATAACCTTTCTTATCTGCTAAATTTTTCCAAGCTAAAATACTAGCTCCAAAATAATTTGTTCCATCCCAACAACGCTGAGTAGAGTAGGGGACAACCTTATCTTCTTTGGGTGAGTGGGAAGAATTGTATTCCAATACTACCACTCGCGGTTGATAGATTTTTTCTAAACTAAACCAGAGATAAAAATCATTACCGTCCACATCAATAGAAAGCAAATCGAACTCGTGGGGAACCTGATACTTGATAAAAACTTGATTGATATTTTCGGCAGTAATTAACTCTTGATAGAGATGAAGTTCTGGGTTACTATAATCCCTATCTAACTGGATACCATGACAGTCATAAACTTCTCGCAGATAACGCGTATTGCATTCTCTGCCATCTTCTACCCCAATTTCTACATAAAAGCGATTGGTAAAACCAATGAGAGCGAAAATCTGCTCAATCACACCATCTTCTCCATTTTGGGAGAAAACCTTTTTCTCGAAAGATTGTAAATTGATGACTGTCATGGTTAAAAATATCAAGTTTCTAGAAACATTAAGATAAGTATTTACTCAATACCTAGTTTTTGCAATGTTAGTAAACGTTCTTGACTAAACTGCTCGTACACTGTTTTCAGATGAGTGATATTTTCCTCCTCTGTTTCCAAAGGTTTCCCATCTTTAACTACTTTTTTACCTTGACTTGCCAAAATTTGCCAGACAAGTTGTACTGCATCTTGGTTAGAGGATTTAGCCAGGAGGAATAATTGTTCTAAACGATTGACCACTACTCCAGTCCCAATCAAAGGAGAAGCTAAAAAGCTTAATTCCTCACTATAGACTGCTTTCGCTTTCACTGCATTATTAAAAGCATCAGTAGATGGTTTCCGTTGTTGGCAAGTTTGCTCATCCACAGCAGGATGAGTATAGCCAATACCAGTTAAAATCATGAGAGCTTGGTAAAGACCATTTAAGTTAATATTTGAGGTTTTGGGATGATTTTGCAGTTGCTGTAAAGTTTGGGGAGATTCCGCCAAAACCTGACAAATTGGCTGATAAACTGCCTCCTGTAACTTAACTTCTCCCACGGGGAACTGCTGCTCGAACTTGATATTTGCGGGATTAACAAGTAGAGCAAACCGGGTTTCTTGTAGTTGTTTAAGCTGTTCTTGGTTGGTTAAACCTAAAGAGCCTCGACTAAAAATATCACGACGGAATTGGCTATTAACAAAGAAATCTCGCACCACTTCCCGATAGATTGGGTCGCTGATTTTTGCTAATTTCTCTTGGGCAACTGGAGAGAGATTGACTGTATCAATATGGTCATTAATATGAGCGGAACCCACATATTTAAGTTTAGCATCTTCTAATTCTTTCGCCACTTCATCGAAGTAAAAAGAATTCCATTCCTGATTGAAATACTCGTGAGCTAAATAATAACGATTTTGTTCCTTTAGGCGCTCGTAACGATTTTTTAAAATTGGATTTTGGGCAAAATAACTAGCATTAGCCTCTAATAATTCTCCTGTAAAATTAAGTGCCTGTTCAATGCGGGTTAAAATTGGTTCGGAACTGTGTTGACCATGTCGTAACATTAAAGCTTGCATCGGCATCGCTGCTGACCAACCCGGCAGGGCATTATAGGAGATATAAACTAATCCCCCTACCTTGAGATTGCGGTGAATAAAATTAACTATTGCTTGGCGATTTTTGGCACTAATCCAGCTATAAATTCCGTGCAGACTGATGAAGTCAAATTGAGGTAAATCTCGCTCTAAAAATTCCTCAAAACTATCATCAAAGAAAAGAATATTCTTCATTCCCGCCTTGGCCGCTAAATCTCTAGCTGTGGCGATATGGCTAGGATTGAAATCATTGGCATAAAATTGGGCGTGGGGATAGGTAGCCGCTAAAATATTCGTGGTAAAACCCTGACCACAGGCCAATTCACAATAGGTAAATTCTTGACCGGAATCGGGGGGTTGAATGGATTTCATCAGAGTCGCTAAACCTAATTTTAGGGGACTTAACTCGCCGTAAAAGCCGCTAGTGTAGTTAACTTCCGATACATATCCTTCTGTCCAACTCATAGATTTTCCTCAAATATAATGACAATTCCTAAAATTAAGACTTGATTATACAGGAAAAGAGCCATGTCCCCTAGATTGGCTCTTTTGGATTTGGTGGGTAAAATGTATTCTGAGATACAGTCCTGCTGGCGAGGGAGTGGAACGAACCACAAAGACACAGAGGACACAAAGATTGATCATATAGTAAGTTAAACTTATCACACAGAACCTAGAAAAGCCGGTAGGGTTAATTCATGAATTAACCCTACTACTTCCCCCAGAAAAGTCGCAAGGAAATTGAAGCTATGTTTGAACTAAGTGATTTAAAACAAACGAGAGTCTATCAAGAGGCACTGGCCGAAGGAGAAAAACAAGGTCTAGAACGGGGTCTAGAACGGGGTCTAGAACGGGGTTTAGAACGGGGTCTAGAACGGGGTCTGCAAGAGGGGAAACGTTTGGTGGTGGAAAACCTGCTCCGAGTCCGTTTTGGTGAGTTAGACCCAGAAATTCAAGCTATTATCAGCCGGATTTTACAATTGTCCCCAGAAGAATTTACTCCTTTACTCCTACATTGTTCCAAGCAGGAACTCTTAAATCAATTCGGCAACTGCCAATAAACCCGAGAAGCGAGATTTTTCGTGAAAACTGACAGTCTCTTCTACCAAATCTTCCTGCGCTTTCCCGACAGTTTCTTTGACTTAATCGGACAACCGCAACCGGGAGCAGCAAACTATCAATTCACCTCCCAAGAGGTGAAACAACTCTCTTTCCGTCTCGATGGCTTATTTATACCACTCAGAGAAGATATTCAGCAACCCCTCTACCTAGTGGAAGTGCAGTTCCAAGCGGACGACAGCTTATACTATCGACTTTTTGCGGAATTGTTCCTATTTCTAAAACAATATCAACCACCTCACCCCTGGCAAATTGTCGTCATTTATCCCCATCGTGGGGTGGAACGGGAACAATCCCTACATTTTGGCGAAATCCTCAATTTATCGAGCGTTAGACGCATTTATCTCGATGAATTGGCCGCAAGGGACAATCCCTCCTTAGGAATCGGTGTGATTAAATTAGTAGTAGAGTCGGAAACGGCAGCGGTGAGGACTGCTCAAACCCTAATCGAGCGGACCAGAGAAGAAATCACCGACCAGTCCAGTCAACGGCAGTTAATTGACCTAATCGAAAGTATCATCATTTACAAATTACCCCAGAAAAGTCGCGAGGAAATTGAAGCTATGTTTGGACTAAGTGATTTAAAACAAACGAGAGTCTATCAAGAGGCACTGGCCGAAGGAGAAGAACGGGGTCTAGAACGGGGTCTAGAACAAGGTCTAGAACGGGGTCTAGAACGGGGTTTAGAACGGGGTTTAGAACGGGGTCTAGAACGGGGTCTGCAAGAGGGGGAACGTCTGGTGGTGGAAAACCTGCTCCGAGTCCGTTTTGGTGAGTTAGACCCACCACTGCAAGCTATTATCAGCCGGATTTTACAACTGTCTCCGGAAGAATTTACTCCTTTACTCCTACAGTATTCCAAGCAGGAACTCTTAAAGCGATTTCCCCCAGAAAAGTCGCAGGGAAATTGAAGCTATCACCCCCCTTATCAAGGGTAGGGTTAATTCATGAATTAACCCTACTACTTCCCCCAGAAAAGTCGCGAGGAAATTGAAGCTATGTTTGGACTAAGTGATTTAAAACAAACGAGAGTCTATCAAGAGGCACTGGCCGAAGGAGAAGAACGGGGTCTAGAACGGGGTCTAGAACGGGGTCTAGAACGGGGTCTAGAACAAGGTCTGCAAGAGGGGGAACGTCGAGTGGTGGAAAACCTGCTCCGAGTCCGTTTTGGTGAGTTAGACCCAGAAATTCAAGCTATTATCAGCCGGATTTTACAATTGTCCCCAGAAGAATTTACTCCTTTAGTTCTCCATTGTTCTAAGCAGGAACTCTTAAAGCGATTTCCCCCAGAAAAGTCGCGAGGAAATTGAAGCTATTACCCCCCTTATCAAGAGTAGGGTTAATTCATGAATTAACCCTACCATAACCCACTAGGGAAGGGAGGGAGACCCTCCCTTTCTCGTTCCAGGGTTCTACCCCGGAACGATAAAAGACCATCCTTTTTCAGGATGGTCTTTTATAATAGTCAACTAGGATTCGTCTGCTTACTGGAAATTAAGCGACGATAGTAAAGTTGCTGGCATTTAAATTCAGAGGCGCAGTCGTCGCAATAAGAATACGATCAGTGCTGAAGTTACCATTAGCATCGTAGAACAACTTCCCGTTATCTGTGGCATAACCAAAGCGCACTAAGCCAGTGGCGGTCTGATTAGCCGTGAGGTTCGCGAAGGTATCCACGAGGATTGTATTAGCACTGTTAGTTGCACCCGCCACAAGGCTAACCGCCAAAGCCGCTCCCACTGCCGGAGCACCGGTAAAGGCGGCATTACTTAGGGCGAACACATCGTTATTTGCTACTATGCTGAAGTCAGTGATCGTGACATCATTACCGGCAGTGGCTTTATTCAAGACGAACTGGTCGTTACCACCGCCACCAGTTAAGATATCTGGACCACCGTTGCCAGTAAGGGTGTCGTTCTTGGCACCACCTGTCAGGGCATCAGCTAATGCACCACCAGTAATCTTGAAGGAACCATTGGTTTCAGCGGCACCATTAAAGGTTAAGGTTTTGGTGGTGAAGGAAGATGCATCAACAGTTAAAGTTGCACCACTTGCCACAAGGGTGTCCACAGTGGTGATTGTGGTGTTAGCGGCGGTGTCTTCTTTAAAGATAATCGTCTCAACGTTGGTAACACCATTGATAGCAGCAGCAATGGCACCAACTTTAACAGTTAAGGTGTCATTGCCATCGTTTCCATTGAGGTTAACAAGATTAATCTGATCTACTGCCGCCGTCAAGGTGAAGGTGTCATCGCTTTTGCCGCCGACAATCTGGGTTATATCACTGTTTTTGCCCAGATTCAGGGTCAGTTTTCCAGTAAAGTCAGTGGCATCCAGTCGATTAGTCCCGTCAAATACATCGATCTTGCCGTCAATGGTTAGGTTCTTGTCCCCAGTAATGACGAAGTTGCTCTGGGTTTGATTGAGAGCAAGGGTATTCAGGGTTGTATCAGCGTTAGACAGGACACTGTCAGCTTTAACGACTAGGTTGACCTTGCTTTTATCAAATAAGTTGGCCGCAATCGAGGCACCCGCAGTTGTCCCGTTCAGGTTAACGGTGAGATCCTTGCCACCTACAGTCTCTTGTAGGGTTAGATTGCTGGCGTAACCAGCCACAAGATCGATGGCGTAGTTATTAGCATCAACGATTGTTAAATCACCTTTGACCACCTGTACTTGTTTGGCTTTGCTAATGTTTTGCAGTAGGACGGTAGCACCAGCAGCACCAGAGAATTGGATGGTCTCAATGTTTTCGATGTTCGGAGTGACAAAACCAACAATCTGGGCGGTCAGTACGTCGTTATCACTGGTGCTAGGGTCTTGAACGAAACTACCATTGAGGAAGGTCAAAGCACTAACCTTATCATTGGCTGTACTGAGAAACTTACCTTCGGGAGCGACTTTGCTGTTAGCGGCAGCTGTCAGTACGGCTCCATTATCTAGCAAGGTGAAGGTAGTACCCGTGCCACCACCGATAATATCAATGATCGCCTGATCTATTGCTGCTTGGGCTGCGGTGACGCTCGCGGCAGTGGAATCCACTGTGTCGATAATTTGCGATGAGGTGGCCAATACGGCGGGAGTGAAGGCGATGTTCGCATTAACCGCTTCTTGGGTAAATTGCAGGGCTATATCGGCACGGTTTTGGAGAGCGACCCTGTCAGTTCCCCGCGCTCCTTGAGCCACTGCGAGGACAAATTCGGCCACTGACTCGGGAGAGCTATCCTGTTCAAGAACTCCTAACCAGAACTCTCGTCCTGCCTCATCGGCATCACGACCAAAGGCGTTCTGATAAATTTCATCAATAAATGCTGCTGGGTCGCCTAGGGTGGGGGCTGCCAAGAAGGGGTAAAGGGCTTTAGCCTCTGGGGAGGCACCGAACTGCGCCGCTATCTCCTCTATGGTTACATCTTGGCTCTGCCAAAAGGCAAGACCTGCGGGATCAGGGGAACGGTTGAAGTAAATGACGTACAAGCCGACGATGGAATTTTGATCTACAGTCATAACTTATTTTTCACTCCTCGAAACAAAGTAAAACGCTGTTGAAACATGGCACATATACTAGCATAGATGACCTCAATTATCAAGCTATGGCAAAATTTTTTTTTGTGGGAGTAGTTCCGGTCAAGGTCTTCTACCCTTGGTAATGATCGTTGAAGACTGAACCTCGACCAAATTGAGTAGATTCTTTTAAGACTTAAGGTTATATTCCCATCCCCCAGAATACACTCTGATTCACCTTGATTGGGCAATTCGGTTACAATATTTAAACTGTCTTAGTTTATCCACACATACCTATAGGTTAGTCCAACTTCCTCGGTCAATTTTGTCACCACAGGGCAGCAAACGTCTTGTTCGGGGAAACTTTATCAGAAAAAAACGGTCTTAACAGCGATGCCATCCCATCCTGATGGTACAGGAACCTGTAAGATGGGATTAGTAGTCACTATCGGGGGCAAGATTCTCAATCAGGGCGGTTTCGTCTCTCTCGGTGCCGGAATAAACGAGAATATTAAACTTAATTTTTTCTTCTATGACTATCGAAACTTACTATCCCAATCTAAATGTCAAGCATTTGCTTGGTAAAATTCGCCAAGAAGCCCTGCGCCAAAACCTAGCTCCGGGGGGTCTCTCGGCACCAGTACCACCACCACCGGCAGCGACGGGGGAATTAGTCCTGAAGGAGGATTTTGATCGGGAAGCAATTAATAATCAAATCGATTATATAGAGGGATTTATCAAAACAGCCGAGTCAAGAGCGGCAGTGCGTAACCAACTGCCGGATAAATTTGGGCGTTTCCCCTGGTTATTATTTAAACCCTTGCAAGCTCTGGCTTTAAAGATTCTCAATACCATATTTCGCGATCAAAGGGAAGTGAACTTCAATCTGGCCAGTGCCTTGCGAGAATGCCTACAATTAAATCGACAGTTATTATCAGAGGTGGAAAGTTTGCGATCGCAATCCCAGCGAGATTTAGAGAATTTAATGGCGGTTAGTCAGAGTTTATCTGGTTACAGCCAAGCGGTGGAGAAAAATCTGGTCAATAATACCCAAAATCTACAGGAAAAACTGCATAATCTTGACCAAAAATGGCAGGAGCGGCAGCAGCAAAATCAAGATGAACTCCAAGGAGAAATCCAGGAACTTGAGCGAGAGATGCAAAGCCAAATCGAGCAACTGGCTCAAAAGGGGGATAGGATCGCTAATCAAATTCAAGAGGGGCTGCAAAGCCAAATCGAGCAACTAGATCAAAAGCGCGATCGGATCGCTAATCAAATTCAAGAGGGGCTGCAAACCCAAATCCACCACCTTGATCGAGAATTGTATCAGAAGACCGAGCAATTGCAGGAGTATCTAGAAACCCAAATTAAAGATAGTAATGAGAAGAATTTTCAAAATAGCCATTATTTAAAGATAGATTTACTCCAACAAAAGCGCTTAATGAATAAGTTTTTAGAAGCGACAGCAGGAGCGGAAGGAGGATTGGCGAGTGAACCAGCGCAAATTTTTGCGGGAGAGTTAGATCATTCTCTAGATGCCTTTTACTTCGCCTTTGAGGAGCGTTTCCGCGGCAGTCGCGAGGAAATTAATGAGAGATTAGAAGTGTATCTTCCCCGACTCAGAGAAGCACAAATTGCCCCAGTAGACTCGCTGATTTTAGATTTAGGTTGTGGTCGGGGAGAGTGGTTAGAGCTTTTGCGAGATAATGGTTACAGATCCAGAGGTATCGATCTAAACCGAGTCGTCATTGAACAATGTCAAAGTCGAGGATTAGAGGTTGTAGAAGGAGATGTTATTGCTTATTTGCAATCAATGCCAGACGAAAGCGTGGCGGTAATCACGGGATTCCATATTATTGAACATCTACCCTTTGAAATATTAGTCAAGCTATTAAATGAAGCATTTCGAGTGCTGCGTCATCGAGGTTTGGTTATCTTTGAGACTCCCAATCCTGCTAATGTTTTAGTGGGCAGTTGTAATTTTTACTTCGATCCAACCCACCGCAATCCTCTACCCAGTTTAATGACTCAATTCCTAGTGCAATACTGCGGTTTTGCCGAGGTAGAAATTCTTAATTTAAACCCTTCTGATGGATTCAAAGCTGATGAGGTAAATGAATTAGATGAGTTATCTAAACAGTTTAATCAGTATTTTTATGGTCCAATGGATTATGCTGTTATTGGTTATAAACTATAATTAATCACGAGTAAGTATTCATGAGAGTTATTATTACAACAACACAGGTTCCTTTTGTCTATGGCGGTGCGGAAATTCACGCTCAGGAATTATGTAAGGCTTTAGAATTGGCAGGCCATGAAGCGGAAATAGTCGCCATTCCCTTTCAAACCTATCCCCTGGAGAGAATTTTAGACACAATGTTAGTCTGTCGCTTATTAGATTTGACTAGCGCCAATGGCAGAAATATTGATCGATTAATTGGCTTAAAATTCCCAGCTTATTTAATTCCTCATCCCAGCAAAGTTCTCTGGATTCTGCATCAACACCGACAAGCGTATGAACTATGGGGTAATCCCTATGGTGGGTTAGATTTAAGTGCCAATGGTTTACAAATTCGTGAAAATATTATCCGGGCAGATAATAATGTTTTTTCTGAAACTCATAACATATTTAGCAATTCTAAAAATGTGGCAAGAAGGCTAAAAACCTATAATAATGTTGATTCGATACCCCTTTATCACCCTCCCCAGAATGCTGATTTTTTTCAATGTCAACCAGAAGAAGGTTATCTATTCTTTCCTAGTCGGATCAATCCCTTAAAACGTCAAGAGTTAATCCTTGAGGCTTTAGCCTTGACTAAAAACCCTGTCAAAGTGATTTTTGCTGGTCAACCAGAAGGGGATTTTGGTGACATTCTAGAGGAAAAAGTTAAGCAGTTGGATATTGCTGAAAAAGTGGTATTTTTAGGCAGAATTAGTAACGAGGAAAAACTCGATTATTATGCCAGATGCCTAGCAGTGCTTTATCCTCCCTTTGAGGAAGATTACGGTTACGTTACCCTAGAAGGAATGTTAGCTTCTAAACCAGTGATTACCTGCCAAGATTCGGGAGGACCCCTAGAATTTATTCGTCATCGCGAAACCGGTTTAATTGTGGAACCGACGGCTAATGCTCTAGCAGCAGCGATGGACGAACTTTGGGAAAATCGGTCTTGGGCAGCAAACTTAGGTAAATCTGCTGGTGAATACTACAAAAGTCTCGATATTAATTGGTCAAACGTTATCAAAAAACTACTCGCATGAAAATTAATTGGTTTTCCCCTTTACCTCCCGCTAAAACTGGTATCGCTGATTACATGACTTGTATCTTGCCAGCTTTGATTAAAAATTGTCAGTTAGAACTATGGACTAATCAAAAAATTTACGATCGAGAACTAAACAACTATGTTAAAGTTAACTCCTACCATAGAGATAACATAATGTGGTCAAAAATTAACCAAGCAGACATAAATATTTATCATATTGGTAATAACCCAGATTTTCATGAGGATATCTGGCGGATTAGTTGTCAATGCCCCGGTATAGTCGTCCTTCATGATTTAAAGCTGCAGGATTTTTTTAGTGAAATTGCTAGAATCAATAATGATCGAGATAGCTATCTTAATCAAATGTTCTATTACTATGGGCTGGAGGGAAAAATAGCCTCAGAAATGTGGTGGAATCAGAAAATTACTATGCAATTTATGGCTGATAATTATCCCCTAACTCCTTTAGCGTTAAAAAATGCTGTGGGTGTGATTACCCATACCCAGGAAAGTTATTGTCAACTGCAAAAAGAACAAGAGCTTTTAACTGCCTATATTCCCCTTCCCTATCCTAGTTTCGGTTGCTCATCAAATCAAGAAAATCAGAGAGAAAAGGGTTGTTATCAATTAATTATTTTTGGTCACATTGGTAAAAATAGATGTCTGGATATGATTCTGGACTCTCTGGCCAGTTTTCCCCAAAAACAAGCTTTTCGCTTAGACATCTATGGAGAAGTATGGGATAGTAATTATCTCCTTCAAAAAATTAATAGCTTAAATTTAAATAATTTAGTAACCTTGCATGGTTTTGTCACGGAAGCCAAATTAGAGACCGCCTTAGCTAACGCAGATTTAGCAATCAATTTACGTTATCCTACTATGGGGGAAGCATCCGTCAGTCAGCTGCAGATTTGGAGCCATGGTTTGCCAAGTTTAGTGACTAAAATAGGTTGGTATAGTGAGTTGCCGGAAAATACCGTAGGTTATGTGACTGTTGGCAACGAAATCGCCGATTTACATCAACATTTCTCTCAATTTCTTCACGATCCGCAATTCTATCAGACTATCGGGAAAAATGGTCAAATTTGGCTAGAAAATAATCATTCCCCCGAATCCTACGCTAGAGCCTTGGTAGATTTCGCTCAGGAAGCTTGTCAACAAAGATATCGTTATGCGGCCAATTATTTTATCGAAAAAGTAGGCAAAGAAATTAGCTATTGGAATGATGACCAAATCTCGGATTTAGAGTTAAAATCCCTAGCGGAAACCATTCATTTTCTAACCAGCTAAAGTCTTTCCCCATCGGGAATTATCATCTTGCCTTGGCAGACCAGAACTGATGCACCACCCAGAGAAACTTCCGTGATTGACCGGTTGTTTTTCTGAAACTTTAATTGTAAACTGCTGGGTCTGCCCATTTCCACTCCTTAGATTATCTTCCATTGATTCATCCCTTCCCTAGAAGATTCTAATCCCCTTAGTTTGAGAATTCCGAGACTAATTTGGGGCAGTATAGCACTAGGATAATCTTATGGAACCCTTCTGTCATTTTTTGCCAGAAAAGGGAGAGATGAGCCAATAAAAGCCCATCTCTTGGTAATTTATCGCTCTACCTTACTGACAGCCAAGAAGACTTTACTTGTTACCATTACCCTGCATAGCTAAAACCGCATCGCGTAGTTTATCTGGCACTTCTTGCAGGTGATCCTCATCCCACTGGAAGAAACCAACCCCCATAGTCAAAGAACGCAATTCAACGATCAAATCGTGCATTTCCGCTTGGGGGAGATAGGCCGTCACCTGATCCCAACCTTTCCACTCCGCAGAAGCTTCAAAACCCTGAATTTGACCCCGTTTGCCACTGATTAACTGTAAAACCTTGGCGGTGTATTCTGAGGGAGCGAGAACCGTCACCGATAGAATTGGTTCTAATAAGACTGGATGACATTTAGGCAGTCCTTCCGTCATCGCTAGACGGGCCGCTTGTTTAAAAGCTTGTTCGGAACTATCGACACTGTGATAGGAACCATCGGTGAGAGTAACATCAATATCCACCACGGGGAAACCCAAAGGACCATGACCGAGATATTCCCGCACTCCCGTTTCCACCCCGGGGATATACTGTTTGGGGACAACACCACCGACAATGGTTTCATGGAAGTGGAAACCTTCCCCCCGGGGTAAGGGTTTAATATCGAGATACACATCACCAAAAGCACCGTGACCGCCGGTTTGGTGTTTATAACGTCCGTGGGATTTGGTACTGGTTTTGATCGTTTCCTTGTAGGGAACTTGGGGTAAATGGGTGGTCATCGGTAGATTATACTTGCGTGCTAGGCGATCGAGGGCCACTTGCAGATGAATTTCTCCCTGTCCCCAAAGAATCACTTCTTTAGTATCACCGTGTTGTTCCCAGTAGAGGGAAGGATCTTCTTCGATCAGTTTCGTCAAAGCTGAACTTAATTTAACTTCATCCTTGCGATTTGCGGCGGCAATAGCGAGAGCAAAGACGGGTTTAAGCTGTAATCCTCTGGGAAGATCGGGTTTTTGACTGCCGCTGCTAACCACGTCTCCGGTGCCGATTCCTTCCAAACGACCGAGAGCGATAATTTCCCCCGCTTGGGCCTGCTGTAGGGGTTGTTGTTGTTGTCCCATGAGACGATAGATACCACCAATCCGCACACCGTTCAAGGCCATGCCATCGTTAAGGGTTCCCTGCCAGATTCGCCCTAGGGAGAGGCGACCGCCCTGGGGAGTAAAATAGGTTTTGAGGATTTGTACCACTGCATCTCCATCCGCACTTGGATCGAGACCGCGACGATTGGCAGTAATTGTCGGGGCCGGCGCTTCTTCCACTAAAGCGGTAAGGAGATGACGCACACCATAATCCCGTTCCGCCATACCGAAGAACACGGGTACTATCTGATCGGCTCCCAGTTCTTGTTTTAAGTCTTGGAGAATTTCTTCCCGGGAGGGGTTAATATCTTCGAGGAGTTCTTCTAAAAGATGATCATCAAATTCGGCGATCGTTTCTAGCATTTCTTGTCGAGCGATCTGTTCTTCTTCCTTGAGGTGGTCGGGTAAAGCTACAGGGTCGGCGGGACTGTTAGCATGGTAATGATAAGCCTGTTCGTTGATTAAATCGATGAATCCGATAATTTCGTTGTTCTGACGGATAGGATATTGCTGGGGAACAAGGGGACGACTAGAAACGGATTTGAGAGCTTGTAGGACTTCGTTAAAGTGACTATTACAGCGATCCATCTTGTTGATGAAGATTAGATGCGGAATTTCCCAATCATCGAGGAATTTTAGCAAGGGAGCCAGGGTGAGAACTCGATCGACCACCGGTTCACAAACGATAATAGCAGCACCGGCCCCGACCAGGGCATTATAGGTTTCACTGGCAAATTCGATCGAACCGGGACAATCGAGAAAGGTAAAATTTAGGTCTTGGTATTGACTATGGGCAACGGAAACTTCTACACTCATCTGTCGATCCCGCGCTTGCGTGGAACTATCACCAACGGTATTGCGATCGCTGATTTTGCCTTTTCTGGTGATCGCTCCTGTTACGAAAAGTAAACTTTCCAGTAAGGAGGTTTTTCCACTGGAGTAGGGGCCGACAAGGGCCACATTACGCGTGTTTGCTCCGATACTTTGATTCATACAGATACCCCCAACAATGATTTAGTGATTAGTTGTGGCGATTGGACGATATTTACACTCGATCGCCCTTGGGAAATATACTGTCATAGCACTGAAAATTACTCTCAGGACGTATTTAGAAGTGAAAGGCCTGTCTTGCCATAATTTTGCCCAGTGCTACAGGTGTATTCTTTCCTACTCTTCACCCTAACTCAGTCTCAAGCATTACATCCCATTCTCGCAATCTCTTGTAAAATCTTGCCTACTTTTAGTTAAGGAACTTGAATAAATGTTAACTAGGGTTTGCTAAATAAGTTTTTCGTGGGTGTGGGGTGTGGGGTGTGGGGTGTGGGGTGTGGGGAAATGGGGAAATGGGGAAATGGGGAAATGGGGAAATGGGGAGAATAAATAAAAATAATCTCCTGTCTCCTGAATCCTGAATCCTGAATCGGAGTCTCCTACCTCCAGGAAAAATTTTTTCAGCAAATGTTAACTAAGCTGTTAACTATCGACAGTCTTTTTCATCAACCGGATTCACAAAAACGAGAGGCAGCCTGATATAGTGAGAGGTCGGGATGATGTTTATCAAGCAATTTTTATGTTGAAAGCTGGAATCGTGGGACTGCCAAATGTGGGAAAATCGACCCTATTTAACGCTCTGGTGGCTAATGCCAAGGCCGAGGCCGCTAATTTCCCTTTTTGTACCATTGAACCGAATGTGGGTGTGGTATCCGTCCCCGATGAACGTCTGGAGGTTTTGGCTAAAATCTCTAATTCTGAGAAAATCGTGCCGACGCGGATTGAATTTGTCGATATCGCCGGATTAGTCAAGGGTGCTAGTCGCGGGGAAGGATTGGGTAATCAATTTTTGGCTAATATCCGGGAAGTGGACGCGATCGTTCATGTGGTGCGCTGTTTTGATAATGATGATATTATTCATGTTTCTGGTTCTGTGGATCCGGCCCGGGATATCGAGGTGATTAATCTAGAGTTAGCTCTAGCGGATTTGGGACAGGTGGAGAAGCGGGTGGAACGTTTACGCAAACAGGCGAAAAATAGCAAGGAAGCCGCCGAAGAATTGGCTATCCTTGAAAAAATCCTAATTTGTCTTAATGACGGTATTTCGGCGCGAAAAGTGGATTTAAGCAAAGAGGAAGAAGAATTAATTAAAAATCTCGGTTTATTGAGTCGGAAACCGATTATTTATGCCGCTAATGTGAGCGAAGATGATCTGGCCACGGGTAATGATTGGGTAGAAAGTGTCCGTCAAATTGCCCAAGAGGAACAGGCCAAAGTTGTGATCGTTTCTGCTCAAGTAGAATCGGAATTAGTGGAATTGTCGGAGGAAGAAAGAAAAGATTTTCTCGGTTCTTTAGGAGTAGAAGAAGGGGGATTAAAATCTTTAATTAAAGCTACCTACGAGTTATTAGGACTGCGTACCTATCTCACCACTGGTCCCCAAGAAACCCGCGCATGGACGATTATTTCTGGTATGAAAGCACCCCAAGCAGCCGGAGTTATTCACTCGGATTTTGAACGGGGTTTTATTCGTGCGGAAACTGTGTCTTATCAGGATTTAGTTAATAGTGGCACGATGAGCGCAGCCAAAGAAAAAGGTTTAGTCAGAAGTGAAGGCAAGGAATACATTGTTCAAGAGGGTGATGTTTTACTATTCCGTTTTAATGTATAGCTAAAAATAAATCAGGTGAGTGTCACCCACCTGATCAAAAGGCTGAATAATTGGCGTTATCAAATTGAAAGATGCTCCGAATTTCTGCCCTAAACAATCTCTCAGCTTTTTTCACTCACTTTGGTTAACATTAAACTTAATTTTTTATCTCTTGACATACTCTAATTTAGATTCTATAATTAGGTATAGGGGCAAGTTCTTGTTTAATCAAGATGGCGATTATCTCTGTCCACTAAAAGACTGGTTTGCTAGGAATGCAGTCAAGGCTAAAAATAGTCTATCTATTCAACAACCCGCAACGGAAAACGGTCAAATCAAACTCGAAAAATGAAAGAGCAAGGATTGTTATTTTCTGAAGACAGCCTGTTACCTGAAAAACTCCCGCAAATTCAGGAATTACGACCTTCTAACAATCTTTCAGCAGTTTTTGAAGAGTGCCATAATTATATTTACGCCAACGAAGGAATGCTCAAAGACAAGATTTTTCACGAGATGGTTAAACTAATCATCATCAAACTTCATGATGAAAAATCTGCCAAGCAATCTGTAAATTTTGGCGTTACAGCAAGTGAATATAAAGCCATCGTCGCCAATAAGTCCGATGAATTTATGGCGCGTCTTAGTCAATTATTTACCTCCATCAAGAATCATTATCGGGGATTTTTCACCGATGACACATTCAAGTTAAAACCTTTGACTCTTGCTTATATTGTAGGCAAGTTACAGTACATTAATTTAACTCAAACATCTGGCGATATAAAAGGTGAAGCCTTCCAGACTTTTGTAAATAGACACCAGCGTGGAGATAGGGGAGAATTTTTTACCCCTCACCCAATTGTACGCCTTGCGGTTGAAATGATAGACCCCAAACCAAACGAAAAAATTATAGATCCTGCTTGCGGAAGTGGTGGTTTTTTAATTCAAGCAATAAACCATGTTCGACAAAATAATCCAGAGTTCGATATAGCAAGTTTTGTGCAAGAAAGTATTACAGGAATTGAATTTAATCCCGATGTCGCCCTTTCGGGAATGATTCGTTTAGTTTTTGAAGGTGGCACAGGTTCAGAAATTATCTGCACTAATGCGCTTATCGAAGATCAAAAATTAAATAATTCCTTTGATGTTATCTTGACCAATCCTCCCTTCGGAAATAAAGGCAAAGTAGAAGACCAGAAAATTCTTCAATCATATCTTCTTGCCCGAAAATGGCATAAATCAGCGTCCAATGGTTGGGAAGTTTCCCCAACCGTTTTAGCGGGTCAGTCGCCCGATATTTTATTTATTGAGAAATCTATAAAATTATTGCGGGCAGGTGGACGCATGGCGATTATTCTGCCCGATGGTCTATTACAAAATATCTCTAATGGACCGATTCGGCATTGGTTGCGCTCCCAAACAAAAATATTAGGTGTTGTTTCCATACCGCCGGAAGCATTCGTGCCATACGGTACAGGAATCAAGACATCACTTTTAGTAGTTCAAAAATTACCAGCAAACAATGATTCTTGTTTTATGGCACAAATCAAAAAAATAGGCTATGACGTTAAAGGACAAACAATATATAAGCGCAACGAGTCGGGAGTTATAGCCCGAAAAAAATCAGGTTTGCCAATAGTTGACGATGATATAGATGATATTTCTCAATCTTTTACGTCATTTATCAATGGCGAATTTGCACAAAACAGCGATTGTATTTATACAGTTAAAAACACCCGGCTCAATTCGAGACTGGATGCCGAACATTATTTACCCAATGACCAAAAATTATTAGAACATCTAAAATCTATTGGGGCGAAACCTTTAGGTGAAATTGCCGATATTTTGAGAGATGCGGCTGATTTTCGTTTAGCTAGGGACAGTGAAATTAGATATATCGCTATTTCCGATGTTGATTATCGTACAATGCAAGTTGTTTCCCAACAAATAATTAAGGCATACGAAGCCCCATCTCGTGCAACTTATAGATTGTACAAAGGTGATATTATTACAGCAATTTCAGGAGCAAGTACAGGAACACCACGCCAAGCAACAGCCCTAATCACGGAAGATGAAGACGGAGCAATTTGCTCAAATGGATTTTCAGTATTAAGAAATATTCAGGGAGTCGAGCCTTTGTTTTTATTAGTATATATGCGAACAGACTTTTTTTTGCGTCAGATTAAAAGGTACATGACAGGTCATGCTATTCCTACTATTTTAGTAGATGATTTGTCAAAAGTTTTAGTGCCTATTCCACCCCAATCTGAACAGCAGAGAATCGCAAAAAGTATGACCGAAATTCAAGCAATTAGAAAAGAAGCGTTAAAGGCAAGTGAGAATGTTGTTAACGAAATGAGTCTTCTACTTGGCCAATTTGAGTAAAGCAAAAAGCAGGTTAAGCTTAGAAAAGGTCTTAAGGTGGTTGATTTATCCCAACCTTAAGACAGGACTAGGATACTTGGGATAAATCAACAGAGATTCTCAATTCGCTCGGGAAATGTGCGTCGCCAGGGCCGCCGATTGTAGGATGGGGGTAGTGGTGACGGAATCCGTCGCTAGGGTAAAGAGAGGATTGGAAAGGATACCGGCCAGGGAAGTCGCCACTAGGGAGAGGACAATACCCACCTGTAGGGGACGCATCCCGGTAAGAGTCCAATTGATAACGGGGTACTTTTTCACCGCATCGGACATCTCTTGGGGTTCCTTGACCACCATCATTTTGACCACACGGATATAGTAGTAAATCGAGGCCACACTGGTGACTAAACCAACGAGGACGAGAGCATAAAGTCCCGCTTGCCAACCGGCCCAGAATAGATAAATCTTACCAAAGAAGCCCGCTAGAGGCGGAATTCCCCCCAAAGAGAGGAGACAGATGCTTAAACAGAGGGTTAGCAGCGGATCCTTCTGGTAGAGTCCCGAATACTCAGCAATCTGATCGGTTCCGGTTCTCAGAGCAAAGAGAATCACGCAGGCAAAAGCCCCTAGGTTCATGAACAGGTAAATTAACAGATAGAAAATCATGCTAGAGTAACCTGCGTCAGTACCGGCGGTTAAACCAATCATGACAAAACCCGCCTGACCGATCGAGGAATAGGCTAACATCCGTTTCATGCTAGTTTGGGCCAAGGCGACCACGTTGCCGAGGATCATACTCAAAATTGCTAGAGCGATAAAGATAAACCGCCATTGTTCGCTCACTAGACCGAAAACCGTCACTAATAGGCGAATTGCTAGGGCAAAACCGGCCGCTTTGGAACCTACCGAGAGGAAAGCCACCACGGGAGTGGGTGAACCTTCGTACACATCAGGAGTCCACTGGTGAAAGGGAACCGCCGAAATTTTGAAGGCGATACCGGCAATTACAAACACTAATGCGATCGCTAAGGCCAGGGACTGACCACCGTTAACAGCGGTTAATTTTTGGGCAATGGCACTTAAACTGGTTTCACCTCCGGATAAACCGTAGAGAAGGGAAACACCATAGAGGAAAATCGCCGAACTAGAAGCTCCAATTAACAGGTATTTTAAGGCGGCCTCGTTCGATCGAGGATCCCGCTTCATGTAACCGGTCATTAGATAGGAGGAAATACTGAGCATTTCTAGGGAGATGAAGATCATCACCAATTCACTAGCGCCGGATAGGAACATTCCCCCGAGGGTTGCGGTGAGCATAATGGCTAAAAATTCCGCTAGGGAGGTTCCCGCTTGTTCCACATAACGGATAGACATCAGCACTGTGGAGGCGGTAGAAAGAGCAATAATCCCCCTAAAGACGATACTGAGATTATCCCCCTCAAAAGCCCCTAAAAAGGCCACCGGTTTCGGATTGTCCCAGGCAAAATAGAGAGCAGCCACAGCAGCGAGCAGACCAGCGATCGCAACGTAGGGCAGCCAACTTCTGGCACTCCGTCCCACAATTAAATCGCCGATTAAAATCACCATCAGGGTAATAATCAGGATTCCTTCGGGCCAGATAACGCCGGCGTTTAGCTGACTGGCAACAAGACTAGAAAAATCCATATTGATTGAGGTTAAAGGAATTTGAAGTTAAAAAAGGCTTAATACAAGCTTAGGGCATTTGATCAGCGATTCAGTGATTAGTTATCAGTGATCACTGATCCGGTGTCAGTTTTCAGTTCACTGATCGCCGCTATCGGGTTAAAATTTCTAAAAAACCAGATAAATTTGAGATAATCTTAGCTTTTATGGGCATTATAGTTGTCTCTTGTCTTTTTTATCCTCCTGTCTCAGAGTCTCCTCTGCAAAGGGAAAATCTTTGATTTTTGCAGCAGAGCTAATTTCTGATGGTGACAACTTGTCACCGAAATGTATCCAAGTTAACAGGGAAAAAGTGAAAACTCAGGAAATCATGACATAGACTGGCATCGTTAGTTGTAATTGAAGGATTCTGGTAAAATCAAGCTAGGGAAACACCCGAAAAATCAATTGTTTTTGAGCCATCCGCTTGATTTTATTGTGGAAAAACTTTCTAGTTCGCTCAATCCTTTTCCTTTAGCGATCGCTTGAATGAGTAACGAAACCTATCTCAATCATCCTACTTTCGGTCTATTATACAGAGTGTGTCTATTAGAAGAACATCGGGAATTATTCACCACTCTTTATGCCCAACGTCTTTTTTTTCTGGTGACGGTGGGACCCAAGAAAGTCTCGTTCGATCCGATTAGTCGTTCCGATGCTCGTCTTTTAGTGGAAAACCGGCTGCGGAATTTGCGCCGGGGCAGTAATGTGCAAGAATTTAACAGTCTCAACCAAACTTATCAACAAACCTTTTCAGTCTAGTTCATGACGATCGCTAGTCGTATCGAGTCCATCCGTCTTACCCTACCCTCCTGCACGCGTCTGATTGCCGTCAGTAAACAGGTATCAAGCGATTATATCCGTCAAGCTTACCGAGCAGGGGTGAGAGATTTTGCCGAAAGTAAGCTACAGGAAGCAATCTCGAAGCAGCAAGAACTAAAAGACCTCCCAGATATTTCTTGGCACTTTATTGGGCATCTACAGGCAAATAAAGCGCGCAAAGTCCTAGAATCTTTTGATTTAATCCATTCCCTCGATAGTTTAAAATTAGCCCAAAGACTCGATCGCCTGGCCTCAGAATTAGAGATTAATCCCCAAGTTTTGCTACAGGTGAAAGTTGTCCCCGATCCCGATAAGTTCGGTTGGGACAAGGCCGAACTCATAGCAGATCTTCCCGCTTTAGTCAACTGTCAACAGCTAAAAATTCAGGGTTTGATGACAATTCTGCCCCAGGGATTATCGGCTGGGGAAAAGTTAGCCGCCTTTGAAAAAACCAGCGATTTAGCCCAAATCATCGAGAATAGCTCTAGTTTATGCCTGCCTCATCTATCCATGGGGATGTCTAACGATTATCCTCTGGCCGTCAAGGCCGGAGCCACTTTGATCCGGGTGGGAACTGGCATTTTTGGCGAGCGCATTTACTGAACCATCTGCGTAAATTCACAGAAAAAAACCCCAGAAATTTTAATCATTGGTGATAATATATCTTAAAATTACAGCGTCTAGTCTAGAAACTGGTGGTTAGAAATGAGGAATTGACTTTTTCCCAATCCCTGAAAACTATCCCCTGATAACTAATAACTGAAAAGAGGGAACTAACTGCTGCTTCCAGACGACTAAAATGACGAACCCTTAACAAAATAGTTCCCCTGTACCAAGCGAGAGCAAAGATTGTTAAAGGCCACCAAATAACCCCGACTCTAGACAAGACCACCAAAAAAAATCTTTTGAAGGACATTAGACTGTGAACAACATTTTTACCAAGCTCAAAGATTTTGTCGGTATCTCCGAACAACCGGAAGATGAAGATGAAACCGACTACGAAGAAATGAACTGGGAAAAGTCTTCCCCCCAAGATAGGGATCAAAACGAAGAAGAAGAACCCCTTAATCGTCGTCAACGCGAACCTTTAAATCTCAATACAGCCACATCTATGGGACTCAACAGAAGCAACGTGATCGGTATGCCAGGTATTAACAACAATAATGCAGAAGTGGTCGTGATCGAGCCCCATTCCTTCGAGGAAATGCCCCAAGTTATCCAAACCCTGAGAGAACGCAAATCGGTGGTTTTAAACCTCAACGTCATGGACCCGGAAGAAGCACAAAGAGCCGTGGATTTTGTCGCCGGTGGCACTTATGCAATTGATGGTCATCAAGAACGCATCGGTGAGAGTATTTTCCTGTTTACCCCCAGCTGCGTTAAAGTTAGCACCCTTTCTGGAACTATTCACGATATCGCTGATAACCCGAAAATGGCTCGTCCCGTTTCCTCAGCACCTGCTTGGGCAGCCGAAAGCAGTCGATTAGCTCAATGAATCTTTCCATAGTCCTCTCGTCAGGTTTGTCGAAGCTAGAAATCGATCAATTTATCGAGAGGATGCGTTTTTTCTTGGTAGGATAGCTAAAGCTCTCTTTTTTACTTTTTACTTTAAAAAATACTGTGTCTATTCGTTTAGGAATTATTGGCGGTGGAGTGATGGCCGAGGCCATTCTCAGCCGTTTATTAAAAAAAAATGTTTATAGTCCGGAAACGGTGTTAGTCAGTGAACCCCAGTCCCAACGGCGCAACTTTTGGGTTAATACCTATGGAGTGCAAGTCAGTGAGGATAACCGGGAAGCTGCTAGGGCAACTGAGGTGTTAATCTTAGCGGTAAAACCGCAAACTTTAGAGCAAGTAGTGAATAGTTTGCTAGGAATACCCGAAAAACCCCTAATTATCTCGATTTTAGCGGGAGTTACCCTCAATCGCTTAGAAATGGGCTTTCCCGATCGCCCCGTAATCCGGACGATGCCCAATACCCCGGCTACGGTGGGACAAGGGGTTACAGCGATCGCATCCGGTCGTCATGCGGAACCGGAACATCTGGCCGTAGCTAGAGATATTTTTGCTGCGGTCGGTTCGGTGGTGGAAGTTCCCGAAGCTTTGATGGACGCGGTAACGGGATTATCGGGATCGGGCCCGGCATTTGTGGCCCTAATGGTGGAAGCTTTAAGCGATGGTGGTGTGGCGGCCGGATTACCGCGAGCGATCGCCTCTCAATTGGCCATAGAAACAGTTTTAGGGACGGCAACCCTATTAAAAGAATCGGCCATACATCCGGGGGAATTAAAGGATCGCGTCACTAGCCCTGGGGGAACCACGATTGCTGGGGTGAGACAATTAGAAAAAGGCTCTTTTCGCTCAACTATTATCGAGGCAGTAGTGGCGGCCTATCATAGATCTAAAGATTTAGGGCGTAGTTCCGAAAAGTAATCTTTTTATCTTTTTTAACCCATAATTAGGTAGGCGTTAAAAATTATCAGACACCCCCCTTATCAAGGCTGTCCTTTAGTCACATCTTTCTTAACATTTCAAACCTTTGTAGCACAAGGCTTTCAAGACTCGGTTAACAATTTGTAATATTCCTTGTTGACACCCTTACAAAACAAAGAAAAAACTGAAATCAAGTCAGGATAAGGGTTGGAGTGCTTACTGCAAAAATTGTTAAGAAAGATCCCTATAAGGGATAGTTATCAAGGGGGGCAGGGGGGATCGAACCTAAAATCCATTTTTAATTTAATTATAACCATCTACTTAACTGATGTCTCGATCTGTGATAAGATACGCAGCAATTCTTGTCCAGAAAAGTTATGAATAGGAAATCTGATCGTTTTGATTTAATGGCATTAATTGCCATTGCTGTTTTTTTCCTAGGGATCGTTTTCTGGAAAGTCCCGCTTGATTATCCCTATATAGTTAATTTTGATGAAGCGGTGGCTCTGGTACTTGCCTACGTCACCAAACAAGGTTATCGTCTCTACGAACAAGTTTGGCACGATCATTTATCGGGTTTATCTCTTTTACTAAATGGTTGGTTAAGCGTGACAGGATTTACTATCCATGCGGCGCGCATTATGGTGCTTTCTTTGTCCACAATTATGTTAGGAATTTTTTATCTAATTCTGAGAGTTAATTGCGGAATATTAGCCTCTTGTTTATCAGTATTCATTCTCTCAACCTGTCCAGTGTATATTAACCTGTCAACGACAATGTTGCGGGAATTACCCTCACTTTTTTTTACAATCTTAAGTATTTTTATGATCTTTAAAGCCGTTCAATTCATGGGTAAGCTTAAGTATGGACTCTATTTAGTCAGTGCCATTGCTTTTGTTTTTTCCCTGCAAATTAAACTTGCAGGCATTACTATTATCCCAACTGTAGCTTTAATTATTTTTCTTAATCAACAGAATAGTTTTATTAAAAGAATCATTGATATTATTATTTGGTCAGTCGCTGTTATTTTAGTCTTTGTCTTGGGTTCCCTGACTATTTTTCCTTTTTCCTACGAAAATGTTATTAAATCTCATGTCAGTGTTGCCGCTAGTTTCGCTCAAGACAATCTCACCTTATGGACTCTCTTACAAAGCGCCCTACAGTACGAACCAATTTATCTAATCGTCACAGCGATAGCTATTATAGCGATGGTTTTTACTCGCAACATAATACCACTTTTACCGCCCTTGGTCTGGTTAGGTTCTAATCTGTTCAGATTTGCTACAGTCGCCCCAATTTGGCCTCATTATTATATCCATTTAATTATTCCCGCCGTTTGGATAATTGCCTTGTTTGTCGAACAGTTAAAAATTACTGATAGCCTCGGAGAATTTAGGCAAAATCGAAAAATAACCCAGAAATTAGTTCTCAAAATGCTAATTTTTCTACCCCTGTCTGGTCAATTTCTCTTTAATACCTTAAGAATAATCACCAATCGTGATCCTGGAATTAATGCCTACGTTCAATATAATAAAAAGTATAAACCTCTTTTAGCAGAAGCTGTGTTTGAAAAATTTAAAAACTCCGATAAACTTCTGTTAACCGATAATCCTCACTACATATATAAATATTTCTTGAAAACACCCCCAGAAACGGCTGTCATCACCAGAAAGAGATTTCTCAATCAGAATCTCGATGGGGATTTTATCCTAGAAGTTATTGAAAAAAGACAGCCAGATTTGGTTTTCCTCTATCGATTTGAAAAGGAATTTCTGCAATCACCAAAACTCAAGGATTATCTAGAGAAAAACTATATCCAGTTCCCCGACCAGCAAGAAAAAGGAACTCTCTTTATCAGTCCAAAAACTTGGCAAGAATATCAAAGTAAGGCTAATTAGAAATTGTGGACGGGGATTATTAACGTTTTTTCTTTTTTACCGGTTTTTGAGCCACTTTTCGAGAACTTTTGTAGGCAGATCCGATCCAATCACTACAACTATGACTCATCGCTCCTAATTCTAAACCTAGGAAAATAGCGATCGCTACCCGGGGATACTGTTGCCATAATGCGATCGCTTGCTGCGGCCACAGTCGCCAATCCCAGTCTATACCCCAGAAACTTTGCAGGATCGGAATGATCACGATCGCCGCTAGTAAAAGAAAACTACCAAGATAAAATAACCGAAAAATTGTGCCGATCAATAAACCGTGGGATAACCAACCGCGATGACGGATCATAGAACGATAGGGTAGCCACAACCAGCGCAGATAACCCCAACGTTTGTATTGTACCGAGTGGATGTCAAGATCTGGCCCAAACAGGAATCCGCTAAACAAATAACTGGCCAAGAGTAACAGGGTTAATTTACCACTGCCACTGACCAAAAAACTCGCCCCCGCAATCGGTAGCAGCAAAATTAGGGTAATGCGATCGTGAGTTCGACCAGAGGGCATCGGAAAAAAATTAACTCGCTCAAAAAAATAATATACTTTTTTGAAAATATATGTTATGCTGAGAAAGTACGAAATTAATTCGGGCGTTTAGCTCAGTGGTAGAGCGCCTGCCTTACAAGCAGGATGCCGTAAGTTCGACCCTTACAACGCCCATTTTATTAGATTCTTGCCTTGTCAAGCTTTCACTCCCGATCGCAGGTTGAGATTAAAACTATTGAGGGTAATTGCTGCTGGAACGGGAAATAGGGACTATTTGCTAGTAAGCTAGTCAGTAGGTACTAGGATTAATTCATCGCGGCACACCGGTTATATGGCCAATTGGAAATGTATTAAAAATTGTGGAGCTTGTTGTCAACTAAATCCCGATGAGCGTCCTGACTTAGAAGAATATCTGACTCCCGCACAATTAACTCAATATCTCAGCATGGTGGGGGAAGGGGGTTGGTGTATAAACTTTGATCGCCAAACCCGTCTCTGTACCATTTATGACCAGAGACCAGAATTTTGTCGTGTTCAACCCGATATTTTTGCCAAAATGTATCAAATTGCACCGGGAGAATTCGATCAATTTGCGATCGATTGTTGTCATCAACACATTGAGGATCTTTATGGGGAAGATAGCCTAGAAATGAATATCTATCGTCAGCAAGTAGGCTAAGATTTACCCCTATCCCAGAAATAACTCAGACGGAGAAGAAAATAAGTGGTCTGGTTAGGCTCTTCTAGGTTCTCGATGGCTAAATCAGTAAAATTACGGAATTGATTGTTTCCCTGTTGAGGATAAGTCTATAGGAAACTCAAAACCTCTAGGGGTGCAGAGTTTGAGTTCAGGACAGGGAAAAACTATCATGAAAAAACCAGAAAAACAGCGCCGCAGACGCGGGGTTATCCTCACCCCCACGGGACTAGAAAAATTACTTACTGCTAAACAAGAAGCGGAATATCGGGATAATCGTGGTTATCGCTTCACCCTAGAAGTCCTCAGCGAGAAAACTCTTTTAGGGGTAGATACTCTGATGAAGGTATTTGCTTGTGAATCGGGAGTGGATAAACAAACACTGAAACATTGTTTTCAAGCTTTTAATTTAACTTTAGAAAATAGCGATTATTATCGTCCTAACTTACCAGAAACTGATACTATTAATCCTCAACTATTGCCTGAGTTACCAGAGGGACAAGTCCCCCTCAATTCCCCCTTTTATATTAACAGAAACAATCTGGAACAGACTTGTTATCAAGAGATCTTGCGCGGAGGCAGTCTGATCCGGATTAATGCGGCCAGAAAAATGGGAAAAACTTCCCTGATAACCAGAATTATTAATTATGCACAACAACAGCAATACCATACGCTTTATTTCAGTTTTCGGTTAGCAGAAAGATCAATTTTTCAAGACTTAAATCACTGGCTGCACTGGCTTTGTGTTAGTATTAGTCGCCAGTTAGATTTAGATAATCATCTCCCAGAGGATTGGGATGAATTCTTAGGGGGTAAAATTAACTGTAAAATCTATCTAGAAAAGCATATTCTCTCCCATCTCGATCGACCTTTAGTGATTGCCTTTGATGATCTTGAATATCTTTTCCCCTATCCACAGCTAAGGGAAGAATTTTTTAGTATTCTGCACCTCTGGCACGAGGAAGGCAAAAACAAACCCCTCTGGCAAAAATTACGTTTAATTGTTGCCTATTCCCCTGCACAGGAGCTTGATAAAACCTCAGATACCTATCAATCTCCTTTTAGTCTTGGTTTACCGATCGAATTGCCTAATTTTACCAGCGCACAAGTAAGAGAATTAAGTCAAAGACAGGGATTAGATCAGAATTTTGACTCCGAAAAATTACGGATATTTCTAGGGGGTAATCCCTATTTAATTCGTCTTGCTTGCTATCATATTGTTCGGGGTGATTGTACCCTAGAAACCATTCTAGCTACTTCTATCGGCGAGGAAAATAATATTTTTGCAGACCATCTTAAACGTTTACTTTCGCATCTGCAATACTTAAAGGGCAATTTAGCGGCTATCTTTGCTAAGGTGGTGATGGCGGAAAAAGACATAGAAATTGACTTAATTGCCGCTTTTCACCTAGAAAGTCTCGGACTGGTTCACCGACAAGGTAAGTTTTGCCGAGTCAGTTGTCCTCTCTACCGTCAATATTTTGGCGAATATTTCCGGCAACGTTCTGTTTTTTTGCCGCAAAAAACTTCTCTCTTCGCCAAAAAAATTACGCTTGCTCACTTTGATACTTCCGAAAAAAGTCGCTATGCCATCTAGTTTATCGAATGTCATTATGAGGGAGTGATACTAAATACTGTTTAAAAAGTATAGGAGAGTGGCAAGGGGGTTTTTAAAGTTCGAGTGGGATAGGCTTGTAGTTCCTGTGTTTTACGAATAAAACTTTTCGTACTCATCATGATCGCCAATCCAAAACCAGGTCACTGTATCCCCTGACAGCACTCCCAAAGCTCGATGACTCTTCGTTACACGCACTGACCAAATATCTTCGTCGCTGTCAATACACTTAAAATGTAACGATGGATGAAACGGATTCTCTACCCATAACCGATATGCTTTCTTGGCTCCGGCTTTGACTGCTGGTTTCAAGTCGCGATACTTCTGCCAAAATGAGGGCAATGTCGCGGAATTCATAGCTGCTCATAATCCATCGGTGCGGACAATCCTGCCGCAATATCTTCTTTGGCTTTCCGTGCTGCTGCGACTAGATTATTCTTCGTCTGTTTAAACGACTGATCCCATCGTTTTTCTTCTTCAATTTCTGCAATATAAGCTCGAACATACTCTACTAACTGCTCTTGAAGCTCATCAGGCAGAGACTCAACCATCTTGATGATCGTGGTAATAGCAGGAGAGGGCATGGTATCTATCAGCGCAGTAGGTTTTCTCTATTCTACAACGTCCACCGCAAACCCAAAATGATATGATCTTTGTTTCCTCTGTGTCTGGAGTGGTTTTTATTAATGAGCCTTGCTCAAAACCAAACAATTCATAATTGAAGAGCGAGGTATTTATGGGTAAAGAAGAAGAACTACTTGAACAATGGCGAGAACTGACACCGGAAAAGCAACAAAAAGTTTTACAATTTGTTCAAACACTGAAATCTAAGTCAGAAACAACAGCACCAATTAATTAGGAGTCTAACCCATGAGCGGCCTCACCATCGAAACCGATTTAGGAAAAATCCTAGACCAGATTAATCAGAATCTTAAAGAGACCAATCAGAAGCTAGACGCGCTCCAGAAAGATGTCACAGAGATCAGGATTGTTCAAGTCAGATTCGAGGCCGAAGTAAAGGGAGATCTCAAGGCATTACAGGGAGAATTCAACACCTTACAAGGTGATTTAAAAGAGATTAAAGGCTCCCAGAAAGCCCAAATTTGGGCATTAATCACCATCTTGGCAACAGCAGTTATCGGAACTGTCATCCGCTTTGTCATCACTGTTCCCCCTGTTAGCAACCCCTAACTTCCACTGCCGGGGAACAGGCTTCTGGTTCCTGTTTGATATTCAGGTAGAATTAATGATAGAATTGGTGCGTTACGGCGGATTGTTAATTTTGGTTTTTTGACGGGATTTGTGACCGCCTAAGGGAGCCTACACATCTTCTCTCAATGAGATCATCAATTTTTTTTAGGTACTTAATCAAATTTCTCCAGATGATTTATGAGTATCCTCTACTGTCTCAATCCCGAATGTTCCCATCCTCAAAATCCGACTCATTATAGCTATTGTCAAGGATGTGGCGGAAATTTAAGCCAAACTAGCCAATCATATTCTTTTCATAGCCGTTATCTCATTGTCGGAGTATTAGGCGAAGGCGCATTCGGTAGAACTTATAAAGCTAAGGACTTGAATTTTAATCGCAAACCCCGGGTTATTAAAAAATTTATTGCTCAAATGCAGGGAGCTGCTCTGGAGAAGTCTAAGGAGTTATTTCAAAGAGAAGCGGAAAAATTAGACGAATTAAAACACGAACAAATTCCCACCGTTTATGATTATTTCTCTCAGGGGAACTCCCTCTATTTAGTGCAGGAGTTTATTGAAGGAGAAACCCTGCTTCAAGAGTATCAAAGAGAAGGAAGATTTAGTGAACAGAAAATCAAGGAAATATTACAGCAATTATTACCAGTCCTTGTCTATCTCCATTCTAAAGGATTGATCCATCGTGACATCAAACCGGATAATCTGATGCGTCGTCGGAGTGACGGTAAATTGATGTTAATTGATTTTGGGGGAATTAAAGAGCAAACCTCCCAAATGGGGACAGGTTTATATACTCCGGGTTATGCTGCTTATGAACATATCATGGGCAGTGCAGTCGCCGCTAGTGATTTATATAGTTTAGCCGCTACCTGTGTCCGTTTATTAACAGGATGTTTCCCCCAAAGTAACAGTAATTTGCCTGATTCGGTCTATGATGTGAATCAGCGGCGATGGTTATGGCAATCGGTATTAAAATCGCAAAAAAGATCAATTAGTGATTTTTTAGCGAATCTCCTCAACAAGATGTTAGAAGATAAGTCTAGTCAGCGCTATCAATCAGCTTCAGAAGTTCTGACAGTGTTGAATAATCCTCCTTCAAGTAGAACTGTAGTACAACCTCCCCCCGTTTCACCTCCTCCTCAGAGAAAAATTAAGAATCCATCAGGAATAACTAGACGTAAATGGCTATATAACGGCATTGGGATGATTGTATTTGGGGGGGTGATCGGACTAGCAATTTACAGTATAGGCAATTATAATTTAGGAGATAATCAAGGGGCGATTGCGGATCAAAATCAAGCGATCAAACTCAATTCTGACGATGCTGTAGCCTACAATAATCGCGGAATTGCTAAGTCTGATTTAGGAGATAAGCAAGGGGCGATTGCCGACTACAATCAAGCGATTAAACTCAATCCTGACTATGCTTATGCCTACAATAATCGCGGAATTGCTAAGTCTGATTTAGGAGATAAGCAAGGGGCGATTGCCGACTACAATCAAGCGATTAAACTCAATCCTGACTTTGCTGTTGCCTACAATAATCGCGGAATTGCTAAGTCTGATTTAGGAGATAAGCAAGGGGCGATTGCCGACTACAATCAAGCGATTAAACTCAATCCTGACTATGCTGATGCCTACTATAGTCGCGGTTTAATATACAAAGAATTAAATGACAATGAAAAGGCAATTAAGGATTTTCGCCAAGCAACAAAACTTTATCAACAACAAAATAATCAAACCTGGTATCAAAACTCTCTGGATAGACTAAAAGAATTAGGTGTTTCCAATTAAATTATTGTAGGGAGTTAACACCGTTAAGTAGCTTGTAGGGTGCGTTAGGCGCGTACTTAAAGGAAATTTGTTAATAATTAAACTATGATCGCGCCGTAACGCACCATCTTAAGAAAATTGGTGCGTTACGCTATCACTAACGCACCCTACTGGACTGTTTCAGCTAATTTGGTGTATTAGAAAAATGCTATAAATTCTATAATCTAAGACTTTAAGCCGAAATCTATTGCCCTATTTTAGTTGAAACAGTCCACTACAAGAGCCGCTACTGTGTCTGGAGTGGTTTTTATTATGATTATTTAACTGCTACCGAATATCCCCCCGCAGTAATCTCTCCCTAGTAACAGGTTTCTAGTTCCTGTTTGATATTCAGGCAGAATGAATGATATAATTGGTGCGTGGGGTGTGGCTCTCTCGTGCAAAAGCTTGTTACCTGTAGGATATAACGATCTCAGGTCTTTTGTCAAGTCTAATTTGAGGGATTTTGCTCCCGTAAACATCAGCTTTTGGGGAACTCGATACTTAACGATGTTGATGTCTATTATCGCGGAATTTCTAAGTTTAATTTAGGGGATAAACAAGGGGCGATCGCATAATTCTTTTCAACGAGGTTATGAGATATCCAGCAATTCGATACCCATCACCATCACCTGATTACATTTATTGATTTTTCATCGCATACTATTTCAAAAGAAACGTGCCAAAGACAAAAATCATCTTTTATCAAGAAGCAGAAGGCATCTCACCCGTTGTTGAGTGGCTTCAGAAATTACTCAAAACTGATAAAAAAGGATTTGCCAAATGTATAACCAAAATCGAACAACTTGCCGCACAAGGTCATGAACTGCGCCGCCCTGCTGCCGATTATCTCAGAAATGATATCTGGGAGCTTAGAGCCAAACAGGGAACCATACAATATCGAATCCTCTATTTTTATCATGGTCAAAATATAGCAATTATTGGTCATGCTCTTATCAAAAAAACTTCCGCCGTTCCCTCACAAGACATCGAGAGAATTATCCAAAGAAAAGCACAATTTAAACAAAATCCAGAACTTCATACTTATCAAGGAGAAATAAACAATGCCTAAAACCACAGATGCCGTAAAAATCATTCACCAAATGATTGCAGACGATCCCACAATCAAAGAACAAATTGCCCTAGAATCCCTCAACTCAGAAATCGCACAATTGATTTATGACGCTCGTATGAATGCTGGATTAACTCAACAACAACTAGCCGACCTAATCCATGTTGAGCAATCCGTTATTGAAGATCTAGAAGACGCTGACTATCAAGACAATCCCCTAATAATGCTACAAAAAATTGCCACTGCCCTTAATCAACGAGTCAAAATGAGCCTTGTTAGTAGCTTGTAGGGTGCGTGTTTGCGCGTATTTAAAGGAGATTTGTTAATTAAACTATGATCGCGCCGTAACGCAGCATCTTAAGAAAATTGGTGTGTTACGCTATCACTAACGCACCCGACAAGAGCCGCTACTGTGTCTGGAGTGGTTTTTATTATGATTATTTAACTGCTACCGAATATCCCCCCCGCAGTAATCTCTCCCTAGTAACAGGTTTCTAGTTCCTGTTTGATATTCAGGTAGAATGAATGATATAATTGGTGCGTGGGGCGTGGCTCTCTCGTTTAAAAGCTTGTTACCTGTAAAATATAACAATCTCAGGTCTTTTGTCAAGTCTAATTTTAGGGGTTTTGCTCATGTAAACATCAGCTTTTGGGGAACTCGATACTTGACACTATTTAATTTATCATTTGTTAGAAAACTCACATATATAAAAGCTTTAATATGCCAAAAATACAACTTATTTTTTACCAAGATGAAAGAGGTAATATACCAATTATAGAATGGCTTGATAGTCTTCCTGGCAAAGCTCAAAACAAATGCTTTATCAAATTACAAAGACTGGCAGAACTAGGATATGAATTACGCAGACCAGAAGCAGACTTTTTGCGGGACAAAATTTATGAATTGAGAGTTAATTTTAAAGGAATAAATTATAGAATTCTTTATTTCTTTTATAAAAACAAAGCTGTGGTCATTTCTCATGGTATAATTAAAGAAAAAGAAGTTCTACCACTGGAAATCGAGCAAGCAATTAAAAACAAAGCTAAATTTGAAAAAAATCCCGAATTACACACCTATTTTCAGGAGTTGATATGAATACACACCAAACGACAGCCGATGGCTTACAAATTCTTTACCAACGTTATTATGCTAATAATCCAGAACGTCAATTAGAATTAGAAAAGGCTCGTATTGATGACGAAGTAGCCAGAAAAATATTTAAGATTAAGGAAACACATCATCTTTCAACAAAAGCTTTAGCAGAATTAATTAATACTGATGAATCTATTATTGAAGCCTTAGAAAATGCTGACTATGAAGGAAACTCTTTTTTGTTGCTAAATCTCATCGCTACAGCCCTAAAAATAAAGGTTAAATTTGAATTAGTTTCAGCCTAATTGTTTCAGTAATTTGCTACAATGAGAATAAGCTGTCGCGCATTTAAACAATGACAATGATAAACCTAGAAACAATTGAAGAAGATATTGCGTCCCTTCCCCCCGACGCACAACAGACTATTCTTGAACTTGTAGATATTCTCAAAAAACGATATTCTCCCAACCCACAGGAAATGAAAGAGCAGCGAACAGAAGATTGGTCTGACTTTATCGGTTGTATAGAAGCTGAACCAGACCTTTCTTTTGAATTATGAATTATGAATTATCAAAAAGAATAGAAGAAACAAATAGATATTCGGGAACGTTGTTTTGAGTATGCACTGCGAGCAATTAAACTTTATCAATCAACAATAATTTGAGAAAATGAACCAAAAAACTTACCAACTAACCTTAAACTTTGACCAGATTTTAGATTTGGTTAAACAACTCCCAGAAAGTGACAAAATAAAACTCAGTAAAGAACTCGAAAAAGAAACTTTAAATCAAAAATTAACCCAACTTCTAGAAACTTTTAAAACTGATGAGCTTTCCTTAGAGACAATTACCGAAGAAGTGGAGGAAGTTAGGGCTGAAATTTATGGACAACAAGCCACCAATTAAAGTTATTATTGATACTAACCTTTGGATTAGCTTTCTTATTGGTAAACAGTTAGCCAAAACTCTTCTGCCGATTTTTTCTCCACAGCTACTTAATGAGATTAACCTTGTTACCAAAAGACCAAAATTACAAAAGCATTTTCCCCAAAGTAAAGTTCAAGAGTTACTTGAGCTTGTAAACATAATTGGGTTATGTATTGAAACTAAATCAAAAATTAATATCTGTAGAAACGCTAAAGATAACTACCTTTTAGCCTTAGCCAAAGATAGTCAAGCTGACTTTTTAATTACAGGCGATCAAGATTTATTAATTTTGCAACAATTTGGAATAACTAAATAAGACTTTTAGACTTTTTGTCAATCAAAAAGTACCAAATATGGGAGTGATCGGGTGGAAAATTCAGGGACTTTTTCCCTGAAAATTAGGTAATTGACCCCCTCAAAATCGGTAAAACCCTACACCCCACACCCCACACCCTACCCCCACGAAAAACTTTTTCAGCAAGCCCTAATTAAATTATGATCGCGCCGTAACGCACCATCTTAATTTGTAGGGTGCGTTAATGTTCTCGGTTCTTCTCTTTTTCTCACCTAACGGCTGGTCGATTTTTTTGAGAAAATTGAGTTAATAATCTCTAGGTTGAGTTAAGGTTTGTAGTTGCGCTTTAGCACCAAGTTCTAGGTAAAATCGGGCTAGAGCATCGACATTGCTTGTCATCCCAAGACTGGCCCGACTTACCCTTACTGTTCTTTGTGGCGAGAAAAAGCCAGATCAGCAGTCTCGATTACCTTTAATAGCTGTTCAATGCGGTTTTCCGTTGGGGGGGCCAAACAGGGAAAAACGGCTAAACCGGGGATTTGATTGGCTACCTCGGTGACAGCCACATCAAGGGTGACTAGGGGTAAATTAGCGAGGGTTTCCGACTCGCTCAAGGTTTGCAGATAAGAGTATAAATCTTCTGCGATCGAACTATCAATTAAGATAGCGTCCACCTCCCAGACAGTGGCTAAAAGTTCCGCCTGTTCGCAACTATCGGCCTCGATAAAACGATAATTCTCCCGGACTAATTGATTATTCCAAATCCAGCTAAAGGAAGATAAATCGGAGAAATTGGGGGCATAATGACCGTGTAAACGCAGCAGAGTCGGAGCAGTGCGCCGTTTGCGGCTAGGAACAGGGGAAACGGTCAGATTTAGGCAAGCTTGCAGGGCAGCCGAGGTGATTGGTGGAACCAGAAAACTATCGGCCCCTTGCTGTTGACTGCGGTTGCGCTCGGAATCGGCGGCGGTGACAATAACTTTTATATCTTTGGTTTGGGGATGGGATTTCAGCAGCGTTAACACATCCCAACCGGACAAGAGGGGTAGATTGGGATTGAGAAAAACACAACGGGGTTTTAACTGCCGGGCTTTTTCGATCGCCTCAGTGCCGCTACGGGCGATAATGGCTTTTAATCCCAATTCACTCAAGCGATCGACAAACTGTTCGATCACTTGGGGATTAGCTTCCACCACCAACACCAGACGCTGGGGAGTAGCGGACTCCTGCTCGGCACCTTGGGGATGAACCGGCAGTAGTAAAGTAAATTCACTACCTTCCCGAGCTTTGGAGACAAAAGATAGATCGCCACCGTGACAGCGTGCTAATTTTTGGCTGAGGACCAAACCTAAACCTGCGCCCTCAAATTGACGGGTGAAAGGACTTTCTAGCTGTTGGAATTTCTGAAAAATCAGATGCTGGGATTCTTCCGGAATACCGATTCCCGTATCCCAGACGGTAAAAGCCAGCCAATTTTCCCAAAGATTGACTTTAATGCCCAAATTACCGCCATCAACGGTAAATTTTACCGCATTATCTAACAAATGCACTAACATCTGTTGTAAACGGGCCTCATCGGCCAGAACATAGTCTAACCCCGATTCGATGTCAAGACGATAGCTGCTGGGGAGATCGAGACGTTGGGGATACTTATCGACGATGATATCGTACACCCGTTGACAGAGGCGATCGATTTTGACTCTAGATAAAGTTAATTGTAGTTGTCCTGTCTCTAGGCGGGTTAAATCGAGGAGATCATTAACCAAAGCCATCAACTGACGACCGCTGCGATAGATTAAATCGGCATATTTGGACTGTCGGGGGTTAAGTTCACCGATTTTTTGTTCCAGGAGCAGACTGGAGAGACCGATAACGGCGGTGAGGGGCGATTTAAACTCATGGCTAACACAGGCGAGAAATTCATCCTTAAGACGATTTAAATGGACTAGATCGGCATTTTTAACCGCTAATTCCTGACAATATTGCTGTTGTTCGGTGATATCGGTGGCTAACAGTAACCATAGTCCTGAAGCTTTCTCGATCAAAGGATAATTATCCGTTAAATTTAACGGCACGGATAACAGGCGCCAAGTCTTAGTTAAACCCGATGTCAGCGTTTCCAGACGCTGGGGAAACAGGGGGGGAGTGGGGGATGGGAGGGTTAGGGGGTCATTAACTAAAGCCAAGGCAGAGTTATCGATATTAGCGGGGAAAGCTGCCCCGATTTGTTGACACCAAGCCTGATTTTGGTATAAAATCCCTGCTTCTGGACTGTAGAGCAGCAGCGGCAGCGGTAATTGTTCCAGAAATTCCAGAGGACGATCGCTGCGGGGGGGGATGCGATCGCTGATGCGGAGCCGCGGGGGGGGATCATCGAGAATCGAACGCCCGAGACAAAATTGGAGAAGTTTGCCCGTGTCTAAGCGTCCTAACAGTTTCCCCTGAGCATCGACTAAAATAGGGGCTTTTGCGATCGCTTCTCCCGTCAGGGTGGCCAGAAATTCACTCACGGCCATGCGCGAGTTAAGAGGGATAATCGGACGCAGCCAACCGCTCAGATCCAGACAGTTGGGGGAGGGGTTTCTGGTTTCTGGGTGCTGTTGTTGATAGAGGAGGTAAGCAATCAGGGCTTGACTCTCAATCAGTCCTAGGGGACAATACCTCTCATCCACCACCACGATCGCTTCTGGATTGCCCGTGTTAATTAAATCGCAAAGACTGGCCCTGTCAATAATTAATTCACAGGCAGTGACGGATTGATTAAAGTGATGGAGACTGAGGGTAACGCTAGGCATGGGGATAATTAGGGGGCGGTGGCGGTAGCTTTAGGGCATAATTAGGGTTTGCGGCAAAAAGTTTTTCGGTGGGGGCAGGGTGTAGGGTGTAGGGTATAGGGTTTTACCGATTTTCAGGTGGTCAATTACCTAATTTTCAGGGCAAAAGTCCCTGAATTTTCCCCCTGATCACTCCCATCCCCGGCACTTTTGGATTTCAAAAAGGTCTAAAAGTCTTATCCAACAAGGTTTTTAGATTTATTCAGCCAGCCCTAATTAACAAACTGATGGCCAAACTATTAGTCGTCCTAGAACTTGAATTTATCTTGATTATGACGCTCGCTCATCTAGAGAACCGCTCCATTGATTACAATTAACTACGATACCTACTGCCAAAAAGCAAAGTTAACCTTTAACTTCCCTTAGCTGATGGCGGGGGGTTGTCTTCTCAACAGAGAAAGCCTAACCTATTGTTTGTCAATTTCTATCTACCTTGCGGGTGAGAAAACGTTGCCTCCGAGACTGACTATTTATGCTTTTGTCCCAACGGACTCACCCTTGACGGGGGTGAGTTCACCTCTGGGGCTGGTTAATTCTTTGACGGCTTTATTGGCTAATGAACGGTATAATCTAACCCTGGGGTCATCTTCTAGCGAACTATTGGCTAATATCGAGGCAGAGAAGGAAAAAATCGATTGTTTGCTGGTGGTCTTTCATCCTTCCCTACAGCCGACTTTTAATCAACTCTACGAAGGGGGGATTTTACTGCCAGTAGTGATCATTGTCGCTGACAAGAACATCGCTCCTGAGATGAATGACTCTCCCACCTGTCTCTATCATAGTGCCGAATTACAAATCACCGTCAAGGAATTAGACAGCATCACCTCGGTTATCGACCAAGCGATCGCTCGATTTCTCCATTTAGCTCCTAATTGCTCTTTTTCCGAGCGTACTACGATTGTTAACCAACCGAATCCCGTGGAAAATAATCACAGTTTTCTCCTCCTACAACAGCGCCGTTTAGCAGAAAAATTAAAAGAAAGACTCGGCTATTTAGGTGTTTACTACAAACGCAACCCGCAGCTATTCTATCGCAATCTTGCCCCGGAGGAAAAAAAAGAATTACTGCGGGAATTAAGAAGAGATTATCGGGAGATTATTTTAAATTACTTCCAACAGGATTATCCGATTAATCAAGCGATCGATGAGTTGGTTAATAATGTCTTTTTTACCGATCTCTCAGTGTCGCAAATTCTGGAAATTCACATGGAGTTAATGGACGAATTTTCCCAACAGTTAAAATTAGAAGGCAGAAGTGAGGAAATTCTCCTAGATTATCGTCTCGCTCTCATTGATATCCTTGCTCACTTGGGGGAAATGTATCGTCGTTCCATACCTCGCGAGGATATCCCTTATGATTTATTATTGGGAATAGACTAAAATCTCCCCCATAAATAACAATAAACTCCTATCCCCAGCCCCTTTGATCTTAACCTATGAGCGTCTTTAAAAAAACCTATGTTTTAAAACTGTACGTCGCCGGCAATACCCCCAACTCCGTGCGGGCCTTAAAAACCCTGAAAAATATCCTAGAAGAGGAATTTCAGGGAGTGTATGCGCTCAAGGTGATTGACGTGCTGAAAAACCCGCAACTAGCGGAGGAAGACAAGATTCTCGCTACTCCTACCCTTGCGAAAGTCCTCCCTCCCCCGGTGCGGAAAATTATCGGTGATTTGTCCGATCGAGAGAAGGTTCTGATCGGTTTAGACTTACTATACGAGGAAATTCGTGAACGAGAAAATGATAGCTAGGTCTTTGTCCATAGTTGATTAGACGGGTTATATTGATTGAAGAAGAAATGATCGGGGCTTAATCTAGTACCTCTAGGGGAAAGTCAAGAGTCAATGGAAATCGAGATAGTGTAAAGTGTTTAGTCAGGCTTGATATGTTTCTGTGGAAAAATTAGATAAAAATCCTACTCTTTAAATACTCGCTGGATAAATAATGACTCAATCTAACTCTAATAGCCAATCGAATCCACCGATTAAACCGAAAGGTGTTCGCAAAATTAGAACCCTAATTGAAGGTTTTGATGAGATCACTCACGGTGGTTTACCCATGGGGAGAACTACCTTAGTTAGTGGCACTTCTGGCACGGGAAAAACCCTGCTTGCTGTGCAATTTCTCTACCATGGGATCAAGTATTTTGACTATCCGGGCCTGTTTGTTACTTTTGAAGAATCTCCCACCGATATTATCCAAAATGCCTATAGTTTTGGTTGGGATTTAGAAGAATTAATTGACCAGGGTAAATTATTTATTCTCGATGCTTCCCCGGATCCGGAAGGTCAAGAGGTGGTGGGTAGTTTTGATCTTTCGGCCCTAATCGAGCGCATTCAATACGCAATTACCAAATATAAAGCCAAACTGGTATCAATTGACTCTGTAACTGCCGTTTTTCAGCAGTACGAAGCGGCATCAGTGGTGCGGCGAGAAATTTTTCGGCTCGTGGCCCGGTTAAAATTATTAGAAGTGACTTCAATTATGACCACGGAACGTATCGAAGAATACGGAGCGGTGGCCCGTTTTGGTGTAGAGGAATTTGTCTCTGATAATGTGGTAATTATGCGGAACGTGCTAGAGGGAGAAAGGCGACGCAGAACCGCAGAAATCCTCAAATTACGGGGAACAACCCACATGAAGGGGGAATATCCCTTTACTATCACCAATGATGGCATTAATATCTTCCCCCTCGGTGCGATGCGTTTAACTCAGCGCTCTTCTAATGTCCGCATTTCTTCGGGAGTAAAAACCCTTGATGATATGTGTGGAGGCGGTTTTTTCAAGGATTCGATTATTTTGGCCACAGGAGCAACAGGTACGGGTAAAACTCTCTTAGTCAGTAAATTTCTGGAAGAAGGCTGTAGGCGCGGTGAGCGGGCGATTTTGTTCGCTTATGAAGAATCTCGCGCCCAATTGTCCCGAAATGCTTCTTCTTGGGGGATCGATTTTGAGGAGATGGAACGCAAGGGATTATTAAAATTGTTGTGTTCTTACCCGGAATCGGCGGGATTGGAAGACCATTTACAGATGATTAAGTCGGAAATCTCGGAATTTAAACCCTCCCGCATTGCCATCGATTCTCTATCGGCGCTCGCTCGCGGGGTGACAAATAATGCTTTTCGGCAATTTGTGATCGGGGTGACAGGATACGCCAAACAGGAGGAAATTACGGGATTTTTCACCAATACCACCGACCAATTTATGGGAGCGCACTCGATCACTGAATCCCATATTTCTACGATTACCGACACGATTTTAATGTTGCAGTATGTGGAAATTCGTGGCGAAATGTCGCGAGCGATTAACGTCTTTAAGATGCGCGGTTCTTGGCACGATAAAGGCATTCGTGAATATACTATCAGTCAGGATGGGGCGGATATCAAGGATTCTTTCCGCAATTACGAGCGGATTATTAGTGGTTCTCCGACTAAAATTAGCGTCGATGAAAAGACTGAATTATCGCGGATTGTTCGCAATGTACGCGAAAAATTACAGGATGAATAATCGGGAGTTGACTGATGGAGATTATTTTGAAGAGCGATCGGGTAAAGTCGGTCTTAGGGAAAATAACCACCAGATCAACAAACCTAAGCTAATCCAGAGAATATCTTTAACCAGGCGAATTTTTAAAAACTGTGCTTTCTAGATTTTTTGTCCTCAATCCAGACTTTTGGGGGGTTCTACCCCCCAAACCCCCCGTTGGGGGCGTGGCGCCGCCCCCAAACCCCCGCGCATTAGCTTTTCGGTGGGATGCTTACACGCAGTTGTTCATATATTTGTACTAATTTAAAAGTTACTGATAATACTAAATCTGGTTATTAAAGACTGATTATTTATTCCCCTTTTTGCATGAGTACATGAGTACGTGAGTGCCTCTCCTGATATGTTACCTATACTCAACGGATTTAGTATGATTGAGATTATTTTGAAGAGCGATCGGGTAAAGTCGGTCTTAGGGAAAATAACCACCAGATCAATAAACCTAATATAATCCAGAGAATATCTTTAACCCGGCGAATTACAGAAATCGCTAAACCTAATTCTAGACTGCCGGTTAAGGAAGCACCCAGCAGCACTAAAGAACCTTCTAAAGTACCGATATTAGCGGGAATAAAAAAGGTTCCAGCGCGTACCAATTGGGCAACAGAATCAAATAACCAAGCATCGGCAAAACTGATCGGATGTTGGAGAAACTGCATTAAAACATAGATTTCTAAAACTCCGAGAGGCCAATTGAGAAAACCGACGATCAAGCCATTTCTAAATAGGGGCAGATTCCGGTAAAATTCTCCTAAACGATCATCGACACTGCGAAGATTTTCTAAAGGTTTGGCTAGTCGATCGCCTAAAAAAGAATGACCTAATCGATTAACTATTCTGGAGGATAAACGGAATCGCTGAATCAAGAAAAATATCAGAATACAACTGGAGAATATAGCGAGACTTAATCCGGTAAAAGTTTTAAAAGAATTAGAAAATTTTGGGGAAGCTAGGAGCAGAAAAAAACCGATAATTGCAAAGAAGACAAGGGAAGCAGTATTTAACGTCTTGGTCAAAATAATCGAGGCACTGGTTTCTTTGTAGCTAATCTGATAGTGAGTTTTTAACATCACTGCTTTAAAACCTTCTCCTCCCAACGAAGCGAAGGGAGTCACGCGATTAAAGGCTGCCCCTACCATGTAAATTAATAATAGGCGAATTGTCCATCTAGGTTGGATAGGAATACTTTTAAAAGTTAGTTGCCAAGTAAAAACATCGGTGAGAAATTCTAGGAAGTAAAAAATAATCACTAATGTCATTCCCCACCAACCGACTAGGGTGATTTGTTGCCAAACTTCTTGCAGATTTGTTTGGCGCAAAATTACCCCTAGTAAAACAAAACCTAAACCCAGAAAGATAAATTTAAGATATTTCATATTAAATTATGAGTTATGAGTTATGACTGATAACTCATAACTGATAACTGAAAAAGCTGATAACTAAAAATAATTCCAACGTTGAATAAATGGCAGCCAATGGGATTCGACTAACTCGATCGCTTTTGCATCTGGGGGATAATTATTTTTTTTATATCCTTGCAGACTGGCGATATATTTCTCAAAGCGAGGCATAGCTATTTTTAAGTCGGGAAGTTGCAGTTGATCGTAAATTTTCTCGATTTGTGCTAGGGGGTCTTTTTCTAAATCCTCAAAACGAATTTCTACAAAACTATCGGCGGGTAAATCGGCACTATCTCGCAGGAGAGAATTGATCATTGGGGGATAACTTTTCAGAATCGCTTGCTCGATGACATCAATAGATAAATTATCGTAGGGTTGCAGTGCTAGTTCCGGTAGGATGCGGGTGAAAAAGTGGCGGGTTGAGGGAAAAACTAGATAGGGATTGCGGTAGATATGAATAAATTTAGCATCGGGCCAGATAGCTCGCAATCTGGCGATGTGTGCCGTATAAACGGGGTTTTTGAGTAGTAATTGTTTGCCTTTTTGGTGGATGGAAACTTTTTTTAATAGATGAGTATGCCAACGCTGCCAATTGGCGATTTCTTTCTCGCTGCAGCCTTGAAAAAAAACCCCTCGCTCGAAATGGTACTGAAAACGTTGGGGAAAGTATAAACCATGGTAGTAGGAAAGGGGGATCATGCTGGCCAGGGCGATCGAGTCTTCTTGGGGTGAATTGGGAGTAACAGCGACGTTATCCACATGGCGATCGCTCGGTAAGGCCAATTCTAGCAGCGGTTGAAATAAGCGGACGATACCGAGGATATCCCAGGGTAATCCCACCGCTAGGGGCGAAATATAGCCAAAATGCTCCGATTGACCGAGTAAATTGTGCAGATGGGTCGTGCCGCTGCGCCAATAGCCGACAATAAAAATGGGTGCTTTTACCTGCACGCGGCGCTCATAAAACCCTGTCATTAAAATTCGTTCTAGGGTAGAAAAAGGCAGTCGCGCTAGGGTAACTGCCAGCGCCAGGGTTGCTGGGGCCAAATTGGGGCGATCGATGCCGCCATTAGTCAAAAATAAACGTAATAGGGTACTAAGATTACTACCGCAGAGGGGATGAAACAAACTGGACATATTAACTATTTTTTGGCGGTTTTTTGGCGGATAGCTTGACTGGCCAAGGTTTTGCCGAATTCCCAAGCGGCCCCTGGGAAGCGATGTGCATCAGCGACCACATCTTTAACGGCGGTGACAAGCCAACGGCAATCCTCATCGGAGAGGGTGAGGGGGGGGATAAACTTGATGATATTCATGCCGTGGCCGGAAACCTGGGAGAGGATTTGATGACGGGTAAAGAGGGGAACGACGATTAACTGGGAAAATAGCCCTTTATTGGCGGTTTCTAGCATTTTCCAGGCGGCTTTTAGTGACCAACTGCTCGGCTCGGCAAATTCCAAGGCGATCATCATACCCAATCCCCGCACTTCCTGCAAACATTCGTACTGATCTACGAGGGGCTGCAGTTCTGCGATAATTTGTTGACCGATCAAAGCCGATCGCTCGACTAATTTTTCCTCCTCAATCACCTGTAAAGTGGCAATACCGGCGGCCATGGCCAGATTATTTTTACCAAAAGTGCTACCGTGAACCACAGAACGATCCATGCGATCGAATACTTTATCAAAGATCCAGCGACGACAGAGAACCGCTCCCACTGGCACAAAACCACCCGAAAGAGCCTTGGCAACACATAAAATGTCCGGTTCTACCCCCCAATGTTCCACTGCCCAAATTTTGCCGGTCCGGCCCAAACCGGTCTGCACTTCATCGGCTACAAAAAGAGTGCCATAACGACGACAAAGGGCAGCCGCCGCCGGGAGATAGTTCGGTTCGGGAATTCTCACCCCGTGACCTTGGATCGGTTCGGTAATAAAAGCCGCTACGTCTTGGTTAATTAGAGCTTTTTCGAGTGCGGTCAGATCGCCGAAGGGTATTTCCTTAAAATCGGCGACAAATGGTCCAAATCCCTGGCGATAATGGGGATCGCCGGTGGCGGAAAGGGAACCCATGGTTAACCCGTGGTAGCCTCCCTGACAGTAAACAATTTGGCTGCGTCCGGTGGCGTAGCGGCTGAATTTAATGGCGGCCTCGACAGTTTCTGTGCCGGAATTAGCAAAGAAAACTCGTTCTAATCCGGGAGGGGCGATCGCTGCTAACCGTTCCGCCAGCAATCCCGCTAGGATAGAAGCATCCAATTGGACTAAATTGGGCAATGCTGCCGTCAATACTTCTTGTAAAGTTTGCACGATCTTGGGGTGATTGCGTCCGAGAGCGAAAACACCAAAACCACTCAGTAAGTCCAGATACTTTTCCCCGTGATTGTCAAATAGGTACGGACCTTCAGCTTTAACGTAGTGGCGATCGTAGCCGATCGTTTTTAGTACCCTAACCATCTGGGGGTTTAGGTATTGTTCGTGGAGGGCAAAGTTCTCTTCTAGTCTTTTTTCTATCAGTTCTAAAATGCTCATAAATTCCAGATTTCATGACTGAAAAACTAATTTTTAAACACCTCAAACCCGATTATGTTGATAGCACATTATCATGATTTTTGGTTATCTAATATTATAAATTATTTGATATATTTTGTCAAGTATTTAAAAACTTATCTAGGACAATTAAACTAATTCACTCTTGTTGGCTAAAGGTTCAAGCGACTTTTAGATAATTTATTAGTCAGTTTTTATATGGTTGGGGCGCAAGCGATGCGCCCAAAATGTAATATCAGTAAACTGTTTACTGTTCACTGATAACTGATTACTGATAACTGATTACTGATAGCTATAAAAAAACCGACCAACAAGAGAGAATTCCTGTCAGTCAGTCGGTGATGATAGGCTGAATTTTAGTCAGCTTTATTTCTTAGCGGGGGCAGCCTTAACGAGTTCCAATTCACTTTCAGCGAAGTTATTGGTATTCAGTCCACCGGCGCTACCACTAAAACCGTGGTAGTTAACAGTTTTAAAACGGACGATAACGGGATAGAGGATACCACTTTTGTCAACACTGGCTACGGTTCCTACATCGTTGTACCAGTAAGACTCTTTCCGTTTGACTCTAACTTCGGCTCCGCGTTCGATTCCAGGCATAGCTGTTGTTTTTTTTTAGGGTTTAGTTAACAGGTTACAATCAGAGCGAGTTTGCCGAAAGGGTTTTTACTTTAAGTTTTATTGCAAATCTTGCCACTCTGTTTGGACAAAATGCCCCGAACGTCCCCATAGGTCTGCCTTTGGTGCAATGTTAACGATTGTTAAGTTAAAGGGAATAGCCGTAGTCAGGTATTTTTGGGCCGACATTCCCACATCTGGCCCGATTTGAAAAGCGGTGGCAGTGGCTAAACCTAAGCCTAATAACTGAGAAATCGGACCTCTGGGGAAGATAAGATGAGTTCCTAAGACTAAGCCGGCGGTTAAGGCTAAAGTTACCGATAAATTGGTGCCACAACGCGGATGTAATGCCAATTGCCCCTCGCCATTTTTGAGACGACGGAGTGCCTGTTTGGCCGCAATTTGCAGTTCATTTGTATTAATCTGTCCGTAGAGATAAAAACCCCTATCGGTGGACAGTCCCCCCAGGGCCTCGTTATCTGCGGGGGAATGGTCAAAAGGCGATTGACGACGGGCAGCCATTTCGCTTAATACCCAGACGGTGGCGTGTTCCAAGGCGTGAACCTGTCGCAGGGTGAGAAATTCTTTGACACCGGGGATAAAGCCGATTTGTGCCAGTAAATCGCTGTCTTGCTGGGGCGAGGGGTTAAACCAGTCAAAAGAGGGGTTAGAAGGGCTACTAGGGGTCATAAAGTTGCGCTAGGGGGAGTTTTTTCGGGGAAGATGAGGGTGCTATTCGACAAAAAGGGGAAAATCTGACCACTGGGGAACTGCTGCTAGTTTTTGCTTTAGGTAAGGTTTGCTGAATAAATCTAAAAACCTTGTTGGATAAGACTTCTAGACTTTTTTGAAATCCAAAAGTGCCGGGCATGGGAGTGAGCAGGGGGAAAATCCCTGGACTTTTTCCCTGAAAATTGGGTAATTGACCACCTGAAAACCGGTAAAACCCTACACCCTACACCCTACACCCCACACCCTGCCCCCACAAAAAACTTTTTGCCGCAAACCCTAGTTAAGAAGCGAAAGGATTTCAGTTATCTCGATTGCTAGTCTTGGTCATAAAAACTGTAGTCAATTAGCTGTCTAAATAGGCGTTAATGATAGCGAGAGCCACTAAGGGAGCGGTAATTGTTCTCAAAATGCGTTTTCCCAGTGATACAGGTAGAAAATCAGCGGCGATTGCTTGTTCTATTTCTGCCTCCGTCCATCCCCCTTCCGGTCCGATGGCCATGGTTATCTCGGTTGATGTTTGTAATTGAGAAAGTAGCGGGGCCACTGTTCTACGCGTAACACCAATATAACAAGTTGTCTGTGGGTTAGCTCCCCGCTTAAGGATGGCTAAAAATGGCTGTGGTTCTTCGATTATGGGAATAATCTGTCTTTCTGATTGTTCTACAGCTTCCCGGGCAATTTTTCGCCAACGGTCAATTTTTTGAGGACTAGGATTAACTAAACCGCGTTCTGTCAGCAGCGGGATAATCCGATAAACTCCTAATTCGGTGGCAGCGCGAACAATATCATCAAAGCCATTTTTGGTAATTGCTACCATTAAATTCACTTGTACTGGTAGTTCGCTAGTTTCGTTTATCGCTTCTAAAAGATGGGCAGAATTATCAATTATTTCCGCTAACCACGCTTGTCCTTGTCCATTTAGGGCAATAAAACGGTCATGGGATTTTAAACGAACAACTTTTTTAAGATAATGACTTTGTTCGGGTGTTAAGGCAATTAACCCGTTTTCTAGGGTATTAAAATCGAGAAGAAGACGATAATACAAGGCGGTTTAGTATATATTGCTATTGTGTTCAGAATCACTGTCAGCTATCTATTTTAGCTTTTATGGTGTTTTTGTATGGGGTAGATGGCTCTTCTGGTTTCTGTGTGGAAACGAGGTCTATACTGATAGTTTCTTCGACAAAATAGTCCTAAAAGTGTTACCCGATAAGCATTTCACGATTCCATAAGCAAAAATTATCACACAAAGTCGAGAAGAGCCGGTAGATTAGCCTAAAATCTTGATCATTAACAAACACGGGAATTGATTAATGAATTTACTAGGCATCGTTTTATACTCTTTTATGGGGGTGCTGTTGTTGGGGTTAGCTGTAGCTATCTGGTGGTTAGTCGATACCGTATCTTTATCCCCCACTAAACCGAAAAGAGCTACTTCTAAAAATAATCGTCAAAATTTGCCAATCAGTCAGCAGCAACTTTTCTACTTAGAAAGAGAACTTTTAACCCTCGTGAATGGAGATAAAGCTTTAGCGACTCGATTGCTTTTAAATATTAGATTGAGAAATCCCCAACGCAGTAAAAGCTGGTGTTATGAAAAAGTGATTTATGACTTAAAACGAGATCGAGGAGGAATTTAAATTGTCACTACAACAATTAGACTTATTAGAAGAATACCGTAGCGATCGCCATAATCTCATTGAAAAAAATTTATCTACCTTGTTTAGATTGGTACCCGATTGGTGCGTCAGGGAAAAAGAATCGCTCGCTCTAGTTCCTCAGACAGCGATCGAGTTGTGTTATTATCACAGTTGTCTTCGGGAAATACTGACGCATTAGTGACAGTAAAATGTCTTGATGAGAGAGTTGATATAACACAAGTCAGTCCAGGAATTATCCTCGATGCTGATGCTTCTCCTCGTCAATTTATTCAACGTCGCAGCAAAATTATCCCGGCAGCTGGTGGCCAAGAAAAAAGCAACTTGAATCGATGTCTTAACCCTTGGAGCGATAGTGAGGTAAAATTAATTGCATCGGAGATCAAAAGAGTTATTGATTTTGCCCGGGCAGCCAGCAATCAAGCTACAGTTATTAACAGATTAGTCCAAGAATTAAGTTACTATGGTCTTACCTACTCAGATCTGTTATAAAATTTCTCCTCATCAAGGTATCTATTAGCCAATAGGAATTAAGACTTGACAATACCCACTCCCCAACCCACAAAAAATTCATGGACATAACTGCTAAAATTAAAGAAATAGCCCAAAAATATGAGATACCTCCCCAACTGCTAAAGGAAGCCATGGCTTTAGAAGTAGAAAAAATTACTCTAAAAAATCGGCAGCTATCACCTAAAATTGTCAAACTTATCGAAAAATATACCGACTCCTCACAATAAATAAACTCTATGACTTTGAGACTGAAACAAATTCGCTTAACTAATTGGAAATGTTACCCTAGTCAAAATATTACTTTTAACCTGCATCCCGACAGAAAAATTCATATTATCTTCGGTAATAATGGCCACGGTAAAACTTCTCTGATGACGGCGATTTTATGGTGTCTCTATGGGGTAGATATTGTATCTAAAGAGACTCTGAAAACCTATTTTTATCGAGGTGAGGAGGATTCTTCATCAGCAGAAGAAAAAGAAATGCGGGTAGAATTAAATTTTACTAGAAACGAGAAAAATTACTTTATCAGTCGCACAGCGAAATTAAAAGTTAATGGTAGCACTTCTTCTCTCAGCTTAGAGGAAGCATTATTTTATGAAGATGGAACCATAAGAAGTAACTCTAGGGAATATATCGAAGCATTGCTTCCTAAATCTATTCGAGATTTTTTCTGTTTTGATGGCTTAAAAATTGAACAATATACCCAGATAACTCAAACTAAAGAAGCAAAAGAAGCAATTGAAAAAGTTTTGGGTATCCCGGAATTAAGAAATCTGCGCGATGATACAGAAAAAGCCTTACAAGAATTAGAAAACCGTTTCAATAAAGCAGAGGGAACCAGTCAAGCTTTAAAAGATAAGAGAAAACAATTGCGAGAATTAGAAGGAGACATTGAACTTAAAAAAGGTCAGCTTAAAAATGCTAAAGATGAGGAAAAAAATGCTATAGTTATCTACCAAGTCGCTCAAGAAAAAGCTGCTCAGATTGAAAATTTACGAGAAAAATTAGAGGAAATTAATAACTTAGATAAAAAGCGTATCGGTTTACAAACTGAGTTAAATAACCTGCAAAAGTCTATTGATTCTTGGTTAAAAACAGCTTCGATACCTTTGCTGATTAACTTTGTGCAGGAAATGGCCGATGATTTGCAAGTTACTAGCTTAAAAAGCAACTATAAAACTAATTCTACAGCAATTTTTAAAGCAATACTTGACGATGAAAGCTGTCTATGTGGTCGTTGTTTAGACAAAAATTCTCGTGACTTTATACTTCAACAAATTGCCGAACTAGAGTCCTTAGAAGTGGACAACACCACCAGAATAGAAAAAGATCAAATTAGAATTGATTTACAGGGAATTATCCGAGATAATGCCAAACTTAGCAATTATAGTCAATTGCTTTTACAAAGAGATCTTTTAGAAGAAGAAATCGAAGAAATCAATCAATATATTAAACAGCTAAAACAGGAAACCACGGGAATAAATCAAGACTCGGTTAGGGATATTTGGCGAAAAGTTGACGAATCGGAACAAAAAGTTAAGGAGATTGAAGAAAAGATCGAACGCTTGCAAAAGGACATTGAAATCAAAGAAAAGCAATTAGAACATTTACGCAAAGAAGTGGAAATTTTAGCTAGTGAAAATCAAACCACACTGATGTTATCTAATCAGGTTAAAATGGCCAGAGGTTTAAAAAATGCCACTAACGAATTAATCGAATGGCATATCGATAATTCCCAAAAAATGATTAATCAAGTAACCAGCGATCGCTATTTACAAGTAACCAACAAACCAGAGGAATATAAAGGAGTAGAAATCACTCCCGAATATACTTTAGGAATCCGTACCATCACGGGAAAATTATTAAATCCCGATGTCTTAAGTGCGGGAGAAAAGGAAGCTTTAGCTTTTGCTTTTATCACTGGTTTAAATCAAATAACCGATAATTGTGTTCCCCTAATTATGGATACACCTTTTGGCCATTTAGACAAAGAACATCAAAAAAATATTATTAACTCTCTCCCTAATTTAAACTCCCAAGTGATTATTTTAGCCACGGATCGCGATCTACCCGATCGACTTTTAAATCTCTTGCTTCCCTACACTACCGATATTTTAAAAATACACCGTTTGGCTGCCGATGAAGATGCTTCCGTGATTGAAGTGATGGAGAATTACTAATGCAGAGAATCGATCCCAGTTTGAAGATTTATGCCTCGGAAACTTCCAGAAATTATCTACAGGTACTAAAAGATAATAAAACCTTTGAGCGCATGGTAGATGCTTATTTATTCGCCGCTGCTTTTGCCATTAAAGAAGACTTCAGTATCTACGGAATCAATCTGAGTAATCGACAAGATTTAATTAATATTAGCCAAATCGAGCCAGAAGTTATTTTAGCTTTAACCGCAGGAATTTATATTATCTGTAAAAAGAATTCCTATCCTCAACCCAGCGACGGTAAAGAAGTTTTAGATAAGATCTGTCAATACGCAGAAGTGGGATTAAGGGAATTAAAAGAACGCTGGCAAGGCAAAGTCAGCAATCAAATCCAAGCTGACATTGAGAGAATTATCAATAATCTCTAAAATTCTCCCTATCTAACTATCTTTTTTAGGGATAACGACAAATTAGATTCTTTCCACACTGCCAAAAAAGACGGGTTCCACGCGAATAGCAACGATACTAGCTGGACGTAAAACCATATATTCCCCTTGAATATTTCTGATCGGAACATTGATAAAATCCCTGGAATCGGCTTTCGGAACTAATTCGTTACTGTACCACTTTTGAAATTCTTGGATAGTCAAAAAACGTACCTCCTCGCGATGTCCACTGCTCAAGAACAAATGTACAGCGTACTCGTCAGCTTTTCTACTCATTTTTTTTAACTAATCAGATTGAATTTTTGTAATAAAGTTGCCATTAAAGGCGGAAAAGTGAGACGCAATTCGCTCAGATCCGAGAAAATTAATTTTTGGTAGCTTGGCAGGTCAAAAGCTAGTTTACCCTTTAATTCCGCCCGATTTTGATAGGTTAGCAGAATTTGTCCGCCCTGTTTACAAGCGATCGCATAACCCAATTCTACACCCACTAGGGGACTGGGCAGTAATTCCGTTTCCTTTTGGCTAATCGCCGTAGCATCGGCAATAAATAATAAACTTTTGCGAATTTTGCGTAATTGACTATCACTCAACCGGGTGACATTGCCCTCAGTTCGAGGCGTTTCTTCCATAGTTAAGGGCAAACGGGAGCGTTTATTGAGATTTTCGACGGTTTCGGTCAAAACTGTTTTTAAAGCGGTGCTAGAGTCCTTAAATTGGCTTTGGGAGCTAAAATAAATGATGGGATCCAGCCAAGTGCTGAGGTCCTGTTTAGTAAAGTAAATTTCTTGGGAAATCAGGTCAATATTCGAGATGACGTAACCGCCACTACCTTCGAGGTAAAATTCCACCCTTTCCCCTTCTAAATAGCGTTGGAACCAGACAGAACCCTGTATTGTCAGACTATCATCGAGAAAATCGGCTCTTAAACCCGATTTTAAGAGACTATTGCGACTTAAGCGCAAGTCGTGGGGACGTTTGACAACCTCGCGGATAGGTTCGTATTTGTCCAGATACCAAGCTTTCAGAGCGATGATGGCCATAGGTGTGGCGATTAAAGACACTCTCCCATTTTAGCAGTAAGCACCGATATCCTCTCCACATTCATCGGCCAGGTAAGAAAGAGCGCGAAATCTTAACATCATCAGGTTTTCGTAGAGGGGATTTAGCTTGCAAAGGGGGGGAATCTCTAGAATTGTCCAGCTAAATAGGTTAATTTTCCGCGCAAAGGGACATTGAGCCGGAATTAGACGACAAATCCTGTGAGCTAGTTCAGGTGTATTGATTTCTAGGCGATCAATTCGTTGCCGCAGGGGTTGCCATAAATCCCATTTTGGTTGCGGTGACGGATTTTTCCGATTGCCTTTCGACCAAGGGGCGATCCAATTAGAGACAATTATTTTATTTGTGGTATAATCTGATACATCAGCATCGGCCATAGCTTTATCTTCAATTGATTGACTCATAAGGTTCTATCTGAGATTACGACAGGGCAAATGCTCTTTCCCGAAAATCCTCTAGGACGTTCGGACATTTGACCGCTTTAACGATAACATCTCTGGGATAAAATTACTCGTTAAGACTACACAGGAACGCTGGGGCTGCGGAGAGGAAATCTGAACTTTTGTACTAATTCCCGATCTCCGAGTTATCACCTGAAAGCTAATAGGCAACAGACGACAATAAGATAACGTCATGAGTCAGTTTAACTAGATTAATCTCTAAGCTTCCCCCAAAGATATTGGCTCTGATTAGAGCTATATCTAGGTTAGCAAAAAGTCAGGTTTTTTCACGTCAGCATAGTACACTTTTTCTGGGTATAAAATATCACCCGCTTTTGTCAAAGATACGCAATGCAAGGGGTGGGGTGTGGGGTGTAGGGTGTAGGGTGTAGGGTGTAGGGTGTAGGGTGTAGGCTGTGGGGTGTGGGAATTATGAATTATCAATTATGAATTATCAATTATCAATTATGAATTATCAATTATGAATTGGGTCGTTTTTTGCTGTCAACTGATAACTGATAACTGATAACTGATAACTGATTTACATTCTTTCCAAAACGGGAATTCCCAGGAGAGATAAGCCTAATTTTAGGGTTCTTGCCGTTAAATCACACAAAACTAAACGAGAGGTTTTAATCGGTTCTGCTGCTTTCAGAACGGGACAATTTTCGTAGAAACGATTATACTTTTTACTGAGTTCATAAAGATAATCACATAAACGATTGGGTAATAAATCCTCTTCCACTGCACTAATTACTTCCGGCAGTTGCAGTAATTGTTTAGCCAGAATTAATTCGCTTTCATCCTTGAGAATTAGCGGTGAATTGGCACTTAAATCCTGAAAATTAATACCACCTTCGCGACTGATACTCTGGACCCTAGCGTAAGCGTACAGCATATAGGGGGCGGTGTTGCCTTGCAGATTGAGCATTTTGTCGTAACTAAAAACGTAGTTACTATTGCGATTTTGGCTGAGATCGGCGTATTTAACGGCACTTAAACCGACAGTTTCGGCAGTCTTAGCGATAAAATCGCCGGTTTCTTCTCTTTCCTCGCTTGCCAGTCTTTTTTCTAAGTCAGCTAGGGAATAGGCGATCGCTTGATCGAGTAATTCTTGTAATTTTACCGTCTCTCCGGAACGAGTTTTTAATTTTTTACCATCTTCCGCTAAAACTAATCCAAAAGCGACGTGAACCACTGCCACATTATCGGGTAAAAATCCCGCTTTTTTAGCCACCTGAAATACTTGGGCAAAATGGTTAGCTTGTCCAGCATCAGTAACATAAATTATTCTTTCGGCCTTATCTTCACGCACTCGATAACAAATTGCCGCTAAATCGGTGGTAGCGTAATTATAACCGCCGTCGGATTTCTTGACAATTAGGGGCAGAGGATCCCCCTCTTTGTTGGTAAAACCATCGAGAAAGACGCATAAAGCGCCATTGTCTTCTATTAGCAATCCCTGTTGATCTAATTCTCTGATTACTGTCTCAAGGTAGGGATTATAAAAAGATTCCCCCCTTTCCGTCAGTTTTATATCGAGAATATCATAGATTTTCTGAAATTCCCGTCGTGATTGTTGACAAAGTAACTGCCATGCTTGACGACTTTGAGGATCACCTGACTGTAATTTTACTACGGCTTGACGGGCAGTTTCTTTAAAGTTTTCGTCTTCATCAAAACGAATTTTAGCCTTTTTATAAAAGCTAACTAAATCCCCTAAATCAAGAGCATCTGCTTGGGTTAAAGCGCTAGGATAAGCTTCTTGTAGATAGGTGATTAACATCCCGAATTGAGTACCCCAATCCCCGACGTGATTAAGACGAATTACTTGATGATGACGAAATTCCAAAATCCGAGCAATACAATCACCAATTATAGTTGATCGCAAGTGACCGACGTGCATTTCTTTAGCAATATTGGGACTGGAAAAATCGACAATAATTTTTTGACTGGGGTTAGCAGTGGCAACTCCTAAACGGTTGTCAGTAATTAGGTCTTTTAATTGGGTTTCTATATAACTGGGTTTAAGGGTAAGATTGATAAAACCAGGTCCGGCAATTTCGGGGGGTTGACAGAGATCATCTATCTCTAGATTTTTTAGTAAAGTTGTCGCCACTTCCCGCGGTTTTTGTTTTAATTCTTTGGCTAAAGAGAGGGAAATATTACATTGATAATCGCCAAAACGGGGGTTACTAGCGGCGACAATTAGAGGATCGGTAGCGGCAAAGTTTTCCCCAAAGGATTTAACTAGGGATTGGGAAAAACGCTCTTTTATTTGTTGGATAATGGCAGTCATAGAGAGAATTTAGCAATGAATGTTAGAAGTCTATGGGGAATTAGGAAATTTATCTTGCTCTCATCTTGAATAGAATTGAGCCGGACGGGGTATTATGTCCATTTTCTTGGTACATTATAAGCATCAAATTTAGTATCTTTACTAATTAGAATTAGCGATCTGTTTAGAGACTGAGCAATTAGCATTCTATCAAATGGATCACGGTGATACAAGGGTAAAGTACAAATTTTTAGAGTATCAGAAAATGATATAGACAGTAAGGTTATATCTGATGCTTCTAGTTTAGTTTCAATGGTTTCATAACTTTTTTGTAGGGCTAACTTACCTAAATTTAACTTAATCGCGATTTCCCAGAGACTAACAATACTGACATAAACTTCAGGAGCAAAATCAATTTCCTCCCGAAGATTATTAGGTAAGTTAGGATCGTTTTCAGTTAACCAGATGAAAGTATGGGTGTCCAGAAGAAAAGATGTCATCACATATATTCCTGAAAATCTTCCAAAGACTCATCAAAATCATCGGACAAAGGTAAGGTAAATGTACCTTGTAAAATTCCTGAACGACGTTTTCTAAGAGAAGGTTTCTCTATAATAACATCTGATTGATAATTGGCCATCAAATATTCAGCATAGTGCAGCAGCTCTATTTTTAATAACTCTGGCATTGCTTCGACAGTTTCTAAGATTTTTGTGTCTATATTCATAGGTTTGGGATACTTAATCTGAGCTAATTCTTACTAATTACTTATTCCTTAACCAATAAAACCACGGCATAAACCGCGATACCTTCTTCTCGTCCTACTGGTCCTAATTGTTCGTTAGTAGTGGCTTTAATTCCCACCTGTTCTGGATTAATCTTGAGAGTTTCTGCTAACTTGGCTCGCATCGCGCTGAGGTGGGGTTTCATTTTCGGTTTTTCGGCAACAATTACCGAATCAATATTATTAATCTGCCAACCTTTATCGATAATTAATTGATTAACTTGTTCTAATAATTTTAAACTATTCGCCCCTTGCCATTGTGGGTCTGTGGGGGGAAAATAATGACCGATATCGCCTAAACTAAGCGCTCCCAGCATGGCATCCATAATAGCATGGGTTAAGACATCGGCATCACTGTGACCCAATAAACCGACAGTATGGGCAATCTCTACTCCTCCTAAAATTAAAGGTCTTCCTGTTACTAATCGGTGGATATCGTAGCCGTTACCAATACGAATATTCATAGAGCAGTCCCTTTGAAGTTATATTAATTATCTTATCGCAAAAGGGAACAAGTGAGGGAAAAGATTTCCCTCACTTGTCCTTATTAGTTAATTAGCTAGGAAGGATGAACTATTCTGCTGAAGTTTTTCCCAATACAATGAAAGCTTATACTAAATCTATTTTTGATAGTATCATTAACTGCCAATCCAACTTTAAAAACCCACTTGCCACTTGCCACTTCCCACTTCCCACTTCCCACTCTATACTTGTTAAATAAGATTTAGTATAACTCGATCGCTGTTAAAATTGCGGTAGAATCGGGAGAGGGTTGGGTTTCATGCTTCAAACCAACCTACGTTCTTTTTAAATAAGATTTATAGCGTTTTTCAGTCTGCTGAGGTACAAAAGTTATGGGTTTTAGGCACTCATGCAAAAGGGAAGAAAAATAGGTGTACCTCACTAGCTTCGGAAACGCTATAGTTAAACACCGAATTTTGAACAATTATGCAACAATTTATTCAACAGTTAAAAATCGATTTATCCTTGACAGTGATCTAGCAGTTTCATCATTTACTTTCCTAAATATACTTAGCTAATCATCGCCAATAAACCTTGATAAAAAATCTGAAAACTAGGAGAACAATTATGAGCAGGAGTCATAAATTGAGAAATTTCTCGGGCTGCTTTCACTTTTTATAAACCTCCTCGATGATACCCAGCTTTTTGAAGTATCTTTTCTAAGTTTTCCCAAGTTCCGCCCGGAATTTCATCGGGTTTTCTGTATTTTGCTTGCTGTCCCACATTAGTAGAAACTTTGGGATAGGCTGAGACTATAGCCTGAATATCACCAAAAAACCAAGCTTCTAGTTCTTCTATAGCAATTCTATTTAACACCTGAAATGTTTTTTTATCTTCACTAATCGTTTTGGTGATCAGTCCTGTTTGTTGGGCAATATTTTCTAACTTTTCTTTGAGCATTTGACAATCTTCATTGTCTCTATCTACAAGAATAATGATTCGATAATCATCGGGTATCCAGCATTGATAGCCTTTTAATCGCTCCGGTAGTTTTTTGATTAAATCGGATTTACCTCGAAAGGCATGAATTTTATAGGTGACATTCTCAAATAATATTTTAGGTAAAATTTGATTTAAACATTCTTGGGTAGAAAATTCTTCAACTAAAAATTCAAGATGCACTTTTTCCCTCCTTTGCTATTAAACTTAAATGCTAGGATTACCCACATCAAAATAGTCCTCCATCCATAATTGACCCAACAAAGCACCATTTTGAATAAATTCCTTAACTCCTTGCATTGCTGAAGTACGTTTAGCTTGAGTAAAACCATTTTCATCTCGATAAAGTACCCAAACCTCCTCTGGTTTCAAACCATCTACAAAAAAGGGAGAATGAGTTGTTACCATTAATTGTGTACTTGCGGTCGCTGCCCGACATTCTTCTGCTAATTCAGGTAATAAACGGGGATGAAGATGATTTTCTGGTTCTTCTATTCCCAGTAATTGCGGAGGGCTTGGATCGTATAATATAGTTAAATAAGCCAACATTTTTAAAGTGCCATCGGAGGCAAATTTGGCAAGAATTGGCTCTTGAAAAGGTGCGTCTTTAATTTGAAGTAAAAGCTGTCCATTCGGCATAATAGATGCTTCTACTTTTTCTAATCTAGGAATTCGACGAGAAAGGGTTTGTAAAATAGATTCTAATCGTTGAGGATGATCTTCTTTTAAATATTGAATAACATTAGGTAAATTGTCACCAGTTGGCGATAATCTTTCTTGCGCTCCTGCTTCTGGTTGAGTGCGAGTATTATCTGCGGTTAAGTAGGAAAGATACCAACTTGTGATAAAACGACGCAAAGCACTAACCCGGGGATGTTTGGCCAATTGTCCGAGGGTACTAACAGCTAAAAATTCTGGGGAGTCTAATCGTTCAGAGATTCGTTTATCTTTTGGTTTGGGATTTTCTCCACTAACCACTATTCCTCCCCCTTCTTTAAAGTCTAAAAAGCGATAAGGTTTGCCCTTCGCTCCTTGTCTCCACTGTAACCATTCTTCGGCAACATAAGGGCGATTGTTAGCTTCATTAATAGCCAAATGATAGGTAATTAAAGGTGATGCCAATTTTTCTCGATATTTTAATTCGATAATGATGTAACCTTCTTGTCCTCTGGTTCTTAATTCTTTAAATCTTCCCCGTTTGTCCCAAGCTTTTTTTAAACCAACAGTAAAACATTCAGAGAGGAAAGCAAAGACATCAAATATGGTAGATTTTCCGCTCCCATTAAGACCGAGAAAAACGGTTAAAGGAGCAATGCTTTTTAATTCTAAGTCCTGTAAAGCTCGGTAATTTTGTACGCGCAGATTTTCGATTCGAGGTATAGAGTTTTTAGACATTGATTGTTGCTCTCTGCTGCTTTTAGCTCGTCTTGTCCCAGATTAGCTGTTAATTTTCCCAGTTCCCGCAAAAAACTGGTCAATTTTTAGTAATCTCGCTCTTCTGGACTGGTTATAGCAAATTAGCTCTCCTGATTCTACCGCAATTTTAACAGCGATCAAGTTATACTAAATCTTATTTAACAAGAACGTAGGTTGGGCTTCGGCCGTGAGCTTTTGCCGAACGGTTGAAGCATGAAACCCAACGCTCTCCCGATTCTACCGCACTCCGAGTTTTTTCTTGGGGATAATCTCCTAAATTCTGACTATCCACTGCCGATTGCCGCAAAGGATAGCCATTTATTCTATCAGAATGAGAAGATATTAAATATGATAACACTTGTGACTATATTTTTCACTGCCTTGCTGGCAGTTACGGATTTTACTTACCAAGTTTTGATTCATTTTCCCATACAAATCCTCAATTCTTTGGGGTCGTTGCTGTCCTATGGAGTAATCGGACTGATAATTTTAGTCCTAGTGTGGATTGTAGGTGACTGATTTCTCGGTAGAAAAAAATGAGAGAATCAGCCTTAGCCAATTCTCCCCAATTTAAACCAACCTTTAATTTTTACTGTTCACTCACTAGCCACTGCTTGGGGTTGTCCTTGCGGTTGGAATTGGAACAGGGAATAAACCACGTTACGACGGATATCAATCATCATTTCTAAAAACATCTCGTAGCCTTCCTGTTTATACTCAATTAGGGGGTCTTTTTGACCGTAACCGCGTAAACCAATCGACTCGCGTAAAGCTTCCATAGCTTGCAGGTGTTCGCGCCATAACATATCGATTTGTTGCAGGATAAAATAACGTTCGGCATCGCGCATGAAACCGGCGCGAATATTATCCACTTGACGTTCTTTAATTTCGTAGGCTTTGCGAACTTCTTCGTGTAGGAACATCTTGATATCATTAACACTCATCTCCTCGATATCTTTAGCGGTAATATCTGCCAACAGATAGACGAATTCCTGAGATTTACTAATCAGTTTTTCTAAATCCCATTCTTCTGCCGGCAGTTCAGGATTAATATAAGCCATGACGATTTCATCCATGGTTTTTTCGGCGTATTGCAGCACCTGTTCTTTTAGGTCCATCCCCTCCAAAACCCGACGACGTTCGGCATAAATAGCGCGCCGTTGATTATTCATCACCTCGTCGTATTCAAACACCTGTTTCCGGGCATCATAATAGAAGGTTTCCACTTTTCTTTGCGCTCCTTCCAGGGAACGAGTTAACATTCCCGACTCAATGGGCATATCTTCTTCCACCCGGAAGGCATCCATTAAACCAGCCACGCGGTCGCCCCCAAAAATCCGCAATAAATTGTCTTCTAGACTTAAAAAGAAGCGTGTAGAACCGGGGTCGCCCTGTCTGCCCGCCCGGCCTCGCAATTGGTTGTCAATACGGCGGGATTCGTGGCGTTCCGTCCCGATAACGTGCAGTCCGCCCCTTTCTACTACTTCATCGTGTTCTTTGCCTGTGTAATCTTCATAACTTGTGCGAATTAATTTATAGACTTCGCGTAACTTTTGAATAACCGGGTCATCCGTGGGAGCTTTTTCGGCTGCGATAGCGATTTTTTCTTCTGCTTCTAATTCGGGTAAACTTTGAGTTCCGTGGGTATCAACGGCAAATTTAACCGCTTCTTTCAGGGCATTTTCTACCTCTTTCGGTAACTCGGTGGGAAAAATTTCCGCCGAGGCGCGCCAGTTTTTTTTCTTCTTACCCGGGGCGAATCCTTGGGGGCGATTGCGTTCTCCTAAACTGGGTAAACTAAAGGCCAAATTGTCATCCTCGGGCATAACTAATTTGGGCATTAAATACTCGCGAATTTTCAATCGGGCCATATAGTCGGAGTTACCACCGAGAATGATATCGGTTCCCCGTCCCGCCATGTTCGTGGCAATAGTTACGGCTCCGGCCCGGCCTGCTTGGGCGACGATTTCCGATTCCCTTTCCACGTTTTCCGGACGAGCATTAAGTAAGTTATGGGGAATCTTTCTTCCCTGTAATAACAGCGAAAGCACTTCTGATTTTTCCACACTGGTGGTACCAACTAAAACCGGGCGACCCTGTTCGTGCATTTGTTGACATTCTTCGGCGACGGCGTTCCATTTTGCCTGTTCATTTTTATAGACCACATCGGCTAAATCTTGCCGACGAGAAACGCGGTTAGTGGGAACAATTGTTACTTGCAGGTTATAGACTTTTTCTAGTTCCGTTTCTTCGGTTTTAGCCGTCCCAGTCATGCCGGATAATTTCGGATAGAGTAGGAAAAAGTTTTGATAGGTAATCGTGGCTAAGGTTTGGGTTTCCTGTTGAATTTCTACCCCTTCCTTAGCCTCCACTGCCTGATGTAAACCATCGCCCCAACGTCGCCCCGGTAAGACCCGTCCCGTGAACTCATCAACGATAACAATTTCACCACTGCGAACGATATAGTTAACGTCTTTTTTCTGGAGTTCTTTGGCACGAATAGCGTTAGAAATATAGTGCGCCCAGGGATTTTCTTGGTCGTATAAATCGGTAACTCCCAATAGTTCTTCCGCTCTTTTAAAGCCTTCATCGGTCATTAAAACGTTACGGTCTTTTTCGTTAACTTCGTAGTCTCCCGGTCCGTCTTCTACTTTTTGGCGCACTAATTGCTTGGCGATTTCGGCGGCGAGAATATATTTTTCTGTGGGCCGATCGATCGGTCCTGATATAATTAATGGAGTTCTGGCCTCATCGATAAGAATGGAGTCCACTTCGTCGATAACGCAGTAGTTAAAGGGTCTTTGGACAACTTCCCCCATCACTGTAGCCATGTTATCGCGCAGATAATCAAAGCCGAGTTCGCTGTTAGTGGTGTAGGTGATGTCACAGGCATAATTTTTCTTTCTTTCTTCTGGACTCATGCCGGCTTGAATTAGTCCCACACTTAACCCTAAAAAGCGGTGTACCTGCCCCATCCATTCCGCGTCACGACGGGCGAGATAATCGTTAACGGTGACGACGTGAACCCCTTTTCCGGTCAATCCATTCAAATAAGCGGGGAGAGTGGCAACTAGGGTTTTTCCTTCCCCAGTTTTCATCTCGGCGATTTGTCCTTTGTGCAGTACCATTCCCCCCAATAACTGCACGTCAAAGTGACGCATCCCTAAGACTCGGATTCCCGCTTCCCGGACAATGGCGAAAGCTTCGGGGAGGATTTCCTCGAGAATCTCCTCTCTTTCGTCATAATTTCTCGCTTTGTCTAATCTTTCCTTAAATTCGCTGGTTTTGCTCCTTAATTCCTCATCGGACAGGTTTTTAATGTCTTCTTCCAGCAGGTTGATTTCGGTGACGAGGGGCTGAAATTTTTTAATTTTGCGGGCGTTGGGATCTCCGAGTAGGGCTTTTAACATAGCAGTTTTTATTCTCTCGCTTCGATTGGCTCTTGGTCTGTGGTGTTAACAATTGTATCACTCTCGTTGGGAGTAGAGAGTCATTTATCCCTGAAAAGGGACTCTTGCCAGTGGGCAAAAATTAAGTTAATCTTCTCTCACCGGTGGCTTAACTAAAGGGGAAACCACCATATTTATTGATAATTATATCTATAGTTTCCATAATTGCGATCGATTCGCCTAAAATGGAGATAATTTGTTGATAATGTTCTAGGTCATCGTAGCTAAGGTGGCGACCTTTGCGGTCTTTTAGCCACTTCTGACACACTTGATAACCGCCGATATAAAAGTTCCAAATTTGGGGCGGAATCCCCGCAAAATACTGGTCAGAATTAATCGAAATTTGTTGTTTATTTTCGTCATATTTCACCTGTTCGACTAGATTAGAACCCGCCACGGGATAGCTACTAATTTCTTTTCCCGTTGCTTTCATTAGGTGTAACTGCACTAATCTGTCACCTTTTTTGACTAATTCCCAGAATAATTCTTGATTACTGGTGAGAGGAACGCGAGGAAAGTCTATTTTTAAAAATTCGGCGTAACGTTGGCGATATTGGGGAGAGTGAAAGACCGCATAGATATAGTTAAAAATGTCTTCTGGTCCAAAGGTTTTCTTTTCGTCTCCTTTGCCATCACTGATAAATTCTAATTCAAGTTTTGCCGAAAGTTCCTTAATAAATTCAGGCGCTAGATTGGGACGGCGACCATTTGGCGAGTTGGTTGGTTCTGTGTCAAATAGGGTTGGGGTATTGGTTGGGTAAAGATAGAGCGGAGAAAGATAAGAAGCTCCCGCACCCGCAGTTTTATTTCCTATGGCACATTGATGAGGAGGAAATTCAGTCAAGAAAACCGAAAATTCATAATTTGGCGAAAGTGGTCTTGTATAAAGCAACGTCAAGTTATATCCAAGCAAAATATTTCTAACTACTTCATTTCTTGGCAGTTCTACTACATCTTCATGATGGTAATAATTCCTGAGATCGAAAGGGCGGTATAAACATTTAGTAAAATAACTTAACCACTGACTATTGTTAAACAAAGCTCTTCTTTGTTCAAAAATATTCCAATCTCTTGTATCTTTTATATTATATTTTTCTCCAATTTCTTTGTCGGCGATTTGAATATTTCTAAAATCTTCTATTCTCTTATAAAGAGATTCAAAATCAAAATCAAAAACAAAATGATCTCTGTGAGTTTTTACACCTGTTGAATTAACACACATAATATCAACTATTTTCCAGCCTTTCTCGTACTCTGGTAATAAAGCTGTATTTTGATTTTTTAAGAGATAAAAACTTGCTTCAGGTTTAATAATTTCCCATTCAGTTGAACTAATATCATTTTCATCTAACCAATGATACTTACCCCCAACTAACTCCTTATTCTCTTTAACCTCTCTAACACCCCACAAATCAGCATGATAAACCTTGGCTAAATCTTGCTGACTATCTTGATACTTAATAAAAAACGCAATCGCTACACCTTGCTGAATATCAAACACATTTTGATCGGTTGAACCATCGGGACAAACTTCTTTTTTCTTGCTATTCCCATGCAAATCTAAAACATAAATATCATCAAAAGTCTGCATCAAATTTTGACGCATTCCCCGAAAAGTTGGGTTATCTAAATAACCATGATTTGTAATTAACGCCACAACTCCATAACCAGTTTCCGCTACCCGATACTGAGCAAAGCGAATAAACTTCACATAATCATCTAATAAACCTTTAGGGTTTCTCTCTCCCAATGGTTTTCCATCTAATTGATAATAATCCTTAACCAAATTCACAATCCAAGGGTCAGTATTCATCGACTGATAGGAATAGGGTGGATTGCCTAAAATAACCATAACTGGCATTTCTTGCTTAACATCTTTTGCCGCGGCTGCTTCATCGCGAATGCGATTTAAAAAACCGTCAGCAGGGGGAATTTGAAAAGCTTCCTGTAGGGTGTTAGTGAGATAGATTCCCAAGCGTTCATCGGCACTAAAATCATAGCCTAATTCCTGAAGTTGTAAACCTAACTTCATGTGTGCTACGGTGTAGGGAGCCATCAGTAATTCAAACCCAAAGAGACGGGGTAATAAATGTTTACTGACATAACTAGACCACATCCCTTTCTGTTGACGAAAACTGTCATAGATATGGTCGATAACAGAGTGTAAAAAAGTGCCTGTTCCCACAGCAGGATCGAGAATTAAAACTTGGTGAACTTCCTGAGTTTCTTGGCTATTATTAGGATTTTTAATCGTAATTTTTTTGGCATCGGCCAAACCTTTAGGAATCTGAAACTTATTTTTTAGAATATAGTCCACACTGCGAACCATGTAAGAAACCACGGGTTCAGGGGTATAATAAACCCCCCTAGACTCACGCATTTTACTATCGTATTCTGCTAAAAAAGTCTCATAAAAGTGAACCACAGGATCCTGCTTGCGTGTGCGTTTTCCAAAGCTGCCGAGAATCCCCTCCATGTCCGTTTGTTGTAAAATAGTCGCTAGAGTATCCACGGCCCAAGTAATCCGCTCATCTAATTCTGTACCAGCAATTTGATGAAAAATTCCCCGCAAAAAAGGGTTAGTTTTTGGGAGGCGAAATGCTGCCGTTTCCCTGGAAAAAGAACTTATTTGATCCGTATTACAGCGTGCTGCGAATAAACCATAACAGATTGTTTGTGCATACATATCCGCGAACTGCGCTTCATTGAGATCACTAATTAAAACTCGTTGAAAAGATTGCAATTGTTGCCGCAACATTCCCCCGCAATCTTGATCTTTTAAAGCTTGGCCGATTGCATCTCGAATTAACTGCGCTAAAGCGGCCATTTTTTTCGCCAATTCTCGCGGTGTTGTGATCTGAATAACTTTTGAGAGGAAAAATTGACAGAACAATTGTTCTACTTGTAAAATACCCTGGGAATCAGGTTTAATTTGCTTTTTTTGATTAAGACTTGCCACGGCAGCTGATAGACGCAATTCTCCCGATACATACCAACGAAATTCTAAATGATCAGTGATAATTAAATTACCCAAAGCCTGTAAATAACGTTTTATTTGGGGAGTATTTTCAACCTTTTTGAGAGAAGTTCCGATATCTTTTGCTTCTAGATGGCCAACTTCCACTATACCCTGATTAATCACAAAATCTGGAGCGCCACAAGCAATCCTTTTCGGTTCATTGAGAGCTTGTAGGTTATTATTTAGGGATTCAATTAATTTTTTTAAAGCAGGACGATAACTGTGTTCTGTGGCCTTACCCTGTTGATAAATGCCTGTGATTTCCTCTAGATATTTTGGCAGTGAATTACTCATTATCAGTGTTGCATACAAACGTTCTTCTATAGATAAAATATAACCTCATTTGCCCCCAATGTCCACTGAGATGCCCTCATCCTGCTTTATCCCTATCCTCAAGGATACCAAAATTAGCTAGAATGAAATAATAGGCGATAATCTCATCTCAACAACTTCACCAAAATATTAACGATGGTCAAAGCATCATCTCCCTTATCTCTAGAGCATCTCTATCATGTTCCCACCTACACTATAGCCGATACTGCGCGCTATCTCCATATTCCTTTGCCCACTCTGAGAACGTGGGTACGAGGACGCACCTACCCCACTAAAAAAGGACAAAAAGAGTTTTTACCCCTCATTCAACGACCTAATCCGAATATTCCGCAACTTTCCTTTACTAACTTAGTGGAAGCGCACGTTTTAAGAGTTATTCGCAAAATTCATAACATCCCTCTCGATAAAGTTAGACTTACCCTAGACTATATTAGTGAACAATTTAACACCGATCATCCTCTAGTTCAAAAACAATTTAGTACCGATGGAATTGACCTTTTTATTGAACAATTTGAACATTTAATTAATGCCTCCCGTTCGGGACAATTGACGATGAAACAATTCTTAAATAATCTCTTAACTCGTATTGAATGGGATGAACAAGATATCGCCACACGGCTTTTTCCCACTATCGACATAAATGGGGAAGACTTCAGCAATAAAGTCCTAAAGATAGACCCTAATATTTCCTTCGGAAAACCCGTGATCACAGGAACAGGAATTCCCACTAAAGTTGTCACAGAACTTTATGATGCGGGGGACTCTATAGAAGATATTGCCAATGATTATAATTGTCAACCTTGGCAAATTGAAAAAGCGATTTTATTCGAGTGCAATTGGCAAGCGGCATGACCTATCAATACACCTATTTTATCGACCGCGCTTTAGGAAAATCTATCGGTGAAGCTTTGCAAGAAATAGGGGTTAAAATTGAATTTCATCATGCCCATTTTGCCCCAGATGCACCGGATACGGAGTTGCTACCTATTGTTAGTCAAAGAGGATGGATAGTATTAACTAAAGATGTAAACATTGGTAGAAATATTTTAGAAGTTCAACAGATAGCCCGTTATCAGGCTCAAGTATTTGTTCTAGTTTCTGGCAACTTACCTCGTCAAACCATGATTAATATTTTTGTCGAAACAATCGATAAAATCGAAAGAATAATTCAAGGTAATCAAGCTCCTTTTATCGCCAAAATATACCAAAATTGTCAAGTAAAATTGTGGAAAAATAGAAATGAATTAACCAGAATAATAGAAACTATGTAAAACTTATTAAAATATTTTTTATTCAGTAAAAAATTACAGCTAAATTTGTTGACAATATTCTCACCATTACCTCTGATGCAATTGTCGAAATTGTCTGAGCAGTGAACCGGTTTAATCAACTTCTTAATCCCCCCACTTGCTGTTAAATTTATCTCCGTTCACTTCACCCAGGGGAAGGGGGGGACTTCTGGCGAGATTTGAGTTAAACTAGAAAGGTTGACTATTGACAAACATCGATCGCACAGGAGTAAATTATGTCTAGAGTCTGTACTATGACGGGGAAAAAGGCCAATAACGCCTATGCGGTGTCCCACTCCCACCGTCGCACCAAAAAATTACAAGAAGCTAACCTACAATGGAAAAGAGTTTGGTGGTCGGAAGGCAACCGTTGGGTAAAACTACGCATCTCTACCAAAGCTATCAAAACCATTGAAAAGAAAGGATTAGCCGTCTTCGCTAGAGAAGTAGGCTTAAACTTGAATTTGTACTAAGCGAGTAGTTCATAAGTAGAGACGAATCGGCCGTATTGTTGACTCCTCTGCTTTTGATTATTAAGTATTGCAACAGGGCGTGATGTGGGGTGAAAACTACCTTTAAGATTAAAAACTTAAAACGACCTGTTCAGGAGAATTTCAATGTACTCAACCCTATTAATGGCCGCCACCGCCGTACAAGGTTCCAGCGAATGGAGTCCCAAAGTGGCGATTGTCATGATTATCTGCAATATTCTCGCTATTGCTTTCGGTAAAGCGACTATTAAACAACAAAATGTCGGTCCTGCTTTACCTTCCCCCGCTTTATTCGGTGGTATGGGATTAGGCGCTTTACTGGGTACTACCAGTTTTGGTCATGTCCTCGGCGCCGGTGTCATCCTCGGTCTCTCCCGTCTCGGAGTTATCTAAATATGTTTTGATTTTCTTAATCGGTGGCCAAAAGTCACCGATTTCTTTTGTGAAAAATTCTGGACTGTACAATAAATATTACTGGGTGCATCTTAATATTTGTGACTTTCTCTCACATATAGGTGAGCAGCAGAAGTTATTAAAAGAGGGCGAATGCCATTCGCCCCTACAATAATATTATCGCGCCAATGGTAGGGGCGCATCGTGGTCAGTGAGTTTATCGAACTGCGTGCGCCCAAATGTAATATAGATATTTCTCCAAAATTGAGATGCACCCATTATGACTTTACCTCAAAAAAATTCTTTTTGGTACGATGAGCGATTTCAGAAGATTTTTCTACAGGTAATTATCCTGCTAATTGTCTGCCTAATTTTCTGGTTTTTTGGTCGCAATTTAGTGATTAATTTCCAACGCCTACGCTTAAGTTTTGGCTTTGGCTTTCTCTTTGATCCTGACCGACCAGCCTCTTTTGCGATTGGTGACTCTCCTATTGCCTACAGTCCCACCGATACCTATTTTCGCGCTCTTTTGGTGGGATTAGTTAATTCTCTCCGCATTATGATTAGTGGCATATTTTTGGCGATTAGTCTGGGAATAGTCATCGGGTTAGGTCGCTTGTCGGATAATTGGTTAATTCGTCAGTTAGCAACAATTTATGTGGAAACTATTCGCAATACTCCTCTATTATTACAATTATTTTTTTGGTATTTTGCTGTGTTTCTGAAACTGCCGAAGATTGAGGAATCTTTAGAGTTCTTTGGCAGTATATTTTTAAATAACTCAGGAGTCTATTTACCTTTCCCCGCTAATAGTTTCAGGACATGGTTAACCTTATTTATCATTGCTTTAGGAATAATTTTCTCATTATTTTTATCCATAAAAAATAAACTTGGTTTATGCCTAACTAGCCTACTAATCCTAGTTATAATTCCCCTAATTTGGGGTTTACAATGGCAAAGTCCCCAAGTTAATCCTCTTAATCAAAATATTGACTTCGGTTTACATCTTTCTTCCGAGTTTGCTACTCTCCTAATCGGTTTAACTGTTTATACAGCTGCCTTTATTGCGGAAACGGTACGGGGAGGGATTCAATCGGTTAATCGGGGACAATGGGAAGCAGCTAAAGCCTTGGGATTAAAACCTTTATTAGTAATGAGATTAGTGATTTTTCCCCAAGCTTTGCCGGTGATTATTCCTCCTTTAACTAATGAATGTTTAAATCTGGTTAAAAACTCTAGTTTAGCGATCGCTATCGGTTATAATGATATTTATGCTATCTCTAGTACCATCGCTAATCAGACAGGAAAAGCTGTAGAGATGTTAATAGTAGTTATGGCCACCTATTTATTCTTTAATCTGGTGATTTCCTTGACTATGAATCAATTAAACAAACGGGTAAAAATTCAAGAAAGGTAGCCTAATGCACCAGAATTTAGCGATAAATTAATTAATGAGCATTAGCAGAATATAAAGCGGTGATAATTGCTGTCACCGCAGGACTAAGACTAGATAAAACCACCACAGAAGCGGTGGCAATGATGATAGTAGTAGCCATTCTCACCATACCGTCTGTACCTTTTTGATAGGCATCAAATTTATATTCTAAGCGGTCAACTTTTTGACCAAGTTCTTCTCGCAATTGAATCAACGCTGCTCTGATGTCATCATTACTGGGATTTTCGGGAATTTGCATGACCTTGATTAGCAATCAACTAACAACCGCATATATTATAGCAGTTCTTAGCCATAAATTACAATTTTTTATCAGGAGGAGGAGTCAATCGCCAGCGCACTAAAAAACTATCAATACTTTCTAAACATTCCAAGTCATCTTTAGGTAAATAAGAATCTTTTGACAAGAAAGAAAAAGCCTGCTGAAACTCTTGCCTATCAGCTTGAATTGGACTAGCAAAATGACAAGGAATAACCTGTTTAATCGGCCATTGGGCAATTCTATCAACCCATTGACTAACCTCGTCAGTATTGCGATTAAGAATCAAAGTTTGCAAAATTGGCGCGACTATTAACCTACCCTCGCGACGCAAATTTAAAAAAGTCTTTTGCCAATCATCCCCCCATTGAAAAGGGAATAAACCAAAATAGGCTTTTTTACTCTTTTCCTTAGCAGTAAAAGCATCTAGAAAGACCTTAATCCAATTGGGAACAGCTAAAACAGGAGGTTGAAAATAAAGAGCAAAAAGACAAATTCTTTGCCAACCCCGACGGCGATTTTCTGGGGTATCCTCCACCAGATCCTTAGCCGTATTTTTAGCGTGAAACAGCAGCGGATAGGGGTCTAATTCTAAAATAGCGGGAGGATTTTCTGGGATAGAAATAATGCCATCGGTTAGCAGCAGAGTTTGAGAGTAGTGATGAAAAAAAGCCACTTCCGAGAAGTACCCCACATTCAGATCAATTGCGGGTAAAATTTCATAACTAAAATCTTTTCCTAAAGGAGTAGTTGTCGAGTCAGCAGGTAAAATTTCCGTTCGTTTTGCCGGTAAACCCAACCAACTCAAAGGTAAATTAAGAGGAAAACTCCATTGATTAGGAGCAACATAAACTATAGCCTTAGGAAAATAACGAGCAAAAGGACCCACAAAAACCTTATGTTCAATCCCAGAAATCGTCGGCAAAATAATATACTTAACTTCCCCGTGTTCACTTTCCAACTCACGCATTAAGCGAATACATTCAGGAGTCGGGGCCACAGGTGCATAAACAAATAAACCCCCAGATGCTAACTTAATTACCGTCATGCGAATCGGCACAACCACATAAAAAATACCCTGCAATTGCTCAAATGTCCAGAGCGTATCTTTCACCACTTCTTGGCGAATTGTCCGTCTTTGACCGTAGGGATAAAGTGGTACAATTGGCCAGAAAGGCCATGATAAATCTTGCGGACTAATTGCGGCTTTTGTCATCGTCTGATTCTATGGCTGAAAATCTCTATTTTAGTTATCATAAACCCTTCTAATCCCCATGACTAATAAACTGCCCATTGATTCTTTGGTCAATACTTGGAATAGTCTCACGGGGAAAGTGATGAAAAGACTCCCCATCGACCAGTTGACTAATACTGTCCTCCAGTGGTTTAGTGTCAGTGATAGTCAAGTAGCGGAAATTTTAGAAAAAGTCCGTCAAGAATTACCCACCACCGAGGCGCTGTTAATCGGTAAACCGCAAACGGGAAAAAGTTCGATTATTCGGGGAATAACGGGAGTTTCGGCGGAAATCGTCGGGCAAGGTTTCCGTCCCCACACCCAAAACACCCAGCGCTACACCTACCCCGCAGAAGATTTACCCCTGTTGATTTTTACCGATACGGTGGGGTTAGGAGATGCCTATCAACACACAGAGACGATAATCGCGGAATTATTGGCAGATTTAGCTGAAAATACGGGACGCGCCCAGGTTTTTATCGTGACGGTAAAAATTGATGATTTTGCCACCGATAGCCTTCTGGAAATTACCAAACAACTGCGGCAAAAATATCCTAAAATCCCCTGTTTACTGGCTGTAACCTGCCTTCATCAGCTTTATCCTCCTAATATCGCCGATCATCCCCCTTATCCTCCCGATTTCGAGGATATCAATCGCGCCTATCAAGAAATTAAAGAAATTTTTAAGGATTTATATGACAATTCTGTGCTAATAGATTTTACCCTAGAGGAAGACGGTTACAACCCTGTTTTTTACGGTTTAGAGGCATTTAGAGACAATTTAGCCGATTTATTGCCAAAAGCTGAGGCTAACACCATCCACCAACTTTTAGATCGGGAAACCAGCAATAAACTAGGCAATCTCTATCGGGACGTGGCCCGACGCTATATGTTAGCCTTTTCCGTCATAGCGGCGACCTTGGCGGCGATTCCCTTACCCTTAGCGACTATGCCCGTTTTAACCGCCCTACAAGTGTCAATGGTGGGGGTTTTAGGCAAATTATACGGTCAAGTCTTAACCCCATCCCAAGCCGGCGGAGTCGTCAGTGCGATCGCTGGCGGCTTTTTGGCCCAGGCCATCGGTCGGGAATTGGTGAAATTTATCCCCGGTTTTGGCAGTGTGATCGCCGCTTCTTGGTCCGCTGCCTATACCTGGGCCCTAGGAGAGGGTGCTTGTGTCTATTTTGGCGATTTAATGGGGGGTAAAAAACCCGATCCTAAGAGGATTCAAAGGGTGATGAAAGAGGCTTTTTCTGCTGCCCAAGAAAGATTTAAAAATGTCGCCACGGGGGGAGATAAAATGTAGTTATTAGCCCCTTAATTGTTGGAGATAAAGCAGCCTAAGACAAGTAGCATATCTTCAAGTTAGCGAGATTTTAGTAACATTCGTCAGCTTTAGCTCCACTGGAAATTTACTTGTGCTTCTGAACCAGATCTATGGTTCAATACAGTTGAATATATCCCGTTCAAGTAATAGACAAAACATATCAAAAATGTGCCATCAGTTTCAGTGAGTAGCAGTATAATGGCTTTATGCAGTTTGACTGGGATAAAAATAAGGCAGAACGCAATCTATCAAAGCACGAAGTCTCAATTGAGGAAGCAAAAACTATTTTTGATGATTCTCTCTATGTTGAATTCTACGATACAGATCATTTAGAAGGAGTTGATATTATGTTAGTTAAAGGAATTAAAAAAGGCAAAATTATTGAGTTATTAGAGGAAGTTGATTTTCCCGATAATGAAGAGATATTAGTAGAAATTAGAGAGGTTAATGATTTTTGGTCAGCCTTGCAAGATTTTAGGCAAAGGGTAGATTTGGCAAGTCTTGATGATGATACTTTTGATAATTTACGGGACAAGTCAACGGGGAGAGATGTTCATTTATGACTCTCAAGTATTTACTAGATACTAATGTTTTGTCAGATCATGGCTCTTATACCAGTTATCTTAGCCGTTGTTGTAGTACCTTGAACCCTATACTTTACCCACAGTTAAAAACGAAAGGAAAAAGGCAGTAAATCCGAGAGATTAAAACAATAATTTTGCTGGGTTCCACAGACAATAATCTCTGCTTGCGGCGCTAATTCGGCTATCCATTGACGACAGGCTCCGCAGGGAGTTAACTGACTAATATCATTCTTCCCATCGATACAGGCTATAGCGATCGCCCGTACTTCTCGATCGCCCGCTGCGATTATTTGCGCTAAAGTTGCCCTTTCCGCGCATAAACTCAAGCCATAACTAGCGTTCTCCACATTAGTACCAGCATAAATCTTTTTATCTGTCAAGACCGCCGCCCCCACCCGAAAACGGGAATAGGGAGAATAGGAAAGTTTCGCCACTTCCCGAGCAGTGTCACAGAGTTGTTGTCTTTCTTGTTCAGATAGGGTCATCGGCTGCCGATAGCAGGGAGTGGGGAATTGGGGAATTGTGGAAGTGGGGTGTGGGGTGTAGGGTTTAGGGTGTAGGGTGTGGGGAGTTTTCTCAGTGAACTGATAACTGATAACTGATAACTGACTCCTAACCCAATGGTAGATGTTGGATTGTTGCGAGAGTTCTATTTTCCGACAAAGATAAGCAAAAATTATTTATTGACTGGAAAACCTTGAGAATATTTAAATTAACATTCCGCAATATTTATAAATTCTTAAGAATTAATTGAGAAAGATTTTTATTTAACAACGATGTTATCAAGGTTACAGCGATTTGATAGAATTTCATAATGGGCTATTTTATGCTTTTTTAGGCAGCAATGCTTGAAACCCTTGCCACACCTAGAAGGTGATCCTAATCAAGACGGGTAAATCAGTCAATTTCACCCACAACGATGATCTTTTTTTTATGTAGTTTTATTGCAAAAAAAAAGTTTTTTTGACAAAAAGCACAAAGTATGATACTAACCCAACGTATTTCTGGCTGCGAGTAATTATTGTAGAGAGGGGAGAGGGGAGAATAAATAAAAATAATCCCCTGACTCGGAGAATACTGACGACCGACTCCTAACCCCATCAACAAACTTTTTCAGCCAACCCTAACTTATCACTTAACATTTCCCTGACGATTTTAGCGGTAGCAGGAGCCAATAAAACCCCGTTGCGGTAGTGTCCCGTGGCCAGAATAACGTTATCGTATCCGGGCAAATATTCGATGATGGGAGCGGATTTTTTCTCCGGTCGCGGTCGCTTACCGGACCAAGTACGCACGATCGCACCCGCAGCCAAAGAGGGACAAAAAGTGATCGCCTGTTGATACACTTGTTCTAATAGGGCAGTATCGGCGATAATTTCGCCCTTTTCGTCCATAAATTCCACCGTTGCTCCAATCCAGTATTCTGCTCCGGCCAAAGGCAGAATATGCAGGTCATTTCCCGTTAAAATCGGCTTAAAATCGGAACTTTCTAAGGGTTGCGTCAATTTTATCTGTAAAGCTTGCCCTAAAACCGGTCGTATCTCCACTGGATGGGTAAGAGTTTCAGTTAAAGCAGTGGAACCGATTCCCGCAGAAAGAATCAAAAAGTCGCTTTCCTCTATACCATTAAAACTATAAACGTGGGTGCATTGCCTCAAATTAGAGCCATGAAGCTCTGTCTTCCCAAAATTTTCAACTTTTACCCCAAATTGACATTTAACCCCCCTTCTTGCCGCAGCAGTGACGAGAGACTCCGTGAGCAGGGCCGGATTAATTTGATGATCCCTGGGAGAATAGATAGCACCCTGGAGATGATCGCTGGCCACTTGGGGACATTTTTGGTTTAAAGTCTCTTTATCCCAGATTTCTAGACAATATCCCTGTTCTTGGCGTATTTGGGCTAACTTGCGCCAATTTTCTTCGTCTTCGGCACTCGATCGCAGGAGGACAATGCCATCACGGTTACAGGGAATAGTCAGTCCGGTGAGGGATTCTAGCTCAGGAAGGAGGGTTTCGTAACGTTTTAAACTTTCTTGCCGCAGTTTCCAGGCTCTACCTTTAGTTTTATGGCTGATAATCCCCATTAAAATCCCTAAAGCTGCCCCGGTTGCTCCTTGTCCCGGTTTTTTTTCATCGATGAGGGTAATTTCTAATCCTTCGATGGCGCTTAATTCGTAGGCAATGGTAGCCCCCACTATCCCCGCACCGATGATGACAATTTTAGTCATAAACTCCAGAGGCTATTTTTCTAGTGGGAATAGGACTAAAAAAGGGTTGAACAGGTTTCAACCCCGATAATTAATTACAGAACCCGGAAAATAAAAGGATAACGGAAAACCTTATAAGCATCTTTCCAGACTTGCAGGATAGCAAGAATGGGGAGAACAATGTTCACCACACCAAGAATCGCTAAAAGCAAATAACCGATTAAAACCCAAATTAGAATCCCAGCAATTAGGTAGTATAACCACATATTCAGGTGAAAGTTTAAAGCTTCTTTGGCGTTTTCCTTCACCGTTCCATCATCAGAAATGAAATAAATAGCTAAGGGAATCCCCACCGATACCAGCGTAGCACTCAAAAAGATCGAAGCATGACAAGCCACAGATAGGAGTCTTTTTTTGGTTAAATCTTCACTCATGACCATCGGGTTTATCCCCCTAAAATTGGCGGAGAAAGCGGATATCACTATTATAACAACGGCGAATATCGTCTATCTCATGTAATACCATAGCAAATCTTTCCACGCCAAAACCAGCAGCAAAACCCGTATAGATTTGGGGGTCATAACCGACTGCTTTTAAGACATTGGGATCCACCATACCACAGCCCATCACCTCCAACCATTTGCCTTTCCACTGTACATCTACCTCGGCCGAGGGTTCAGTAAAAGGGAAGTAGGAAGCGCGGAATTTAACCGGTAAATCGGCCCCAAACATTTGCTTAAGAAATTCTTTAATTGTTCCTTTCAAATCCGTAAAGGTTAATCCCCGGTCCACCGCTAATAATTCCACTTGATGGAAAACCGCGGAATGGGTTGCATCCACGGTATCGCGACGATAAACCCGGCCCGGGGCCACAATCCGAATCGGGGGTTCGTGACTTTCCATGTAGCGAATCTGCACCGGGGAGGTATGGGTCCGCAATAAACGACCATCCCTCAAGAAAAAAGTATCCTGCATATCCCGGGCCGGATGGTCAGCAGGGATATTTAAAGCCTCAAAATTATAATAATCGCTTTCTACCTGCGGCCCAGTGGCGATAGTGTAACCCAGACCGACGAAAATATCGATCATGCGATCAACTGTGCTATTTAAGGGGTGAATTCGCCCTAAAGGACGGCTAAGAGCAGGTAGGGTGACATCGAGGGTTTCTGCCGCTAATTTCGCCTTAATTTGGGCATTCTGGAGACTTTCTCGCCGGGATTCCAGCAGCGATTGTACTAATTCTTTGACCTCATTAGCGATCGCACCGAGGCGCGGTCTCTCTTCGGGGCTTAATTTGCCCATTTCGCGTAAAATCTGCGATAATTCTCCTTTCTTACCGAGATAATTCACCCTTAGCTGTTCTAAGTCTTCTAGGGTTGTTGTTTCTTCGATGGAATTTTCCGCTTTCCCTGCCAGGGTTTTTAGGGCAGTTTCGATCGGATGGGGGGATAAACTCATAATTAGGGCATTTTATAGGGCAGCATTCTAGTCTAGTTTATCAAGAGGGGGAATTGGGGAGACAGTTGCAGGGGCGATTTGCTTTCCGGGGTGACGATTCCCTGAGATGGTTTGCTGTATCAAGTTCATCGCTCCCTGTCCCCTCTGATCAAATGGGAGCTTATTGCATGAGTACCTCGTCGAACTTAGAACTTTCAATGGGAACCAGCTTATCTTGATTGCATCAGATTTCTGGTTTTTTTAAAATGAACTCGATCGAGGCAAAAACCGCAGATAATTCTAGTTTAGTTGACGAGGAGAGTTTCTGGTAAACTTCGGCAATTTGATTAGAAAAACTATAGACTAATTTATTCTCCATATAGAGAGGATGTCCAATATAGTGGGAATCTTTAAGAATTTTTTTCAGTTTGTTGACTCGCTTCGGTGGAACAATTAACACAAGTTTTCCTGCCAGTTCTGGATAAATTTTTAGTAATTCCATAAAGCGATCGATTCCTGTGGTGATCGGTGTACTGGTTTCTACTTCAAAAGCGAACACTGCATCGCCTAAGTTATTAAACCAGATGAGATCGATCTGTTGTATTTTATCTCTGTCCCACTTTCCTAATTTATCGATCGGTAATTTTTCTAGAGAAATATCTTTAAAAGCTTCTCCATTCCAATAACCTGTAGATTGTTCTTTTTTGCCAATATAAGGCTTTAATCCGACAGCAATAGCAATTTTTGCCAGAGCGTAGATAATTTGATCGTGAGGAATTTTATCTGCTTGTTTGGGAAAATCTAAACCAGTTAAAACGGAAGAAATTGGCTCTATATTTAAATCGAGAGTTAGCTGAAGACCTTCTTCTTGCCCTAGTTGCCAGTGCCGACCATCGGGAGAATAAGCTAACTTTTCTAAAACCTTTAAAATCGATTGATCGCTTGGTGTTGTCCCGTTGATCAGGTTAGGCATGACCGCAAAAATAATTTCATCAAAAGTTGCTACTTTTCCCTGTCGTTTTTTGGCAGTTAGAAAATCCAAGAGATAAAATCTTATTCGATCTTCTAGCGGAATAAAACAACCGATTTTCGTATTTGTACGAATTCTCCAGAGATGATCTAATTCCGAAAAGTTGAATTCCTCTTTTAACAAAGGAGTAATATCATCTATTTGTTTCTTGACTTGGGTTAGTAAGCCATTTTCCAATAATTTAGGAATGAGCGCATTATAAATATCTTCTGTGGAAGCACCCGAACTTTTAACGATTGTCATCTCGGCCACTTCTTTAATAATTTGCAGGATATCGATCCCGACTTTACTGATGGCGATTGTTTTGGGATTATTCACTTTTCTAAAGTTTAAAACTAACTCTCCCGATAGGACAGTCAGAGGATTTTTCTTTTTGTGTAATGAGGGCGTAGTAGAATGTTGTACAGAGGAATTTACATACTCAAAACCAGCTTCTTGAGCAGATTTAACGATCGCATCCCAATAGGCAGGATCTTTGTGAGCAAAAACAATACTCATCCAGCGATCAAATTTCAAAACTCGAAACATTTCTCGAATGGAATTCGATAACAAATTGATGTAAGTTTCTTTCGATTTCTTTAAATCTCCTCCTTCGATCGCTTCCAATTCTCTTGCGGTATCGCTCACTTCAAATCCTAGCCAAGCATTCCACATAGTCGAGAGATCTAAATAGGCAATATGTTGTCCGTAGGGGGGATCGGTATAGATATAATCGACGGATTCCGACGATATGTCAGTTAAGTCCGTCGCTGAGAAATCAAAAATTGAAAAATTTTCTTGATAAAAATCACCGATTACTGTATTAGTTTCGATCTTGAATTTTGCCGTCCCCTTAAATTTCTGCTCGAATTGTTCCCAGACATTAAGATCGATAGTTTGAGGAGGAATCCAATAGCGATAACGGTGCATAATTCCGCTATTTCCCCGGCTTTCTATTCTTCCTCTCGTGGAACTAAAGGTTAAATTGGTTTTATTGAGAGTTGCCGAGAAAGTAAACCTCATTAAATCTTTAATGATCGGATCGGTGATTAATTCAATCTGGTTGAGAATTAGAGAAAGGGAAAATAATTGACGTTTGGTAAACAAATTTTCTACAGATTCTGCGTCCGCATTTTTCGGTAAACGAACCCCTTGCGGATACCAATAGGGAATCTCTAAATCCGCCGCTTCTTCTGGAGACATTCGATAAACTTCCTCAATCTTTTCCTGACAATTTCTGGCGATGTCATCGAAAGCAGACCGAAAATCATCGATGTTAACGGGACTAACAGCGATATTGCGGCAGATAAAACCAGCCATCGGGTTAATATCCGAGTAAATCGCCTTTCGCTTTAAAACTAGAGCCTCTACCGCAGTCACTCCCGATCCCCCAAAGGGATCTAAAACCACATCTCCCACCTGACTAAAACGCTTAATATATTCCTGTACCACATTCCAAGCGCGCCGGGTAAAATAGGGATGACTTCCCCAATGGCGTAACGTCCCTTGTTTTTTGGGATCGATCGGCCCAGAAATGGGATCGATCATTCTATAGTCGAAGGAGGAAGCACTCATCTGGCCTTAAGAATAGAGTTCTATATATTACTGTACCCAGATGTGAGGGTATGGCGAGGATACCCTCTTGGGAGCATCCTACGCACTGCCGGAGGAAGTCCGGCTCTTGTTGCCGTTTCTCGGCAACAGGTGGGGAAAGCACCCCAGAAATCGAATCCTCGGCCTTAGTTTCCAGGGTTTTTAGGGCAGTTTCGATCGGATGGGGGGATAAACTCATAATTAGGGCATTTTATAGGGCAGCATTCTAGTCTAGTTTATCTGCTCCGGTGGCGGGAGCGGCAGCATCGATCAAAGCTAATAGCTATGTGCTAGGATGGAAGTTGAGAATAAAAGTCGGCACTGCGGCTCGTTGTCAGTATTAATGGTCAAAGCGTTTCTGTTTAGTATTGGTTCAGCTAGTTCCCGAAATCTTCGTTCTCTACAAATCTGTTGTTTTTATCTGTGCAAGGATAGGTTTTATGTCAATTTATGTTGGTAATCTCCCCTTCGAGGTTGACCAAGACGACGTAGTTGAGGTTTTTAAAGAATACGGTAAAATTAAGCGCGTTCACCTCCCCATGGATCGGGAAACGGGAAAAAAACGCGGGTTCGCTTTCGTGGAAATGGAAACCCCAGAGGAAGAAACGAAGGCTATTGCCGCTCTTGACGGCGCTCAATGGATGGGGCGAGAATTAAAAGTCAATCAAGCTCGTGAAAGAGAACCCAAATCTTCCTTCGGTGGTGGCAATCGCAATCGAGATCGTCGCTACTAATCCCCAATCGTAACCATTCTAGGCTATGATTACCTAACTTCTTTTCATTGTCAACAGGGGAAGCGATCGCTCGTTTCCCCGCTTGTCTATCTAATATCCCAAGGAGATTCTTGTGGCTAAACGTCGTAATTTGAAAAAAGAAAAAGCTGAACGCAACCGTGCCTACGCGCGTCAATTCCGGGCTGCCTCTAATCGTACCACCACCAGAGGAGGTAGAGGCGGTTATTCCAGCGATCAAAGACAATCTTCGGAAAATGAAGGGGCAGCCGATACCTAATCTGCTGACTTAGTTAGGGTCTGCGGCAAAAAGTTTTTCGTGGGGACAGGGTGTAGGGTGTGGGGTGTGGGGTGTAGGGTTTTACCGATTCTCATCTGGTCAATTACCTAATTTTCAGAGAAAAAGTCCCAGAATTTTCCCCCTATCTCTCCCACAACTGGTACTTTTTGATTGACAAAAAGTCTAAAAGTCTTACCCAATAAGGTTTTTAGATTTATTCAGCAAGCCCGAGTTAATCTAGCAATAAAAGCCATAGCTTCGCTTTTATTGCTGACTATTCCATCTAAAGTCGCCCCCAATACTGCCGCAAGTAACGATTTAAACCCGGGACCTGGTTGATAACCCAAAGCTTTTAGGTCATTGCCGTCGATAGGAGCCTCAATCTGCGACCATTTAGTTAAATATTGCCAGATTAAACCCCGAATCCTAGTCTCACTCCTCACCGCCACCAATAACAAACTAGGAACCTGATAACCATTGAAAAAGCTGACAATTTGACTAACGGGTCGATCATAAGCAAAATTATTGCTAATCTCCCTTTCCATAACTTCTAGTTTTTGTAAACGCTCCACAGTATCTTTAGGCAATTGTAAATTATTAGCGATCGCTATTCTTTCCCCCACAGCCAGAGAAGCGATTAATAATTCCAACCGCATTAACCAAACATTCACCGGCAATTCCAGACTTAAACAATCTAACCAACGACTGAGACAGCGCAATTGTCGCCATAAAGCCCGATTTAAACTTAAATCCCCGTGTAAACAGTGCAAAGCCCCCAAATCGGCCAACTTTTCTAAGGCACTTTCCCAGTAATCCGCCTCTAAAATATAATTCAACTCCGCTTTTAAACGGGACTGTAAAGCGGGTGCATTCTGATTTTGTTGCCGTGAGCGCTCATAAACTCCACTTTCGATCGCATACCTAATATAGTTTTCTGTCAAGGGTTCAATAACAAATCCTAACCGAGTGGCAAAACGCACCGCTCGATAGATGCGCGTCGGATCCTCGATAAAACTATTAGCGTGTAAAACCCGGATATTTTGGGCGCGTAAATCCAACATACCGCCAAAAAAGTCGAGTAATTCCCCCTCTTTCGGCGAAGTTAGGCGAATTGCCAGAGCATTAATTGTAAAATCCCTTCTATACAAATCCTGTCGAATCGAACTAGCCTCCACTTGGGGATTACTGGCAGGATAGGGATAGAATTCCGTGCGTGCCGTGGCGATATCCACCCATAACGAGCCAAAACGCTCATCTTTGTGCCATAACAAAGCCGCCGTCTGAAATTCCCCGTGAATCGATAACCGGGCCCTCGGATAAATTTCCTGTAAACAATTAGCCAATTCTACCCCCGCACCCACACCGGCGGCGCGATGGCAGCCATCCACCACTAAATCGATATCCTGTAACAATAAAGTATCCCTTTCTGTGGCTAACAATAAATCCCGCACCGCACCCCCAACCAGATAGAGATGCCAACCGCGTTTTTGAGCGGCAGCGGCGGCAGCTTGCAGGAATGACCATAAAATCGACTCTAAACGCTCTTTAATCGCTGGTAAAAGACAGGAAACCAAAGCAAACCCTTCAAAACGCACCCGCTCATTTTGATGAATCTGTCTTAATACATCTGTACGAGTGACGATACCGACTAACTGCCCGTTTTCTAGTACAGGTAAACGCCCTAAATCATACGTTACCATCAGCGACTCGATTTCCTGAAGAGAAGTGTCGGGGGTAATAGTTTTCGGATTACAAGTCATGTATCCCTTCACAGGAGAGCGAGAAAAGCCGTGATGGAGAGCTAAATCGAGGTCACGACGAGAAATCACCCCAACTAAGCGATCCTGCTCATCTACCACCGATAACCCCGAATGGCCGTAACGGAAAAGGATGCGCTCGGCTTGAGATATGGAAGTATCGGGACGAATTGTCCGCACCGGAGAAGACATTAAATCCCTAGCAGTGGGAGAAGGAGGAATTTGAGCAATTAAGTCCCCCAGCAGTTGGTTTAACTGTTGAACTGGCTGAACATCGCGAAAACTCACCGAAGCGGCCTGAGCATGACCACCGCCGTTATAGGGGGAAAAAAGCTGACATAGATTCACTCCATCGATTCTAGATCGACCAATCACAGTTAAACGCTGTCGGGACTTATCTTCCTCGTCTTTACTATAACTATGGCCGAAAAGTAGTGCATCACTATCGGATAATTCCAGTAGGCGCTCGGCCACACTAGACAAACCCGGGATAAAATCGGCAGTATGGAGAAGAACGTGGGCGATTTTACGGTCATGGATCGTTTTAATCTCTAGATTTTCCCAAGCAAGGCTAAATAACTCCTGTAAGCGCGGGGAAAAACTCGGTTGACAGTATTGGGCGATCGTTTTAATGTTAGCAGCACAGGTCATTAACCAAGCCAAAGCATAGGCATCCCTGGGGGTACTACTGGCAAAAGTCAGGGAACCCGTGTCAACGTGAATACCGAGTGCCATTACCGTCGCTGCCATCGAGTTTGGTTTAATCTGGGCTTTTTGTAAAGCTTCGACAATTAAAGTCGTGGTGGCTCCCACCGCTTCTAAATGGACGCTAGAGGCATGAATATCACTTTCACTATCCAAATGATGATCATACAATTCGATCGCCTGTAAATGCCCTAAATCGAGCCACTGGGAGGCTTTTCCCAGACGCTCTCGCCACTGATTATCAACGATAATTAAAGAGCGAATCTGGGACGGATTGACACTACGCATTTCAATTAAAGCGAATTCATCCCGATGCAGGGCTAAAAATTCCCTTACTGTTGGGTGCGCTCCCCCCGTTAACACAATGCGACTACCCGCTTTCAGCAACGATAAACCCACCGCTGCCCCCAAAGCGTCAAAATCCGCCGTTTGATGACATAAAATTAAATCCATATTTTTTAGTAAGGAGAAGTTATCGGGATTTTTTCTGTATCTATTGTTACTAAATGCTCGGCAATAACCGGGTCAAGAACTATAAGTTAGCAAATCATGACTGAGAGAAACCGATGTTGTTCAAAATTTTAGTAATTCTCCACACCCTAGGGGCGACCGTCTGGGCCGGTGGGCATTTATTGTTGGCAGTCACCGTTCTACCCCAGGCCCTCAAAAACCGAGAACCAGACCGAATTCGTCAATTTGAGCAATATTTTGAAAGTTTTGGGTTATCTGCGCTATTGTTGCAGGTAATAACAGGCCTGGGACTGACTTGGATTTATTTGCCCGGATTTCGTGATTTTTGGTCATTTGATAGTTTTTTATCGGTTTATATAGGAATTAAGTTAGCTTTACTGTTATTAACTCTCATCTTGGCCCTTCATTCCCGCTTTTTTCTCATTCCTAAACTGAGCGAGGAAAACTTAAATGTCCTCGCCCTGCACATAGTCGCCGTCACCACTCTAGCAGTATTGTTCGTCATTTTTGGCGCTGGCATCCGTTTGGGGGGCTTAACCATTAGCTTTTAGCAGTTCAGCAGTCTGGACATCTTTCTAGGGCAGCTTTGGCGAAAACGCGAAAATACTGTAATCTGGGCAAGGGATTACAGGGAGTCAATTCCCCCACCTAACCCTTGCCATGCTGCTTTTGACAAGGATAGACACTGGAAAAAAGTTTTCAGCCCCGCTGGGGCTAGATAGTCAGTGGCAGTAAAATTAAAATGCTCGTGGATTCAGTCTGACAGGGATATCTCCTGGGAACCCCTGATTCAGGGAGGACTTAGAGAAAGGATCGTCCAGTTAAGTTGAGTGGAAGCGAGGCTCTTCCATACAAGTATCAAATCTGGGAGAATTATCTAGATAAAGATCAACTGCTTTAGGAGAACCCAATCATGTCTATTGTTTTTCAATTTTTTCTCATTGCCTTAGTTTTATTTTCCTTGCTGATGGTGATTGGTGTCCCCGTTGCCTATGCTTCCCCCCAAAACTGGGATCAATCGAAACCCCTTCTCTATGTGGGTTCGGCAATTTGGGCGATTTTAGTCGTTGCCGTCGCTATTTTAAACTTTTTAGTGATTTAGTCTTGATCAGGGGGACGGGGGACAGGAGTCAGGAGCCAGTCGTCAGGAGTCAGTCGTCAGGAGTCAGTATTCTCCCCACACCCCACACCCCACACCCCACTTCTCCCCAACCCCTAACCCCTTTTACCTATGACTGTTTTTGAGGGAAATTTTACCGAGGATATATCGTCCTTGCACTTTGCGATCGTGATTGGTCGTTTTAATGATCTGGTCACTGATAAACTGTTATCAGGCTGTCAAGACTGTCTCAAGCGTCACGGGGTTGATGTTAATCCCGATGGCACACAAGTGGATTATATCTGGGTACCGGGTAGCTTTGAAGTGCCAATGGTAGCCCGTCAAGTCGCCCTTTCCCACCGTTACGATGCCGTTATTTGTCTAGGGGCAATTATTCGCGGACAAACGCCCCATTTTGACTACGTTGCTGCCGAGGCTGCTAAAGGCATCGCTGCGGCCGCTTTTCAGACAGGTGTTCCCGTTGTCTTCGGTATTCTCACCACTGATACTCTACAACAGGCCCTCGAACGGGCCGGGATTAAAAGTAATTTGGGCTGGAATTATGGCCTATCTGCCCTAGAAATGGCTAGTCTCATGCGTCAATTGCGCCCCCGGGATGAAGATAAACCCCTAGAATTATTGGAAAATAATCCCCCACAGGCACTGATGGAAGGCTAAGAAAATTCCCCCAGCATTTAGGGTTTTAGTTGTCCCCACTCCCCGCTGTCGAGAGAATCAAGACTCTGGAATTAGATTTAGAACCAGAGGGGCCGATTACGGCAGCTTTTGAGGCTATGGAACGCCCTATCACTGAAAAATTCGCCGCCATTGACAAGTGCTTTGATCGCTTGCAACATCAGTTCAACCGACTACAGGCTAAGATAGAAGTGGTTCTCGAAGCTATTACCGGTTTGGGGGATTGGCCAGAAGATGAATTATTGTAAAAAAATGCTCCAAACCAGTTGACAAATGCTCTGAGATTTGGGATGCTTAGGGAAGTGTAAAAAAACGGCTTGCGGGCATAGCTCAGTGGTAGAGCGTCACCTTGCCAAGGTGAATGTCGCGCGTTCGAATCGCGTTGCCCGCTTGAAAAAATCTTGAAATAGCTCTTAAGATTAGTAGGAATAATTTAGGGATATCCCTTAAGATGGGGATTATCCGTGAGCAATAGGGTTGAGGATTTTGGGCAACCATTGAATCCCTGAGCTATTGACCACGAGCGACTAAAAACAACCGTTTATAAACAAAAATTTAGCTTGTGCGACCGCATAAATATACCAAAATCGACCTACACCAAGACTATCCTTGTCCCTGTCGTCGGAAAGGGACATTATGCCCGATTTTATTGACCGATGCCTTTGGCTGCGATCGCTGTCAACAGATATTTGTGGTACAGGAAAACGGCCAAATTATCGAACAATTAGCCCCCCACTATCCCTATAAACGCAGTTGGCGCTGGACGGGATTTCGTTGGGTGAGTACGAATCGGCGCCTTGCACAAGAGGTATTACCCCTGATGGTGGGGATAATTCTGTTATTATCGGTCGTCTGGCTACCCTTAATTTTAAAATCACCGCCAGGGGTAAGCGTGATTTTTGGGGCAATTCTAGTTATGCTATTAGTTATTTTGCCCGCGTTAATCTTTTGGTTAGCCTATCGACGCTAGACAAGAATCTATGATCGAAAGTTCCTCCATCCCCCCCCTGACGATCTTTAAGCAAGCATACAATGCTTTTCTGGCTCTAGGTCAATTTAATGGCAATGAAAGAAATCGCGGAGTAATTGCGATCGCTAATGCCATTAAAACTGGCTTTGATCGTATTTTAGAAGCCAATACCCTCGATTTAGAAGTCAGTCGAGAGATGGCTGTCTCAGAACAAATGATTCGCTGGCTACGGTTAACTCCCGAACGTTTAGAGACGACGGTGGAGGTATTACAACAACTAGCGGAAGCATCGGATCCGCTGCAACAGGTAATTAACGCAGCCTATCAACTCAATCCTTCCCAAACCTATTGCCAAAGGATGCCTTTAGGAGTGATTGCCTTCGTCTATGAAGGTTTTCCGGAATTAGCGATGGTAGCGGCGGGATTTTCCCTAAAAAGTGGCAATAGTTTGATTATTCGCGGTTCCAATGCCTCTAGTCATTCCGATGAGGTGATTACGGAAATTATCCAAGAAGCATTGGAAGATGTGGGTTTACCCGTGGATTGTGTGAGTGGTTTACCCTGTGATTCTAGTCCCTCCCTAGAGGAGTTGCTGACCCAGGAAAATTATGTTAATTTGATCATTCCCTACGGTCGCCCTAGTTTAATCGGTCGCGTGAGTCAATTGGCTACGGTTCCCGTTTTGCGTGCGGCCATGGGAAACTGTTATTTGTATTGGTCTCCTAGTGGCGATTTGGAGTTAGCTCGTCAGGTAATTATCGATAGTCATGGCAGCATACCAGATCCGGTTAACGCGATCGAAAAAGTTTTAATTAGTCCCCATCACAATTCTTCGACTTTAAGTCGTTTGTTTAAAAGTTTGCAGGAAAAAGGCTTTAAATTGCGGGGAGATACCCGATTAGCGGCGGATTTTCCCGAACATTTAACTATTACTACCGATAATGATTGGCAAAGACCCTATTTAGAAAAAACGGTGGCCTTTAGGTTAGTGGATACCCTCACTGATGCGATCGCTTGGATTAATAAGTATAGTAGCGGTCATGCGGATTGTATTGTCACCGAATCCTATCGAGAAAGTCGTCAATTCGCCATGGAGTCCGATAGTGCTTTAGTTTATATCAATTCTTCACCCCGATTTGATCGCAATCCCAAACAGGGAGAATCGGTATTTTTGGGCATTTCCAACCAAAAAGGCCAGCGCCGGGGGTTAATCAACCTAGAAACCTTTACCACCCTTAAACAGGTAGTGCAAGGCTAGTTTTTTTCAGTGTTGCCAAAGGCACGGCGTAGCCGTCCAGTGAACAGTGAACAGTAATCAGTGAACTGAAAACTCACATCTGATAACTGATAACTGGTAACTGATAACTGATAACTGGTAACTGGTAACTGATAACTGATAACTGATAACTGAGGGATCGAACTTGCCTCGACCGTACTTTTTTAACAGCAACCGCCCCCATTATAGTGCCAAGTGGACTCGGTGATGAGGATATCTTGGGGAGACAAACGAGCTAAGTTGCTCGCAGTTTTATCACAGACGGCCACTGGTAATCCTTTGGCTAAAATATGCCCAGCACCATCATCAAAAATTGCCTCCGTACCAGTATAAATAGCAGTTTTGCCGGTAAAAATACAGGCCCCATCTTCGGGAATAGCTACTTTAAAAGCAACGGAATCCAAACTTTCTAAGAGGAGCGGCTTGGCTAAATTATAACTCTGACAGTCCAGTAAACGATAGGGACGACGGGCCCGAATTTCTACCTGACCAAAACCAGCAGCAATCAACTGTTGAATATAATCATCGTAGGTCAAGGCCCCCGATAGACACATAGCCCTTAAACGCTGATCTTCTTGCAAATGTTCAGGAATTGGACGAGGGGCGATCGGATCACTCATCAGTAAACGTCCTCCCGGTTTTAAGACGCGAAAAGCCTCGCGTAAAGCTAACTGTAAATCGGCTGGTTTAAAGATATTAAAAAGACAATTCTGCGCCACTACATCGACGGAGGCATCCTCCACCGGCAATTCAAAAGCGGAACCATCTTTAATTTCCACAAAATCGAGACTAAACCAGGGATTTTCTGGCAGTGCTTCGCCGAGATTTCTTTGGGCTGCCCAACGCATTTCCGGCACTGGATCCACCGCAATGACTCCCCCCGGACGACGGGAAAAATAGGCGAATTGCAGTGCTTCTAAACCACCACCCACACCCACATACAAAACCCTGGGAGAATTGCCCAATTCATTAACCTGCACCGTCGTGCCACAACCATAGTTCATCTCCTGCATAATGGCGGGGATTTTTAACCCCGGCAGTTGCAAAGGACTGCTTTGAACACAACATAGCCCCACTTCGGGAGCTTGGGCTACTTCGCTGTAAAATTTGGCAGTAGCTTCCAGATAAGTCATTTTCATCCTTTAAACTCCTTTTCTCTGATCAATTCAAGGACTTACTTCGCATCCTCGCCCAACGCTATCTTAGCAGGGTGGATCGGCACCCCCCTGATCAAGAGCGGATTTCAGGAGGGATCGAACCTAAAATCCCTTTTTAATTTAATTATAACCAGCTACTTAGCTGCATATCGAGGGATTTCTTCATCCCCAAACCGATCGAGAAGTTACCGGGTTAATCTAGGATTAGCTCCTGTTGACGGCTGTAGAGAGGACAGAAATATGATACTGACAATAATCGATCGCCTTACGGAAACCAACCCGCAAATTATGCGAGAATGGCAAGGAAGATTAACCCCGAAAAATATCTCGATCGCCTCGATTATCTCCCTTGTTGGTCAATTATTAGTTTACTTGTACTATCAAAATCTCTTGCCAGTAGGAGCGGGATTTAGTCGTTACTGTACCGCTAATCCCCCCAATAACAACGACTATTATCCCTATAGTGGGCTTAAATACTGTATCCAAGACTTAAATGGTCAATGGATGATTATCTCCCGGTTATGGTGGTTAGATATCTTCACTTTTCTGAGTATTACCGGCATTTTCGCTCTTTTAGTGGTGGGAACCTATCAATTAATCGCGGACCTTTCTGGGGAAGAGCGCCGAGGTACACTTAATTTTATCCGTCTGAGTCCCCAACCCGCCAAAACGATTTTTATCGGCAAAATTTTCGGGGTTCCCATTCTCCTCTATCTCGTCTGTCTTCTCGCTTTACCCTTTCACTTGGGGGCGGGTTTATTAGCAGGTATTCCCTTGTCGTTAATTTTAGCCTTCTACGCGGTTCTGATCGCTAGTTGTGCCTTTTTCTATCATGCTGCCCTTAGTTTCGCTTTAGCCACGCCATGGTTAGGAGGATTTCAACCCTGGTTAGGCAGTGCTACAGTCTTAATCTTTGTGTTTTATAGCAGTATTTTTACTTTATCGGGCTATGGCGGTTCCCGTACCCCCTTTGATTGGTTAATTCTCTTTAATCCTAGTTTTTTCCTTCCCTATCTAGTTAAATCTACCTTTCTCCCCCCCGATGCGGTACGCTATCTAGGAATCTCACAAATCTTCGATCTGCGTTGGTACGGTCAATCTCTCTGGCAATCCGTTATAATGGGTATTGGCTTAATTTTGCTCAATTTCGCCCTCTGTACCTACGGTTTAACCAGAATTATCCAGCGTCGCTTCCATAATCCCCTCGCTACTCTTGTTAGTAAACCCCAAAGTTACTGGATGATGGGCTGTTTTAGCGCCATTAGCCTAGGTTTTGTCTTCCAAACTCTCGAACCGAGCTATCTTTTCGATAATTTTGTCATTCTTAGCGTTTTTGTGGCAATTTTTGGCTTGTTAATCCTTTTTGCCCTCACTCCCCCCCGTCAAACTCTCCAAGATTGGGCGCGCTATCGTCATCTGCAAGGAAAAAAGGGCATTAGTCTGGGGAAAGCTCTAATCTTTGGCGAAAAAAGCCCTTCTACCCTAGCCATGGCTGTTAACGTCGCCATTGCCATTTTATTCATCCTTCCCGCTATTTTTATCGCCCCTCTCCATCAATATAAACTAGCCACTGCAGCCGGGTTTCTCTTGGCAATGAACATGATTTTAGTCTATGCCGCTATCGCCCAATTATTGATGTTAGGCAGCACAAATAAACGCGCTTTGCTGGCAGCCACTAGCATCGGCATTTTGATTATTTTCCCCTTCCTCTGTTTCGCTGTCCTGCGAGTTGATCCCAGTCAATCTCCGCTTTTATGGTTTTTTACTTTTCTTCCCATTGCCGCTACTAAATACGCTACACTTCCCTCTTTCGCTTTGGCAATTTTCAGTCAGTGGTTGGGTTTAACCCTCGTCGGATGGCAAATTAATCGCCAATTAAATCGCCTTGGTGCCTCGGCAACTAAAGCGTTAATCCCAGGCTGAAAAATACCTACTCAAAGGGGAGATTAAATAATATCTCTGCCGATAATTTTCTCCCCTTGAGTGTCGGTTAATTTTTTTTCCAAAAAAGCTTGACAAAACCCCGCGACTTGACAGATAATTTCTTATATAATGGGAATCCGTGCCTGCCTGCGACCCCCCTCTTTTCAGGTCAAATAAAGCCCAAAAAAATTAACCCCAAAAAGTAAGCTGAGTTAATTTCAGTTCCCAGATGATTCGGAGCATCTTTCAATTTGACAACGCCTATTGTAGGGCTAATTCATGAATTAGCCCTACACATAGTAATTTCAGTTCCCATCTGATTAGGAGCATCTTTCAATTTGACAACGCCACATTTTTACCCTACCACTGATAAACTATCAACGATTAGCGAGGGAGTATAACAGGAGCCATTCCATTGATTATCGGACCCCAAAGCGATTAAATTCTGCAAAGCAGTATAAACATTTCCCGTTACCATTGTATCTTTAACTCGTCCGGTGATTTTGCCCTTTTCTATGCGATAACCCAGATCGATATTGACAGAAAAATCGCCCGAAATATCGGCCCCATGACCTAAAATTTGGTCAATAACTAGACCTTCATCTATTTGCGAGATTAAATCCTCTAAAGTTCCCTCTCCCGGTGCCACGATTAGATTAACTAAATCTGGCATAGGATAAACCCCTAACCCGGGACGAAAACCGTTTCCCGTCGGAGTAGTTTTTAATAGTCTGGCCGTGGTACGATCGCTATAGAATTCTTTAACTCTACCTCGTTCAATTAAAGATAAAAATTTGGTGGGAGTTCCCTCATCATCAAAGGGACAACTATAGGGTTCTCGCTCCGGTTGTTGAGATAAAGTCAACTGTTCTGACATAATCAATTGACCGATTTTATCACTCCAGGGCGAGGATTTTTCTAAGATCTGTTTACCATTTAAAGCCATCGCCACCGTACCCCATAACAGGGTAACTGCATTAGCAGTCAATAAAATTGGTAATTTACCTGTGGGACTATCCACATTATTGGCGGCCCATTGTAGTCGCTGCAATAACTGTTTAATTACCGTATCGGGATGAGGTGTACTGCGAGTATATTCCCCATCATAAACCGCGAGAAAATCCTCCCCCCGCACCCATTCAATCCCCAGATAATAACTCAAAGCTGTATCGGTATATTGACAATATAAACCCTGGGAATTAACTAAACGGGTGATTTCCCGTTCACATTCCCATTCACCACTACAAATAACCTCAGGATAAACTTGGCGAATTTGGCCAATCATTTGATTACCCATCTCGATTAAAGATTCTACCGCCACATCCTGGCCAATCGGGTCATAAATTGCCTGTCGTGGTGCCGAAAATTCGATTTCTTCGGGGGCATTGAGATAGGATAAATTTAACGCTGTTTCTACTAAAATTTCCGGTTCCACATCACCATAACCCACCGCTAACCCCGGACAACCCTCGCGCCATAATCTTAAGGCAGTTCCCACAGATTCGGAACTTTCTAGCTGTTTGAGACGATTAGCCTCAAAAAAAACGGGATGGGAAAGGGAGGAAGATTGATAAACTTCGGCTGCCACTGCTCCCGATTTGAGAGCCAGTTCGATGAGTTGTTGCGGATCGATCGTCATGGTGATAGTTTTTGAGATAATGGCTATCTGATTAGCGAAAATTTGGGTTTAAAACCCCTTCGTTTCACGACAGTTTTTCTTGATCTCTAATATAGCACTTAAGAACTGCCAATGGCACACCTCCCACAGAAGAAACAAAATAACTAGGAGACCAAAGAGCATCTTTCCCATCTGATTTAGGATAAGCAGCTTGTTTATATCTGCCACTAGAAACCGCTCTTTCTACCTGCTCTGGTTTAAGGATTTTCAAATTCGTTCTTTTGGCAAAAAATTGTCTCAATAGTCCATTGGTATGCTCGTTTAATCCCCTCTCCCACGAATGATAAGAAGTAGCAAAATAAAAATCTGCTCCTAGTTTCTGACTCAACTCTTGATGTCCACAAAATTCTTTAACCTTGTCACAAGTAAAGGTTTTTCTTTGGTCAGGGTGAATCTCTTGGGAAAGTTTTTCTGTGACAAGGGTTGATTTCCGATGCGGTTTTGTTTTTGGCTAATCCTGCTACTAAAAATTTCGAGGCTTTGTCCATATATGTAACGATAATTCCTCGATAATTTCCTCCAATCATTGTGTCACTTTCCCAATAACCGATTTCGGTTTTATGGTCAGCAATTGCTGGTCGCTCGCTGATATCTACACGACTAGGATCAATATATTTTGAATAAATAGTCAGAAAATATCAAGAAGGGAATCGGCTTTAAACCTTGTCCGTCAACTATCCATTCCCCTATTCTGGCGCTCCCTGCTTCAACGTGGGGGACAAAATGAGGTAAGGTAAAAAAGCTGTGCCTATAACCGAGACTATGAGCGTTGAATGGCAATCCGTCAAAACCTACGAGGATATTCTTTACCATAAATGGGGGGGGATCGCCAAAATTACCATCAATCGACCCCATAAGCGTAATGCCTTCCGTCCGAAGACAGTTTTTGAGCTTTACGACGCTTTCTGTGATGCTCGCGAGGATGCCCGCATTGGGGTAGTATTGCTCACGGGTGCGGGTCCCCACAGCGATGGCAAATATGCTTTTTGTTCCGGCGGCGATCAGACGGTGCGCGGTCAGGCGGGTTATATTGGCGATGATGGCGTACCCCGGCTCAATGTGCTGGATTTACAGAAATTAATTCGCTCCATCCCCAAGGTAGTTATCGCGCTGGTGGCAGGTTATGCGGTCGGGGGCGGTCATGTTTTACACTTGGTTTGTGATTTAACCTTAGCGGCGGATAACGCCATTTTTGGCCAGACCGGTCCGAAAGTGGGCAGTTTTGACGGCGGTTTTGGCTCTAGTTATCTGGCCCGGGTAGTGGGTCAGAAAAAAGCTCGCGAGATTTGGTTTCTCTGTCGGCAGTATAACGCCCAACAAGCGTTAGCAATGGGTTTGGTTAACCATGTCGTCCCGGTAGAGGAATTAGAGCAGGAAGGGATTAAATGGTCCTTAGAAATTCTCGAAAAAAGTCCCTTGGCGATTCGCTGCCTAAAATCGGCTTTTAATGCTGATTGTGATGGTCAAGCGGGTTTACAGGAGTTGGCGGGTAATGCCACTCTACTCTACTATATGACCGCCGAAGGGGCTGAAGGTAAACAGGCTTTCCTCGAAAAACGTCCCCCCGATTTTAGTCAATATCCTTGGCTACCCTAATCAGTGAGCAGTAAACAGTAATCAGTAATCAGTGAAAAGAAAGCAGAAAACCGCCCTATAATACTGCTCACTTAATACTCCCTACTCCTACTGATAACTGATCACTGATAAGCTATGCTAGTTTAGAGAGAGTAGTTAGGTTCGGTAGCAGCATTGGTTTCAAACAGAAGTGGTTTTTCCCTGATGGCCTTGACTGGGTTGTGTCCGATCTCCTTCTCGAAATGGCTGTGATATTGGGAGACAATCCATGACGATTTACGTTGGTAATCTGGTTTATGACGTCACGACAGATGACTTGAAAGAGGTATTCGCTGAATACGGCACGGTTAGTCGCGTTTACTTGCCCGTAGATCGGGAAACGGGTAAAATGCGCGGTTTTGGTTTTGTGGAAATGTCCTCCGATGAGGAAGAAGCAAAAGCGATCGAAACTCTTGACGGGGCCGAATGGATGGGACGACAGATGAAAGTCAACAAAGCTCGTCCCAAAGAAGATAATTTTGGCGGTGGTGGCGGTGGTGAGCGCAAAAACTTCGGGCGCCGGGAACGTTAAACAGATTCTTGGAAAATTCCAGAAGCGGTTATTTCTGATAACCGCTTTCTTATCGATAATTAATAAATCTGCGTTTGTTTTCTAACATCCTAATACCCATTTTAAATGGGTAACAGCTATGAATGATCAATCCATTGCTCTGACCTCGTCCTCGCTCGAGGATGAACCGCTCCACCGCACATCGGAGCTGCCGATCTGGTTCGATAATTTCGCTAATCTGGCACAGGCCTACGAGGGAAAGCTCAACGAGTCCGATCCCGTAATAGAGCCTAACGATCTTCGTCTGCATCTATTAACCACATTGCTCGGCACGCCTCCTTCAGAGGCCTATTATCTCGTGCAGGGTTTAGCCTGGTGTCGGGAGGTAGAGGGCGATGTGTGCGAGTTTGGTGTGGCGCAGGGAGAAACCTCCGCACTGATCGCCAATGAAATCGCCGGAACGGACAAGACCTTACATCTATTCGATTCCTTTCAAGGTTTGCCCGCCCCCTCGGAAAAAGATCACTTGCTCCACGATATTTTCGATTTGGGGAATATGGAAGCCTATAGGGGAAAAATGCGATGCCGTGAGGGAATGGTTCTAGAGCGATTACGGAAGATTTCTTTTCCCGAACATCGCTATGTAATTCACAAAGGATTTTTTGATCGAATCCTCGAGCGAGGGGAAAATTTACCAGCGAGGGTTTCTTTCGCCTATGTGGATTTCGATCTGTACGAACCAATCAAACAGGTACTAGAGTTTCTCCACCCGATCACCCCCCCCGGAGCGATTATCATCGTCGATGACTACGGTTTCTTTTCTTCGGGCCCAAAGACGGCTGTAGATGAATTTATTCAAGATAAAAATGATCGGGAAAAGGTCTATGAGTACATGATTCCAGATACTCGATACGGACATTTCATCGTTTTGACGAAAAAAGGCTAACAGACGCAAAGATATCCGTTCGTCTGTACCCGTAAATTGCCTGTGAATATCCGATGTGTCGGGGGTAAATACAGAACCAAACCCTATTTAGGGTTTGCGGCAAAAAGTTTTTCGTGGGGGTAGGGTGTGGGGTGTGGGGTGTAGGGTTTTACCGATTTTGAGGGGGTCAATTACCTAATTTTCAGGGAAAAAGTCCCTGAATTTTCCCCCCGATCACTCCCATATTTGGTACTTTTTGATTGACAAAAAGTCTAAAAGTCTTACCCAACAAGGTTTTTAGATTTATTCAGCCAACCCTAAATAGGGTTGGCTGAATATCAGTTTAAGCCTTGCTATAAAATGGTTTTGGGACTTTTTTGGCTAAAAAAGTCCCAGAAACGAACGTTGAGAAATGGGAATGGGGACTCAAAACCCTTGCACTTTCGCTCTTCGATTGGGAAGGGTTCCACTTGCAGACGTGCGAGGTCATTCTGTTATTCTGACTTCCCCTCCCGACGACCGGCTACTGACGACCGACTCCTGACCCCAGCCTAGTACTTTTTCAGCAAACCCTAGGTAGTTGGGGAATCTGCCACAACCAATCGATATTCCGACGCAACAAACGCACCAGCTCCCCGTCATGGCCTTAAACCGCCGTTTTCCGTGACTCAAGGATGGGGTGAATAATTGTCCAGGCTAGGACGATAATTAAAGCCAAGATACCAAAACGAGCCATAGAACTGACTAACTGGTGCAAGGGGAACAAACGGCCTAAAAAGAAAGACAATGTCACCATAATCGTCGCCCACACCGTCGCCCCACCCAGATTACAGAGAAAAAAGCGACCGTAGGGCATTCGGGCAATTCCCGCCATGGGACCGGCAAAGATTCTTAACAAAGCCACGAAGCGACCGAAAAAGACCGCCCGGGGTGCATTTTTACTAAATTGATCCTTGGCTAATTCTAGTTTTTGAGGCGGAATCCGAAAGAATTTGCCAACTTTTAACAAAAACGGCCAACCTCCAGCGCGACCGAGCCAATAGCCAAAATTATCGCCCAAAACTGCTCCTGTAATTGCGCTGACTAAAACTAACCAATAGTTTAAATCACCGCTACCGGCAAGGAAGCCGCCGACAATGGTGATGGTTTCTCCCGGGATGGGAATCCCCGTATTTTCCAGGGTGATGCCGATAAATACTGCCCAGTATCCGTATTGGTGGGCGATTTCTTCAATATTTTCTAGGGATAATAGCTCTAGGGACATGGAGCGCTTTCTTAACAAAGGTTTACGAATATTCTAAGATATTTTTACAGTATTTAACCGTGGCTGAACATGACTTTTCCCAGTATTGATTTATTAGCAATTCGTCAGGGTGAGATAAAAGATTTAGCGGGCATGAACTTGGCAGGGGCTGATTTAGCGGGTGCAGACCTAGCAGGGGCGAATTTACGCGCAAATTTACGCGGTGCTGACCTCACAGGGGCAAATTTAAGGGGAGCAGATTTTCGTAATGCCGATTTACGCGGGGCAATTCTCCTCGATGCGATCGTCACTGGGGCAAGTTTGGCCGGCGCTTTTTTAGCCGGGGCGGTTTTTAATCATCTAGATTTGTCTGGGGCAGATTTTCGCGGTGTCGATGGCCGGGGAGTGAGTTTTGTCGGGGCGATTTTAACCCAAGCGGATTTTACTAGCGCTAATCTGTCCGGGGCAGATCTATCAGCTACCGATTTAGAGGAAGCAATTTTTTTCGGGGCGATTTTACGCGGAACAAATTTTACTGATGCCAATCTTCTTTGTGCTAATTTAGCCTCGGCAGTAACCACGGGGGCAATTTTCGATCGAGCTTGTTTGGAAGGGACAGGATTAACCTAAATGGCTGATAGATAAAAGAAGATGAGTTTCTAATTCGTTGCTGGAACCTGATCTAGGTTTAAAAATCTGACCCATTCCCCTGTTTATCTGCCTCCATAGCTCCAGCTATTCTGAACCATTTAACCCCTTTGCTGCCTTGAGTCTTCTTCTTGGCCAAATTGATCAAGTTTTTGCCATTCTCCACCAGAAAATTTAGGTTAATTGTCTGGGTAATCAGTGCAGTTATTGAAGAATTTTACCCAACCAATTAGGCAATCAACCCAGTTCCTTAAGAGAACCTAGTAGAAAAGATTATCCTCAAAAATGATAGGATTGATCGATACCTAGCTGCCGTTAATCGCCCTCGATGAGATCTTTACGCCAACTTTACCGCTATTTAAGTTTATTTTGCCTCTGTCTTCTTCTGACCGTGGGCTGTCAGTCCACTAATTCCAATTTACCCCAGGGGAATAGCGATCGCCTGATAATTGGGACAACCCTAAAACCACGCTCGATCGATCCTGCCGATAGTTATGAGTTAGCGGGACTTTTTATTATTTATAATCTCGGTGAAACTCTCTACACCTACGCCGAAGGAACCACTAATTTAAAGCCTCTCCTAGCCACGGAATTGCCGCAAATTAGCCCCGATGGTTTGACTTATACTATCCCAGTACGTCGAGGAGTTATCTTTCATGATGGCACGGTTTTTAACGCAGAGGCGATGAAGTTTTCTCTAGAAAGATTTATCAAAAATGGTGGGGAACCTTCCTTTCTTCTCCGGGATACAATTGATAAAATCACCGCCAGCAAAGAGGACGAAATTACTATTAAATTAACCAGACCTTTTGCCGCCTTTCCCGCTCTTTTAGCTTATCCCGGAGCCTGTGCGGTTTCACCCAAATTTTATCAAATTGGCGAAGGTAAATTTAAACCCGAAGAATTTATCGGCACAGGACATTATCGATTAAAAGCAGTTACTAGCGATTCTTTTAGTTTAGAAGCTTTTGATCGCTATTGGGGAGAACCGGCCAAAAATAAGGGAGTTAATGTGCAAATTTATCTCTCGAATCCTGCCAATTTATTTAACGGTTTTCAAACAGGTGCGGTGGATATTGCCTATCAATCTTTACTGCCTCCTCAAGTGAGAAAATTACGCACAGAAGCAGCCCAGGGAAAATGGCAAGCGATCGAATCTTCTGGGGCAGCAATTAACTTTATGAGCGTCAATCTCAAAAGTGAACCCACCGATAATATTTTAGTGCGACAAGCAATTGCTTCTCTAGTCGATCGAGATTTACTTAATGATCGCATTTTACAAGGTCAAGGCATCCCTCTTTTTAGTCTCATTCCTACTACTTTTTCCGAGTCACAACCGGTGTTTAAAGAGCGCTATGGCAACCATAATATAGAACAAGCCAAACAATTACTAAAAACTGCTGGTTATAGTCCAGAAAACCCCGCAATTGTAGAAGTTTGGCACTCCTCGGGATCGATAACTTCCAGCAGCGTGGCGGCAGTGATGAAAGCTCTAGCAAAACGGGATTTAGATAATATGATTCAATTTGAACCCAATAGTATCCTAGGAGCAGCCTTTTTCCGTAATATTAGCCGGGGACTTTATACCACTGCTCTATCCAATTGGTATCCCGATTTTTTGGATGCAGATAACTATATTTATCCCTTTTTGGATTGTGCTAAAGGTTCCCCAGAAACTGGCTGCGAAGAGGGAGGATCACAAAGTCAAGGCTCATTTTTTTATAGTCAAGAAATGAATCAATTAATCGCCCAATCCCGTCAGGAAAGTAACCCAGCCAAAAGAAAGCAGATTTTTGGTAAAATTCAAGAAATTCTCGCCGATGAAGTTCCCTATATTCCCCTTTGGCAAACCAAAGAATATGCTTTTGCTCGTCATGGCATCACGGGAGTTATCATCAATCCCAGTCAAACTTTTCCCTTCTGGACAATCGCCAAAAAATCCCGATAATTAATCATGAGTCAGCCGTCAGCTTTTGCTCCCTGCCTCGCCATGCTGGTAGGGGGTTTTATCTGTTAAAATTTCTTATCGTCGTGAGGCGAAAACAAACTGTTCTGGCCTTGCCTCCTGTCTTACAATAGTTAAATATAGGTTGTGTAGATAAGTAGCTGTTTATAATTAAATTAAAAATGGATTTTAGGTTCGATCCCCCCTGCCCCCCTTGATAAGGGGGGTGCTGATCCCCCCTGCCCCCCTTGATAAGGGGGGTGCTGATCCCCCCTGCCCCCCTTGATAAGGGGGGTGTCTGACAACTTTTAACGCCTACCTACTTAGATCGCCATGAAACACACATTATCCGTATTAGTTGAAGATGAAGCGGGAGTTTTAACCCGTATTGCTGGATTATTCGCCCGTCGCGGCTTTAATATTGAAAGTCTAGCCGTCGGTCCTGCTGAACAAATGGGAGTTTCTCGCATTACGATGGTAGTGCCAGGGGACGAGGACAGCATCGAACAGTTAACCAAACAACTTTACAAATTAATTAACGTCCTCAAGGTGCAGGATATCACCCAAACCCCTTGCGTGGAAAGGGAATTAATGCTGATTAAAGTTAATGCTACCGCCGAGCGCCGAGCAGAAGTGATCGAATTAGCGCAGGTATTCCGAGCGCGAATTGTGGATATTTCTGAGGAAACCCTGACCATCGAAGTGGTGGGGGATCCGGGTAAAATGGTGGCGATTATGCAAATGCTGAATAAATTTGGCGTTCGCGAGGTGGCCCGTACCGGTAAAATTGCTCTGATTCGCGAGTCGGGAGTCAATACGGAATACCTCAAAGCTTTAGAGGCTAAAATGTCAATTTAGGGATATTGGGGATGAATTGGGGTGTTAGGGTGTTAGGGTTTTAGTTGAAATTCCCCACTTCCCCGCTTCCCCTATTGCCTTCAGAAGCTGATAAAAACTATGTCTAACCAGTCGCCGAAAACCCAAATTAGTCAACTTGTCACCGTTGCCGTGCAGAAATTGCAAGGAAAGGTAAATTTTCAGGCGGTAAATCTCAAAAAAGGGGCGAGAGTTCCCGAATTACGCCTTAAAAACGAGAATGGCAGCGGGGAAAGCAAATATCCCCTCATTGGCGATCGCTATTTGTTGGGCCGTAGTTCCAGTTCCTGTGATATTACTATCCGTAATAATGTGGTTAGTCAGATTCACTGTTCCCTGCAGCGGGATCCGAAAAATCCCCATCATTTCCTGCTCACAGATGAAAACTCCACCAACGGGGTTTATATGGGTAAACGTCGTCTGAAAAGCGTTTCCCTGCGTCATGGGGATACTTTTACCCTGGCCCCCCCAGACTTAGCTAATTGTGTCACCATCTCCTATTACTGTCCCCCTCCCCTGTGGGCGAGACTTTTGCGCTATGGTTTCTATGGTGCGGGGGGTATTTTCGGTTTATTGGTTCTAGGGATTATCTGGGAAAGTCGCAGAGTTAATGTTTATCCACTCCCTTCCGGGGTGAGCGGTCCGGTGGTGGTTTACCCTAGGGATGGT